>CALOAV010000105.1:0-27808 GCA_942491425.1 uncultured Cytophagales bacterium
CTGCTTGGGGTTGCATTGTTGCGCCGCCCCCTGATCCAAGCCCGCCGATAATTCCCGCGCCTAACTTTAAGCCAAGTCCCGCTAATATTAAAGGGATGCCCATCGGAGTGGTTGACATTCCCACCATGATAAGAATATTTCCTAAAGCGTCAAATATCATAGTGCCAAGTGCCTGAAGTGCATCTCCGAAGTTGTCCATGTTCCCAATCGCTGAACCTATTGAACTCGCCATGCTCGAAGCAAATCCGACAACGGTTGCATTTAAACTACTAAACTGAGATTCTGCTTCTGGTAGTTTCATTTTAGCAACATCAGCAAATTCCTCTATCCCCGCTGTTATATCTTCCATTTCTCCCCCCACCCATTCATCAAGTGGCGATCCGCTTGGCCCCCGACCCCTTGCATCTCTTATGGCACTATTCTGCAATGCCCTCATCTTCTGTGAAATAGTAAAAGCCTTCTCTGCTTCTTTAACTACCTCTTTAATAATAGGAGCAGTTACCGCTCCCGCTGATCCCATTGCCTTCATTGCGTCGGCCATCGCATTACCTATATACTCAGCGTCCTTAACCTTGTTCCACCCCTCGCCCATCTCCAAAAGAGCCTCGTTGTATGCCTCCATTGCTATCAACTGCGCGGGGCTAAATAAGGCCATAAATTTATCCCATCCACCGATAGCCTTACTGCTGAACATGGAAACCATGTCCTTAAACGCAGGGCCAATTTCTAAAACAAGTCCGGCCATTACCTCCTTTAGATCGCCTATTTTATTCTTCCATTGGGTTAACTGGGTGTCAGCTTCAGCCATCGCTTTAGCCTGGCCTTCAAAAGCATCAGATAATCCCCTTGCTAATGTAAGTAACCTTTCAGAACTTCCCACAGCACCCGTTACCTCTATGCCGTATCTTGACAAGGCGTTTGTGGATGACCCAAGTGTTTTAGAAACAAGGTCAGCCGCCCCTGCTAAATCCATCTGCTTTGCCGCCGCTAAGTCCTGTACTAATGGAATGATTCTTCTTATCGTTGATTCTTCCTTAACGAACGCGGCTATTAAAGACTGAGCGCGTATTGTTTCTTCATCCCCGTAAAGCGTTACTTTCTGTAATTCTCTGGCCTGTTGGATTAATCTTTGCTGAACATCGACCTTCCCCTTCAGCGCAGTTAAAAGTCCGTATTCAGCTTTACGCTGTGTATCAAGAGCCTGAAATGCAGACTTAGCAAACCTCGTTACAGCACCAATCGCAAAAGCCCCCGCCATCATACCGCCAATGGATCTTATAGACTTCTGGAAGCCCGTTAATTGCTTCTGTGAACTTGCCAAGCCTTTTTTAAACTTGGTATTGTTCATACTAAGGCCGACACTTAACCAATGTGCTGTGCTTCCTGCCATTTCTTTCGGTATTCTTTTATTTTTTTCTTTTCCTCTTCAAAGTCGTGATCCGTTTCTTCGGTGTCCCAATCAAAAGGGAATAAACTTGTCGCGCTCTTTGCTGTAATCTTATAACCATAAACAGGCTTGTTGTATAGAAGTGTTCCTATCCAGCGAGCCTGTTCCCAACCTGTTTGATACTCTCTTTTTAACCTTTGATTGTACCCGTCACAAGCATTAGAGAACTCGCGGGGTGTCATCTGCCAAAAGTCGCTATATGCTATTCCTAATTCCCCAAATGCAAACGCCTGGATTTCATCGAACGCTATTTTTTTTACTATCATCCTCGTCCGCGGCCTTGCTGTTCTCCATGAATAGCTTGCATAACGTCGTTGATAAACCGTAACCCTCTTCGTCAATCAGGTCGCCCGTATCTTCCAGGTCTTTAATCTTACACTCTTCACCCTTTGCTTTTGCTCCACATTATAAACCCGACGTAAATAAACGATCTGATATGACTTGGTTTTAGCATTGATTTCATCTTGAAAAAACTCTGTCAATATCAATACCTGTTAAGTCTGCAAAATCAATCAACGCGTTAAAATCCGAATTTAACAGGCAAGATCGCCCCTTTTAGTTTTTATTATCATGCCGTAGCCATGTTACCTGTTAATTGTAAACCATAAGATCCCGTCGCAAGTGCATCGGAATTTCCACCACTTACAGACAATGAAGTTATAATTCCATCCCCTTCAAAGATCGGGGTTGAACTTGCATAGACCGTTACGCTAAGTGAAGTACCCGCGTTCATAAGCGCGAATAATCCCGTTAAGTTACTAGCATCCGAAGCGATTAGAAAATCCCCCGAAGCCGTGGCCGTTACCTTCCCGGCAATAAACGTTGCATTTAAACCGCTTGATTGCGATGTGGTTTCAAGTGCTTCAGCCGAAAAGTCAACAGTAACTGAAGTTGATTCAGCCACTATGTTTTCAGAAGACCCTGAACGCGATTCAGCGTCAGTTCTTAATTGTATAAAATCCCCTCGTAGTGCCATATTATTTATTTTTTAAGTTGTTCCCATATTACCGGATAATTGAATACTATAACTACCCGTTGCTAGTGCGTCAGAATTTCCACCACTAGCCGAAAGGCTTGTTATTACGCCCTCACCTTCAAATATGCGGGCTGATGTTGAATAAACAGTAACATCTATCAGCGTTCCCGCGTTTGCCTGGGTAAATAACCCTGTTAAGTTAGCGGCGTTAGATGCAATTAGAAAGTCGCCTGAAGCCGTACCTGTTACTTTCCCCGCAATAAATGATGCGTTTAAGCCGCTTGATTGGGAAGTGGTTTCTAGTGCCTCGGCTGAAAAGTCAACCGTTACCGAAGTGGATTCAGCTATGACAACCTCAGATTGCCCAGAACCTAGCGCGGCGTTTGTTTTTAGTGTGATATAATCTGCTCTTAGTGCCATTATGCTGTAAATTTAAGTAAGTATTCTTGTGTTATATTTATTTTTAAGTCTGTTGTTGTTCCTGAATCCCTCTCGGATTCTAAATTGCAAACCATTAATGTTTCGGTTGCGTATGTGCCTGATGCGTTGTGCATCCCCGCCTCAAGTGTTTCGGCTAAATCTACGCAGTCGGAAAAGTCGTTGGCGTAAATATCAACCGTTACCCGAACCTCATAAACCTTAACCCCTTCCTGAGTTAAAACTAAATTCCTATCAGTTGAATAAACAGCGTAAGGAACGGTTAATTCTTGCTTCGCATAGATAGGGTAAACATCACCCTCTAACCCGCTCATTAAACTATATACCGCTTTTCTTATGCTCATACCCTATTCTTAGCCCATTTGTTAGCCGTCCTTTGTATTATTGTTCTAACTGATTTTACTAAATGTCGTTCTGCTATCGGCGTTATTCTTTCAAGTGTTTTCCTTATAAAGGGTCTTTTTGGCATTACGCCAGAATGAACCCTTACACCCAACGGTGTCGATGGCCTTTTCTTTTTCTTATTCCCTTTTCTATCCTCTTTTGGATATCGTACTTCGCCTTTATTGTATTCTATTATATTAGCAACATACCCTTTATGAGATCCACCCATTCTCGGCCCTGCAAATATCGTTGCAACCCTTCTTGATTTTCCTGTTACATTGCCAAATGATCTTCTTAAATTCCCTGACTTTACAGGGGATGCGTTTCGTAATTCTTTTACGTATGTCTTCGTTGATGTATCCCTTAAAATTCTTTTTAATAGTGCATGTTGGGTTCTGTAATCTAATTCCTTAATCATAGATTGCAGTTCCTTATCCCCTACCATAGATATATCAACATCTTTACTCATCGTCTTTCTCAACAGCTATTAACTCGGTTCGTAATCTATCCATGTGATTAACAGAAGTAATATCAAATATCTTTGAATCGTAGCTTATTCTCATTTTCCCTGTTACACTCTTACCCTCTTCGTAATGGATTATAAACTTCTTCGTGTCAGAGTAAACAATCATGTCAGTCGTAAAACCCTCGTTTCCGCTTAGGGTTTCAATGTCTGCCCACGACTCCTGAAAGGTTGCCCATGTTTCCGTAACCTCGCCTAAATCGCTTCGCGCCTCAGTAACAGACTGAATTACTATCAGGTCATTATAAGCCATAGCTCCGAAGGTCTTGAACAACGGTATCAAAGAACGAAACTTTTTCTGTTACAGGATCATTCGGGTTTTCGTACTTTCTGTAAACCCAACTAAGTAGAGCCTGCTTAACATCATAGTCAATAGAAGAATAACCCGCCGTGAAATTAATCTGCACCGCGTCATCCCTGATATAGGTGGCGGGTATAGAATCGACGAAAATAACAACGGGACGCGGGGAGCTGTCCGTCATGCTCCCCGTGTTCACATTGCTATAATAATCTGAAGTGCTTAGAGTTGCTAAAGTATTATCAGAATCAAAGTATCTTATGGACTGTATTAATGTTATTGGTGATTTCCATAAAACAATCTCTGAATCTAACTTTGGCAGAAATGCTTTCCAGGTTTGCGCAGATAAACACACATTCGCTTTCTTTTCAAATGCCTTAGTTGCACCCCAGATTAAGTCCTCAACCAGGTCATCATGGTTTGAATGAGTTATTCTAAGGTGTCTTTTTGCATCTGCAATAGAAACGGGAAGCGTAGTTGCCGCCGTTCTTAAATGGTATGTATCTGCTGTTACTCTCATCTGGTTCGCATTTCCTTAACAACTGCCTTTTTTACTTTAGGTGGCTTTTCCTTCGGGACAATTTTAATATACCCGTGCTTTTCTAAAACCTCCGCTAAATCATCCTCAACTAAAGAAGTATAACCTATCCTGTTAAACTCTTCGAGCTTTAAAGATGGCTTTAGCCATGTTACCCGAACTAACATTATACTGCAAGAGCGTTAATGAAGCTGAATGACTCAGGATGCTTGCACTCTACATCATAATAACCAGAGATTACAACCCTGATTGATCCTGAAGTATCCAAAGAGAAGGGATTCACTTGTAAATCAATAGCTCCCCATTGCCCGATCATCAACTCCGCCCAGTTACCGAAGTAAATTGGGTTGGTTGTTGAGTTGGTCAGTACGTTAGTTACAAAAGCATCGTAACCGTTAATGACTCCCTTTGGAGCTACTGGAGAATAGATTTCCCAGATATAACCACCCTGATAGGTGTCCTTCTTGGTTGTCTTCAGAGAACCCGCGGCAGTTGCGTTGGTGATATAAGCCAACCTTCCGCCGAGCGCGTTGTCTACGTTAACCATAGTTTCCATTCCAACGATGTTATCCCAATTACTAACGGTTGTACTTGAACCGTGAGCGGCGTTGTTAATACTTTGGTTATCTAATCCAACGGGAGTTTGTGAAGTTCCGTCTGCGGTAAATACGGCAGATTCAAGAGCGTTTGCCACACCATAAAACAAGTTCTCTCTCACGATCTTTTCAACATCGAAAGAAGTCTGCTTTAAGAGTTGCCTAGTGAATACAGAGTGAGCGGTTAACCTGTTCGGCGACATTGTTACAGCTCCAAAAGTAGGATTGCTTTCTGTTGAAGATCCACCCTCAGAAACCCATAGCGCAGTAGTTGAAGCGGATACGGTAGGGATAGATAAATCGCCCTGTAATCCGGTCATAAGGGTTGCGCCTGCGGCAAGTGTAGCCATGTTATTCTCCAGGAAAGGGATCAAGAAAGGCAACTCAGTAGCTACGGTGTAACCTCCTGCGGAATCCGTGATAGCTTTTAAAGCACGTTGTTGAATCATTGATGGGATACCTAATCCTGAAGTTGGAACGCCCGCAAGCCTGTTTTCCTCAACTGCCTCTTGGTGCATCTCTAATTCAAGACCGTCAAGTTTGCCCTCTCCGCGCATTGCGTTGGCTTGCTTTAAGATCGCTGTTGAAATTCTATAATCGGCGATAGTCTTTGCGTCCTTCTCCGACATATCCTGAGCGGGTGCGCCTGGTAAAACAGGCTCTTTTTTAGGTGTTACAGTTTCGACCAATCTGTCGACCTGCTTTTCAAACTCTTTAGTGTCAAGTGTTACATTGACTTCGACCTTACTTGTTTCAGGAAGGTCTTTTTTTACTTCGTCTTCCATTTTATTTATTGATTTTGTGACCTGTTCTGTAAGGTCGGTTAAGTTTCTCTTTTTAAGTATTTCTCTTACTGCCGCATCAAATTCTTCGTCTTCATCGACTGCCTCAAATGATCTTACGGCTAAAGCCTCAGGGTTACTTGGAATAGAAACAAGTGAAATTTCCATTAGCTCAATGTCATCGAAGTAATACGTTTCTTCTTCTTCTTTTTCCTCCTTATCACCCCAATGACCCTTGTGTTCTAGGAATCCAACAGAAACCGCGTTTAAAGTTCCGTTCTTTACTTTCTTATAAAGTTTGTCTGCAAGCGGGTTTATATCTCCCGGCTCGAAGTCTATCGTTCCCATTAGTTTCCCGTCGCGCATCCACGCCTCAGCAGGGCCGATGATCTTATCGGGGTCGGGATCTCCCGAAGCGCGGTGCTGATAAGATGCAACCCCGTTCTTATTAAAGTTATCTAAACGCCATCCACGCGGGTTGATCCGTGTGCCGTGCCTGTCTTTGGCATCTGTCGAAAATATGAACTTAACCTTGCGGTCTTCGTTCGACGCTCTGGCTTCTGCGAATTGTCTAGTTATTTTCTTCATTTGTTTTATCTGTTGATGTTGCTGGATTTTCTAAAATATCCCCGCCCTCAATCGGGTTCATGTTTTCCAAAGCGCGGATTTCATTCGTGGTCATTATCTTGCTTGTCTTCATCGTAGAGTAGTACGTTGCCCGTGATGCGGTGTCTGCTCGTAATATGCCGTCCATGTTAAACCGAATGTTTATATCGCCTAACTCACTTCCAAGTAACTTACTTTCTAGTTCCATTTCAAACCGCTTGACCATCGGCCTGAGAGAATATTTCATAAAGCTAAGATCCATTTCAGAAGCGTTCGACCATGTAGCCCTGCCGTAAGAATTTATTAAAGTAGATGGCACTCTGAATACCCTTGCGATGTCATCCACCTGGAACTCACGTGAAGCGATAAGTTGCGCGTCCTCCATTGGGATAGTTAACTGATGGTATTTTTTACCGTTGTCAAGAATAGGCGTTCCATAGTTCGCGTTGTCGTCCCATCGCTTTTTAAAGGCGGCATAGGCGTCATCCCCAAGCGACGCGTCCATCTCAATAATTCCTTTTGAGTGACCGCCCTTATCAAAGAACTCCTTAGCGAAATCCTCAGCAGATAAGCCAAGATCAATCGCAGTAGAAGCCAACTTAATACGGCTTTGCCCCACTAACCCATCATAAGAAATATCTTTGAAGTGGAGAAACTGTGAAGGAGAATGATCTCTGTCGATAGCCTTAACGCCTGTATCTTGTACCCTGTAAATAACCTTGCCGCCTTCGACTAAGACCTCAACGTTACCAGGTGCAACGGGTGTTAAATCTACAACCTCTTTAGCGTACTTCGTTATGAATACGTAAGCATTGCCCCACAAATCGAGATGCGTGTTAACAAGCTCCCAAAATGTAAAGGCGTTCATAAACTGATTAGGCTGATAAGCTAATAGTCTGTAAAGTGGATGTTTGTTATCCGGCTCTCTCCCGTTTGAAGTAGTCTTTAGGATTTGTTTAGGGAAAGATGCAAGCAGTTCTGATCGTAATGAAACAGCCGCGAGAACGGCGGTAAACTTCATTGCTTGCTTTGGGGTTGCGTTACTGCCGCCTGAGTTGGAGTTGATCAGGTCTAAAAGAGTGCCGCCCTTCAGGTCGTAGTTATCATAAGAACGCACCTTAGACTCTAGGTCTTTAATGCGGTTCTTTAAATCTCGATTTGGAAATAATTGAAATTTTCGCGCCATGAAATTATACGTATGGCACAAAAATATATGATGTGGGTTAAACCGTCAACCCCAAACTATGACATAATAATTCGGGGTTGCATTAAGTAACAATTAATGGTCTATCTTTTATATCTGTAATCTCGGCTGTTTGCAAAGCTCCTATAATCAGCATAGCGCGGTCTGCCAAAGAAAAGAAAAAACTCACTATTGACGGCCTCGAAAGATTCCTTACATCCCATGCCCGCACGGATGCCTTCGTAGTACGCAAGAATAAATCCTTCCTTATCTAGTAACTGTAATGCTCGTTGTTCTATCATTGTATAAGCGTTATAGATTCAAATGCCTCTGCAAACTCTTTCTTAACCTGTAAGCCCCGCGCCCTTGCTTGGCCTTCAATTAATGTCTTGTCTAAATACTGCCTGTTTAACTCTAGCTGTGATTTATAGCAGTAGATCATTTCTATCTTTTTGGTAAGTTGTTCACGGGTAAGCTCAACGAAAAACGAAGGATTGAACGCACGGCTATTCCACGGTAGTTCGTAACCCAATACAGAACAGTCTTTACTAAATGCCCTTACGCCCTCTTGATGTATTACCTGGTGGTCTTGGTGGATGTCAGCAGAGCATGGAAGTAAAACTAAATCGGGTTTGTAATATTGACGCTGTATAATTAAAATCTCTAATATTGTCTGACGGTGTTCGTGGAACGTTCTTACTTCGTAACCGTAATCAAACCAACCAAACCCCGCCAATTTCATCGCGTTAACATATTCGTCGTGCATAATAAACGGCGTATCTTTTGGAACAGAATCTTCTGAGTGAGAAAACGCAATGGTCTGTATCTCATGCCCCGCCTCCTTCAGCTTGACAAGATAGCCCGCGCATCCTAATTCAATGTCGTCGCAATGTGGTGAAATGGCTAAGACCCGCATCTTTCTTGGCTCTGCAACCTCTTTTGTATATAACACAGACTCACACATAACACAGATATTATCATATTCGGAGTGAAAATCAATAGTCACCCTATGCGCTCTCATTCTTACCCTTTCTTTTATTAGTTCAATTATCTCAGGTGTTAAAGCCTCATCCGTAACGTTTAGAAACTTCCTTGAAAATATAACGTCTAATTTATGCTTCGTGGGCTTAAATGTGTTCATTAACGACAAAACAGAATCATCTAATAAAACCGTCTTTTCTGTTTCGTGAGAATAGAACGAAGTCATAAGCATGGGAACATATCTTAAACCGTATTTTTCAATGATACGAGAAAGTTTCTTTTTACTCATCAATCTTGGTAAGTGCGTTTCCCAATCGTAAGTCTTCTTCCCCGCCATAAATCTGTCGGTGTAAATGTAATCGTAGGTTGATTTCCACATATTAAGATACATTCCAGAACCGCCCCGCTTTATATAATATTTAGACAAATCGGTTATCTCAGCAACGGCGTAGTTCTTAAAGTCCTTTTTTGTCATTGGCTCTAATAGGAATATATCATCATAAATTAATATAAATCCATCCGTTATACGGTCATCTTTTATAACCGTTGTTAGCTTGTGAAGTACGTCGAAGTGGTCGGCGTGGTTCGTTACGTGGGTCATAACCCTTTGTTCAGGAGTTACCAGGATTGTAGCGTCTAACTTTATCCGGCAAGTTTCCATATCTGCGATGCCTTGCGGAGAAGTCACCACAAAGCACTTAGCGTTTTTATAGAACTTCTTAACCGATTTTATAGAGTATTCGATCTCTAAAAATATCCCCGACTTTCTGTGAAAGGAATAGCTGTACTCGTATATCCAAACAAAATTCATATCTTATACCCTGTTATGTGGTTTGCAATGTTATTGTCATGTATTACCATATTCGCGTAAGGTTTGCCGCCTCGCTTGTCAACCTTGCATGATGGTATCTCAACCAATCCATCCTCTGAAGGATAGCCGTTTTCAAGTACCGAATGAGGCCGACAGTAGCAAGTCTTTATTCTATTTGACGGCTCAACCAAACTAAGGAACGGCCCGTTGTTATACTTCCTATACCGTTCGCCTTTCTTAAAGTTACCTGAAGTGAACCGCTCGCCATCCTTAACCTGTTCGTAGTGAATGTCGATTACTTTTATCCTCGGCTCGAATAGGCTTTGGATTGCTAAGATTGCGCCGGGCTTATACGTGTCGTCACAGTCAAGGCGTGAAGTGATTACCCAGGGCGTGTTCTTAAACTCGCGATTATTAAAAAAGGTTCGGGGATCTTCAAATATTCTTACGATCTTGCTTGAATACCCTTGCCCAAAGATTTCGTTTACATATCTCGCAGGCGTTCTTTCGTCTAAAGCTATAAACCACATAAAGTCACCTTCCTGAGAAAGTACGCTCTTTTTAGTTTCCCTGAATAACTCCATCCTCTCGTCCATCCATTTATCAGGGTCGGGTTTGTCGTAAAGCGCAATGCCGTCTTTTGGGCTTGCTGTGTTGAATCTTGTTAAGATAAAGTGTGTAAATTTATTCATAAATCGAAGTTGAATTTAAACGTCGTTTCTCAAATCTCTCTAACATTACCCTTTCTAAGTACGGTGGCATCCGTCGTGATACGTTCCCGATTTGAACTGTTTCGTCTGGTTCGACTATCTCATTGCACCCGATTGAATCCACAAGCATCTGAATTTCCATGTCGTAGCTACGGTAAGCAAAAGAATGAAACGTATCTTCAAAGTACAAAGGGACTATGCTTCTTTTGATCATCTTACCCGAATCAGCCTCGTCTGTTGTGTAATGCGTGGTAACACCAACGGGCAACCCGTGATAGATGGCCCACTTCAGAGAATCAAGGCCACGCGCTACGGGTAAATAACCGGGATGCGAGTTAATCGCTTTTAAGCCTTTAACTACATTAGCCCCGCCTATTATGTATTCGTCACAAGAATCATCCCTTTTGCAAATGGTAAAGCCAAAGTGTCTAACTATTGTTTCAGGAGATACCGCTACGCCGTCGGGTCTGTGCTGAACCAAAGGATGTCTTTCTTTCCTATCCACCCAATCGGTTAAAATCAAAGTCACATCGTAACCGTAGACCTTTAAAAGACAAGCTAAGTCGTAGGTCTTTTTATGCGGTCTGTCGTATGTTAATAGTCCTATTCTCATCTGTACATATTTTGTATGCGTTCTATTTCTGCGGCTCTTCGCTTCCTGTTTTCCCTTCTATACTTTACCGATTTACTGTTGCGCCATATCCGATAAAAATAAACGAATTTGTCAACATGGGCGGGAATATAACCGTTTTTCATCAGCCGTAAGTGTAATTCATATTCTTCGCCCGTCCAAAGCGATTCGTCCATGCCACCGATTTTCCTCAACACATCGGTTCGGTACATTGTCCCGCCGTTGTGAATACGGTTCAGCTCAATCATATCTTTTAGATTCAGCTTGTCGGGTTGCATTATTTCAGGTTGCATGACATCTGATACATTTATAGAGTTTGCAACTATCCATGAATGACTTTTCATACCATCTACCAGGTTTTGAATAGAATCTTCAGGAAGCCAATCATCATCGCCGACCAACTTAAAGAACTCGCCCTTCGCCCGCCTTAGTCCTTCGTTGAAGTTCTTGCCTACGGACTGAACGGTGTCTATTTGTATAAGTTCAATGTCCTGATAAGTTTGGCTGAATATAGACTCAATACATTGTTTATATTGCGGTCTTTCTTCGATATGCGGGACAACTATTGTTACGCATTTTGCGTTTCGCATTATGTTAATCCTCCGTTTATATCTATTGAAGTGCCTGTTATGTAATCAGAATCTATCAAAAATTGACACGCCCTCGCAATTTCTGACATATCGCCGAAGCGTTTTAAAGGAATCGAGGCTTTAAGTTTCTCCTGATCTTTGATTTTATGGGTCATCCCGCCGTCCATGTATCCAAGATTCAGGTTGTTTATAAGTATATTGTGCTGTGCCTCTTCAAGTGCAATCGGTCTAATCATAGAATTTAACCCGCCTTTTGAGGCTGAATAAGCGGACGTACCTTTTACCCCCTTATTGGCAAGCATACTGGAAATATTGATTATTCTACCGTATCCCTGCTTTCTCATGTGCGGGATGACATTGCGGATTATCTCGGCTGTTAAGATTAAGTTCGTATGGATTACCGCAAACCACTTGTAATTACTTTATCCGCAAAGGAAGCCTTACATAACCTATATGAGATAGCCCATGCCTTGTTCAAGTTTATTGACAGGGCATGGCTTATGAATCGGCAGGTGAATTAAGAATTGTAAAGTATTTGATTCTTGAAAAAGACTATGGAATGAAAGTCATGATGAAGGGCAAGAATTATTTCCAGGACGGAACGAAAGAGAAGTAAATAAAATACAATAAAAAAAATTGATTCATGGAAACAGAAAATACAAAAAAGAGTCAATTTACCGGGCCTGGTTTTAAGGCAAAATTGAAATTTTATCATTGCAAAAGCAGCTACGATTGCATTGCTGCTTGTCCTGAGCAGGCCATAACGAAAGGTGCCGAACGCTTCCCCCCAATGGCCTGCCTGAGCGATGACCTGTTGCCTGGCAAGCCTGAAATTGATCTGGCCAAATGTACAGGATGCGGAGATTGTATTTCAGCTTGCCCTAACAATGCCTTGGAGATGGTTCCAGTAACCAGTCGATGAGGCTCGGTCTTTTCTTAAGTATTTGAAAAACATATGATAAGCTCTTAAATTCTCGGACTATTATGGAACTACCAAAAGAAAAACAAACAACATTAGGGCGCTACGCAACCGCAAAAGAAGCGTATGAAAAGTGGAAAGAAGATCCAACGAACATTAAGATTCTGGATGTGCGCACCCTGGATGAATACATCAATATCGGACATGCTGAAAAGGCCTGGAATATTCCTGTTTTTTTTCAAACCAATCAATGGAATGAAGTCCAGCAAAATTTTGCCCTTGCTCCGAACCCGGATTTTATTGCACAAGTAAAAGAAGTATTTCAACCCACCGATACGGTGTATGTAACGTGTCGTTCGGGAGGAAGAAGTGCCTTTGCAATCAACCAACTGGCAACCGCGGGTTTTAAAAATCTTCACAACATTACCGATGGTATGGAAGGAGATTTAATAAGTGATCCAACAAGCAAATACGCTGGGAAACGAATGTTAGATGGTTGGAAAAATGCAGGCAATCCGTGGACGTATAAAGTTGATCCAAAATTAGTAATCGTCAAAAAATAAAATTGATCCACTGTAAAAATTGACGCGATGGGTGTAGTAAATATTTTATTATCGCATGGAAATCTCCGCGTTGGCGCTGTGCCAGCAGTATTGAGTTGGTATTCTGCCTGGACATTGGCAGTTTGTACTATTGCAGCAACTGAAAATAAACTTCAAAAAAAATAGCAATCCGAATGAAAAATAATAAACATATCCTTAGCCGCATTTTACTTAGCTGTTTTCTTTTTATGTGCCTGGGAATAACAACAGGTTTTGCACAATCGGAAACGCCCAATAAGAAATGGAGTTTTTTGACTGAGGTCTATTTGTTGTTTCCCAACATTGATGGTGAAACGGGAATAGGAGACAATCTATCAGTTCCCATAGATGCAAGTACGGGAGATATCTTTAGTAAGCTCAAAATGGGAGCGATGTTTTATCTCGAAGCGCGTACTGATAAATGGGCGATTACCTCGGATTATGTATTCATGAATCTGGAACAAGAGATTACACGCGATAAAGTTATTACTGGTGGTGAGGTTATGGTGAAGCAATCAATTTGGGAAGCGGCCGGACTGTATCGGATTAATTCCTTTTTAGAAGTAGGTGCAGGTGGTAGATTAAATTATCTCGGTGTGGATATTGCAGTAACACGCCAAACGATACCATCGGGAACAGAAACAATTTCGAGAGATCAATCAAAAACCTTTTACGATCCAATTCTTATTACCCGTTTGGCTACTGATATTAATGACAAATGGCTCTTTCAATTTCGGGGCGATTTGGGTGGCTTTGGTGTGGGTTCAGATTTCACCTGGCAGTTGCAAGGCTACGCAGGCTACCGGTTTTCAAAATTGTTTCAGGTAACGGGTGGATATCGAATTATTTCCATCGATTACAATAAAGGGACAGATGGTGAACAATTTGTTTTTGATGTAAATGAATTTGGTCCTGTTGTTCGGTTGGGTTTTAATTTTTAATGATCATGTCTAGTGATATAGAATTATGCTAACGAGAAACCTTCGTATATCTTATCCTTCCGGAAAGGGGCATTTGGTTGTTCGCGCTGAGACAGATTGGGAAAAAAATATTGAAGCCATATCAGTAAGTGATGATGGTACAATCTATACGTTCGAACTTTCAGCTGAACGTCCATTTCTTTATGTTGACCCGTGCCTTATTGATAATGATGGAAGTTTTCATTGGGCTGTTGGTACTAGTAAATTAGTGCTAATGGAGGATGATAATGGTCAACTCCTTTACCCATCTTTTTTTGAATCTGATTCAGGAAAAATTTCTGACTTACTTGAATTTCCTTCTCAACTTTCTGGAAGCACGCATGCACTTCGTTGTTATCTCCCTCCGGGATATAATGAAAATACATTGGCAGTTTATCCTGTAGCTTTTCTGTATGACACAGAACAGCTTCTGTTCCCAGAGGAAGTATTCAACAACACAGCATCGCCATCCAAGAGGATTGAACAAATGCAAACTGCATTGAAAGATGTGGATGGTTTTATTATCGTGGGGATTCGAACAGGCGATGGTATAGTTGGAAATGACATACCTAACTACGAAGCGTGTGCCCAAGCTTTAATAAACGAAATTGTTCCTTATGTGCAAAAGCATTTCCGAATTGGAACCCAAAAGCAATATCGTTCTGTGTGGGGAACGAAATCGGGTGGGGTAACAGCCTTCTATAGCGCTTGGCAGTATCCTGATGTATTTGGTGGAGCGGTTTGCATGTCGAGTCCATTTGCTAGCCATGATCAATTGATGGAGCAGGTGTTAAAAGATCCAATCCGTGATGTTGATTTTTATTTAGATAGCCAATGTAACGATGAACATCAGGAAGAAACATTGGCGATGGCGGTCACGCTGGCCTCACGGGGTTGGCAATATGGTAATAACCTGTTTTATCAATGCTTCCCTAAAGGCACATTGGAAAGCGATATTTGGGGAATACGAATGCAATTACCGATACAGTTTCTGAATGGCCCTGTAGCAAATGCAACCCGAAGGCTTTCGGGAGAGAATACAAACAATATGGGAGAACATGGGTAAAGCATTGCGGGAGTCATGTAGAAAGCACAAAGAAAAAATTTCACAGCGGTATTCAATTACTTGTCAATCGTATTGGTCTATCGTTTTAGTTACAATACTTCTAATCGGTAATAATGCATCATCGTGTAAAGCCCAAGATCTTGAGCCGCGCGCGTATTCTAACATTCCTACCGGTTTAAATTTTTTGTTGGCAGGGTATGCTTTTACAGAAGGGGGTGTTTTGTTTGATCCTTCCGTTCCACTGGATAATGCGGAAATAAAAATTCATGGCGCGCTGTTCGCGTATGCGCATTCAATAAAAATTGGAAGGATGTCCGGTAAGGTGGATGTTATCTTACCCTATGCCTGGCTTTCAGGCACCGCTGATTTTCAGGGTGATCAGGTTTCGCGTGACGTAAATGGATTAGGGGATCCGCGCCTACGAATGAGTTTAAACTTTATAGGAGCACCCGCGCTTTCACTTTCGGAGTATAGAGACTATAAGCAGAATTTGATAGTCGGTGCAAGCTTACAAGTGCAAGTACCCACTAGTCAATATGATCCTACGCGACTCGTGAACATTGGCACGAATCGTTTTACAATTAAACCTGAAATTGGGATCTCTAAAACAATCGGTAGGCTGTTTCTTGAAGTCGCGGGTGGTGTTGCATTCTACACGGTTAACAATGACTTCTACAACGGTAAGACACGATCACAAGCGCCCATAAGTTCCTTGCAAGGCCACCTAATTTATACCACTAAAATTGGGATATGGGTGGCTATTGATGGCACCTATTATTGGGGTGGTAAAACAACGGTGGATGAAGTAGAAGGAAATGACTTGCAACAAAACACACGCTTGGGTACAACCCTGGCCTTACCGATCAATAAGCGAAATGCATTGAAATTAAATTATAGTACAGGTGTATCTACACGCACGGGAAGTGATTTTAATTTAGTAGCGGTAGTGTGGCAATACCGGTGGAGCAAAGAACTCCCAAGGATGAAAAAATTAGTGAATGAGTTTTGAGTAAACGAGTAAATAAGAATATAAAACAATAAAATAGGTTAATTATGAAAGTAGTAATTATTGGTGGAGTTGCAGGCGGTGCTTCTTGTGCCGCACGTCTTCGCAGGTTAGATGAGAAAGCTGAAATCATTATGGTAGAAAAAGGACCGTATGTTTCCTACGCAAACTGCGGACTTCCATACCATGTGGGTGGTGTGATTGAAAAAGAATCAAGTTTACTTGTTGCCACTGAAGGTGTGTTCCGCTCTCAATTTAATATAGATGCGCGCACGAACTGTGAGGCCATTGACATTCTTGCAAAAGAGAAAAAAGTAAAATTAAAAAATACCATTACCGGTGAAGTTACAGAAGAAACGTATGACACGTTGGTGCTTTCTCCTGGAGCAGAATCTGTTCGCCCACCTTTACCGGGTATTGACCTTCCCGGAATTTTTCATGTACGTACCGTTCCGGATGCTCGTGCCATCAATGAGTGGATTGAAAAAGGGAATCCATTTTTGGCGGGCATGCATCGCTATTCAGGATTTCAAACCCAACGACCAAAAACACGCGCAGTCGTTGTTGGCGGTGGCTTTATTGGGTTGGAGACTGCGGAGAATTTAATTCACCGTGGCTTTGACGTAACACTCTTACAACGTGGCGATCAAATTCTGCTTCCGATTGATGTGGAAAATGCACGCGTAGCGGAAGCCCATCTCCGGAAGAATGGATTAAAAATAATGCTGAAAAGTGGCGCTACTGGATTTAGAGAAACGGAAAGCGGAGCATTGGAAGTAGATACTGATTCCGGTAAATCATATACCGCAGACATTGTCATTCTTGCGATCGGTGTACGGCCCAATACAACACTTGCGAAAATGGCGGGAATTGAGATCGGTGAACGTGGCGGTATTCGGGTAGATGATAACATGCGTACCAGTGATCCCAATATTTTTGCTGCTGGTGATGTAGTGGAAGTAAAAGATTTTGTGACGGGTGAGTGGAGTTTAGTAGCACTGGCTGGTCCCGCCAACCGGCAGGGTAGAATTGCTGCTGATGTAATTGCAGGGCGTAATTCGAAATTCAGAGGAACACAAGGAACCTCGGTTATTGGTTTGTTTGATGCGGCCGTGGCCTGGACAGGCGTGAGTGAAAAAACATTAATCCGTTTGGGTGATACCGATTATGAAAAGATATACCTCTATCCTAATTCGCATGCGGGTTATTATCCGGGTGCTATGCCGATTGCGATGAAAGTAATCTTCCGAAAATCAGATGGTAAACTTTTAGGTGCACAAGGGCTCGGGAAGGATGGTGTAGATAAACGGATTAGTGTATTGGCTGCCATGTTACAAATGGGTGCTACCATTTACGATTTAGAGCAATCGGAACTTTGCTATGCCCCACAATTTGGAAGCGCAAAGGATCCGGTAAATTTTGCAGGGATGGTTGCGGTTGATGTATTACAAGGTGATATGCCACTCAGCCATTGGGAAGAAGCGAAGAACGGATTTGTATTAGATGTACGAGAGCCAATCGAACTTGCTGTAGAGAAATTTGAAGGCGCTACCAATATTCCATTGGGTCAACTGCGTACGCGATTAGCGGAGCTTCCAAAAGACAAAGTGATTCATGTAATCTGCCGCTCCGGACAACGCGCGTATTATGCTACCCGCGTGCTGTTACAGAATGGATTTAACGCCAAGACTGTTGCTGGCGGTATGCTTTCGTATGCACATAATTATTTGTTTGAGTCAAACGCTGACGCGTAACTAATTTTTTTAGTGTGAATTAAGTAATGATAAGCAATCAATAAAATTTAGAAACATGGACGCAATCAAAGAGTTACTAGAGAATACATTTGGTCCATTGGTACTACTTTTTACAGTTTCTAACCTGGGAGCCATGGGTCTTCAGGTTAGAATGCCAGAGGTAGTAGTGACATTGAAGAATAAAAAATCGCTCGCTCAAATTTTCTTTTGGGGCTGGGTAGTCGGGCCCGCCTTTGGTTACCTGATTACAGTAGTACTGCCGTTGGATGAACCTTACGCCATCGTAATTCTGCTGACGAGCTTGGCGCCTTGTGCACCATTCCTGCAACAGATGGTCGGCAAAGGAAAAGGAGACATGGCATTTGCCGGAGCGCTTATTCCGTTAGTGGCACTTGGTACCGTGATTTTGATGCCGGTAATGGCGCCCTGGTTAATTCAAGGATTGACGATTGATGCATGGGCACTAGCCAAACCATTATTGCTTACCATCCTAATACCGCTTGCAATTGGAGCTGCTATACGACACTATGCAGATGCGACTGCGACTAAAATTTTTAAGGCTGTTAAAGGATTTGCGTTACTGACTACGCTATTAACAGTGGTGTGGTGCCTTGTATTGTACGGCTCCTCTATGGTTGACACAGCCGGCAGTATGGCATTACTTTCCATGACCTTGTTCATGTTTGGTATGGCCTTTATTACCTATCGGCTAAGTCTTGGGTTGAAACAAAATCAACGAAGTGTAATGTCACTGGGAATGGGCACGCGAAACATCGCGGCCGTGTTGGCAGCAGCGCTAGCCATTCCGAATGCTGACCCACGTATCGTGACCATGGTGGTGATGTGGACACTCTGGTCGGTAGTACTTGCAGCCATCGCTGCAAAAATATTTGCGAAACAGGCTGATAAGATTGCTGCAGCAAAATAGTGCTGATAAACCTAAAAGATACATAATTCATATTGAAGAACTGAAACGTAAATGAGCTTTCCTAATATCACTGAAAAATACAATCAACCAGCTATTATCGAGCCGATAAAGGTGGTGGAAGAGCGTGGCAAGCTGGGCATGAATCCATCTGGTCCAGTTCCGGTCGGTGCTATTATTTGCTACGACACGGTATTGTGGCAATGGGTGTGTACACTGACTAATCGAATTGAATGTGATGGTTGGTTAAAGGGTAGTTTTCTTTTGCAACGTGATGATATTTTTATTTTAGTAATGAAAGCGGTGGGAGTCGGCTCACCTACTGCGGTGATGACGCTTGAAGAACTGACTGCGTATGGCATCCGAAAATTTATTAGCCTCGGTGCGGCTGGTGGATTGCAAAAAGATTTGCAGGTAGGCGAGATTATTATCTGTGATCGTGCTATTCGTGATGAGGGTACTTCGCATCATTATGTGAAAGCCACAAAATTTGCATCTGCCAACGATGACCTTACTTCACAATTAGTTGAAGCAGTAAAAAAATATGGTGTATCCGTTCGCATTGGTACAAGTTGGACAACGGATGCACCTTATCGGGAAACGATAGAGGAACTAAGACGATATCGTGCTGAAGGTGTACTTACTGTAGAGATGGAAGCAGCAGCACTTTTTGCTGTGGGAGCGTATCGTGGAGTGAAGGTAAGTTCTGTTTTCGCAATTAGTGATGTATTGTCAGAGGGCGGTTGGCACCAAGGATATTATTCAGAAGAAAAGACAGAAGGGCTTCAAAAGATATTTTATGCTGCACTAGATACATTCGTTTCGGGCGATCATAATCAAGCACCAACAAGTATTTGAAAAAAAAAGGATAATTCAAATGGATACATCAACAGGAGAAGAAAGCAACACAAAGAAGGCATCCTTTGGGAGTGTGCTAAAACGTTATTTTCCCATACTCGATTGGGGAGCGAAGTATACAGGCAAGACATTTACAAACGACCTGATTGTCGCACTCATCGTTACCATGATGTTGATCCCGCAGTCACTTGCGTATGCAATTCTTGCAGGTCTACCTCCAGAGATAGGACTGTATGCCTCCATGGCACCACTTATATTTTATGCAATCTTCGGTTCTTCGCGCGCATTGGCAGTGGGACCTGTTGCGGTTGCCAGCTTAATGACTGCAGCAGCTGCGGGTCAACTAGCTTCACAAGGATCGCCTGAATATTTAGGAGCAGCAGTAGCACTAGCGATGGTATCAGGTTTGTGTTTGATCGCGATGGGATTTTTGAAATTGGGATTTCTTGCCAACTTTCTTAGTCATCCGGTAATTGCTGGATTTATTACAGCCTCGGGAATTCAGATTGCAGCTGGTCAGTTGGGGCCGGTTCTCGGTATTCATTTAGAAGGAGAAACTTTTCTTGCTATTGTAATTTCCCTATGGGAAATGATCAGCCATATAAATTTAGTAACGACTGCCATTGGTGTGGGCTCGCTCTTATTTCTTTTCTGGGTACGTAGTGGGTTGAAGCCATTGCTCACACGCATCGGGCTGAGTGCGAAAGTTTCTGATATCATGGTGAAGGTCGGACCCGTTGTGGCCATCATTGCTACCATAGTTATTGTTGCAGGTTTTGGGTTAGATGATAAGGGAGTGAAGATTGTTGGCACTGTTCCTGGTGGATTGCCTTCTATTGCATTGCCACCGTTGGATTTTTCATTGTGGGCAAAAATTTTAGTGCCCGCATTATTGATTTCTATTGTAGGCTATGTGGAATCAATTTCTGTAGCGCTCACGTTGGCCGCGAAAAAGAGACAGCGCGTAGATCCTGATCAAGAACTGATTGCAATTGGTGCAGCCAATATTGGCTCCGCTATCTCTGGTGGATTTCCGGTTACAGGTGGATTCTCACGTTCGGTTGTGAACTACGATGCAGGAGCAGAAACACCTGCTGCTGGTGCTTTTACTGCAGTGGGTATTGCCCTCACAACATTATTTCTTACACCACTTTTATTTTATCTACCTAATGCAACACTAGCAGCAACCATTATTGTGGCGGTACTTTCGCTTGTGAATTTAACAGCATTGAAACATGCATGGGCTTATTCCAAAGCAGATTTTGCTGCTATGATTACGACCATCTTGGTAACATTGATTGCAGGAATTGAACCTGGACTTATATCTGGAGTAGCACTTTCAATCGTATTGTATCTTTACAGCGCATCGCGACCACATATTGCCGTGGTGGGGCAACTGCCTGGAACGGCTACCTTTCGAAATGTAAAACGCCACGAAACAGTTACTGACCCTTCCATACTTTCTATTCGCATTGATGAAAGTCTATTCTTTCCGAATGCACGCTTCATTGAAGAATATATAAATGAAGCTATTGCCAATAGTCCAGCCATCAAGCATGTCATTCTTGAATGTCCAGCTGTAAACGCAATTGATATTTCTGCATTGGAAAGTCTCGAGGCAGTAAACTTAAGACTCAAGGATGGTGGAATATTATTTCACCTTTCTGAGGTAAAAGGTCCTGTGATGGATCGATTAAAGAAATCTCATTTTCTAAAAGAGATAACAGGTAAAGTGCACTTGTCTCACTATGATGCAGTCTATAGTATAAATCCAAATCTGGCGAAACATACATTTGAATCTGATCGACAAAAAAAATAAATCAAATTAATTCAAACTAAATTTTTAACTATATGAAAAATAAAAATCTAATTTACCTGGGTATTATCCTATTGTTAGGGTCATGCTATCCGCAAGGCCCGGAGTATTATGAAGACCTCGATCTTGTTTATACCAATTATGATGAACAGTATAATTTTGTAAGTAAGGGTACATATTCTATTCCCGATAAAATTGTGAAGATCAGTGGAGTCCTTGTTGGTGGCGATGATCCTGAATTTGTAAAAGAGCCCATGGCCACCCAAATGCTACTCAAGATGGAGGCTAATATGACCGCGTTGGGTTGGGTTAAAACTGATGATCCTGCCGATGCAGATGTAGTGTTATTTCCAGCAGTGTGGACAAATACGACCGTCTATTATTGGTACGACTACTGGTGCTGGTACTATCCATATTATTGCGGGTGGGGTTGGGGATATCCATCTGTATCATCTTACACAACAGGCACGCTTGTAATGACCTTGGTGGCCGATGGCCCTGAGTATATCGAGCCATCACGTGTATGGTCTGGTGTTATCAATGGGTTGCTCTCTGGTGCATACAATACAACAAGGGTTAACAATGGAATTGATCAGGCATTTGAACAGTCGCCTTACTTGAATATTAAATAAATCATTAACCAAAATATTTAAACGATGAAAAAAATAATGACGATCGCAGTTTTATCGCTGATCATTTTTACACAGCATGCATATAGTCAGGGGGATGGTTACATGTCCATCCAATATTCGGTAGGTTTTGGGACTGGTGATTTAGGAGGTTTTATTTCCAAGCCAAGTTTTCGAGGTGCAATTGTGGAGTATAGAAAGGCTATCAATGAAAACATCCTGGTAGGTGTTGATTTTGGTTGGAATGTATTCTATGAAAGGAAAGATTATGGAACCTATACAATTGGAACAGAATCATTAACGGGTGTTCAATATCGATACCAGAATGAGCTCCCCATATTATTAGCAATCGACTATAATTTTTCAATGGAGAACCCATTTAAACCATATGCAGGGATAGGCATCGGCACCATTTATACAGAACGAGCTACTGATATGGGTTTGTGGAGGCTGGAACAAAATCCCTGGCAATTCGCTATTAAACCTGAAGTAGGATTTTTATATGAATTATCCTACGGGACCTCTCTAAAGGTGGCGGCAAAATACTACCATGGATTTGCTGCTGGTGATTTGGATGAAGCACAAGGGTATTTTTCAATTAGTGCCGGACTAGCATTTAAATTGTAAACCTTTTTCAGTAGGATCGCTTGCTATGATACGATTAAACTCCTGGTCATTGTTTTGACCCGGGGGACCGGCAATCAGGGTAGATCAAAAACCGCGACATTTATGTCGGGGTTTTTGATGTCTGCCTATATTGTGCGACTACCATTTTCATTTGAAATGCACACATGCCAGCGCACCTTTTAAAGCGCATTCTCTGATGTCACCAGAAAAAGATCCAACATTACGCGGCTGGAAGGATTGGATATATTTTCACGGAAGCAGTCCGCGTAGTCAGAGACAACAGTGATTCATAATCAGGAAACCATCGAATCCGTAGCCTCTTGTAGGGCGCTTTCGGACAATTTCGGACACCCATTTACTTTGACTAATAGTTTTTGTAGTATTAACTATTCTTTAAAGAAATGGCGGAAGCCGAAAAGCCATCCCATACGAGTAGGCAAAATTTTAAAACTTAGGTGTTATGAAAATCAAGAAAATTTTATCCACGCTCGCGCTTGCAGCAATTTTGGTGGTACCACTTTGCCTGCAGGCATACGTTCAGGAGACCCACATATGTAAAGGTTCCGGTGAACATTGTATGGAAGTTGACCTGGGTAATGGAATGACTGCCAAGTTTGTTAAAAAACCAGGTTCTGCCGCCGTTGTAATCAAGGATTAGGTATGAAAAAGTTCATATTTATAACTGCAATTGTATTGGGTTTCCTGGTCTGTTTCTCTTCAGAAAAGTTGAATGCAATGGAACAGGAAACGATTGTCTGCCCGGGGAAAGGGGAACGGTGTTATCAGGTTGAAGTTTGGGGTGTTGGATTGTGGTGGAAGAAAAAGGAAAAGGGTGGTCCCGGAATAATTATAATAGAGTGATCGGTTCATTAGCCCTTGTCTTCAGACAAGGGCTAATAAAAAAAGGTATATGAAAAAGTTATTTATAATAGTCGTTCTGGCCATTCTTGGCGTTGCGTTGACCTTCTTCCTAACTATTGATTTCTGGACCGCAAAAAAAATGAGTGAGGTTTCATTTAGTGCAAATTCCGGTAATCAACAAAAAGACCTTGTTGAAGCTACAAGAGAAGAAACTAAGGAGGAAGCCGAAACTGATAAATCTGAAATTGATGCAACGCCCCGAAATGCCAACCCGAAACGAACTTTCAAACCGGCAATGAAGATAGTAAACGAATTTCCATTTGAAGAAGGGGCGGTCTATAAGTGGATTTCACGTCAGGGAAAAATTTATGTGCAAGATCCGTATACACAACAAATTCTGGAACTTGATGATAGCGGAAAATTTATTAAGGCATACGGTTCAAAAGGAGGGGCGCCGTGGGAACATGAAGGAATCATGTCATTTGAAGTAAGTAATGGGAATCTCTACACCGCCGACAATAGTAAAATGGTTATTAAACGTGGGGTACTGGGGGATAAAAATCTTGATTATCATCAAAAGATTAAAGAGACATTTTGGGATGCTGCATTACTCCGGGATGATGTGCATATCGTATTAATGGAGGATCAGAATGATCATGTTGGAGATTTCTCATTTCGCATTTACAATGCCAGAGAGAATCAATTTTCCGGGAAGACCAGTTTTAGAGAGTTGTTAAAATTGGATGAGTCCGCACAGTATTTAAACATTGCTTATGGGGGTCACTTTATCCGAAGTGAAAGCGGTCATTTGTTATTCGTCTGTTCAAAGGCAGGCAAATTTCTTTCCTTTGATGAAAATGGGAAAGTCGAGTATGTGAATGAAACCATTGATAACAGCCCCCCGCCCAAAGTAACGATGAAGAAAACCGGGAAATTCACCATGTATGTCAAGGAACCTGACCTGAATATTAATTATTCCGCTACCGCTGATGAAACTACACTCTATATCCTTTCTTGTATTCGTTTTATAAAAGCAAAAAACCTGGTGGTCGATCAGTATCGGATATCCGATGGCGAGTATATCGGAAGTGTTGAAATTCCCAATAATGAGGAAACGCTTCCCCATGATATCTTAATTACTCCCGAAGGAAAGTTATGGGTTTTGTATGAGAGTATGAATGTGGTGATCTACCAGCTGGATTCATGAAGGTGTTCATGAAATCTATTTCCTATCTGCTTGTTATACTGCTACTATTTGTGTTTTCATATTCCTTTTTTTCTAAAATTTTAAATTTTAGTCAATTCTCGCTGGATATTCTGGCTTCCCCACTGATCCATCACAGTCTGGTCAATGTGGTCAAATTTTTAGTCCCGGGTGTTGAGTTCCTGATTGTTGTCCTGATTATTTCCAACTTCAGAATAGTGGGTTATTGTCTTGGTTTTTTTTCGCTTATCGTGTTTACAACCTATTATATCTTATTTTATACCGTGGCTCAATCCAGTTGTGGTTGTGGGAAGATGTTCGAGGCCCTGGGTTTTTACCCGCATTTGAGTTTAAACATCATTCTATTAATGGGTTGTATTTATTTGGTATACTACCCTGTTCAATTGGGGGATTATAGGAAGAACTTCCAAAGAAGCTGAGTCATAGATGGTCCCGTTTACGTGCCCGCTCTTTTGGTAGTACAAGACATCTACCTGCCAGTATAGGGTTTAGCTTCAGTTTATACAATATTAACCCAATTTAAAGCGTTCATTTGTAAAAATCACAAATCAATTTTTTTCAGATTTCGTTTTTTGATCTTAACCTCCAGGATTGACCCTACATCTTTGATTTATAAAATTATAAATCATATGCTAGCCAAGACCACCACCGATAAAGTTGTTCGCTACAAAAGCAACCCGGCAAAAGATGATTTTGCAAAAGAGCTGAGAGCGCGCATCAATTCCTATTTTAAATCCCAAAAGATTAACCATCATGCAAACAGGGAAGTCATTATCAAGGCTATTTTGGGTTTTGGCGCATGGGGTACTTTCTATTCAATCATAATGTCAGGTTTTGTAAGTCAGCATTTCTGGTGGATGATTTTGGTATTTATGGGGATTGGATTTTCAAATATCTTTTTGGCTTTTAATGTAATGCATGACGCTTGTCACAATGCATTTTCCAAAAGCCATAAAATGAATTACTGGTTAGGGTATACCATGAATTTTATTGGGGGAAACAGTTATTTATTCACGAAAATGCATAACGCACATCATGCTTTTGTTAATATCGCGGGTATTGATGTCACCCTCGAAACACATGGTATGTTTCGGTTTACTCCGCACGAACCCTGGAAGCCAAAGCATCGTTTTCAACACTTCTATACCCCAATACTGTACTCGTTCGCGATGCTCCACTGGGTTTTGGTGAAAGATTTTAAATGGATTTTTGCAGAATCGAATATTGGAAATGAAAAGCGGGTTCACCATCCCAAAAAAGAATATGTTATCCTCTTTCTTTCGAAACTGTTTTATTATGGTGTAACGTTAGGGATTCCATTTCTGGTGTTATCTGTTCCCTGGTGGTGGATTATGCTGGCATGGATCAACATGCACATTCTTCCCAGTTTATGTTTTGCCTTATTGTTCCAGGTAACGCATGTGTACACGGGTACACACTATCCTTTACCTGATGAGGAAGGGAATATTGAAAATAATTATTTTATTCATGTTCTGGAGACAACAGCGGATTTTAGCCGGGAAAATAAATGGGTCACCTGGCTTGTTGGAGGAATCAATATTCATGTTGTTCATCATTTATTTCCGCACATTTCCCATGCCCATTATATTCCATTAGCACGAATTATCAAACATACCGCCGCCGACTTTGGGATGCAATATCAGGAAAATCCCAATTTTTGGGTTGCGTTAAAGCTTCATATGAAAATGTTGTATCATTTGAGTAAAAAAGATGCAGTTGTTCCCCAGTATGGACACAGTGTGTCCCTGGCATAGTCAATTACAATTCAAGATTACATTCCGCAAGATTCGGGTGTTCCCAGGCATTTGCCATTTCTACTTTTACATATCATCTTTAACAAGTAGAAATGAAACCGCAAGAACACTTTAATTTTAACCGGATTGCTACGGCTATTGATTATATCCAGCAGCATTTCAAAAAGCAACCTACACTGGAAGAGGTTGCCGAGCATGTACATCTTAGCCCCTTCCATTTTCAACGATTATTTACCGATTGGGCAGGTGTAAGTCCGAAAAAATTTCTTCAATACATTAGTTTGCATCATGCTAAGAAATTATTGAAAGATCATCAGACCACATTATTTGAAGCCTCGTACAAAACCGGACTTTCCGGGACCAGTAGGTTACACGATTTGTTCGTCAATATTGAAGGGATGACACCGGCTGAATTTAAAAATGGTGGACGTGATTTAACCATTCAATATAGTTATGCGGATAGTCCTTTTGGAAATATTTTGGTCGCCTCCACCCATATAGGAATTTGCCACTTAGCATTTTCAGAAAATGATGAATTGGAATTCCAAAAATTAGTAGGCCAGTTTCCGAATGCGACGTTTCATCACAAGGTTGATTTTATTCAGCAAAATGCGCTCTTTATTTTCAGGCATGATTGGTCGAAATTGCAGGAAATTAAGCTGCACCTAAAAGGTACCGGGTTTCAATTGAAAGTATGGGAAACATTGCTTCGCATTCCGGAAGGCATGGTCACAACCTATGGTCAAATTGCACGACAGATGAAAAAGCCAAAAGCTGCACGGGCTGTGGGTACCGCGATTGGCGACAACCCGGTAGCGTTTTTAATTCCTTGTCATCGGGTTATTCAATCCACGGGTCACTTTGGTCAGTATCATTGGGGGGGCAATCGGAAAACAGCGATGATTGGGTGGGAAGCTGCAAGGAATGACCATGATTGACAAGATCAATCAACTTGATTGGGAAGCGATCACCAATTCAATGCATACCCGCGGTTATGCTGTAATAAGTAAACTACTATCAACCCCGCAGTGCCAGGAGTTTATCAATTTGTATGATCAGGAAGATACTTTTCGCAAGACAGTGGTAATGGCCCGTCATCGTTTTGGATTGGGTATGTATAAATATTTTAACTACCCATTACCGGCAGCAGTACAAACAATGCGTGAACAGATCTATCCAAAATTAACACCCATTGCCAATACCTGGATGGAAGTACTGAAGAGTTCTGTTCAATACCCGGAAACCCATGCCGAGTTTTTGGCCCGATGTCATTCAGGTAACCAGCGAAAGCCAACCGCCTTACTTTTAAAATA
>CALOAV010000106.1:0-47681 GCA_942491425.1 uncultured Cytophagales bacterium
GTAACCATTGAATATTCGTGACGGCGTGGACAAAATCTGTTCCAGACGTGTTTGGCATCACGCCTGCCAGTGTAAATATTTTACAGGCAGGCAAGGCAGCCAAGCAGGAACTACGTGCTGAAAGCGGCCCGGCGGCTAAATCCAGGCTTCGGCCTTCGTGGAGCTGGGCCGCGAGCCTGTACGGTCGGCCGGTACCAGGCGGGCGATCGCTGAACGGAGTGACCCGTATGGAGCATTTGCTGACGGCGCTTCGGATCGTCTCGCCAGCAGTTTTTAACAAAAGCAGACATTCGCATTGGCCATGCTGAACGCCCGGGTCTGGTCGGCAGCCGCCATGCTGGAGCCGCTCGCGTTATGGGCATTTTCCGCCAACATAGCGGTCGTATAGCCGACCAAATCGGCTTCCCGTTACCGGTCGGTCGTTCAACCACCCAAAGACGCACTTGGACTGGCTTATGTTGGGCTGCATCCGAAAAAATTGCTAAAGCGCATAATTGCAATTAGCCACCAAATCCGGTCCGTAGAGTGGCTCGCCGCAACGATGGATCAAAAGGATTTCCTCCTCGTGATCCACCGCTTGCTCTTGTCAGCAGGTTGGCTCAACCTCCACTCGGCGGTTCGAAGCCTTTCCAGCGGATGTCTCGTTGTCGGCGATGGGGTCGGTCTCTCCCTTGCCTTTGGCAGTGAGGTGGTCAGCTTTGGCGCCATTGTCGACAAGCCACGCTACAACCGATTTCGCCCGTCTCCCGGACAACTCGAGATTGTACTGATCGGGGAATCCGGATCAAGCTCAATCATCCTGCACCGTGAAGATGTAAATATTTCAGACTACAACATCATCTTCAACACGCTTTCGAAAGATAATTCCAATTCGGAAAAAGAAGCGGTTGAACAAATTTACCGTCAACTCAGAAATACAGAAGCTCCTGATGTGCAAACGGCACGTGATATTATCACCAGTTTGTTCTTCAGTGAAAAACGCTACGATCTAGGAGAAGTAGGCCGGTATAGAATTAATAAAAAATTAGGTCTTGATCTTGGTTTTGATCAGCGCGTATTAACAAAGGATGATATCATTCTTATTGTTAAATACCTGATCGGATTGATTAATTCAAAAGCTGTTGTCGATGATATCGATCACCTTTCAAACAGAAGGGTTAGAACAGTAGGAGAACAATTGTATACGCAATTTGGTGTAGGTCTTGCCCGTATGGCAAGAACCATCAAAGAGCGTATGAACGTCCGCGATAACGAAGATTTCAAGCCTGTTGATTTGATCAACGCTCGGACGCTTTCTTCGGTGATCAATTCATTCTTTGGAACCAATCAGCTTTCTCAGTTCATGGATCAAACCAATCCATTGGCAGAGATTACACACAAGCGCAGAATGTCAGCACTCGGCCCCGGCGGTCTTTCAAGAGAGCGTGCTGGCTTTGAGGTTCGTGACGTTCACTATACACACTATGGTCGCTTGTGTACAATTGAAACCCCGGAAGGTCCAAACATCGGTTTGATCTCCTCCCTTTGTGTTCATGCAAAAGTGAACAAGATGGGATTCATTGAGACACCTTATCGCAAAGTTGAAAACGGTAAAGTGAAGATGAAAGATCCTGTTATCTACCTCACGGCTGAAGAAGAAGATACGAATCACATTGCGCAGGCGAATGCAACCATTAATAGTAATGGTGAATTCCAGGAGGAAAAAGTGAAGGCAAGATTTGAAGGTGACTTCCCTGTGGTGGAACCTAAACGATCTTGGTTATATGGACATTGCTCCTAACCAAATTGTATCAATAGCGGCATCGTTAATTCCATTCCTGGAGCATGATGATGCGAACCGTGCGTTGATGGGATCAAACATGCAGCGTCAAGCTGTTCCGTTGATGCGCCCTGAAGCACCAATCGTTGGTACTGGTCTTGAAGGTCAGGTAGCCATGGATTCACGTGCGCTTGTCTGGCAGAAGGAAATGGTGAAGTTGTTTCTGTTGATGCTTCTAAGATTGTTATCAAATATGAAGTTTCTGAAGAGCAAGAACTAGTAAGCTTCGAAAATGAATACAGAACATATAGCCTGATTAAGTTCAGAAGAACAAATCAGGATACATGTATCAACCTTACACCTATTGTTAAGAAAGGTGACAAAGTAAAGAAAGGTCAACCGTTATGTCGAAGGATATGCAACCGCCAATGGCGAGTTAGCACTTGGTAGAAATCTGGTAGTAGCCTATATGCCATGGCAAGGATACAACTTTGAGGATGCGATTGTAATATCAGAACGTGTTGTACGTGATGATATCTTTACATCGATCCACATTGATGAGTTTGATCTTGAAGTACGAGATACAAAACGTGGTGAAGAAGAACTTACTTCTGAGATTCCTAACGTAAGTGAAGAAGCTGTTAAGCATCTTGATGAGCATGGAATTATCAGAACAGGTGCAGAAGTAAAAGAAGGTGATATCTTAATTGGTAAGATTACTCCGAAAGGAGAAACCGATCCAACACCGGAAGAAAAACTTCTTCGTGCCATCTTTGGTGACAAAGCTGGTGATGTGAAAGATGCTTCTTTGAAGGCGCCTCCATCATTACGCGGTGTTGTAATTGATACCAAATTATTCTCTCGTCCAAAACGTGATAAAGATATCCGTGCAAAGTCAAAGAAAGATTTGGATGCCCTAAAGGCACGTTATAGCAAGTCTTTGACGGATCTTCGAAACTCCATAATTGAGAAACTTTCTACTTTGTTAAATGGAAAGACAAGTGGCGGAGTGAAGCATAAATTTGGTGATGAACTTGTCAGCAAAGGGGTTAAGTTCTCTACTAAAGTTATTGATAATAATCTTTTCCCTGAAAAGAATATTTATCGTGATGAAAGCACATACAATGTCCCTGAAGAGGTAAATTTATTTGCTGATATCAGCCTTGAAAACTGGACTAGTGATGATCACACCAATGACTTGGTTGCTCAAATGGTGAAGAATTACATGGTGAAACGTAATACCATTGCTGGTGAATTTAAGCGTGAGCGATTTACACTGGAAGTGGGTGATGAATTACCAACCGGTATCGTCCAATTGGCAAAAGTATATGTTGCTAAGAAGCGTAAGCTGAAAGTTGGTGATAAGATGGCAGGTCGTCACGGTAACAAAGGTGTTGTTGCCAAGATTGTTCGTGATGAAGATATGCCATTCCTTGAAGATGGATCACCAGTAGATATTTGTTTGAATCCATTGGGTGTACCATCACGTATGAACTTGGGTCAGATTTTTGAAACTGTATTGGGCTGGGCTGGAAAGAAATTGGGCAAGACGTATGCAACTCCAATTTTTGATGGTGCTACGATTGAACAGGTTGAGAAAGAACTTGCTGATGCCAAATTACCGGAACTGGGAAGAACGTACTTATATGATGGTCTTACTGGACAGATGTTTGATCAACCCGTAACGGTTGGAATGGCGTATATCCTGAAACTTGGTCACCTTGTTGATGATAAGATGCACGCACGTTCAATCGGACCGTATTCCTTGATTACACAACAACCATTAGGTGGTAAAGCACAATTTGGTGGTCAGCGTTTTGGTGAGATGGAGGTTTGGGCGATAGAGGCATTTGGTGCTTCTCATATCCTTCAGGAAATCTTAACGGTTAAATCGGATGATGTAATCGGAAGAGCTAAAGCTTACGAAGCCATCGTAAAAGGTGAGAACATGCGAGCACCGAATATTCCTGAATCATTCAATGTACTTGTACATGAATTGAGAGGATTAGGTCTCGAAATCACAATGGATTAATTGTCTAACAAGAAAAACACTGCACTTATGTCTTTCAGAAAGAATAAAAAGATAAACAGCGATTTCTCAAAAATAACGATCAGCCTTGCGTCTCCAGAATCAATTCTGGAGAGCTCGCATGGTGAAGTTACACAGCCGGAAACGATTAACTATAGAACTTACAAGCCTGAAATGGGCGGTTTGTTTTGTGAACGTATTTTCGGTCCGGTAAAAGATTGGGAATGTCATTGTGGAAAATACAAACGCATTCGCTACAAAGGTATCATCTGTGATCGTTGTGGTGTTGAAGTTACAGAGAAGAAGGTACGTAGAGAGCGCATGGGACATATCGAACTGGTCGTTCCTGTAGCACATATCTGGTACTTCCGTTCCCTACCCAATAAGATTGGTTACTTGTTGGGACTTCCTACTAAGAAACTTGATCAGATTATTTATTATGAGCGATTTGCAGTTATTCAACCGGGTATTAAAGAAGAAGATGGTATTAACCGTCTTGACTTTTTAACCGAAGAAGAATACCTGGATATTCTGGATAAGCTTCCGCGTGAGAATCAACTTCTTGATGATAATGATCCGAAGAAGTTTATCGCGAAAATGGGAGCCGAAGCGTTGGAAATGTTGTTATCGCGTACCGAGCTTGACACCATGTCATATGACCTTCGTCACCAGGCAGCTACTGATACTTCACAACAACGCAAGGCAGAAGCCTTAAAGCGTTTGAAAGTTGTTGAAGCCTTCCGTGATGCGAAAACCAGCATTGAAAATCGTCCTGAGTGGATGGTCATTAAAATGGTACCCGTTATTCCTCCGGAATTGCGTCCATTGGTTCCATTGGATGGCGGTCGTTTTGCAACATCTGATTTGAATGATCTTTACAGAAGAGTAATTATCCGTAACAATCGTTTGAAACGTTTGATTGACATCAAAGCACCTGAGGTGATTTTGAGAAACGAGAAACGTATGCTTCAGGAAGCGGTTGACTCGTTGTTTGATAATTCGCGTAAAGTAAATGCTGTTCGTGCAGATGGAAACCGCGCGTTGAAGTCCCTTAGTGATATGCTAAAAGGTAAGCAAGGTCGTTTCCGTCAAAACTTATTAGGTAAACGTGTCGACTATTCTGGTCGTTCGGTTATCGTTGTTGGTCCGGAATTGAAATTGCATGAGTGCGGTTTGCCAAAAGATATGGCGGCAGAATTATTTAAGCCGTTCATCATTCGCAAGCTTATTGAAAGAGGAATTGTTAAGACTGTAAAGTCTGCAAAGAAAATAGTGGATAGAAAGGATCCTGTGATCTGGGATATTTTGGAAAACGTATTGAAAGGACACCCTGTTCTTTTGAACCGTGCTCCAACGCTTCACCGATTAGGGATTCAGGCTTTCCAACCAAAACTTATTGAAGGAAAAGCGATTCAGTTACATCCATTAGTGTGTACAGCATTTAACGCTGACTTTGACGGTGACCAAATGGCGGTTCACGTACCACTTGGACAAGAAGCTATTCTTGAAGCCTCTACCCTGATGCTTTCTTCTCATAATATCCTGAACCCTGCAAATGGAGCACCGATTACGGTACCTTCTCAGGACATGGTATTAGGTCTGTACTACCTGACAAAAGGAAGAAAACATACTGAAGAGCATCCGATCATTGGTGAGGGTAAAAGATTCTATTCCCCCGCAGAGGTGATCATTGCCTTTAACGAAGGAAGATTATCCAAGCATGCAATCATTAAGGTTCGTGTAAACGTAAGCGAAAACGGACAATTGGTTAATAAAGTAATTGAAACCGTAACAGGACGCGTAATTTTTAATCAGCATGTTCCTGAAGAAGTTGGATTTGTTGATGAGCTATTAACGAAGAAAAAACTTCAGGTAATTATTTCTGATATCTATAAGATTGCCGGTCTTGCAAAAACTGCAAAGTTCCTGGATGATATTAAGGACCTTGGATTCCAAATGGCCTACAAAGGTGGGTTATCCATGGGATTAGGTGACGTGATGATTCCGGAAGAAAAAACAATGCTTGTTGAAAGTGCGCAGACTGAAGTTGATGCCGTATGGAACAACTACATGATGGGGCTTATTACTGACAATGAGCGTTACAATCAGGTAATTGATATCTGGACACGTACCAATACCTTGCTGACAAGCACGCTAATGCGTCAGCTTGGAAGAAGATGATCAAGGATTCAACTCCATTTATATGATGATGCACTCTGGAGCCCGTGGTTCAAGGGAGCAGATTCGTCAGTTGGGTGGTATGCGTGGTCTAATGGCGAAGCCGCAGAAAAACCTTGTAGGTTCTGTAGGTGCGATCATTGAAAACCCAATTCTTTCAAACTTTAAAGAAGGCTTGGATGTATTGGAGTACTTCATCTCGACACACGGTGCACGTAAAGGTCTTGCCGATACAGCATTGAAAACAGCTGATGCTGGTTACCTAACAAGAAGGTTGGTGGATGTTGCACAAGATCTGGTTGTTTCTGAAGAAGACTGCGGAACATTAAGAGGATTGAAAGTAACAGCGTTGAAGGACAATGAAGATATCGTAGAGCCATTGTCTGAAAGAATTGTAGGTCGTGTAACTGTACATGATGTTTATGACCCACTTTCAGATGAATTGATTTGCCCTGCGAATGCTGAAATTACAGATGAGCTTGCTAAACTAATTGAAGATTCAAGTATTGAGGAAGTAGAGATTCGTTCGATACTAACATGTGAATCTCAAGTCGGAGGATGTGCAAAGTGTTACGGAAGAAATCTTGCTTCTGGTAACATGGTGCAGGCTGGTGAAGCAGTTGGTGTTATTGCTGCGCAATCCATTGGTGAACCGGGTACACAGCTTACACTTCGTACGTTCCACGTAGGGGGTACTGCCTCGAATATTGCGGTTGATGCAAACATTAAAGCAAAATTCTCAGGTGTTGTTGAGATGGAAGGTGTTCGTGTACTGGACATTACCGATAAGGAAGGAAATGCTGCGAAAGTAGTAATGGGAAGAACTGGTGAGATTCGAATTGTTGATAAAGATAAAAATAGAATCCTCATCACGAATCACGTGCCATACGGTTCGTTCTTACAAGTGAAAGAAGGACAGAAAGTTGAGAAAGGAGATCAGATGTGTTTTTGGGATCCTTACAACGCTGTTATTCTATCTGAGTTTGATGGAACAATCGAGTATGAATCAATTATACCAGGTGTTACTTACAAAGAGGAATCAGATGAACAAACTGGTCACCGTGAAAAAGTAATCACTGATACAAGAGATAAAACAAAAAACCCTGCCATTGTTGTGGTAGGAAAGAGTGATACAAAAGGATATAATATTCCGGTTGGAGCCCACTTGGCGGTTGAAAAAGGAGATAAGATCAAAGCGGGTCAGGTACTTGCTAAAATTCCACGTACCATGGGTAAGTCACGGGATATTACCGGAGGTCTACCTCGTGTAACGGAATTATTCGAGGCACGTAACCCTTCGAACCCTGCTGTGGTAAGTGAAATTGATGGAGTGGTAACGTATGGTGGAATTAAACGCGGTAACAGAGAAATCTTTATCGAATCAAAAGAAGGTGTACAGAAGCGCTATTTAGTGTCGCTTTCGAAGCACATTCTGGTTCAGGATAACGACTTTGTCCGTGCAGGTCAGCCTCTTTCTGATGGTTCAATAACACCTTCCGATATTCTTTCCATTAAAGGACCTACTGCGGTTCAGGAGTATCTGGTAAATGAAATTCAGGAAGTTTACAGACTTCAGGGTGTGAAGATAAATGATAAGCACATTGAGGCAATTGTAAGCCAGATGATGCAAAAGGTCGAGATTGTTGATCAGGGTGATACTACATTCTTACCGGGTGAATACGTCGATAAATTCGTATTCCGCAATGAGAATGACTTGATGTTAGATAAGAAAGTAGTAGTGGAACCTGGTGATTCTGAAGTGTTGAAAGCAGGACAGATTATTACCGACCGTGAGTTGCGTGATGAGAACTCATCGCTTAAGCGTAAAGACCTTAAGATTGTTGAAGTACGGGATGCAATGCCCGCTGTTTCGAAGCCAACATTGCAGGGAATTACCCAGGCGTCCCTTAAAACGGAAAGCTGGCTATCTGCTGCTTCTTTCCAGGAGACTACAAAAGTTCTGAGTGAAGCGGCCATCCGTGGTAAGTCAGACAAGTTGAATGGCTTGAAGGAAAATGTGATCGTTGGTCACCTAATTCCAGCAGGAACAGGACAGCGTAGATTCAAAGATATGATTGTTACCCATCAGGACGAGTATGATGCAATGATGGAAGCGTCAAATCGGGAATCAAACGTTGATAAGGAAAAAGAACTCCAAGATTAACCTATAACTTGAATGCCCATTGGTGAAAATCAATGGGCATTTTTTCATTATGGCTGAAGAAAAGAACAAACAAGCAGCTTCCAATCAAATCAATATTGAGCTTTCGGAAGAGACTGCGGAAGGTACGTATTCAAACCTGGCTATGATCGCACACTCCAATAGTGAGTTTGTTATTGACTTTATTCGGTTGATGCCCGGGGTACCAAAAGCAAAGGTAAAAGCGCGGATTGTGATTACACCTGAGCATGCCAAACGCTTTTTATCGGCCTTAAAAGACAATATTGACAAGTACGAAAACAGTTTTGGTCCAATAAAACGGACCGAAGAAATGCCAAAATTCCCAATGAATTTTGGGGGTACGATGGGAGAAGCGTAGTAATCAGCTTAAAATCAATGATTAATTCGTTTCAAGGATGTAAAATTCTTATCAAAAGACTTTGTATCCTTTGTTTCTTATTGATACCTTTGCAGTCCTAATTTTTGAAGGTAAAAAAAATACTATATAAATGCCTACTATTCAGCAGCTTGTAAGGAAAGGAAGAAAGAAATTGACCTTTAAGTCAAAGTCTCCGGCCCTCGATTCATGTCCTCAACGCAGAGGAGTGTGTACCCGTGTGTATACAACCACCCCTAAAAAGCCAAATTCTGCCATGCGTAAAGTGGCCAGGGTTCGCTTAACCAACGGAAAAGAGGTAAATGCCTACATTCCAGGAGAGGGACACAACCTACAGGAACACTCGATTGTATTGATCAGAGGCGGCAGGGTGAAAGACCTTCCAGGAGTTCGTTATCACATTATCCGTGGTGCGCTGGATACCGCTGGTGTTGGTGGTCGTTTACAAAGCCGCTCAAAATATGGCGCCAAGAGACCAAAGGCTGCTAAATAAATTATTTGAATCATGAGAAAAGCAAAACCAAAGAAAAGATATTTACTTCCTGATCCGAAGTTTAACGATACGCTTGTAACCAAGTTCGTAAACTATTTGATGGAAGATGGTAAGAAAAGTGTTGCCTATGGCATTTTCTATGATGCTATGGATTTAGTGGAGAAGAAGACAAGCGAAAGCGGCCTTGAAGTTTGGAGACGTGCGATGAGCAATGTTGGGCCTGCCGTAGAAGTAAAAAGCCGTCGGGTAGGTGGTTCAACTTTTCAGGTGCCTATCGAAGTTCGTCCTGAACGTAAACTCACCCTTAGTATCAAATGGTTGATTGACTATTCACGTTCACGTGGAGAGAAAACCATGACCGATAAATTAGCTGGTGAAATTATTGCTGCCTCAAAAGGTGAAGGAGCAGCCATAAAGAAGAAAGATGATACGCACCGCATGGCAGATGCCAACAGAGCGTTTTCTCACTTCAGATTTTAATTAGAAGCAAGAAATGGCAAGGGATCTTAAATACACGAGGAATATTGGTATTGCTGCGCATATTGATGCGGGGAAGACTACTACTACTGAACGAATTCTTTATTACTCAGGAGTAAGTCATAAAATTGGTGAGGTGCATGATGGCGCTGCTACAATGGACTGGATGGCACAGGAGCAGGAAAGAGGAATTACCATTACCTCAGCTGCTACTACTGTTTTCTGGCCGTACCGTGATAATAAATATCAGATTAACATTATTGACACACCCGGTCACGTAGACTTTACCGTTGAGGTAAATCGTTCGTTGCGTGTTCTTGACGGGTTGGTGTTTTTATTCAGTGCTGTTGATGGTGTTGAACCGCAATCAGAAACCAACTGGAGACTTGCTGACAACTACAAAGTAGCACGTATCGGATTCGTAAATAAGATGGACCGTGCGGGTGCCGATTTCCTTGGTGTTTGCAAGCAGGTAAAAGAGAAATTAGGAAGCAATGGTGTTGCATTGCAATTACCAATTGGCTCAGAAGAAAATTTTAAAGGCGTTGTTGATCTGATCAACAATCGTGGTATTATCTGGAACGAGGACGACAAGGGAATGACCTTTCAGGAGGTTCCTGTTCCTGATGATATGGTAGAAGAAGCTGAAGAATATCGTGGTAAATTGCTGGAAGCAGTTGCTGAATACGATGAATCACTTCTTGAGAAATATTTTGAAGATCCAAATTCAATTACTGAAGATGAGATTTTAACCGCTCTTCGAAAAGCTACTATCGACATGAAAGTAGTACCGATGGTGTGTGGATCTTCCTTTAAAAACAAAGGTGTTCAAACCATGCTTGATTATGTGATGGAATTACTCCCATCACCTATGGATAAGGACAATATTATTGGTACCAATCCTGATACTGATGCAGAAGTGGTGATTCGGCCAGATGAGAACGAGCCGTTTGCTGCCCTTGCATTTAAAATTGCAACCGATCCATTCGTAGGAAGACTTTGTTTCGTACGGGCGTACTCCGGTATTTTGGAGTCGGGTTCTTATATTTATAATACCCGTTCTGGAAGTAAAGAAAGAATTTCGCGCGTATTTCAGATGCACGCCAATAAGCAAAACCAGATTGAGCGTTTGGTAGCGGGTGATATTGCTGCCGTTGTTGGATTTAAAGATATTAAGACAGGGGATACGCTTTGCGATGAAAAGCGTAAAGTTGTTCTGGAGTCGATGGTATTCCCGGAACCTGTAATCGGATATGCTATTGAGCCTAAGAAGCAAGTAGATGCAGATAAATTAGGTATGGCGATTTCCAAATTAGTGGAAGAAGATCCAACGCTTCGTGTGCATACCGATCAGGAAACTGGTCAAACGATTCTTCGAGGAATGGGCGAATTGCACCTGGAGATTATTATCGATCGCTTGCGTCGTGAATTTAAAGTAGAGATCAACCAGGGTGCACCTCAGGTTGCCTACAAAGAAGCACTTACTACCACCGTTGAACACAAGGAAGTATACAAGAAGCAAACCGGTGGTCGTGGTAAGTTTGCGGATATCGTATTTGAAATGGGACCTCGTGAACTTGGACCTGAAGATAAACCAGGACTGGAGTTTGAAAATGGCATCGTTGGTGGTGTGATTCCAAGAGAATTTATCCCTGCAATTCAAAAAGGTTTTGAGCAGGCAATGGTCAATGGACCACTGGCCGGATATGCCATCGATTCCATGAAAGTTCGACTATTCCATGGATCGTACCATGATGTGGATTCGGATTCTCTTTCTTTCGAATTGGCTGCTCGTATTGGTTTTAAAGAAGCCGCAAAGAAATGTGGTCCTCAATTACTGGAGCCGATCATGAATGTAGAGGTAGTTTCTCCTGATGAGTATACCGGTTCTGTAACGGGTGATTTGAATAGAAGAAGAGGAATCATGAAGGGAATGGATTCTCGTGGTGGTGCACAGGTTATAAAGGCCGATGTTCCGCTTTCAGAATTGTTTGGATATGTAACCGACCTTCGAACGATTACATCAGGACGTGCGGCGGCATCGCTAACGTTCTCGCATTATGCACCAATTCCTAAGAACCTTGCTGAAAAAGTAATTGAAGAAGTAAAAGGCACTGTAGCCGTTAAATAATACGACAATGAACCAAAAGATTAGAATTAAGTTAAAGTCCTACGACCACAGTTTGGTTGACAAATCTTCAGAGAAGATTGTTCGGGCTGTAAAGGCTACGGGTGCTGTTGTAAGTGGACCGATTCCACTTCCTACTGAGAAAGAAAAATTTACTGTTCTTCGTTCGCCACACGTGAACAAAAAGGCGCGTGAACAATTTCAACTTTGCACATACAAGCGATTGGTTGATATCTACTCCAACAGCGCAAAAACTGTTGATGCTTTGATGAAACTTGAATTACCGAGTGGAGTTGATGTTGAGATAAAAGTGTAACGTATTCAGCGTTAGGAAAGAGATGAAAAAAACCCCGCCAGAAGCGGGGTTTTTTTATGCTTTAAAACTTTCATTATCACCCAATTAGGGGGAATAAACAAAACTTTTAATTTATTTGTATATCCGGCATCTTTTTTTGTTCCAAATATGATTTTGTGTTTACCGGATATTGGTCGATTATTAACTGTTTATTCCACGTATTTGACAAATATCACAACTTTCTATTGCTTGGCTTAAATTGCAGTAAACATCCTTTTGAAAACCTGATGAATAACCTAAATTGCGGTATTCATTAACTTATTATTAACTAAAACTAAACCTATGATGAAGAAGTTTTTACTATTATGCTTCTCGTTTGTTTTTGTGCTTTCTGTTATGGCACAGGATCGGACAGTCTCAGGTAGGGTTACCTCCACAGAAGATGGAAGTAGCTTGCCCGGAGTAAACGTGGTTCTTAAAGGAACTACAAATGGTACCGTCACCGATGCTGATGGTAACTTTAGCCTAAGTATTCCTCAATCAGGAGGAAGCCTTGTTTTCTCTTTCATTGGCCTTTCAACTCAGGAAGTTGCCATTGGCGACCGTACGGTTGTTGATGTTTCGCTAGCCCTTGATGTTACCCAGCTTTCAGAGGTGGTTGTAACGGCGATGGGTATTGAGCGGGATAAAGCCTCTCTGGGGTATGCCACACAACAAATAAGTGGTGACAATATCCGCGTTGCACGTGAGCAGAATATTAACACTGCCCTTGCTGGTAAGATCGCTGGTGTACAAATCGTTTCCGGATCCGGTGCCAAATTTGGTGCTCCCGCGATTCGTATTCGTGGTATCAGAGGGATCAGCGGAGGAAGTCCACTATATGTGTTAGATGGAATCGTTATTGACGATCCTACCTCTGTCAACATGGACAACATCCAGGACATCAACGTTCTGAAGGGTAATGCTGCTGCGCTTTACGGTAACCGTGCCCGGGATGGTGTGATTATTTTAACTTCTAAAAAAGGAGGAAGAGGTGATCAGGTGAATATCGATTTTAATCATACTACAATGGGTGAGAAAGTCTATATCCTTCCGGATTATCAGAATGAATATGGTGGTGGATATGATCAGGACTTTGATATTTTCTCGTACAACCCCGCCGTTCATGATGCTGCTTTAGCGGGTCTTGATGGACAGCCTTATCCGTATATGGGAGCTGATGAAAGTTGGGGTCCTAAAATGGATGGCCGTCAGGTTGCTCAATGGGATGCTTTTACACCTGGTACAGCAACTTATGGACAAACCAGACCATGGTCTCCAAACCCTGATAACGTTCGTGACTATTTTCAGACAGGTGTCATGAATAACACGAGCTTAAACATTGGTAAGAGTGGTGATCGCTATTCTGTTAATACGACCCTGACCCGTTCAACCAGATCTGGTGTGATGGACAATTCAGAACAGGACAAGCTTTTCCTGAATCTTAACCTGAAAGCAAAACTTACTGACAAACTTGAAGTTGAAGCTGCTGCGAATTACAGTGACTCGTATACAAAAGGAAATCTTTTTGAAGGATACAATAGTATTGGATCAAATATGAACCAGTGGTTTCAACGGCAATTGGATATGGATCTTTTAGAGAAATACTGGAAGATGCCTGATGGTCGTTATACTTCATGGAACATTAGTTCTCCTACAAATTCAACTCCGTTGTATTGGGATAACCCATACACCTACACGCGTGCAGCATTTACCGAGCGGGATCGGAATGTGCTTAGTACCAAGTTTGCGTTGACATATGAAATTTTACCTAAGTTGAAAGCGTCCGCACAATTCATGAATAATGGTCGCACGGATATATACTCTGAACAACGGGATGCGAACCTGAAAATCGGTCCTGCTTTTTACAGAACGTATACCGATAGACGGAATGAAAGCAATATTCAGGGAATGTTGAATTATGATAAGACTTTTGGTGATATTTCAGTTTTTGCAACTGCGGGTGTTAACTACCGGGTAAACAAAAGAGATTATGTCAATGCTCAAACTTCAGGTGGTCTGGCGTTACCTGGATTATATAACGTAAGTAATTCGGTTGACCTTTACCCGGCATCAAATTACATCGAAGAGTACAGAGTGAACAGCTTTTTTGCATCGGCCTCTGTAGACTGGAAGAGAATGATATTTTTGGATGCAACATTCAGAAATGACTATGACTCCAGACTACCAAATGGTAACAATGTATATACATATCCTTCGATATCTGCAGCCTTTGTTTTCTCTGAAGTTATAAACGATTTAACCTGGTTGTCATTTGGAAAAGTTCGGGCCAGTTATGCAAAAGTTGGTAATGAGCTTCCAGCGTATTCATTGCAACAGACCTATGCACTGGGTATACCATACGGTAGCAATCCGATTACAAGTGTACCGAACGGACTTATTGATCCTAACTTGAGTCCTGCGACAACCAGTTCATTTGAGGTAGGATTAGAATTAGGTTTCCTTGATAATAGGATCACTACTGAATTCTCTTACTATCATCAGGATAATTCAAATGAATTGTTAAGTATTGCGATCCCTTCTTCATCTGGTGGTAGTTCATTCTATACGAACTCCATTAATTCGTATACTAAAGGATGGGAACTTTCCATTGGTGGATCTCCGGTCAAAAATATGGGCGGATTTACCTGGGATGTAAACTTTAATATTTCTCAAAACACAGTGTTTATTGAGGATTTGTATCCTGGTATTACATCGTTTCCTCTAGGAAATGGTTTCCGCGGAACATCCACCAGTGGTGGTTGGGATGGTCAGGCGCAAGCACGTGAAAATACAGAGTGGGGAGTTATTGTTGGACGTAAAGTGCGCAGAGATGCTAATGGCAATATGATTGTTAGTGCTACCGGAAGACCACTTACGGATGCCAATCAGGATTTGGGACAAATTCTACCAGACTTTACTGGGGGTATGTTCAATCGCCTTTCCTACAAGAATTTTGAATTTGCGTTTACCATTGACTATCAAATTGGTGGTAACTTCATGTCAATTTCAAGAATGTTTGGAGCGTATTCTGGTCTTACTTCCGAAACCGTTGGAAACAACGATAAGGGTAACCCGATGCGTGACCCTGTTGCAGAAGGTGGTGGTTTAACCTATGGTGGTGTTTTTGCCGATGGTACACCAAATAATATTTATTTGACTGCTGATCAGTACTGGAAAGCTCAGTTCGGTATCTCTGAACTATGGATTTACGATGCTACTTTTGTAAAAATGCGTGAAATGCGTTTGGGATATAACTTCCCAGCAAGTATGTTGGATAAGACCGGATTTATCAAAGGTGCTTCTCTTGCATTGGTAGCTAACAATCCTTTCTTGCTGTATTCAAAAGTTGATGGTATCGATCCATCTGAAATCAGTGGAGATCAGATTGAAGCCCGTAACAATGGTTCATGGGTAGAAAGTGGAAACCTTCCTGGTACCAGAAGTCTTGGAATTGATATTAGACTTAAATTCTAAAAAAGATTATGAAAATGAAGAAGATACTTTCAATAACAACAGTTGCAGTTGTTTTTGTACTTAGTTCCTGCAACTGGGACGATTTTGGAGATTTAAATGTGAATCCAAATCAGGCTACTACCCCCACAACCAGCGCATTGCTGACGAATAGTCAGTTATCGTTAGGGGGAACCATGCTTAGCACAACCGGTGCATTGTATGCACAACATGTAGCGAACAAGCAGTATACCTCGGGTGATAATTATCAAACAATAAGTTTTTCTGCGGATGGATTTTACAATGGTCCGCTTGCAGATTTGCAAAAAATTATTGAGTTGAATACCAATACTCCACTCGTGGTTGTAGGTGACGGATTTAATGATAATCAGATTGCGATTGCAAAAATTATGATGTCGTTTTATTATCTGCATATGACTGACCGCTGGGGTGATTTACCCTATTCTGAAGCCTTAAAAGGTGCTGAAGGATTACTTGCGCCAGTATTTGATTCCCAGGAGGATATTTATGACAACACGATTCAGACACTGAAGGACGCTGTTGCCATGATCAATACCGGGGCACCTCCAGCAGTTCCTGCGATTAACGGTGATATAGTACTGAATGGTAACATGTCTTTGTGGATTAAATTCGCAAACACGATTCGGTTAAATGCTGCATTACGACTTTCAGAAGTAAATCCAACGAAAGCTGCAACGGAATTTGCGAGTGCATTTGCCGCTGGTGTTATTGCTTTGGATAATTCTGAGAACATCACGTATAAGTATTTAACTACTCAGCAGTATGAAAATCCATATTACAATTCATTTGTTACCGCAGGTCGTGCGGACTGGGTAATTCCTGATCCAATCATGAATATGATGCAACTGGATACCTATACAAGTCCACACTTAGGAAAATATACTGCTGGTCATCCTTATAAGACGCAGTCTGGTAAGTTGAATGTTGCGATTGATCCACGTCTACCCGTATATGCAAACCCTATTGAAAATACCGCGAGTACTTACATCGGTATGCCATATGGTTTAAGTGAGGCAGATGCAGGATCAGTTTCTACGGAACAGGTTTCCTTTATGGGAGATGCGCTTCGCAAGCAGAATACACCTGCCGTAATCTTTAATTCAGCACAGGTTGCCTTTATGTTGGCTGAAGGTAGATTTCGTGGTTGGATCAATAGTGCACCCATGACTGCTCAACAATATTATGAGGCTGGAATTTCTGCGTCTTTGAGTCAGCATGGTGTGAGTGCCGGATTAGCGACGTATCTGACTAACACTGAGGTAGCTTATACTGCCGGACGCGAATTAGAGCAGATCATCACGCAAAAGTGGTTGGCTATATTTCCAAATGGTTACGAAGCATGGTCTGAGTTTAGAAGAACCGGATTCCCGGATCTTGCTCCAGGCCAAGGTGCCCTTACACCAAATGGAGAGATTCCAACCCGTCAGGGATATGGTACTGGTGAAGCAGGTGCGAATAAAGTCAATTATGAAGCTGCATTGGCAAATCAGGGATTAACTCCAGCAACAGACGACCTTACTGGTAAAGTTTGGTGGGATAATTAATCTTAAATTAATTTAACTTGAAAAAAAGGTTCGGCTTCTGCCGAACCTTTTTTTTGCAATCTCACAAATTCTCGTAGTCGGCCAGCGTATCCAAATCGATTTCACCGCCTTTAAAATTAACGATGGCTTTACAGTTATCCTGTATAATTTTCTTGGCACCTTCTTCATCGCGAAGCTGCAATAACATTTCGTGAAAGGACCAGTCAAACAAGGCCGGAACACCTATTGTCCCTACATAACCAGATGCAACAAGGGAGCTCATTGTATTTTCATACTGGTATGATAGATTTCTTAAATGACTGTCAGTTAAGTAGGGTTGATCGCAAACCAAAATATAGAAAGCGTCAACTGAATATTTTTGAAGGTGTTGAATTCCAGATTTAATTGAACTACCCATTCCATTTTCCCATCCCTGGTTATTTACAATATCCACTGGAAGATCGTTGACCTCTTCATGATGTGCTTCATAATTTGCGCCCAACACCACGGTGCAGGCAACGGGGCGTATGGCCAATGCAGTGTTTATTGTTTTTCGCAACAAGGATTGATTTCCAATCTTGAGTAATTGCTTCGAAGTTCCCATACGCGTTGAGGCACCCGCGGCCAAAATAAGAACGCCATACTTCATTTATTGTAACGGTTTGGCTGCCTGAAAATCATCTTCTCCAATGGTATTATTTTCAGAAGAGTCTGAATCCACCAGAATTTTCCATTGTCCTTCCTCTTTGCGAAGCACGACATGAAATTTCCCATAGGAAAATTTTGAGTGCCCGTTAGTATCGATCGATTCAACTTTGTAGATACCGACCTCATACGCCAGACCATTTTTAACAATCCTTTCTAAAAACCGAAGTTCAATATTTCGACTGCCTTTCTGGATTTTGTTGCGCATGGCCGATTTTTCAGTTCGGGTATAATACTCATCGTATCCATAGATTTCACCACCGTCCCGGGGCGACCGAACCACATCCCTGGAATGAACTTCCATAAAGCCAGTCACATCAAAGGTGTTGTATGCCTCAATAAAGGGCTTCCACACCTGGCTGTTAATTGCACTTACTTCCTCCTGCCCGTAGACCGTGAAAGAAAGAAAATAAACCCCAATGACGAATGTTTTTTTCATTTGACCGCTTTGTTGTCGGATGTCGGGTTTAGATAAACCTGTTTGAAAACCTGATCGCTATTTTGATCACGGAAATGAATCGGGCCTTGGCGGTATTTTAAAAATCCACCGGAGCGTTTTGAAAATTTACTTTGAATCTCACTAACAATGGATAATGCGATTTCATCAGGCGTCTCTGCCCCAATATCCAATCCAATCGGAGAATGTATCTTGGTAACTGTTTCGCTGTTTAAAAAAATACCATCCTGTTCAAATTCTTCTACCATTTTATCAAACCGTTTCCGCGGACCCAGAATTCCGATGTAGGGAGTCTCTGAATGGATTAACTTTTTAAGTACATCACGGTCATACGCATAGTTATGCGACATTAAAACACATGCGGTAAATGGAGTAACATGAATGTCCTGATCAAAGGTATCCCGGTGGCAAAGCGACAAGTTTTGTGCCTCTGGAAAAAATACAGGGGCAATGTGTGCTACACATTCATCGGTTACGGTAATATCCCATCCCAATGTATGACCTAGTTGACTCACGGGGCGTGCATCAAAACCTCCGCCAAAAATAATTAGAGAGATAGAAGGTTGAATCAATTCCAAAAAGAATTCTGTGGTTGTATTCGTTATTGTATAGCGATGCGTTTTCGATTGAGGAGATTCAAAAATGGCTACCAGATCGTGCTCAATATTTTTTGAAAGAACGATATCTCCAATGTCACTCGTCACACTGCCTTCTTCCTGGATAATAATTTTCTTTCCGATAAAATCATCATCAGCACACCCTGTCGCCATTACTATGGGTTTATTGCGGGCCACAAGGTCTTCAAATAGTGTAATTTGATTAGTACTGTCTGAAGCAGATATCGGTTCAATTAGTACATCAATAACTCCATTACAACCCAGACTAATACCCAAATTTTGATTGCTTTCCTCTCGCGTATCATAGGTAACGACCATTGCTTTTCCTGAAGTCATCACCAGGCGTGCTTTCCGCAATGCATCCCCCTCCAGGCAACCACCACTGATGGATCCGACCCATTTTCCATCATCCGTAATTAACATTCTTGCTCCCGGACTCCGGTATGAGGATCCGCGCACTTTCACAACGGTAGCCAGTGCAACTTTACGAGCCGATAGATCTAATTTTTTATATTCGTTAACGATCGTTTTAAATTCTTTCATAATCACAGTTCCTTATCCCTGATTGCTTTAATATGTTCCGGTTTTATCGCTTCACCTTTATTTCCCCAGGTATTCCGGATAAAATTCAAGACATCACTTATTTGTTCATCACTTAAACTAAAATTGGGCATTACGCCATTATACTCAATCCCATTTACTGTGATGGCTTCACTTCCACCCTCTAAAATCATTTTGATACTTTTGTTAGTTTCTTTCATCAGAAAGTCAGCGTTGGCAAGCGGCGGGTAAATGGTGGGAATCCCCTCTCCCTTTGACATATGACAAGTGGCACACTGGCCATTATAAACCTCCCTCCCTCTTTGGATGCTGGCTTCCAAATCAAACGATTGATCCATCGCAAAACCAAAAAATGATAATGCCAGAATGCAAAGACTAAAATAAAATGTTTTCTTTTTCATAGCTGAAGAATAGAAAGTTACTAATTTCTAAAATGATTTGAGAACAATTGAAACTGTATTCCTCTCAATCCTTCTATTTTCACCCCCTGACCGGGAATTATTATTAATTATTGATTATCTCCAGAAGCTGTTCGCACCTCAATTTACGCTGCGCATCATCGGGCTCACGCAGGGGTAAGGCAATAGCCCGCTCTAATAGTTTTTTTGCCTTTTCTATTTCTCCCAGATGATGGAGTACACTCGCCTCTCCAAAAAGAAAAAGAATGGTGTTGGGCTGAAGTTGATTGGCTTTTTCAAAATTTTCTTTGGCAGACTCCATGGAAAAGCCATCTGGTAATCCTCCAAAAAAAACCTGACATGCCATTTGCTCAAACCAATTGAGTTTGGCCAATTCAAAGTTCCACTTCCCAAGAATAAAATACCCTTCTGCCATTTTGGGATTTAATCGGATGATGGTTTCACCTTCTTCCTTAATAATTTTCGCATCTATAATCTTTTCACGAGGTGTACCCGAGATTTCTGACAGCAATCCCAATGCAATAGTATATGCCAGGTGTGTTTCTGGATCGTTTGGCAATAACTCTATGGAAGTTAATGCGTGATTTTTTGCCTGCAGATACTTTTCCTTCTTTAACTCATTTTTTGAAAGGGGAAGGTTTCCGCCAATATTGGAGAGCATTCTGCTGGCATGGCAATACGCCAATCCATTTTTTGGATTTTGAAGAATAGCCTGCTCAAACTTGACTAACGCAGCTTCAATTTTGAATTCCTTTTCTAATGCTAGTCCTTCCTTAAAATAATCCTGACCAAAGCTATTGAATGATATGGCCAGAAAAATGATACACACTGTTTTGATCGATATGCTTTGCAATCTCAACCTCATTTTATTCGCAATTCGTCAGGATTTTAGAAGCCTCCTGTACTTCAACAATTCCCTTGTTTCTACCCCATGTGTTATACAGGTAAGTTGTAATTTCTGCAATCTCCAGATCTGTAAGCGTTGGAATTGGTGGCATTTCCTTGTTGTAATTATTTCCATTAACAACGATTTCACCGTTGATTCCATTGCGGATAATGCACAGTACTTTTTCAAAATTTCCGTCTATAAAATCGGACTGGTTGACCGGTGGGTATAATAACCCCAGTCCCTTCCCATTTTTTTGATGACAATTACTACAATGCTGTACAAAAAGCTGTTCTCCCTGTACGTAGTACTGCTGAAATTTAATAGAGGTTGATCCTGTTCCTTTTTTGGAATCACAAGACCAGGAACACAAGCCAACCACCAGGATCCATATGAAAAAATAAAATCTATTGACCAGCATATTCTTTTTGGAGAATAGCAATATCCCGTATAAGACGATTTACATCCTCCTCTTTGGTTCCGTCATACTTGCCACGGATCCTTTTCTCCTTGTCTATCAAAAGAAATGCTCCACTGTGTATAAATCCATCGGGTTCAGATTTATCTTCCAGAGCAGTAGCAAAATAACTACGTTGCGCCAGGTCATAAATAGAATCTTTTTCTCCGGTTACAAAATGCCATCGATCACTCGAGACACCAAGTCGATTGGCGAAATCGTGAAGTAATGCTACTGTGTCGTACTCCGGATCAATGGTATGAGAAAGGATAAGTACATCGGAATTATTTTTTAAGGTATCGTAAACACGAAGCATTTGTGTTTTCATTATCGGACAGATTGTTCGGCATGATGTGAAGAAAAAATCCGCTACATAAATTTTATCATGAAAAGTGTCTTGTGTGATGATGGCGCTGTCCTGATCAACAAAACTAAAATTATCGATGGTGTGGTACAGTGTATCAACATTTTTTTCCCCATCTACTTCATTAATCACCACATCACGTTCTCCAAAAATGGGCAGTTTTTTTTCCGTAGCTGGCGAACATGAATACATGGCACCAATGGCGAGAAGAAGGATTGTTACTTTTTTCGAAACACTAATATTATTCATCATTTCTAAACTTTTTGTAAAAGCGGATTGCCATGAGCAAAACGATCATCAAAATTACTAAACCTAAAATACCCCACAGCATACTCAGGGTATCTTTTAACACGATTAAAAAAATGATTGCGATCAGAAAAAGCGTCCCGACTTCATTCCAAATGCGCAATTGCTGCGAGGAATACCTGAAAATTCCTTTTTGTTGTTGATTGAAAATAAAATGGAGTGAACCGTGATATAGGTACAACAGAAAAACGAGGCCTAATTTGACGTACATAAAACCATAGGATAACCATACCGGCTGATTCAACAGTAGGGAAATCCCCATCCCCAGGGTAATCACCGCCGAGGGCCAGGTAATAATGTACCACAACCGGGAAGCCATCACACCGAATTGTTGGGAAAGGATGGATTGTTCAGGCTCACTTTTGGATTGTGCCTCTACCCAATAGATGAGCAAACGAGGCATGTAAAACAATCCGGCAAACCAGGTGACGATAAAAATTATATGAACTGCTTTTAAATAAAGGGCGGTCATCAACCAGTTGATTTAATCGTAAGTTGATCTCCTACCTGTATTTCCCCATCGTTGAGCGCTACCAGATTTTGTCCGAAAAGTATAGTATTATTTCTTGTTCGATAAGTTGCCAGCGTTTTCGTCGGTTCAACTCCCTTTACCCCGGTATCCGGATCGATGGTTGGGATAGCACATCGGGCACAAGGTTTAACCCCAATAAATCCGATAGATCCAATGGTGAAATTTTTCCAGGTGTCTTCATCGAAAGCCTGACCACCAGAAAAAACAAAGTTGGGACGGAAACGCCTCATTTCAATGGGCACTTCCAATCGACTGTTCAAATCAAGTAAGGTTTGTTCTCCAATAATTAAAAAGGGATAACCATCAGCTAAACTAACTTCATGATCTTTTATGTACGCAGGGTCAACCGCTCTTTTATTCTTTTCAGGAAAGGATACGAGTTTACAAACCATCCCCAGTTTTTCTGAAAACCACGAACTAAACGATTCATCAACTTCAACAACATCAACAGGATCGTTCCAAATCTGAGCTTGAAAAGATTTGCCAGCTGGTTCCTGATTAAGCAACAGAGAAATGGAATCCCCGCGATAGGAGATGGTCAGTCTGTCTCCTTCGAGAATTGTACTGAACAATGCCATGTTTGTTGATGTACGTTGCGTCATAAATTTACCTTCCAGATCAACCAGCATCCAGCGTCGGTCATAACGCAAACCCTTTTGTTTAACGTCCCATTTTTGCATTCGTATTCCCGGTAATGATTTGATCGGGTAAATCCATATTTCAGTAAGGATGAGGAATTCCATGAACTTTTAGCGCGATTTTTTTGCTAACTTAAAAAATGATTTTGAATTAAATGGATAATACATCGGCCCTTTGGTATTTCGAAAGTGTAAACCTGTACAAAGTGCTTTGTCCGCATCGGGTAAAATCGATGGCAGGCGATCATGCATTTGATCATTATAAAAAAGGGGAATTCATCTATTTCCCGGAAGAACAGGCACGCTACATTTATATGATTGTTTCCGGAAGGGTTCGAATTGGGCATTATCTTGATGATGGAAAAGAAGTGATTTCAGCCATTTTATCTACTGGTGAAATTTTCGGAGAGCTGGTATTGGCAGGCGAGGAGAAAAGACGTGACTTTGCACAAAGTGCTGAAGAAACTGTAATTTGTCCGTTGAGTATTGAAGAGTTGAAAAACCTGATGAAGGAAGATCACGAATTAAGTTTTAAGCTTTTAAAGTTTGTTGGCCTGCGATTGATGAAAATGGAACGGAAATTGGAATTACTTGTTTTCAAGGATGCCCGTACCCGGGTAATTGAATTTCTAAAAGATGCAGCGGCCTGGAAGGGTAAGAAAGTTGGTTTCGAAACGATGATACCAACCCGATTAACACACAAAGATATCGCATCCCTAACAGGCACTTCCCGACAAACCATCACGACGATACTAAACGAATTAAAAGAAAAAAATTTAATTTATTTCGATCGGAAGAAAATCCTTATCCGCGATCTTGAGCGGCTTGCTTGACTTTGTCAAACGCAAGACATTTTAACGTTAGGATTATACTGATTTTTACAAAAAAACATGCTATGAAAATTTTACAATGCTGGCTGATATTAATACTTACTTCATCAATTGCCGTTGCGCAAAGTCCCTGGGTTGCGGGCAAGGGGAAGGGATATGCACAATTGGGTTTCACCACGATTGGTCCGTATGATGTGCTCTTTGCAAAAAGTAATGACTATACATTAGCGCGAGAGGTGACAGATCGGACATTTCAAGTGTATGGAGAATATGGTATCGGTGAAAAGACATCTTTGATCGGGATTGTTCCATTTAAGTTGATGGCCACCGGGGCAGTCGTCCCTACCCAATCTCCAACCATTGAGGAAGGCTCCTTTTCAACCATCGGAAACCTGGGCCTGGCCGTTCGGCAAAATTTTATTAATGATCAGGTTGTATTTAGTGGACAGCTATTGATGGAATTGCCGACCGCTGGATATGATGAAATGACAGGATTGCGGGGAGGATTGGATGCGCTTTCAGTTGTGCCATCCTTAAGCATTGGTAAAGGATTTTCAAAATTTTATGGATTTCTGTCAGCCGGGATAGGAATTCGCACAAATGAATACAGTAGTGATTTCCGCCTCGCCGGTGAGGTTGGCTATCAGGTGATTAAGCGAACTTACATTGTGCTGGTCCTGGATCTGGTCGAGAGTTTTGAAAATGGAGATGCGGTTGGGAATAGTGAGCAAGTCCAAACAGGATTGTATTTGAATAACCAAAGTTTTTTTGCCTATGGTTTAAAAGCAATTATCGGGTTTACCGATCATGTGGGAATCAACGGTGCTTTTTATGGTGCTGCTTCTGGAAATTTGGTAGCCAAGGCACCCAGCATCAATGTCGGTTTTTATTATAAATGGTAATCAGGAAAACCAATCCGTAACATCTTTCTCCTCATCAACATCGGATAACAGCGGGAGCAGTTCATAAGATAACTTCTGCAAATCAAAATCGCGGAGGGTTTCTTTTGCAATTGTATCAGTACTCCACTTTTTATTTTTGAAGACGTCGGGATAAAATTTGTTCATTCCCAGGAGATAGTAACCGCCATCTTTTGCCGGCCCGAGTACTGCATCTTTTTTAGTCAGTACCATAAAAGCTTCATCAATTATTTCACTGGTGATTTCGATGCAATCTGTTCCAATAATACAAACTGACGAATACCCTTCGTTAAAGGCATGTTCAAAAGCATGGCTCATCCGTTCACCCAAATCATTTCCCTTTTGTAATCCTTTCCGGAACAGGTCATTCAGCCAGCTATCCTCCCTGTCAATATAATTGCTGTAGTACACAATTTTTTCCACTGTAAGGATTTCGGTGATTCGTTGAGTATATTTGATTAGTCGATAATAAATCGCCAACGCTTTTGCATCCCCTAAGGTAGCAGCAATCCGGGTTTTAACTTTTCCTAGTTCCGGGTTCTTACAGAATATGATCAGCAGGTTCTTATTCATTTCACCTGATCTACCGAGGTCTTTAATTGTTGTGTATTGTGCTTCCAAAGTTCATAACCGAGATAAAGAAAAATCAATAAATATTCAACGCTTACAATCCAAAGATTTTCGGTGTAGCCTGTGGAGGTGTATCCCAAATAGGTCAGAAAAACCAGGAGTGACCAAAGTACAGTGAACCGATACCTTGTGAATATGGAAAATGCCAGCATCGGAACCACATACCATGGATGAAGGGTGGTTGTAAACGCCAGATAGATTCCATAGATCCAGAGCCAGTCTGCCAGTAGTTGTTGGTTGTTGGTTGCTGTTTGTTGGCGGGCTTTGAGAAGACTAAACAGGGAATAGAGAATAATGATTAATCCTGAAATTACACCCAATTTCCAGCCAACGGTTTGAACAATATTATATCCGTAATTCCAGAACCCCCATTCTCTAACGAGATAATAGATACTCGCATTGAACTCAAATTTCTTAAAGTAGTACCCGAAGCTTTGATCAAATCCCGTTACAATGTCCCAATTAAATAGTGGGATGAATAAAAGCAGGCAAGTGACTACAACCACCAAACCATACAGAAATAATTTTTTAATGGATTTTAATGATAATAACAGAACTGGTAAAAAAATTAGTGGGATTAGTTTTGTGCAGATTGCCAGGGCAAAGAAAACCGATGAATACAACCACTTATTACGACGAAGCAAATCAATTGAAAACAACAGGAAAAATATCATGAATGCTTCCAAATGTAAATTACCGGAGAGCTCAAGAATTACGAGTGGGTTTAATGCATAAAGCAATATATTTTTTGCTGGTAAATGAAAGGCTGCTAATAATTTCCTGATCAGATAAATACTACCGATTTCTGCACCGATGATGAATACTCGAATGACAATAATTCCAAATGCAATGTTGTCAGCTGCGATTTTAGCGGCGATCCAAAAAACAAATTGAGCTACCGGAGGATAGATGGTGAAATAGTTTGGAGAGTTTAGTTTATTAAACAGCTCCTGATTCAGAGTAGATGGCAGAATATTATTGTCAACAAAATAGGATGGAACATAGGAGAAAGGATGTATCCCATTGGCAAGCAGACGCCCATCCCAAAGATACCGATACACATCATCCGATAAATTAGGAATACTGAAGAGTAAGATCAATCGCAAGAACACACCAAGTTTTATCCATTGATCAATAGTGTTTTCTTCGGCTGTGAAATATGTCCAGTAAAAGAGGCCTGAAAGAAGGATGAAGACGGAGAGTAGCAATGCGGTATCCGTTCGGGAAATAAAGTAACCAGCAAACAGATAACCAAATAACAACAGTGGAATCAAAAACCATTGTTTTACCGCTAATTTAGGCACTGGCAAATGGCTTTACAGAATAGTAAAACACGCTGCCAAAACCCAATGCCAGCAGCAGATGGAAAAATATCATGCCGTTTTCTTTCATGAGGATTCCGGTAACAATTCCAAAAGCAAAGTATAAACACATAACTCCTTCAAGTAGTGTTAAGAAATTAAGCTGAGGTTTTACATAGGTATTTCCATTCCAGGAATCTGAATTATTAATTACATTAAATTTTGGTGTACGAATGAAAGGAGATTTCCTCCCAAAGAGACCTTCCATTACTGCCAATCCGTTGTGAAGCGAAAGTCCCATGGAAACAATTAAAAACTGTGGGAACAAATAAGCAAATTTCTTTCCGGGTGATTCTTTGTAAAATCGTTTGGTAGCTATCCAGTAAAAAAATGAGATACTTAAAAAACCCAGTATAAAAATTAAACCTGCATGAAATACCCAATCAATTTCAGGGTGGTCTCGTTTGATATACAGCATGGGTATGCTTAAGAAAGCTGCTATAAACAAGCTCACAAAAACAGAGCTATTAAACAAATGAAAAAATGCATGGATTTTTGTTAGTAACGAAAACTTAGAAGTTACTACCTGGAAAAATACTTTTCGGGCAGTTTCTGCCGCACCTTTGTTCCACCGGTATTGCTGGGATTTAATCGCTTGCATAATCACCGGAAGTTCACCAGGTGTTGCTACATCTTCCATGTATTTGAACTCCCATCCCTTTAATTGGGCACGATAACTTAGGTCTAAATCTTCTGTAAGGGTATCGAACGACCAGCCACCGGCATCCTCAATACAATCCTTTCTCCAAACCCCACATGTACCATTGAAATTGATAAAACTTCCGGCGGCCTTTCGGGCACTTTGTTCAATAGAAAAGTGAGCATCCAAACCAAAGGATTGAAGACGGGTAAGTAAAGAATAGTTTTTATTGAGATGACCCCATCGGGTTTGCACCATTCCTACACGTTTGTCCTGGAAGTATGGAATGGTTTTAAACAAAAAATCCGGCCCCGGAATAAAATCGGCATCAAAAATCGCTATAAACTCACCCCTGGCAATTTTAAATCCGGCATCGAGTGCTCCCGCTTTGAATCCACTACGATCCGTTCTGTGGATGAGTACAATATTAAGCCCGATAACCCGAAGGGAATTAATTTTATTCTTAACAATATCAGTGGTTTCATCAGTCGAGTCATCCAACACCTGGATTTCTAATTTATCCTTAGGATAATTGATGTTTGATACTGCATCTAACAACCGCTCGGCAACATATTTCTCATTAAAAAGGGGTAGTTGGATTGTTACAACCGGGAAGGAAGTGATCGTAGGTTCTTCATTCGCTGGTACCGAAGAACGCATATAAATCCACGTTAAGTGCAGCTGACTCATGCTAAACAAAAAAATGTAAAGCAATGACAAAGCAAATACGATGGTAACGACAATAAACACTATTCAAATCCAGTTTAGAAGCTGCAATTTACACATACTTAAAGATTGTATACAGAATCTTATACCCGGCCAGGATAGTTCCTTTGATGGTTCCGGATATTTTGGAATATCCAATTCGTTTTCGGTAGCGCACTGGGATTTCCATAACCTTCAATTTTTGTTTGGCAGCTTTCACCTGCATTTCTACGGTCCAGCCATACGTTTTGTCCTGCATATCAAGGGCCAGGAGGGAAGAATACCGAATGGCACGAAAAGGTCCCAAATCTGTAAAGTGTACATTATAAATCAATCGAAGCAATCGTGTGGCCAGCCAGTTTCCGAAAATCTGTTGTGGTGTCATGCTTCCTTTTTCCTTGTTTCCCAACGCTCTTGAACCAATTACCATATCAACCTTATTATTGATGATTGGTTCAATCAGATTGCGCATTTCTTCGGGATAATCACTGTGATCGGCATCAATAAAAACCACGATATCAGGTTTTGCTGCTGAATGAGCAATATAGTCCATTCCTTTTAAGCACGCCCTTCCGTAACCAGGAGTTGTTTCTTTGAGGACGGTGGCACCGGCTTCCCTTGCCACCTTCTCCGTATTGTCGGTTGATGCATTATTAACAACAATAATTTCGCTGATGATATCTTTTGGGATTTCTGCGATTACTTCCCCAACTCCGTTTTCTTCGTTGTAGGCGGGAATAATGATGTTGATTTTCAAGATTTTATAGAATGTTCCAGATTTGATTAAAATGAATTTTGGAATGAAAACTCTGAATTATTAATATGTATGGACTTAAACTCCACAAATTTCATAAAATATATGGATTTACTTCTTTTTTGAAGCGATGTTGCAATGCTGTCTGGAGTTTACAGCATTGGGTGATTTGCTGATTGGATGGGTGCCGCATCCAAGGGTATGCGAATTTTGTGGAATGTTGTACTTGTTCGACAGAATCCTGAAGCGGAGACTTCGCTGAGATGGAATTCTAATAAGTTGTTCGCTGATTTGGTCATGAACTATTCAATTCCCCGTTAGGGGAAAACTGTAGGTAGAAAATAATCAAGGGATGATTTAACTCTGTAGGAGCGACCTGTTTAACATTTTGGCTGGAAACAGGCCGCTCCTACGGAGCTGGTTAAATTATGAAATCGAATTTTCTACAAACAGGGCACCCCGCTGGGGTAGAATATATTTGATGATTGGTTGATCTGCGGATAGGGTGAAGCCGTCTGACTGCTCTTTACAGTTGTGTTCAGCGGTCTGATGGGAGCATGTCAAGATTATTTCCCAATAATACCGGCTGATTAAATCTTCCTTTTTCATCTTTTACTTCCAGATTCAATACACCCCTCGGACAAACTGAAGAACAGACCCCACAGCCAACACAGGAGCTCCTGACAATATTTTGTCCGCGCTGGGCATACCAGCGTACATCTATTCCCATTTCGCAATATGTTGAACAGTTTCCGCAGGATATACACTGGCCCCCATTGGTGGTAATTCGAAACCGTGATTTGAACCGCTGAATGATTCCCAGATACGCAGCAAGTGGGCAACCAAACCGGCACCACACCCGATTCCCCATTAAAGGATAGAATCCCGTACCGACCACGCCAGCAAAACCAGCCCCGATAAATGCACCGTACACTTCGCGCAGCTGATAACTGTCAAAGAACAAAACCCATGAAGAATCGGTCCAGTACGTATACAACACACCCACCGTCATAACGATCGCAAAAATCAGTACTGCATGGATCATCCATCGTTCTATTTTCCAGGCACTTAATTTTTTGCTGGAGAGCTGCCGAAAAGGATCACCCAATGTTTCCGCCAGACCTCCGCATCCGCAAACCCAGGAACAGTACCATCGCTTTCCGAAAAAGTAAACTAAAACCGGAACGGCTATAATGATTAATGCAATTCCCCAACCCAGCATAAAAAGTCCGAGTCCTCCACTTTCAATCAGAGTATTTAATTCATTATCGAAAAAGAAATCGTAGTCGAGCGGCCAGATGTTCTTGAAGTCAAAATAGGGTTGGTTGAGACGAATGAGAATCTCCGGGACCAGAAAGGCAAAGGCTGTCTGGAAAAACATGACGGAAAGAGTCCGCAGAATCTGGTACCTGCTGTGGCGATAGTGGATAAGCATTCGGAACCCCATGACCAGAATACAAAGCGTATACAGCAGCCCGTATAAAAAGAAACGGCTGGCTTCATTTCCACTCAACGAAAGACTAATCGGATCGACCATAAGAATCCAATTGGTCATGTATTGGGGATAAAAATAGAGCAGAATATAAAAAGCAATCAGCCAGGAGCCGGTTAAAATTCCCAACCAGCCCGTGTTCTTGAGCGCGTTAAAATAAATGCCATTATTTTTAATGCCTTCGGGTAGTTTAAGCTTCGGGATGATATACAGACATGCTCCTAAAATGCATACCCCAACAGTCAGGAATAGAAAAAGTGTGGGCATGTTTTTAATCGGGCCAATGGAAGATGATTTTGTCAGGGAATATACCAGATTTTTTACCTGGTACCGATCAAACCCAAATTGATTTACAATACCATATTTTTTAATGTTGTCAGCAACCTGCTGAAGTTGTGTTTTCGTTACACTTTGTCCGACCAGCCAATTACCATAATCCGAAAATGATTTCTTTTTAAACGAATTCACCTCATCTTCTGCAGGAAATACCTCATCCAGCACGGTAAGGTCGAAGGTCCCTCCGGTCTTATTTTTAATAGCATCGATTTCATCCATTGTGATCGCATAGATTTCAAGTTGCCGTTCGTTGACCTGATGAAAGGCATGGTTGACCGTTTCAACAAATTTAAAATTGGAATGAAAGGTCTTCCCGATAAGGGTACTATCAGCGCGTAAGAATAAAGAAGCTTTTGATGGATCGGAGATTTTTGTTTTGACAATCTCGTTGGTCAATGTATAATCGGAAAAGAAAAACAAACCATTAAAAATCCCAAATCCTAAAATAAACAGGATAAGACCAAATGTTTTAATGAATGGGGTACGCATACTTAACTGGTTTGTAAATTTTCTTTAGCGAAGGCTTTCGAGATTTCTTTTTCGTGCTGTTTAAAAAACTCAGGATCGAAGTTAGCCTCCGCAAGATTTTCAATAACATAGTCTATCGACCTCCTCTCACGAAGCCAGCGATCGAAGCAGGCATGACGCAATCGGATACCAAAGGTATTGATACCCGTAAACATTTTGTTTTCCTTTTTCCAGACGAAATGCATTGCTTTTTTTCCATCTTCATGTTCCCAGTAAAATTCTACCTCGTCATCATTTAATTCATTGGAAACATTTCCATAGGTTTGGTATTCGATATCAAAAAACTTAGCGGAATTATACCATGGACCCGGGTGATAGCGGATGGGGTTTCCACAGATCGTTTCAGCAACCACTTCTCCCATCATTCTACCGGTATACCAAACTTGTTCTATATTTTTTCTTCCGGGTAAATCATAGGTCCGTTCTGCACAATCACCAATAGCATAAACATCCGGCAGGTTTGTTTGTAAATATTCATTTACCAATATACCACGTTGGGTAAGGATACCAGAATCTTTCAGAAAGCTGATGTTTGGAGAAACGCCTGTTGTTAAGGCGACAAATTCGCACGGGATTATCTCACCGTTTGATGTTGTGACAGAAGTGACTACTTGATTTCGATCTCCTGTAATTTCTTTTAGTTCGGTGTCGGGAAGCACATTAATACCATGCGATTCGATGTGACGCATAATGAGCTTACTTTCAGGGATCGGCAATACATTATTCCAGAAAGAAGTTTCCCGTACCAGCATGCTCACTATAATATTTCTTGTTTGAAGCATTTCAGCTACTTCAACACCAATTAATCCGCCACCAACAATTACCGCATGCTTTATGCCTTTCGTGTTTTCCTCCATTAGCTGCAGATCCGGATACGAATACAATCCCTGAACGCCTTTTAAATCCTGCCCCGGCCAACCATATTTATTGGAGACAGAACCCGAAGCCACGATCAGGATATCATAGGTAAGTGTTTGGCCTGACCGAAGGGTAAGTATCTTTTCTTTGGAATTTACCTGATCAACATAATCCTGAACAAGTTCGATTTTGTTTTTCTTCCAGAACCAATCTTCATAGGGTTTTGTGTGCTCAAACTTCATGTGCCCCATGTAGATATACATCAAAGCGGTTCGGGAAAAGAAATATTTTGTCTCAGCAGACAGAACCGTTATATGGAAATCACTTTTCTTGCGAATATGCCGTGCGGCGGTTATTCCGGAAATGCCATTACCAATAATTACCACCTGCTTCATGACCCTAAGTTAGACAACTGGTTACAATACAAAAAAGTTGTAGAGGCGTATTCAAATGTTGGTTAAACTTTTGTTTGGCAAAGAACTTGCTTTGTCAAGCACTTGACAAACTTTAATGCGCCGTAATCGTGTTATTAGAAGATAAGAATAAAAGACCTATGAAAAAATTACTATTCGTTGCCTTCATGCTGGCGTTTACCTGTCATTTGTACGGAAATGACCTGCCATCATTTTTTACCGAAGCGGATGACTTTTTAAAGTCCTATGTTAAGAATGGAAGTGTTGCCTATGATAAGATTAATAAGAATCCGGTAGAAATTGAAAAACTATATAAGACCATCGGGTCAATGGATCTTTCGGGAGCAACCGATGCACATAAAAAGGCTTTTTATATAAACGCATATAATCTTGTTGTTATTTACTGGGTAGTTAAACATTACCCGCTTAAATCGCCCATGGATAACAGTGGTTTTTTTGATAAAGTGAAACATGTGGTTGCCGGGGAGTCCTTAACCTTAAATGCGTTAGAAATAAAAAAACTGCTACTTGAATACAATGATGGCCGGATCCACTTTGTTCTGGCGTGTGCCGCAAAAAGTTGCCCTCCACTGGCGAGTTTTGCTTTTCTGCCCGATCAATTAGAAACACAGTTGAAAGAACGGACTACACAAGCAGTTAATAACAGTACCTGGCTGATGGTGGATGCCGGTAAAAAGAGTGTTTCCGTTTCTAAAATATTTGATTGGTATAAAAGTGATTTTACGAAGGGAGGGTTGACGGTTATTGAATGGATCAATCAATTCCGAAAGGAAAAAATTCCAACCACCTATCGTGTTGAATTTTACGAATACAATTGGTCACTTAACCAGCTTTAGCTTTCAGCGCATAGATAAGTGCTTCGATCGTACTAAATTCAGTTGCATCAACGATCCACTTCAGAGCAGGCTCATTTTTAATTTGTATGATTTTAGATCCCTGTTCAGAGACTTCATATCCACATCTTTCCAAAGCATTCTTGGTCCAGAGATAAGTAGGTCCCATGCCTTCCAGTTTTATCTTTAATGATTGGCGGATTTGATGTTTTATTTTTCCGGTTTTCAGGTCAAACCCTTTCAGCTGAAAAATTTTATCAAAAGATTCATCGAGCACCAGGTCTTCCGGGATACCGGAAAGAATTTTTTTATCCCGTGTTGCCAGCCAGATTCGATCTGCAGTCTGGAGGACAAGATCGAGTTCATGTGTTGCTATCAGGATGGCCTTATTGGAGGTATGGGCAAGTGAACGCAGCAGGTTCATGATTTCTACCCGGTTATTGAGATCAAGGTGGGCGGTTGGTTCATCCAATAGGAGAATTGGGCATTCCTGTGTCAGGGCTCGGGTGATCATCACCAATTGCAGCTGGCCGTCACTCAGTTCACTTATTTTCTGATTGAGCAAATGACCAATCCCGGTAAGTGCAATGGCATGGTCGATGGCTTGCGTATCGGTTGGAGACAGTCGTATATTCCAGGAGAGGTAGGGGTAGCGCCCAAACGTGATTAAATCCGAAACCCGCATTTGATTAGGTGCAAGCTTATCCGTCAATACCACTGCCAGGCGATGCTGAGGCAGGTCCTTTCCGGAAAGGATGGTCTCTCCCGTTAATGCGGGTTGCAGCCCGGCAATTGTTCGGATAAAGGAGGATTTTCCAATCCCATTGGGTCCCATAAAACATACCAGTTCTCCAGCACGAAGAGACAAATTGAGGTTTTCCAACAAAACCTTTATCTCCGACTTCATGGGGTAGCCTACGGAAAGATTTTTGGTTTCTAATAGAACTTCACTGGCCATGGTTATGAGATCACTTTATTTCCTCGCAGGATAATCCAAATTACAACCGGAGCGCCAATCAGCGCAGTAATTGCATTGATTGGAAGTACGTGGACACTCCCGGGCACCTGGGCGATGATGTCGCATAGTAATAATAGAATGGCACCCATTACCGCCACCCAGGGTATTAAGATTTTGTGTTCACTTGTCGCCATTAAAAGTTTTGTAACGTGCGGGACAGCAATCCCAACAAAAGCAATGGGTCCGCAGAAAGCAGTAGTTGCCCCGGTCATCAGGCAGGTTGTGATGATCATCCTTGTTTTGGCCGATTTAAGATTAATACCGAGGTTGGCGGCATAATGATCCCCTAACAGCCAGGCGTTAAGAGATTTAATTGAGAGAATGGTTCCCAAAGCTCCCAAGCCAAGAATAATTGCCAGAATTGCTATCTCATTCCAATTTAATCCACCGACACTTCCAAAGGTCCATATTAAGAAGGATTGCTGCTGATCAGCACCACTCATAAACTGCAGGACACTAACTATGGAGGAGGTGGCCGCCCCGATCATCAATCCTACTATTAATAAGGAGGTGCTGCTCTTTACCTTATTGGCAATACCCAGTACGGCCAGCATCACCAAAGCGCTTCCTAATGAGGCTGCCAGAGCAACGCTTACAGGGCCTGGGTTTAAAAAAAGTGAGAATCCGGTCGCTCCCGATAATAAGATCAGTGAAACCGCCAGACTGGCGCCGGAGCTAAGCCCCAGGACGTCAGGCCCTGCAAGGGGGTTTCGAAATAACGTCTGCATTTGAAGGCCGCTAATCGACAATGCAGCACCTGCCAATATGCAGGTAATTGCCTTACTGAGTCGAAAATCGAGAACAATGCTGGTCCAGATAGCATTTTCGGGTTTTTGGAAGGATAAAACTTTCAATATTTCGATCAAGGGAATCGATACACTACCGAAATAGAGATCTATAAAAAGAACAAGATTAACAGACCGAACAGGAGTATTTTCTGCTGTTTTTTATTGCCGGCGATCATGGGTGGATTTGAGGGTTCAAAATAATCAAATATTAACTTTGAATTTGGCAAGATAAATTTGGTTCAGCTAATACTTGCTAAATCTCTGAGATTTAAGGCTCTAAAATTATTTTTCAACCCGAATTTGGTAACTAATTTATAGTTCCTATCTTTGCAGTCCTTTTTACGCCCAGAACGCGTAAAATCCTGAAAAACAAGCATCAAACAGATTTAAAATGCCTGGACTTATAGGAAGAAAAATCGGAATGACAAGTGTATTCGGCCCAGAGGGCGAGAGCATTCCGTGTACAGTAATAGAAGCAGGACCTTGCATCGTAACGCAGGTTAAGAACGCAGAGTCGGACGGCTATCGTGCGATCCAATTATCTTTCGGAGACAAGAAAGAGAAACATACCAACAAAGCAGAGGTTGGTCACTTCAAAAAAGCAAACACTACCGCAAAACGTACTTCGGTTGAATTCAGAGATTTCAGGACTGAATTTGATGGAAAAGTGGATCTAGGAACAGAAATCCGGATTCAGGACGTATTTGTAGAAGGCGACTGGCTTGATGCCATTGGTACTTCGAAGGGTAAGGGTTTCCAGGGTGTTGTAAAACGCCATGGATTCAGCGGAGTTGGAGAGGCTACTCACGGTCAGCATAACAGATTGCGTGCACCGGGTTCTATTGGTAATGCTTCCTTCCCTGCGAGAGTAATGAAAGGAATGCGGATGGCTGGCCGTATGGGAAATGATCGCGTAAAAGTGTTAAACCTTCGCGTTATCAAGATCATGCCTGAGCAAAACCTGATTATCGTTAGTGGTTCCGTTCCAGGAGCTAAGAACTCAACAGTAATTCTCGAAAAGTAATGGATATAGCGGTTGTAAAACATAGTGGTGAATCCACGGGTAAGAAAGTTGCTCTATCAGATGCAATTTTCGGTATCGAGCCGAATGATCATGCCATCTATCTGGATGTGAAGAGCTTTTTAGCGAATCAACGCCAGGGTACGCACAAGTCAAAGCAGCGTGCAGAGATTGCAGGATCGTCAAAGAAATTAAAGAAGCAGAAAGGCACCGGTGGTGCACGTGCGGGTAACATTAAGAACCCATTGTTTAAAGGTGGTGGACGAGTTTTCGGACCTACTCCGCGTGATTATTCTTTCAAGCTGAATAAGAAAGTTAAAGACCTGGCACGTAAGTCAGCGTTGAGCTACAAAGCAAAGGATAATGCCATTTCGGTGTTGGAGGATTTCAATTTTGAAGCGCCGAAGTCAAAGCAATATATTCAAATGATTGCTGCTCTTTCTTTATCTGAAAAGAAGACACTATTGGTTCTGCCTGAATCAATCAAGAATATTGTTCTCTCCGGAAGAAATGTCCAGAAAACAAAAGTTACGGCGGTTGATCAGATCAATACTTATGATTTGATGAATGCGGATAACTTGATTTTTGTGGAGAGTGCTATCGATAAGATTGTGAACTTGTTAAATAAAGCCTAATGAGTATCCTGAAGAAACCTTTAGTTACCGAGAAAGTTTCCGCACTCAATGAGAAGGGAAAGTACGGCTTTGTTGTGGATTTAGATGCCAACAAAGTAGAGATAAAGAAAGCCATTGAGAAGCAGTATGGTGTGAACGTAACCAGCGTGAATACCATGAATGTAATGGGCAAGAAGAAGTCGCGGTATTCCAAGACCGGTGTGTTGGAAGGTCGCAGACCGAGCTACAAAAAAGCCATCGTTACATTAGCGGAGGGCGAGATAATTGATTTTTATGGCAACGTATAATTAGTAAAAGATGGCGTTGAGAAAATTAAACCCAGTAACACCAGGAACACGGCACAGAGTGGCGGCATCATTTGATGACGTGACTACGAATAAGCCTGAAAAATCTTTGGTGGTTACCATTAAGAAATCTGGAGGAAGAAATAACCAGGGTAAGACAACCAACCGATACATTGGTGGTGGTCATAAGCAAAAACTCAGAGTAATTGATTTCAAAAGGGATAAAGTAGATGTACCTGCTACAGTAAAGTCTATTGAGTATGATCCAATGCGTTCAGCTCGTATAGCCTTATTAAATTATGCAGACGGCTCCAAGTCGTACATTCTTGCCCCTGCAGGAATGAAAGTAGGACAAGAGATTATCTCTGGTGACAACGTGGCTCCTGAAGTTGGAAACTCCTTACCACTTTCTAAAATTCCATTGGGTACGATTGTACACAATGTTGAAATGAAGCCCGGAAGAGGTGGAGCGATTGCCCGTAGCGCTGGTGTTTTTGTTCAGCTTCTTGCCCGCGATGGTAAGTATGCAACATTGAAAATGCCTTCCGGTGAAATGCGTAATATTTTGATGACCTGCCGTGCAACAGTTGGAACTGTTTCAAATGCAGATCATATGAATGAGACTGCAGGGAAAGCAGGTCGCAATAGATGGAAAGGTGTTCGTCCACGCGTTCGTGGTGTTGCGATGAACCCGGTTGATCACCCGATGGGTGGTGGTGAAGGTCGTGCATCTGGAGGTCATCCAAGATCACGGAATGGTGTTTACTCAAAAGGTAAAAAGACCCGTAGCCCGAAGAAGTATTCAGATGGTCTAATTATAGCTAAGAGGAAAAAATAATGGGACGTTCGATTAAAAAAGGACCGTATTGTGATTTTCGTTTGCTCTCTAAAGTAGAGGCAATGGAAAGTACTGGAAAGAAATCTGTTATCAAGACCTGGTCAAGACGGTCAACGATTACACCTGATTTCATCGGCTACACAATAGCCGTTCATAATGGAAATAAATTTATTCCTGTGTATGTCACAGAAAATATGGTGGGTCACAAATTCGGTGAATTTGCTCCAACCAGAATGTTCCGTGGTCACTCAGGTAACAAGAGCAATTAACGCTTAGTAAAGATGGAAGAAGCTACAGCGAAAAAGACAAAGAGGTCTGTCGTAAAAAGAGAAAAGAGGGATGCGCGTAAAGCTGCAGCCAAGACCGGGCCTGTTGTTGCCAAACTAAAGAATGTACCTACTTCTCCTCGTAAGATGAGATTGGTTGCAGACTTGATTCGTGGCCAACGGGTAACAAAGGCATTGAACATTTTAAAGTTCGAAGCAAAGGTAGGTGCAGGAAAACTTGAGAAACTTCTTTTATCCGCTATTTCGAATTGGGAGAATACCCATGAGGATGCCAAAATTGAAGAGGCAGATCTTTTTGTAAAAGAAATTTGGGTTGATGGAGGTCGTCAGTTAAAAAGACTAAGACCAGCACCTCAGGGTCGTGCCCATAGAATAAGAAAGCGCAGTAATCACGTAACCATGGTGTTAGCGAGCCATGCAGCTGAGGGTACTGTTGTTGAAACACAAGAATTAGAAACGCAAGAATAATGGGACAGAAAATTAACCCGATTGGTTTTAGATTAGGTGTTATCCGCGGATGGGACTCTGCCTGGTTTGGTGGAAAATCCTTCTCTGATAAACTTGTTGAAGATCAAAAGATCCGGAAATATATTCAGGCGCGTATCCCGAAAGGAGGCGTAGCAAAAGTGGTAATCGAAAGAACACTAAAGCGTATTACACTGACAATTCACACTGCTCGTCCGGGTGTTGTGATTGGAAAAGGTGGTACTGAAGTAGATAAAATTAAGGAAGAGTTAAAGAAGCTTACTGGAAAAGATGTTCAAATCAACATCTTCGAAATTAAGCGTCCTGAGATTGATGCAAAACTTGTTGGGGAAGCAATTGCCCAGCAAATCGAAGCACGTATTTCATACAAGCGTGCAATGAAGCAGGCGATTGCTTCAGCGATGCGCGTCGGTGCGGAAGGTATAAAGATTAAATGTTCTGGTCGTTTGGGAGGTGCCGAAATGGCCCGTACTGAACAGTATAAAGAAGGAAGAATTCCATTGCATACACTGCGTGCAGACATCGATTACGCCATTACTGAAGCACAAACCGTGTACGGAAAAATCGGTATCAAAGTATGGGTATTCAAAGGTGAAGTCTACGGAAAGCGTGATTTATCTCCGAATGTTGGGATGATCAATGCACCACAAGGACCTGGAGGTCCAAAGTCCGGAGCTCCGGAGCGTGGCGCAAGACGTGGTGGAGGTGACCGGGATAACCGTGGCAAAGGTGGCCGTGGAGGTAAAAGAAAATAATTAAGAACGATAAAAGTTAGGTAACCATGTTACAACCTAAACGAACGAAATTTAGAAAGATGCAAAAAGGTAGAGTGAAGGGAGTCGCTACACGCGGACATACCATCGCTTTTGGATCTTTCGCATTGAAGTCTTTGGAAGGCGGCTGGATTACGGCACGTCAGATTGAGGCTGCCCGTATTGCAGTTACGCGTTTTATGAAGCGTGAAGGGCAAGTTTGGATTCGTATTTTCCCTGACAAGCCAATCACCAAAAAGCCCGCTGAAGTCCGGATGGGTAAAGGTAAAGGATCTCCTGAGTATTGGGTAGCCGTGGTAAAGCCAGGAACTATCCTATTCGAAGCTGGGGGTGTAAGTATGGCAGTAGCAAAGGAAGCCTTACGTTTGGCGGAAGGTAAACTTCCAATCAAAACAAAATTTTCGGTTAGAAGAGACTACGTAGAACAGTAAACGAAATGAAAAACTCAGATATAAAAGCATTGAGTGTCGCTGAGCTAAAGGATAAAATCCTTAGCGAACAGGAGGCGTTGCAAAAAATAAGATTTGCACACCAGGTTTCTTCAATTGAGAACCCAATGAAAATAGGCGAAACACGTAGAGTGATCGCACGGTTAAAAACCGAGTTAAGGGCAAAAGAACTTCAAAAGTAATTCCTATGGAAAGGAACTTAAGAAAAGAGAAAATTGGAAGGGTAGTCAGCAACAAGATGACCAAGAGCATCACGATTGCAGTTGACCGTAAGGTGAAGCACCCGATTTATGGAAAATTTGTGAACAAGACCACCAAGTTCATGGCACATGACGAACAAAATGAAGCCGGTATCGGAGATACGGTCCGCATTATGGAAACACGTCCATTGAGCAAGAATAAACGGTGGAGACTTGTTGAAATAGTTGAAAAAGCGAAATAGTCATGATACAGACTGAAAGCAGACTTAAGGTTGCAGATAACAGCGGAGCAAAGGAAGTACTTTGTGTCCATGTCCTTGGCGGAACGGGAAGAAGGTACGCAAGTGTAGGTGACAAGATTGTTGTGACCGTGAAATCAGCCATGCCTAGCAGTGCTGTTAAAAAAGGAACCGTTTCAAAAGCGGTGGTTGTTCGAACGACTAAAGAAGTTAGAAGAAAAGACGGATCCTATATCCGTTTTGAAGATAACGCTGCAGTTTTGTTAACCCCTCAGGATGAACCACGTGGTACCCGTATTTTCGGCCCCGTAGCTCGCGAACTTAGGGAAAAGCAGTTCATGAAGATTGTTTCATTGGCACCTGAAGTATTATAAGCGATGGAAAGAAAGTATAATCCCCAGCATAAACTTCATATCCGCAAAGGCGACACTGTTCGTGTTATTGCCGGAAATGATAAAGGTAAACAAGGTGAAGTATTGGAAATACTTACCGACAAGTATCGTGCGATTGTGAAAGACATCAACATCGTAACCAAGCATCAAAAGCCATCGGCAGGGCAACCTGAAGGCGGTATCAATAAAACTGAGGCAGCAATTCACATTAGTAATCTAATGTTGATTGACCCGGCATCAGGGCAAGCTACCCGCGTGGGTAGGAAGCTTAATGAAAAGAATAAGCTTCAGCGTTATTCAAAGAAAACCGGTGAATTTATAAAGTAATGGCAACTCCAAGACTAAAAGAAAAATACATTAAGGAAATTGTCCCTGCATTACAGGAAAAATTCCAGTTCAAATCCATCATGGAAGTTCCACGGATTCAGAAAATCTGTATCAACAAAGGGATGGGTATCGCAGTTACGGACAAGAAACTGATTGATGCGGGTATTGAGGAAATCACCACCATTACTGGTCAACGCGCCGTTCCTACACTTTCTAAAAAGGCAATTTCTAACTTCAAGTTAAGAGAGAACATGCCGATTGGAGTGCGCGTAACGCTACGTGGTGAAAAGATGTATGAATTCATGGATCGTTTGATGACTGTAGCACTTCCTCGTGTTCGCGATTTCAAAGGATTGAATGCAAAAGGGTTTGATGGCCGTGGAAACTTTACCCTGGGGGTAAAAGAGCAGATCATTTTCCCTGAGATTTCGATTGATAAAGTAAATAAGATCACCGGTATGGACATCACGTTTGTGACGAATGCCCGCACCGATGAGGAAAGCTTTGAATTATTGAAAGGGTTCGGAATGCCATTCATTACAAAAAATAACAACTAAACAGTTATGGCAAAATTATCTGTAATAGCAAGAGAAACGAAACGTGCCAAATTGGTAGCGCGTTATGCAGCCAAGCGGAAAGCGTTAAAGGAAGCTGGTGATTATGATGCGTTGGATAAATTACCAAGAAATGCATCTCCTGTGAGGTTGCACAATCGTTGCAAAATAACAGGAAGACCGAAAGGATATATGCGAAAGTTTGGCATTTGCCGTAACGTATTCCGTGAAATGGCTTCTGAAGGGAAGATTCCAGGGGTAACGAAGTCAAGCTGGTAATTGATTAATGGTATTTTGAATAAAGAAAATTGTTGAATATCTTTGCAGCCCCGTTTTTTGACGGGTTTGCTTTAATAGAAAGAAAATGACTGATCCAATAGCAGATTATCTTACCCGATTGCGGAATGCCATAAAGGCAGGTCACCGCGTAGTGGAGATTCCGGCTTCCAACATTAAGAAGGAAATGACCAAAGTGTTGTTTGACAAAGGTTATATCCTGAATTATAAGTTTGAAGAAGGGAATAGCGGCCAGGGAAGCATTAAAATAGCCTTGAAATACAGCCGTGAAACTAAGGAACCGGCGATCACAAAGCTTGAGCGTGTCAGCTCACCGGGTTTGCGTCAGTATACAGATGCTGAATCAATGCCCCGGGTCATGAACGGATTAGGAATTGCGATTCTTTCAACATCGAAAGGTGTAATAACAGATAAGGAAGCTCGCGGGCTTCATGTAGGTGGTGAAGTTTTGTGTCACGTATATTAATTAATTAGGAATGTCACGAATAGGTAAAAAACCAATTAGTATCCCATCTGGAGTAACAGTGACGTTCTCCGATGCAGAACATAAGGCTACCGTGAAAGGTCCTAAGGGGGAGCTTTCACAGTTAATTGATCCGGATTTCAAAGTACAGCAGGAAGATGGTGAAATTACGCTGATCCGACCGACTGAGCAAAAGCGTCACAAGGCTTTGCATGGTTTGTATCGCTCATTAATTGCCAACATGGTAATAGGTGTTAGCGAAGGATATAGGAAGCAATTGGAATTGGTTGGGGTTGGTTTTAAGGCCAGTGCGCAAGGAAATGTGCTGGAGTTAAGCCTGGGTTATTCCCATAACATATTTTTGGGTGTTCCTCCTGAAATTAAGGTTACTGCTTCGCAGGAAAAAGGACAGAACCCAACGATCGTGTTGGAGAGTATTGATAAGCAATTGATCGGACAAATTGCAGCAAAGATAAAGTCGCTACGTAAAGTTGAACCTTACAAAGGTAAAGGTGTGCGCTTCACAGGTGAGTTTGTCAGAAGAAAAGCTGGTAAGTCCGCAGCAAAATAAAATAGTAATAAAGCATCATAGGAGATATTAGATCCATGGCAGGCAAGACAAAAACAAGACGATCAAAAATTAAAGCCGGAATCCGGAAGAAGATCAGAGGAACCACTGAGCGTCCAAGGTTAACGGTTTTCAGAAGCAACAGCGGTATATATGCGCAAATCATTGATGATACGCGTGGTGTAACGCTGGCTTCAGCATCTACAGTAGAGCTGGGTGATAAGGCAGGACTTAACATCGAGAACTCAAAAGCTGTTGGAAAGAAAATGGCAGAGAAATCCATAGCATCAGGAATTCAGGATATAGTTTTTGATAGAAATGGATACCTGTATCATGGAAATATTAAAGCTTTGGCAGAAGGTGCCAGAGAAGGTGGATTAAAATTCTAAGACTTAAGATATGTCAGTAAGTAATATTAGCACCGTAAAAGCAAGCGAAATCGATCTTAAAGAGCGCGTAGTTGCTATTAACCGTGTTGCAAAAGTGGTAAAAGGTGGTCGTCGATTCAGCTTTGCTGCAATTGTTGTGGTTGGTGATGGCAATGGTGTTGTTGGATATGGTCTTGGAAAAGCCAATGAGGTTACGGATGCAATTACAAAAGGAATCGATGATGCCAAGAAGCACCTGGTAAAAGTTCCGATCATTAAAGGGACTGTTCCCCACGATGCCATTGGAAAATTTGGCGGTGGATTCGTTTTGTTAAAGCCAGCTTCTCCTGGTACTGGAGTAATTGCCGGTGGTGCGATGCGTGCCGTGTTAGAGAGTGCTGGTGTTCACAATGTATTGGCAAAGTCAAAAGGATCTTCGAATCCTCACAACGTGGTGAAGGCTACTTTCAATGCGCTTACCAATATGCGTGATGCGTTTTCAGTAGCACAAAAAAGAGGTGTATCCTTATCGAAAGTTTTTAACGGCTAAGAACAATGGGAAAAGTTAGAATTACACAAACCAGAAGTATCATCAAAAGAGCCGAAAGACAACAGCTTACGATGAAGGCATTGGGTTTAGGAAAAATGAACAGGTCGGTAGAAGTGGAATTAACCCCACAGATTGCCGGTATGATTGCGAAGGTGAATCACATGGTTACTGTAAAGGAAATTTAGGATGAAACTACATACATTACAACCGGCAACCGGATCAACCCGGACTAACAAAAGACTTGGAAGAGGCCAGGGATCAGGAGGTACTACCGCTGGTCGTGGACATAAGGGAGCGAAATCGCGCTCTGGTTATTCCCGTAAGATCGGTTTTGAAGGAGGTCAGATGCCGTTGCAACGCCGGGTACCGAAGTTCGGATTTAAGAATAACAATAAAGTATATTTTAAAGCACTTAACCTTGATGTATTAGAAGGTCTTGCTGAGAAAATAAAGTCAGACGCTATCAGCATCCAGGTATTGATGGATAATGGATTGGCTGGTAAGAATGATAAAATTAAAGTTTTAGGAAGAGGTGAATTGAAATCGAAGGTAAATGTTGAAGCGCATGCATTTTCTGCAACCGCAACAGCAGCTATCGAGAAAGTAGGAGGAACCACGACAATAGTGAAATAATGAAGAAATTCTTCAGCACGATAAAGAACATTTTTTCCATTGAAGACCTTCGGGTCAGGATTTTGAATACGATCGGATTTCTGGTCATCTTTCGGTTAGGATCCTATATTGTCCTTCCGGGAATTGATGCGAACCTGTTAGGTGAAGGTGCACAAGGAGGAATCTTTGATTTGCTAAATACATTTCTTGGTGGTGCGTTTAGTCGTGCTTCCATTTTTGCATTGGGTATCATGCCGTATATCTCGGCATCGATTATTGTCCAGTTGCTAACGGTAGCCATTCCCTATTTCCAAAAGATGCAAAAGGAAGGTGATTCCGGAAGAAAGCGAATTACCCAGATTACTCGTGTACTCACGATTATTATTACTGGTTTTCAGGGCTTCAGCTATTTGAAAGCAACGATTGATCCTGCTGCTATTATTGAGCCGGGTCTTTTCTTTTATATGTCTTCGATCATTATCCTGATTGCCGGAACCATGTTCTGTATGTGGCTTGGTGAAAGAATTACCGATAAGGGAATAGGAAATGGAATTTCCATGTTGATCATGATCGGTATTATTTCGCGCTTCCCGTCTTCATTTGTTGCGGAAGTAGTAGATAAGCAAATTGGTGGAGCGTTATTCTTGATTATTGAATTGGGAGTATTATTCGCTGTCGTAATGGGTGTAATTTTACTTACACAGGCAACCCGTAGAATTCCGATCCAATATGCAAAGCAAGTTATTGGAAATAAATTATACGGAGGCAAACGTGATTTCATTCCGTTGAAGCTGAACAGTGCTGGTGTGATGCCTATCATTTTTGCTCAGGCCCTGATGTTTATCCCGGCGATGTTAGCGGGGCTATGGCGCGATAGCGATATCGGAGCCTACATCGGTTCAACATTTGCGGATTTCACTTCCTGGCAATACAATGCTTTGTTTGGATTTCTGATTTTGGTATTTACATTTTTCTATACTGCAATTACAATCAATGCGACTGACATTGCTGATAACTTGAAACGAAACGGTGGGTTTGTACCAGGTGTTAAGCCAGGGGCACAGACTGCTGAATTTATAGATACAGTTTTATCTCGAATTACTTTTCCAGGGTCATTATTCCTGGTGATCATCGCGATCCTTCCGGCATTTGCTGTACGGGGTGGTGTAGGTCAGAACTTCGCTCAATTCTATGGAGGAACTTCGTTGTTGATTATGGTGGGGGTTATTCTCGACACGCTTCAACAAATTGAAAGTTACTTATTGATGAGACATTACGAAGGGATGATGAAGTCAGGAAGAGTAAAAGGGCGTTCTCAATTTGCTGCAGCTTAAAGCTGGAATGGTCCACTTAAAAACAGAAGCGGATATTCAACTTATTAAAGAAGGTGCCCAAATTTTGGGCAAGGCTCACGGTGAGGTGGCCAGGTTGATTAAAGCGGGTGTTAAAACAAGTGTGCTGGATAAAGAAGCGGAAGCATTTATTCGTGATCATGGTGGGGTTCCATCATTCAAGAATTATAATGGTTTTCCGGCTTCCTTGTGTATCTCTGTCAATGAAGTAGTTGTCCATGGTTTTCCTGGTGACTATGAATTGAAGGATGATGATATTATATCGATTGATTGTGGAGTTCATTATAAAGGATTTCACAGTGATTCAGCATACACATATCCATTACCAGGAGTTGCTGCTGATGTTCTTCTTTTATTGGAAAGAACCTATCAGTCGCTTCACTTGGGAATTGAAGAGGCGAAGCCGGGGAATCGGATGGGTGATGTGAGTTATGCCATCCAACACTTTGTTGAAGGATTTGGATACGGTGTGGTTCGTGAATTAGTAGGCCATGGCGTTGGAAAAAACTTACACGAAGATCCGGAAGTTCCGAATTACGGAAAACGCGGAAAAGGTGTAAAGTTGGTAGAGGGGATGGTCATTGCTATTGAGCCGATGATTAATGCGGGCGCCAGAAGTATTGTTCAGGAACGTGACGGATGGACGATTCGCACAGCTGATCGAAAACCATCAGCGCACTTTGAGCATACGGTAGCAGTTTTGAAAGATGGTCCGGAGATTTTGACAACGCACAAGTATATTGAAGAAAACTATAATTATAAGTGGCGAAGCAAAAGTCAATTGAGCAAGACGGAACAATAACAGAGTCATTGTCGAATGCCATGTTTCGGGTACAACTGGAAAATGGACATGAGGTACTGGCCCATATATCGGGAAAAATGAGGATGCATTACATTCGAATTTTGCCTGGTGATAAGGTAAGACTTGAAATGTCTCCTTATGATTTAACAAAAGGAAGAATTGTATTTAGATACAAATAGTTAAGAAATGAAGATCAGGACATCAATTAAGAAGCGTAGCGCAGATTGCAAGATTATCAGACGCAATGGCAAATTATACGTGATCAACAAGAAGAATCCACGTTTCAAGCAGAGACAAGGATAAAAAGAATTATAATAAACGAATAACCATAAAGAAATGGCAAGGATTGCTGGTGTAGATATTCCGGATAACAAAAGAGGCGAAATTAGCCTAACCTACATTTTTGGGATTGGTAAAAGATCCGCCCAAAAAATTCTTACCGAGGCGAATGTTAGCCTTGATAAGCAGGTGAAGGATTGGAACGATGATGAGTCAAATTTGATTCGTTCAATTATTGCTGAGAAGTTCAGAATTGAAGGTTCATTGAAATCTGAGATTCAAATGAGCATTAAGCGCTTACTGGACATCGGCTGTTACCGCGGATTACGCCATCGTAAAGGATTGCCGGTTCGTGGTCAGACAACCAAGAATAATGCACGTACCCGTAAAGGAAAGCGTAAGACGGTTGCCAATAAGAAGAAGGCAACGAAAGGATAAGAATTAGTTAAAAATAAAATACAGAGGTAATGGCCGCTGAAAAAAGAAAAGATAAAGCTAAAAAAAGAGTTGTAGTTGTAGAAGCTGTGGGCGAAGCACACATTAAAGCTACTTTCAACAACATCATCGTTTCGATGACTAATTCTACCGGTCAGGTGGTTTCATGGGCATCTGCTGGAAAGATGGGTTTTAAAGGCTCGAAAAAGAACACGCCTTACGCTGCTCAGATGGCAGCTCAGGATTGTGCGACAAAAGCCTTTGAACTGGGAATGCGCAAAGTAGAAGTCTTTGTAAAGGGACCAGGTGCTGGAAGAGAATCCGCAATCCGAACAATTCAATCTGCGGGTATTGAGGTGACTGCCATTAAGGACATGACACCACTACCACATAATGGTTGCAGACCTCCAAAGAAAAGAAGAGTATA
>CALOAV010000107.1:0-7790 GCA_942491425.1 uncultured Cytophagales bacterium
AATCGCTGTACTTCGTTCGATTTACGTATCAATCTGTTGTGGTGTTGGTTCTTCTGGATCTACATCAATAAAACGAACAACATCCCCTGCTTCAATGGGCAAGCGTGATTCCAGTTCCTTGCCTTTAAAATAATGATCGACAACAAACAACATGAAACCATCATTGAGGTTTCGCTTTTCTTTTAAGATACCTTCCAGTTGACTAAAGCCTTCCTCTGCCAAAAACTGTTTTGGCAATCACCTAGTGAAATTCTTATATTTTTCATGCTGCTCTTAGTTGCTACTGCGTTGTTTAACCTTACAAATCGAAGCATTTGTTTCTTCTTTTGTCCAGGTGCAGCGAATGCCAAATGAAACCAACCGACCAATCACCTCTTGCGATGTTGGCAATGCTAAATTTTTATAATCTTGTGGTGCGCCCAACACCTGGATGGCTAGCTTCGCGGCCGTCTTCATTTCTTTGATATGCGTCCACTGGTTGATGAAATGATACATATTGGTAAACCAATAATTGAACCCACCAACGCCATCCGCTTGCATTTGTTTTACCACCTTATCTGCCAATGCGGGTGTATCAAACAGGATATTCAAAAATGTAGCGGAGTCACCGGAAGGATCAGGAATGGCTGCAAAAGATACCCCTTTGGTTCCTTTCAATTGCTCCATCAAATACGCTTTATTCTTTTTATTGTCGTGTAAAATTTGAGGAATCTTGCGTGCCTGTGCGAGGCCTATTGCAGCATTGATTTCACCAATTCTGTCGTAGTTGAAGCCTAAGATTGGATGGTTTTCCATTCCCCGGTTTGACCCAATATGGTCGTGGCCATGATCAGAGTAACTATCCGCAAGCTTGTATGCTTCTTCATCATTGGTTACCATTTCACCCCCCCTTCTCCGCAGGTTGCGATCTTGAAAAAATCAAACGAATAACATCCCGTTTTACCAAATAAGCCAACGGAAGTACCCTTATAAATAGCGCCTAATGCCTGCCCCGCATCTTCTACCAACACGAGGTTATGATTGTTTTAACAATGGTCATGATCTCATCCATCCACGCCATCTGACCACGCATATGGACCAAGAGAATAGCCTTGGTTTTTGGTGTGATTGCCTTTTCTATTCCTTCCGGACTTAGGCATAATGATTCATCAACCTCAGCAAAAACAGGCAAGCCACCGGCAAACAATACCGCCTCAACACTGGCGATATACGTAAATGGTGGCACAATAACTTCATCTCCGCCCCTACTCCTGCTGCAGCTAATGCACACGAAGCAGCGGTTGATCCACTGGATACGGCATGCGCAAATTTTGCAGCGTTAGTTTTTCGTACTTCTGCCTCGAAATCCCGTGCCTTCCAAATATCCTTTCGTTGCGCTTCGTGGTTATACCGAAATAGAATTCCAGTATCTAAAACATCATTCACTTCTTTTTTCTCTTCAGCACCAAATAACTCTGTTCCTGGCATAAATTTGACGATTTTTAAGGACACAAAGATGAGTCTATTAGGGATAGTGACAAATGGTCGTTTCATTTTAAAATTGAAGCAGGATTTTTAGGTAATTTTGGTTTTACACATTCATTAGAAAATGTCGATTCAGTTCATTCTAGTCTATTCGATTCTATTCCTTTTAGGCGCTCCCGCTGTTCTGTTCTGGCGCAACCAACTCCTATCATCATTTCAATCTTATGATTGCCGTCTTTATTCACCCAATTTTGAAGTGCCATTGAACCTATTGCCTTTGCATTTTTAGATAATCTGGTCATTCCGGAATTGTTGCGCAAGCTGACATTCCCACCGATCCTTGCAAACCCAGGCTGATAATGGAAGAACTGGACTACAGCATCCAAATTTTATTTGGATTGGATCCGTGGTAATATGCCGATGATTAATGACTTGGCTTCCCTTCATCCTTATTTTCGGGATAAGGTTGCCCAACTTACTCAACTTGTGAAAAGAAAGGCATCACACTTGGCGATTGTTGAGTTACCGCACTCTACCAAGCAAAATGAGTACAAAACATTAGGGCTAAATATACCGTTCAGGTGCGGAAATCTAAACATCAATATGGAATGGCGTGATGTTGTCCATTGTCGATTCTTTGCGCAATGGGATGATAAAGCATTGTGGAAAAAGTTGGTGTCATTGGTGAAAGTCTTGGTTTGCGGTGGGGTGGTCGTTGGCGAACTTTATATGATCCGGGTCATTTTGAATGGACGGGTGGATTAACTTCCGTTGATCTCGGTCTAGGGAAGTCTCCCGTTATACCTAATGAAAAAATACATTATCCGTGTCTGGAAGAAGATCTTGAACTGTTGCGGAAATTCTGGGAAGAATGGTCAACCGAACAAAGCATAATAGCCCGTAACAATTGATTTCAAATTGTGCATAACTTGGTTGAAAAGTTGTTGACTACTTTCCCTCTCAAAAGTTGCTGCAAATATCTTTAGATATTACCTTCATATCATCAAGTCACTCGCTGACGGAATTGACCGGAAGAGGCCAGACTAACAAAAAATTACACGCTACGGTGGGTATAAACAACAAGTTTGGAAGCGGATGGTTAGTGTATTATTTGACCTTCGTGTTGAATGATTTTCTGAAAGAAGGAACTATAATCGAAAGAAAAATAGGAACCCTGTTTAGTTTTGTCATCGAGAATTTGAGGTTAAAAACTTTGCTACGGTGAGGCTTTAACGAAACGGGAAACGATCATTCAGTTGATTTTGTTTCCCGTTTTTTTTCTAGCCTTACTTTTATGCCAGTGTTTGTTCCCCACATCATCGTACTTTTCGGGATACCGATCAAACTGCGTCCGAACATAGACACATAATGGCGTTACTTTTTTGTTGTGCTCACGTGCATACTCCACCAGTGCAAATAACAATTGAGTTGCCACACCTTTCCCCTTTAGTTCATCAATTACTTCCGTATGAAACACAGTGATGGTATCGTCCTTAATTGCCACCACCATCTCTGCAATTTTCTTTGTATCCTTTTCAATGAAAAATGCACCGCGGCCTTCCTCATCTACTATCAACTGAACATCATTCATCTAAAAACTCTCCTCCCTAATTAAAATCAATTGCTCTATCCATTACTCTTTTTAATGCTCCTCCTTAAATGATGGAGTGTGGTTTTACCTCTATATCGAATTCCCTCAATCAACGCTTAACCGATACTTAACACCCAATCCAAACGAAAGGTTGCTGAGGGGTAATGGTTTACGCAGTTCTTGATGGGCATGGTATCATCCACTACCAGGGATCCATCAATATACGTTTCCGTAATCTTGTCTACAAACACGGTATTCTTTTCGCACCGTAAGGCTGCAAGTTGATCACTTCCATCCAGAATGGCAGTAGTAACTTCCTTCTCTTTTGCATAATAGCTAATGGAATTAAAGATGACTTCCACATAAACACTAAATTTTGAAGCAATGTTAATATCGATTCCAGCACCGCCCCGAAATCCAAAAGCAAATTCACCCTTTGTTTCTTCGACAAGAGAATACGTAATCGGGACATCAAAATTATCTAAAACTACATCTCTTTGATCTTCAATTTTAATGGACCCGACAACATCCACCAATGCATAGGGGCGCACCATTCCGGCGCCGTCATAAACATCGCTGTTGGCGAAATGAAAATTCCTTGCGATTTCGTTTTTGACATTAAGTCTGCCTGAAATACTCCCGTCGTAATAGAGGTCATTTCCACTATATTCTTCTCCCAACTGATATCCACATTTACATCAATGCCAAGGAAAGGGGTAAATTTATACCCCGTTGAAAAGTTTAAATAAATCCCGGAGCCATAACTCCCATTAATGCCTTCCGTGGTAACTGTAGCGATTGTATTGTTTCCTGCAATCTTCATTTGAGATATTTGATTCGAGCAATGCCTGAGAGCCCATCGGCAAGGCATAACTTCCTCCCAACTTAAAATACAATCCTTGTCCTACCACATTACCAACACCACAAATCAGTAGAATAATAATAACGGATACTGCTTTAGCTTTCATACAACATCTGGTTTATAGGCTATGAAGGTACGAAAAATTATACCCCAAAAGTCAATTCCAGTGAAGATCCTGTCGTTAAATTGAAAACTCGATGGTATCGCCTACGCCATACTGTTTATCATCCTTATCGGGATCATTTTTTACCTTTTCTTTTTGGGGCTGACTTTCTTTTTGGGGCTGAGTTTCTTTTTGCTGGTTTTCCTTTTGGGGAGGTTGCTTTTGACTTTGTGGCTCCCCGAAGAGGCTTGCTTGCTCGGCTTTTGCTTGCTTTTTTTGGGGCTCGTTTTTTTGCTGGTGACTTGGCGCTTGGTTTTTTGGAGCTTCCGCGAAGAGGCTTGCTTGCTCTCCCGGATCGAGCGGGCTTTCGAGCTCTTTTTTTTTTACCGCTGGAGAACCATCGGTTTTTTCGTTTTTCGTTTCAGAAACAGCAATCACTTCGTTCTCATCGTCGCCATCTTCAAGTCCAGTGTCTTCCTGATCGGCTACTAACTCCACTTTCGCTACTTTATGTGTCGAAAGCCTGTTTCCAAGGGCCTTCCAGCCTTTTACATCAATGAGTACTTCCAGGTTAATCGTTTCCTTTACTTTCTCCTTGCTTTTCCCACGTACAGTATTAACCTCTACTTCCGGTGCCTCCAGTAGTGGTAACAAGGACTAGCCTGGAACCAATGCTTTCACTTATAAAGCTAAAATCCTTATCGAGTGAAGCGGTCTCTATTTGAAAGCGTTTCACCATATGTTGTTTGCTCTCACCATCAATATAAATGGCGGCAATTACTTTATCCGGATCAAATTTCTCCACCCAAAGTGTTTTTTCGGGTTCATACCGATTGGTCAATTCAGCCGAGTTTATTCGGTACGATCCATTTCGCAAAAAGGCGATCACCTGATCATCTCCATCAAATTTTCCCAACAGTTTTCCGCGACCATCTTTGTTTAAACGACCGGTCGTTTCATCGTACCATAGATCCAACCTGCTCAGGGTAGAGGATCCTGCTTGCAAGAAATCCACCCTGCGGATAGGATATTTAGTCAGCGTATTTCCGCGTGCCCCTCTTCCCTTTACTTCCAGCTCAGCAAAATCAAATTCAAAAATTTTCTTCCGCGCGGTACTCGACTGCGAAAGCTTTACTTCCACTACTTCCGCCTCACCGTTTGGATTCCCACTTACATAATGGATTTTAGAGTTGGGATTACCTTGCGTAACGGGATATGCTTTATCGCGAATAATTCCGGGAACCGTAAAGCGCTTCACAAATCCTTTGCCTGATTTTCCATCGGAGTAAATGGCGTTATACACCATGCGTGTATCCCCTTTCTTCCATACGCCAATGAACAAGATGTCTTTTCCCATGAAGACTTTATCCTGGATTCTTGATACCAACAGCATCCCATCTTTTCGGATGGCAATGATATCGTCCAAATCAGAACATTCACAGATAAACTCCTCACGTTTCAATCCATAGCCCGCAAATCCGTCCGCCCGATTAACGTATAACTTTTGGTTGTTCGCGATCACCTCCACTGCAGTTACTTCTTCAAAGCTTTTGATTTCGGTCTTGCGCTCACGCCCTTTTCCATACTTTTCTAACAAGCGCGAATAGTAACTTATGGCGTATTCCGTCAGGTGTTTAAGATGATGATTGGTTTCTTTCAATTCATTCTCTAAATCTTTTAGCAATTCATCTGCCTTGAATCCATCGAACTTTGAAATTCGCTTAATCTTAATTTCCGTAAGCCGAACAATATCATCGCGGGTAATCTCCCGGTAGAATTTTTTCTTATGAGGCTTTAACCCTTTATCGATCGTGGTTAATTACCTCCTCCCAACTTTCACATTCTTCGATGTCCCGGTATATTCTATTCTCAATAAAGATCTTTTCAAGTGAGGAGAAAAGTATTTTCTCCATCAACTCAATCTCTTCGGATCTCAAGTTCACGCTTCAATAAGCTTACCGTGGATGCGGTATTGTGTTTTGGTATTTCGTTTACCGGAAGAAAGACGGGCTTGTTATCAATGATAACACACGCATTGGGCGACATCGAGGACTGGCAATCGGTGAATGCATACAACGCATCCATCGTGATCTTCTGGTGATTGGCCTGGCTGAAGATGAATCAAAATCTCAACATCCTTCGCGGTATTATCAACGACCTGCTTAATTTTTATCTTCCCCTTTTCACTCGCTTTAACGATTGATTCAATCAAAGAAGTAGTAGTAGCAGCAAATGGTATCTCTTTGATTATCAGTGTTTTCTTATCAACTATTTCAATGCGTGCCCGAACTTTAATTTTTCCTCCTCGCAGTCCCTGGTTGTACTCCCCAAAGTCCGCAAGACCCCCTGTTGGAAAGTCAGGATAGATTCTTTGGATTCTTTCCTTTCAGTACATCAATAGAGGCCTTGATAAGTTCAACAAAATTATGCGGAAGGATTTTCGTGGACAGTCCCACTGCAATTCCCTCCACTCCATGCGCCAATAAAAGTGGAAACTTTACGGGTAAGGTAACGGTTCTTTTTTTCCTGCCATCATATGAAAGCTGCCATTCCGTAGTTTGCGGATTGAAGACTACATCCAATCCAAACTTTGATAACCGTGCTTCAATATACCGTGGTGCCGCGGCACCGTCGCCGGTACGAATGTCACCCCAATTACCCTGGGTCTCTATTAACAAATCCTTCTGACCAAGATTGACCATCGCATCCCCTATCGCAGCATCCCCATGCGGGTGATATTGCATGGTATTCCCAATCACGTTCGCCACCTTATTAAAGCGGCCGTCATCCATCTCCTTTAGGGAATGTAAAATTCTTCGATGCACAGGTTTCAAACCATCTTCAATGCGGGGAACAGCACGCTCCAAAATAACGTAGGAGGCATAATCAAGGAACCAGTCCTTATACATCCCAACAACCGAAACACCCTCTTGAATCGCGTGATCTTCTGTTTCTGGTACACTTTGTGCTTTCGACTTGCTTTGGTTGGTTTGGCTTTTTTCTTACTCATTAGTCAATGCAAATACACAATGGACTAGAGATCATCAACGGTTGCGAGTTGCGTCTTCACCTTCGACTTTATCCATTTCAATTCTTAGATTATCAATAATAAATTCCTGGCGGTCGGGTGTGTTTTTCCCCATATAGAATTCCAGTAGTTTTTGGATTTGTCCTTCCTTGGTGGCAATGACTGGATCAAGACGGATGTCCTCCCCAATAAACCCACCAAATTCGTCCGGACTAATCTCCCCAAGACCTTTAAACCGGGTTAGCTCTGGCTTACCTCCTAGCTTCTCAATGGCTGCCAATCGTCCTTCATCACTATAACAATAAATTGTTTTCCTTCTTATTCCGCACTCGAAACAAGGGAGTATCCAGAATAAACACATGCCCCGCTTTCACTAATTCTGGAAAAAACTGTAGGAAAAACGTCAGTAACAATAAACGAATATGCATTCCATCAACATCCGCATCGGTGGCGATGATCACTTTATTGTACCGTAATCCATCCAGTCCATCTTCTCAATATTGAGGGCATGTTGAAGGAGGTTAAACTCCTCATTCTCATAGACTACCTTCTTTGTCAGGGAAAAACAGTTTAAGGGTTTTCCGCGCAAACTAAAGACTGCTTGAGTTTGTACATCCCGCGATTTGGTGATGGATCCACTTGCCGAGTCTCCCTCTGTAATGAAGATCATGGTATCCTCACTTCGCGCATCCTTCTCCCCCAGATGACACCTGCAATCACGCAGCAGCAATACGTGTCCGGA
>CALOAV010000108.1:0-41306 GCA_942491425.1 uncultured Cytophagales bacterium
AATCTATTGGTCAGATGTTAACGCAAATGATTCACTTGAGCTGAGGTTTATGGCTGAAAACAGCTGGCGAATATGAGGTAGCGGGAATATTTATGTTGGGGCTGGTTCTTGGTGAATTTGACCGGGTTCTTAACGGAGTGAAAATGAAAGATGTTCTGAATTTGAACAGAGACCTTGAAAAGGTTTCTGTTCTCAAGCTCGGTAAATATCCCATTCTTAAGGGAGAGAATACCTTAGTCATCAGCGCGAGAAAAATATATCAGGTAAATTCTCTCCTTTCTCCGGATCATTTAATGTTCAACTAAATTATCTGCTTCGTTAATTAACAATGATTCACGACTCATATACCATGAAGAAATCTACAATTTTCTTAGCATCCATACTGCTAACATTTGGTTTGGTGGAGCGCGCAGCCGTATTTGAATAATAAAGCCCCACTCAAGGCGAAAAATTATAGGGAACTTCCGCTGGGGAGCATCAGGCTAAAGGATGGTTGTATGAAATGTTACTCAGCCAGAAAAATGGTTCTACGGGTGCATTGAATGAATTGTACCCTGAAGTGATGGGTGAAAGAAACGGTTGGTTGGGAGGCGATGGGGACCAATGGGAACGTGGGCCTTACTGGATTGACGGGCTGTTTCCTCTGGCGTATATTTTAGATGATAAGGAGCTTCAAAAAAAAGTTCAACCCTGGATTGAGTGGGCCATCGCCAGCCAGGATGAAGAAGGGTATTTTGGTCCGCGTAAGGATTATCCGGCTGAAAAAGGATTACAGCGAAATAATTCCAGAGACTGGTGGCCTAAAATGGTTATGATCAAGGTGCTGCAGCAATACTATTCTGCAACTGCTGATGCGCGAATCATCACATTATTGGATAAATATTTCCGGTACCAATTGAAAACACTTCCAACAACTCCATTGGGCAATTGGACTTTCTGGGGAGAATTTCGTTCGGGAGATAATTTACAAGCTGTTTACTGGCTGTATAATATTACTGGTGATGATTATCTGTTGGAATTAGCAGAGCTCCTTCATAAACAAGGCTTTGATTTTACCAACTTCTTCCTTTCAACCAATTCACTTTCTCAGATTAATACTATTCACGGAGTGAATTTAGCACAAGGTATAAAGGAGCCTCTTATATATTATCAACAAAATCCTAATCCACAATATTTTCAGGCAGTAAAGAAAGCGTTGGAAGATATCAGAGTATTTAATGGTCAGCCACAGGGCATGTATGGTGCTGACGAAGCATTACATGGCAATAATCCAACCCAGGGTTCCGAACTATGTTCAGCAGTTGAGTTGATGTTCAGCCTGGAGAAAATGCTGGAGATAACGGGTGATTTGCAGTTCGCAGATCATATTGAACGAATCGCATTTAATGCATTACCCACTCAGATTGCAGATGATTTTATGTCTCGTCAGTACTTTCAGCAGGCCAATCAGGTTAAGATCACACGTGATGCTCATAATTTCGATATTAATCATATCGAAACTGATTTGGTATACGGATTACTTACGGGTTATCCATGCTGTACTTCCAATATGCATCAAGGTTGGCCCAAGTTTACTCAGAATTTATGGTATGCAACTAATGATGGCGGGCTAGCGGCAATGTTGTATTCCCCCAGTACGGTAACAGCAAAGGTAGGATCAGGTCAAACCGTGACGATCGTTGAAGAGACGAACTACCCATTCAGCGATGTGATCAATTTCAAAATCATTCTTGACAAAAAAACTAAAACCGTCCAATTCCCCCTGCATCTAAAGATTCCAACCTGGGCGAAGCAAGCTTCAATTCGTATAAATGGTCAAAAAATAGAAGGACAAATAAATTCTAACCAGGTTAAAATCATCAACCGGACATGGAAAACAGGTGATGTTGTTGAACTGATTCTTCCCATGAAAGTTTCCACTTCCACCTGGTATGAAAACGCAATGGCAGTTGAAAGGGGACCGTTGGTTTATGCCTTGAAAATCGAAGAGGAATGGGTGAAAAAGGAAGTGACCGATGATCCTAAAAGATTTGGTAAGCATTATTTTGAAGTACTACCCAAAACGCCATGGAATTACGGCATAATGGATTTCAAGGCGGAGGATATCGATCAGGTTTTTGATGTGAAAGTTTCCGCATCGATTTCTTCCAATCCCTGGAACATTGAAAATGCACCTATTGAAATTACCGTCACTGGTAAGCAAATTCCAACCTGGACTTTGTATAATAATATGGCTGGTCCTTTACCTTACAGCAGGATAATTTATGGACTAAGTTCCACGAACAATACGCCGGAAACCAGGATAACCTTAATACCTTATGGGTGCACGGTCCTTCGAATAGCTGAGTTTCCGATAATTAAAAAATACTAACTAAATAGTTACCATTTTTTCTGAAATAATGAGACGGTCATACTCCCTACTAAGTTTTCTACTGTTCCATTTGATTGCTGTAAACGCGCAGGAATTAAGTAAAATTAATCTATCTGAGAATGAGCAAACCGTAGCTTCATTTGAAATTCAGGGAACTACGATAAAGCCAATGCATCCTATACCTCTGGTTTCTTTTGAATTGAATGAAGAGCAGTTTTCAAGTAACAACAGTCATCCCCCAGTAGCACTTAGTTTTAAATCGATAGAAGGGTTTAATCCGGGCGTTAAAGGGATATTAACTTTTAAAAATGTTTCTGAAGACACCCTCCACCTTTCGAATGTTGTGCCACTTGGAACAAAAAATAAAACCGTTTATATCACAGGAAAAGGAGATCATCCACTTTCAAGAACCCATCTGTTTCTTACGGGAAAGAGGCCGGTAAATGTGATTGTTCCGGATAACGCCTGGGAATTGGGGTATTCAGCTTTCCCCTTAAATGAAACAACCAATGTCTGTGCTTTAGTTAGACGAGATCGGGAATCACTTCACAATGCCACACGAAGGAGATTTGAAACAGTCATTTATCCGCAAGGCGAAGTTTCCTATGATTATTTTGCAGACATCTACACAGGCGAGTGGCAGGAAGGCCTTCGTCTTATGTTTCAGAAAAGATATCTATATGATGTTGTAGCATTTGACAACACGCTATTTGAAAGGCAAGATTTGGAATGGATCAGGCATACCTATGTGATGCACCTGATAATGGCATGGGACAAATTTTATTATGATAATAAGGATTATCAATTTCAACTGAATGAATTTTTAGCGCGTGGGCAAAAACTCTATGGTGGCGATGATGCGATTGGTTTGTGGCCTACCTGGCCAATGCTTGGACTTGATAAAAGAAACCAATTTGATATGTTCAGAGATCTTCCGGGAGGTCTTCAGCAAATGAAGAAAACGGCCGATGAAATCAGAAGCTTTGGCAGCTCTTTTTTTATTTGTTATAACCCCTGGGATGAAAGTTCACGCGACGAAAAACATACACAAGGGCTTGCTGATATTATTTCGGCAACGGGTGCAGATGGAGTCGTTCTTGATACCAGAGGAAGTTCGAGTATTGAATTACAAAATGCAGCCGATCGGGTTAAGCAAGGTGTCATTATGTATAGTGAAGGAATGGCAATTCCTAAAGATATGCAGGGAATCGTTTCCGGAAGAGTACATAATGCTCTCTATTACCCTCCCATGCTAAATCTCAATAAATTCATTAAACCTGAATTTGCGATTTACAGAGTGGCCGAATTATTCAAAGAGAAAATTCAGCGTGAATACGCAACCTCTTTCTTTAATGGATATGGTACTGAATTAAATATATTTGGTGCAGGTCAGCCGGATTGGGCGATCGAACAATATAAATATCTGGGTCGAACCAGTAGAATCCTTCGCGAAAACACTTTAAATTTCACCGGCGGGGTTTATACGCCCCTGATTCCGGTTCTTGCTGATAAAGTATATGCCAATAAGTGGGAGCTTCCTGAAAAAGTTATATACACCATTTACAGTATTCAACCCGAAGGATTTAATGACCTGCTTTTTGAGGTACAACCCTCCGCAGCTACACATTTTGTTGATGTATGGCACCATCAGGAAATCAGCCCGGTTGAAAAGGAGGGTAAGTACTATATAACGGCTCAAACTGATGCCTTCAATGCCTCCTATTTAGGAACAAATAATGAAGGCGAAGTAGATTGTATAGCGGAATTTCCTAAACTGATAAAATCGGAAATTTATGGAGATACGTTAACGATAGATTCAGAGAAAGGGAGTCTGATAAAAGTTTGGGCTGGCCCTCCTTCCTATGATAAAACGCCGGTAGAGTTAGCGGCTGACCATATCGAACTTAAGCTCTTAGACCATTTCGGCAGATTTGAAGGTGACTTTATTATACAGTTATTTGAAAATGAAATTCTTCTGGATGAAACCATTCATCGAATCAAACCAGGTACACCAAGGCTGGCATCAACATCCGGAAAATCAAGTATAGAGGGTTCAGCTGTAAATATGGTTCGGATTCCTGAAGGTAAATTTACGTTTACCTCCACGCATGGTGATGATTTTATACCGTATCCTGACTATAATGAAGGAGCAACTTATAAAATGGATGCCTTTCTAATGGACAAGTTCCCGGTAACCAATTTAGATTTTAAGAAATTCATCGAGAGCAGTGGGTATAAACCCGCCGACACCACCAATTTTTTGAAGCATTGGACAGGTGGCATACTAAGTAAAGCAGATGAAAATAAACCGGTCGTTTATGTTAGCTATGAAGATGCACAAGCATATGCTGCATGGGCAGGAAAAAGATTACCTACAGAAGTGGAATGGCAGTATGCCGCACAAACCAGTGATGGCAGAGATTGGCCCTGGAGTGCCGATACCAAAAATATTTACCGGGAAAAGGAACCCGTTACAGGAACATTGACGGTGTATAAGATTCGTGGTATCAAACCTTCTTATGCCAATCTTGGCAATGGTAGCCTGGATGAAGTTGGCAAGTACCCGAAAGGGAAAAATCCATTTGGCTTGTTTGATCTGGTCGGATCTGTCTGGCAACTTACCAATGACATTTACAAAAGTGGATCCTATGATTTTATCATCATGAAAGGAGGGTCTTATTATAATCCAACTTCAAGTTGGTGGTATGTGCAGGGAGGCCCTCGTGAGGTACACTACCGGCAGTATCTGCTCCGTATCTCACAAGGTTTCGAAAGAAATGGCACAGTTGGATTTCGGTGTGCAAAGGATCTGAAATAATACGATCATAATAAGGAGCAAACTACGTTAACAATCATTCAATTTTAAATGTCGGAACGATCTCCTGAGCCTGTGCGGCCAAACAAAAAATATAACGAATACTGAAAGAAAACGCTGCAAGCGGCTCACCTTCAATTTAGCTTTCAAATACCTTTTGATTGTTAACCTTATTTGAAACTGGTTTTGCTGAAGATTCTATCGTCGCGTCAGTGGTAATCGATCATGCCCTATAAAAATAGTTATTGAAGAGTAGATTCAAAAACCCTAACCAGGTAATAAACTCGATTCATTTACCGGCCTAAACAACTTATACACGTTAATCAGATGATTCTTGCTGATTATACTTTGCTTCCGCCACCTTAATTCCTTGTGTGGAGGAATACAAATCGACCAGGATATGTGTCAGGATGGCTAACCATAATGAATCGGTAAGCAGATAACTTCCTGTCCAAAGTAAACCCAGTATAAAAGCCATAAATGAATTTCTAAATCCGGTGGTAGACAAATGAGCCAACGCAAATGGTAAACTTGCAAGCGGAACCGCAACATAAATTGATACGTGATTCATTAGCCACCAAAAAAGAAAACCCCTGTACAGAATTTCCTCGAACGTACCGGCAATAAATGAAAGGACAACCATCAGTCGGTATTCTTTTCGATTTGCTGGCATCAGGTGAAGGATGTCCTTATTGGAGATGTTGAACTTTTGAACAAACTCAGGTGTGATTTTCATTTTTGACATGAGCCAAAACCCGGTGATACAGATAGCAAACATAAGCGATACCCAAAGTGGTTTGAAAATAAACTGCAATCCGATCGACTCCAGATGCTGTTCGTGATAGAGTAAAGAAAAAATGGTTATCGCACCTAATCCAATTAGGGTAAAGGCGGTTCCCTTGAAAATTTGAATCCGGGCTTCCGGATTCTCTTCGACAAGCTTTCGAATCTTAAATCCATTTAAATATGCGTATGCTGGAAAAATAATACCCAGTATGCCTGCCAGTATATCAAAAGTCATCGTTGGTGTCATTTGCTTTTAAATTTGAGTAACTGCTTCCAAATCTTCTCGTCCGCCGTCAGATAAAATTTATTCTTAATCACCATCTCACCGCGATCGGTTTCATCATTAATAGGCAAGACCTTGAAAACCCGAACATCCTCGACTTCCTTAAGTTCAATATTATTTGATTCAAGCAATTGTCGGATTAGTTTATCATTCAGTGTGTTCTCATCGGTGAGGGTCATAATAACAACTTTACCTTCTTGTTCAGGCACAGCATTTTTTACGGATGCATAAATAGCCTTCAGGTCATCAGGTGCTAAATGAAAATGCTTTTTAAATGCACGGGAGAATGTTTCGTAATCGTTATATCCAAGTTCCATTGCAAGCTCATGAACTTTGGATCTTTTTCGTACTATCAAATCATAGGCTTTGGTGACTCTGATTTCCTCAATAAAAACGAATGGTGTTTTTCCGGTGTATTGTTTAAACAGCCGATGAAATCTGGAGGTTGACAAACAGGCAATATCGGCTAATACTTCCAGGGTCAACTCCTTCGAAAGATTTTCCTCAATGTAGTCCAGCACGCATGCAATCCGGTCATCCATGGGTCAAAGGTAGGGCATACCTAAAACAATGTGTATGATGATTACTGCTATATATGATCGGTTCACCAACAGAACTGCAGATTATACTTTATTTAAGAATTTTTTTTACGGTATTTTTGTACGTCCTGCTTACCCGAATGGCTGTTTGGTCATTCATTACCACTTCCAGATCACCGAAGGGTAATCGGTTCAACCCCTTGATATTGCCGCCAAACACAATTGCCGAATGATGGATCCGAATAAATCCAAAATCACGCAGCAGCTCACTTAACTTTGTGATCGTCTCCCGATAAAGGAATTTATGACCATCATGACAAACCAGGGTGGCATACGAACCGTTTGCAATGATGTAGTTTACATCAGCAAAAGGTAAAAAATCATATTTGTTACCGGTCTTAATCACAAATCTATCGTCCGGAGCTTCCCGTTTGCCGATAAATGTATCCACTGCTTGCCAGTCAATGGTAGTTCTTTCTACCTGGAATTGTCGTTTTACCCGATCCATTGATTTCCTGAATCGTTCATTGCTAAAAGGTTTCAGAACGTAATCCAATGCGAAATACTCAAAAGCCATGATCGCATAGTCGTCAAATGCTGTAACGAAAACAACCTGAGGTCGATGTTCTTGGGAAAGACTACTCATGAATTTTATCCCATTCTGACCCGGCATTTCAATATCCAAAAACATCAGATCAATCTGATTTACCATTAGCAACTGGGCTGCTTCCTGTGCGGAGCTGCATTGACCAACAATATCAAAATCAGGATCCATCACCAATAATCTTTCAATCCGCTTCCGGGCTTGAAGTTCGTCATCAATAATTAGTGTTCTGATGGCCTGCATAGTCAGTGAAACGAAGCTGGTAAACCAATAGGAATGATGAGCGTAGTTAAAAAACGTCCATCGACAAATCTATAATCAAATGTAAAATCACTTCATAAAGTACACGCAGTCGATCTCGAAGGTTTCGTAAGCCAATGCCTTCAGAAATTATCTGTTCACCTGGTGTTCCTGAGTCCAGAATACTGAAATCACAATATCCATTATTAACCTGAATTTGAATAGTTATTACAAAATCCTGATGGCGGTCATGCCATCCATGTTTGATTGCATTTTCAATAATTGGCTGCAGGAAAATCACGGGCACCAGCACGTGGTCTCCAAAGGATTTCATATCCACCTGCATTTCAATCCTGGCACTACTGCGAATTTGCTGAACATCAATATATTTTTTAAGAAAATCAATCTCCTCTTCAAGTGTGTAAAACTGGTGGCTTACAATAGAGAGATAATGCCTTAGCAGAAAGGCAAATTTCTCAAGTAACAGCTGGGCCTTTTCGACATCTTCCTCCATTAAGCTGCTTGCAGTATGCAGGGTATTGAATATAAAATGAGGCTGAAGTTCGGATTGCAATACTTTTATCTGTGAAGTTGCCAATTTGGCTTTTAACTGTTCTTCATTGAGTTGCTTTTTTTTAAGGGCTCCGTTATAGAGCCAGATTAGGCTTATGGCTGTATGAAGTGCGTACAGATAAAAGACAGAATACGCATCTCCGGATACGAAATGCAGGGTAGTCGATCCGGGCTCAATCCCCTGCCAATCGGCACTGTTAAAACGTATGGATTTTGTTACAATATTCTGGTTGATATAGAATTGATACGCGCTTCCTAATGCAATCCCAATAAGTAGCTGGGCTGAAAATAACCACCACATTCCAGGCTGATGAAATTTTCTTTTTGAATAAAAATGCAATTGGATAGGGAAAAGAAGTATTCCCAACAGCCAACAGATTAAATAAAACTTATATTCCAGGTGCAACGTGTCAAGCCACCAGGAGCGGCCGATGGGCAACAGTAAAATTCCTGTCCAGAATAAACTAAGCGAAAGGGAGTCGCGTAGTACAGATTTTTTCACCATTCGGCAATTTAGAGAAAACCCGTTAGTTGTGATTAACCAATGATCGCATAGGCATAGCAACTGGCAACAAAACTGGCAGATGGCTACCCGTTTTGTTGATTCCTGTTGATACCTTGGTGAAAAATTAATACCGGCAGCATACGCAATGAAGCATTTCATCACACTCTTTTTTATCTCAGGATTCCTGATGTCTTTCGGACAAAAAGTTGACTATGGAAAATTGTTAGTCGAAGCCATTAACTCTCCAGACACAGAAAAACAACGCGAATTGGTTTCAACTATTTTTTCTGAAAAGGCGCTTTCAGATCCCGGACTGGAGCCAATCATGGGCGTAGTAAGCCGATGGCATGGTGTATATGCTCCGCTCGATTTTCACCATTCCGAGATAAATGAATTTCCAAAACAATCAGGAATTGAATATGTACTGCATGTGTATGCCCGGAAAAAAGGTGATATCATGTTTAAGGACTTCCAAATCTATCTTGATCCAAACACACCTCATAAACTTCAAAAAATTGCGTTTATTGCTGATGTTGCAGAACCTGTTAATTTACCCAATGGTACCATTGAGCAACAGGAGACCCTCCATTGGCTAACACGCTATGCCGATAAACTGAACTTGGAAAACGGTTTATATGGCAGCTATCGTATTCTAAAAGGTAGCTGGACGTTATTTGACAAACAGTACGGTTATGAAGATGCTGATAAAAAAATTCCCATTACCAAAAACACGATCTTCAACCTTGCTTCCGGTGGAAAAATGTTCACCGCCGTTGCTATTGCGCAATTGGTTGAGGGGGGGAAACTGAACTATGATGAACCCATTACCAAATATGTCAATGGTTTTTCAGATACAGCCCGTGCCGATCGAATCACCATCAGCAACCTGCTGTCGCACACCTCCGGGCTGGCACATTATTGGACCGGTGAAAACAACCAGGAGGTCTTTTCCGCTACCACGATAAATGAACATCTTAAAATTGTGTATGCGGCTGGGGTTGATTTTGATGCCGGCACAAAATACGAATACAACAATTCCAATTTTATTGTGCTGGGAGCGATCATCGAAAAAGTAACCGGGAAATCATTCTACGACTACGTTCAAATAAATATTTTTAATCGCGCAAATATGCAATCAGCGGGTTATTTTATACATGGCACTATGCAAGTTGCCTCTGGCTTGGTTGAGGACGGAGAGCATGGATGGAAACCGGGCAGACTTGGTGGAAAAGGTTCTTCCGCAGGAGGCGCATACGCTACCTTGGGTGATATAGAAAAGTTTGCGGTTGCACTTCGTAATAACACGCTGATTCAAAAGGAAACACTGACGAACATGATCTCGGTCAAAAATAAAGGAATGGATGTAACAGAGGATTATGGCTATGGATTTATTCTTTCCAGGTTAGGCGGTGAGTTTGGGTATGGGCATGGTGGTACCGCAAATGGGGTGAATTTTGAATTCAACTATTACCCACGTCAGGATATAACCCTCATTATGTTCTGCAATCAAAACAATGGTGCCTATGATGACCTGAAGAAGAATATCATCAAGCTGATCACCGGCTATCGTTAGGTATTTCTGATTTTAATAACAGAAATTAATGCCAGATTTCTTGCGCAATGGTAAGAAATGAAACGAATTGCTATCATATTATCGATTACGCTGGTACATATTACACTTGTAACGTTAGGAAGAGAGGATCATCGTATATATGATTTACTGAGTCACTTAAACGCAGCGATAAAAATAGGGGGCGAGCCAGGGAGAGGTTAGGGATTGAAGTTTGGATACCAACTGATAATTAGTTCTGACGAAGCAGGAATTTCGTATTTTCAACAACAGCAATCCATAACAGAAATAGGGTTATTTAAACCATTTCAATTCATATGATAATCATTGGGAGTTTAATTCCGTATATATGATTTACTGAGAATTGTTGGTATCAAAAAATAGAATTTTATACAACATGAAAAAAATACATTGCTACACTTTTGATCATCAGTTTAAGTCTGATTCATTTGATCAATTGTGCATCTGAGCCGGAACGTCCCATCCTGAAAAAAATAACCATTACTTCATCCAATGGAGCTAAACTTGATTTGGGTGCCACAACCTCACTCACCGCTTCTGGTATTGATCAGTTTAATGGTGCGTATACACTTTCGAACACGATAATATGGTCAGCCAGTAACGAAAATATCAGCATTGACCAACAGGGAAATGTAACCGCCCTTGAAGTTGGAACAAGCCTGGTCACCGCGACTACCGAATTGGTTGAAGGAACATTCACCATCACAATATGGGATAGCAGTGCTCCCAGAACAGAAGTTTATGTAAGCGATTTGGGAAACTTTGAACAGGGACCCTGGAAGATATTGAAGTACAATGAAGATGGTTCGAACCCTGAAGTTTTCACCAATACCCATGTTAATCAACCCCAGGATGTTCTTTTTCTTGAGGATCAGGACATCGTACTGGTCTCTAATTACAGAGGAAGTACTTCGTCCACCGGTAGAATCACGAAATACAATAGTACAACCGGTGCTTATCTGGGTGATTTTGCAACCAATCTACCAGGCCCAACGAGAATAAAAATAGGTCCGGATGATCTTTTGTACATACTGTTATGGGATGGTACTAATAAAGTTAGACGGTATCAGCTCGACGGAACTTTTGTTGACGCGTTTACTTCCGTAGGTATCAATGAAGGTATTGGTTTGGACTGGGATACAAATGGAAATCTATATGTTTCTTCCTTTAGCGATGGCCAACCCGGATATGTACGAAAATTTGATCCGTCCGGAAATGATCTTGGCCTTTTCATTAGTACCAACCTGGTTGGCCCGACTAATATATGGTTTGATGGTGATGGAAATCTGCTGGTCAGCGACTGGACGGCGGGGAACGTGAAGAGGTTTGATGCCAATGGAGTTTTTCTCGGTACTTTTATTACTGGCCTAAATCAGGTGGAGGGTGCGGGTTTTTTTGTTAACGGAAATATTCTATTGGGCAATGGTGGAAACAGTTCGGTAAAAATGTATACTGAAAATGGGATATTCATCAGAGATTTCGTTCCCGCTGGTGGAGGTTCTGAAGGATTGATTCGTCCAAATGGCATTACCGTGAGAAGGGTAAATTTCTAGAAAAGATGAATCACCATTGCCTGGTAAAAATTACATTAGTAGCAACCGCTCTTATGATGCAAAGTGGGTTGCTCCCCATGAATGGTCTTGCTCAAATTAACTTAACCACAGTGCAATGGAATGAAGATATTGATTATCTCGCAAAAATGATCAGGTCAAAGCATGCAGATTTTGATCATTCCATATCCGCAGAAGCATTTGATTCCGCGATTGTTCTTTTAAAGTCAAAAACCGGAATCCTTAGTTCCATGGAAATTCGACTTGAACTGGAAAAAATCGGTGCCATGATTGGCGACGGGCATACCTGGGTGAGTGACCGGTTTGCTAATGATACGTATCACCTATATCCTATTTATTTAAGATGGTTTGATGATGGGATTTATTTAGTTGGTGCTCAAAAGGAATTTTCAGATTGGAATGGCAGTCGGTTAATCAATATCAATGGAATATCCTCTGAGGAAATCCTGCCAAAAATGGATGCATTTATTCCCAAATCTGAGAACAACTATTTCGTACAGTATTGGGAGGGCTATTGGTTGCGAAATGCAGATGCCCTTTCTTACAGTGGAATTACCACATCGAAGACAGCGAATTATACCTTTCAAAAAGAAAATGGGGATATACGCTCGGTTGCTTTATCCCCGAAGGAAGCAATCGAATCACTGAATGAAATAGTCTGGGCCTACAACCCGCCTCCTGCCTTCCTGATGCGTTATCATGATGCGGTTTGGTTTAACCGTTACGATAGCAGGCAGACCTTCTATATCAAATTAAATCGATATCCTTCCATGAAAGAAATGAAGTCCATTACTTCCAGAATGTTGGATGAATTGAAGGCGTGTGATCCTGAAAAAATAGTGATAGACTTCAGGACAAACGGAGGCGGGGACAAAACAATTGGAGAATGGCTGATCAATAAATTAATTAATGCCGGATGGATTAACAAAGCTACGTTCTTTGCGATTACCGGAGATCACACATTTTCAGCTTCATTGGCAAATGCGCTTTACATGCGGGAAAAAGCACATGCACTGATCGTTGGTGAGCCACCGACGAACCGGCCGAATTTCTTTTCCGAAAACTTATTTCTAAAATTACCCAATTCTAAAATCAACATTTCAATTGCTACCTATCTGAACAACTATCAGGATGGAAATGATGATGAATTGATCCTTGATCATTTAATACCGAGAAAATTTAGTGATTATCAAACTGGCAAGGATGCTGTGTTGGATTGGATTTTTGAATACGGAGATCATAACTGACCTAAGCTCCTCCATTTTGAGTGATTTATATAAATGGCCGTTCTTTTCTACAACGAATTGATAAATTTTAAAGAAACAATTCCCTGCATCATGAAAATACTACTGCTACCATTTTTACTGTTTATTAGCCTGATTACGGCTGCACAGAATAAATACGCAATGGATGCACAATCTGTAGAGAGCCTGACGAAAGCCTATTATGATTGTGTCTCTGGCCCTATTGGACAGGTTCGTGATTTTGATCGGTTGAGAAATCTGTTTCACCCGAAAGCCCAACTCACCTATAGTTATTGGTCAGAGGAAGAACAAAAAAGCAAACTCATGCATATGGATATCGAGGGTTACATTGGAAAACTCGACTACCTGGATAAAAAAGGGTTTTACGAAAAAGAGCTGTTCAGTAAAGTCGAAACCTATGGGTCCATCATACAATCCATCAGCACGTACAAGTTTTGGATGGAAGATAAAACTGCAGAAGGCAGAGGCTTTAGCAGTTATAATTTATTCTATGACGGAAACCGGTATTGGATTTTATCGATGTTCTGGATGATGGAAAGTGAGAAATTTCCAATTCCTAAAGAGTATCTTCCTGAATGATTCCGATGATCATCTAATAATGTATCGCCCGAATCAGCATGATTGCGAATAGAAAAACCGCTACTACGATTAAGAAAACACGGAGTACAAGACGACCAACAGATTTTTTTTGCTTTTTCTGAATCAAAGTCAACCGATACCCTAAACTCCGAATTGTTTCCACGGACATCTCGTGCCCCTGGTGGCTTTTTAGAAATTTTCGAAGATCAGCAATCGCCCGCGAAAGGTTGTCTTCAGTGACAATTGTCTCTTTCCATACATAATTCATAATTTCGTCCTTCTGAACAACTTCCCCCTGGTTGGCCAGCAAAATAGAGAGCAGCTTATTCAATCGTAATTCAAGGAACAATTCCTCAGAACCATTGACAAAATGGCCGGTAGCCGGATCATAATTCCACTTTCCAACTTTATACTTTTTGTCAGCCATTATTTAGTGCTGGAATAAATTAAGTCAATTTTGACCAGTTAATCAAACATGAATAGTTGGTTAAACGAGTTCGTTTCTACATTGTTCTCCATCTGGTCAACGGTAGGAAGCACGTTTCACAATAATTTCAGAATCATTTCAGCCAATTTTCAAGATATCATTTCCGTGATTGTCATATTCTTATATCAATTAAACTTAAAACAAGCAATATGGGTGCAAAAACTTTACGGATAATAAAATGGGTCCTCATTGGATTATTGACTCTTCAATTTTTGGCAGCAGGTAGCGCGAAATTAATGGGAAGCTGGAATCAACTATTTGAACAATGGGGATACCCGGCAACATTTGCTACAGTGGTCGGCATCGCGGAGATCATTGCTGTAATTGGATTATATTTAAAATCGTTACGCCTCTGGGCACTGGGGTTGATCTTTGTTATTATGCTAGGGGCAATCTATACGCATTTCCTGGCTGGTGAAAATGGAAGGATCATTCATAACCTGACGATTGTTGCTGTTGGTACCGCGATCGGGTTTATTCAGCGCAAGCACATACCAAATGATCCCGCTGGTATTCCTAATTAATCCTTAAACGGTAAACAACCCAGCTGCACCCAAAATTGCAGCATCTTCACCCAATTTTGCCCGGACAACGGGCATTGTGATTCCCTGCGTTTTAAGATTTTTTTTAAGGTCAGCCAGAAACAAATCACTGCATTGCGCAATGTTGCCACCCATTACGATCACCTGCGGGCGTTCCTTTTGCACAAACCCCTGCAGGAACTCCGCCAGATTTTTTGCAAATTCCAAAAACAACGACTGCACATGGATAGTTGTTGGATATATCTCAGCGAGTTCCCTCACATCCGATGCCTGCTCACCGGAAAGTTGCTGATACCGCTTGATAAACCAACGGGTAGAAAAATAGTCATCCGCTATACCATCTTTAAATACGGATGGGCCCAGGTTGGCATCTTCAGTAATTCCTTTGTGATGTATGGCAGAGCCCATACCCGTTCCTAAGGTAATCCCGATGACATCAACGTAGCCCTGTGCGGCTCCACAGGCTACCTCCCCCGATAAAAAACAAGCAGCATCATTCATCATGCGAATGTCGGCAGCTTTACATTGTAATCTTGCTGCTAAAAGTTCCTTAATATTCAGCTTGTAAAGTGACTCGTATTTATCCAGACCTCTTATCAAAGAAATACCTTGTTCATAATCAAACGGACCGGGCATAGCAATACCAATTTTCTTTTGGCTTACACCGTGCTTCTCAAATATGGTATTGATAACTGTTGACCATGTGTCGAGAGTTTCTTGCGCACTTCCTTTGGAGTTCACGCGGATGCGGGTATAGGAATGTTTGTTAATAAACCCATTCTTGTAGACGAATGCGGCAGTCAGGTGTGATCCTCCAATATCAATACCCAGCGTCATCGAATCCTTCATTATAGTATTCATTTATTTAACATAGTCGGGATCCATCTCCGCTGTTCGCAGCCCTGCTACTTCATTTGCCATTAGTATAAATACATTCCAGCATAATCCCCGCGTTGACTGCCACCAGGAATTGGTAGTAGTCCATTTGGTCGGGATAAATTCTTTACTATACGGCCATTTTGGATTGAGATTAATTTCAGCCCATACCCTATTTTCCATTAGTGCCGTTGCTTTTTTCCATCCATGTCTTTGTCCAACGACATATGCACAATACTCGGCACGTAGCCAACTCCCGCCATTATAATATACTCCATCTCTTGCACCGTCCTTATATCCAGTGGCTCCAAATTCTCCGAAAGGCTGGTACTTCGAATCTAAGTATGCATACCCTTTTCTATCGTCTGTTAATCGTATACAAATTGGAGCCGTGGTACCATACTGTGGATGCGGCGAATCGGGTACCTTATTTAGGATTGGGAATTTTTCTAAATGATTAATCACCATCGTATCGGATAGCATGGGTCTGTCAAATAACCACAAGGAGAAAAACTCAGGTTCTAAATCGGTTAAAGAAATTACATCAGGGAAATCCTTATCGAATACCAAATGCTTCCGTTGTTCATCATAGAAATCCCGATAGCCCTTTTCTGCTTTCTCCAAATATTCATCCGTTATATCAAATCCCAACTCCTTGATAGTACGAAGCGCGATGGCAAACATTCCCTGATTGACAGCCAGCCGATCTGTTTTGGGATGGTATTCAATAATGTCTACCTGACTCAGCGTAAAATGAGATTTGCAAATGCCATCTCTATCTGCATCAAATTCATTTAAAACGAAATCTACTGCCTTGTTTATTTTTTCTTCCGGAAGGGTAATGCCAAATCTTCGCTTATTCATCATGGCCCAGATAAGCCACTGAATAGTCGCTTCATTGTCCTTGACTTCAATGGTGCCCATGTAAGGCGTGATAATGGTACCCACTGCTCCTTTCGCTGTTTGTGTTTTAGCCCACTGATCCCAGATTTGAAGGTTCAACGCTTTATTATAGGTAGAAATGATCGAGAAAAATGAATCGCGATTGTACATGTCCGGAGAATAGTTCATGTTAGGCACATTCATGGGTGTAAAATCATCTATGGATGTAATCCATGTAAGCATATTAAAGTTGGCATACATCATTTTCTCAATCAGGGTACCGTCAAATCGCTTGCCTTCAGCCAATCGGGATTGAGAAGAAATGACAAAATCGTGATGATTGGTCCATGGTTCAACAAAAACATACGTTGTTTTTGATACGGTATCGCCCATTGGAATAATATTGTACGATTGTTTCTGCGGTGTATGTTCTGCAATTTTTAAGTCCTTAATCTGTAGCCAACTTTTTTTACCTGATAATGAACCGATAAACATAGATACACTGTCTTTTTCAATGTAGGGAACCAACACACTACCTTTAAATAGCGTCCATTCATTTTCCTTTATTGGAAAATGATCGATGTATTTGATGCCGTGTTCTAGTTCAATTGTTTTTCTGCCGTTTTTAAGTCTGAAAAGCTTTCAGGCCACGGGTGTATTTCCTTTGGCGAGGAAAGAAATGGTGTACACCTTTTGATCTTTTAATGGTGCTATAATTTCCATACCCGCACGATCAGCAGGCGTTGCAGTTAATTGTAACGATGCCTGTTTCAATTTTTATCTCTGCATCATTAACTTCTTTGAATGAGTCATCTAGTTTCAATGCCTGTTCAGTACCGGCATCCAAATTGTACATTTCTCCAAATGTCTGTTGGATATAGTGTTGGCCATTTTCTCGTTCAGCCATGGTTGCTACAGAGATTAATGTTGGATCAGGTAATTTTCTCATGCCGACAAAACCTCCGCCATGTCCGTTAAACCTTCTTCGTGTGGTACGTGTATAGTGATTTTTAAAGCCGGCATCTGTTAAGAATCCAACCAGCTGATGATCGGGTGTTACAAAACCTACAGAAGGAAACATTTCGTGTGCGAAGCCTCCGGGGAAATTGTCGTGCTCGAATGTGACATACTTTAGCGGCGTTTGCCGGTTTAGCTTTTTCTTCAGCGTATAATATAAGGATGGCATACCGGACTGAAATAGATCTATCCGTTTCTTAATGACGTACTGATTAATGACTTCATAAGTGACGCTTATCGTTAAATTTAAGTCCAGTTCAGCGACATACGATTCTCTTGTCAATTGCACTTTGTTTTTGTCACCTGACCATTGAGCGCCTTTCCATTCCGGGATTTCGATTTTCTCGCTTAAATCCAGGTTCGCCATGAGGAGGGAAAACTCTTCTGTGTTTTTGACCATTAATTGGTTGTCACTATAGATGTCCACGGTAAATCCCTGGAATAGTATCACCGACTATATTTCAAGCTAAGGTTCTGACTCCTAACAGTAGTGCCTGAAAAAACGAAAATCAGGACACTAACGATGACGTTTACCTTGGTATATGCATCCATCTGTTTTTCTACTAGCCTATTCTACAGTTTATTTTAACAACACAATTTTATGTATACTTATTTTGTCCAAACTCCGTAGTTGGAGGTAATAAATTCCATCCGAATAGTTGCTGAAATTCAGGGAATACAATTGGTTATCATTGGTATGCTGAACTACATCCACACTTATTTTTTTACCAATTGCGTTATACACATTTAACAATTGTTGCTGTGCATTATCTGATCGAATGGTTACCATTCCGGTTGTTGGATTTGGATAGATGTCCACCAGGGTTTTCAGGCTTTCGATTCCTGTTACCACATTCCAGATTGATTTTAAGGTGTTTATTTCATCGGGTTCGAGTGCAGTGTTATACATCCGTACCTCATCCAATGTACCTCGTAAATAATAAAGTGATACTCCCTCCTCTTTCCGGCCAAACGTAATCGACTTTGTGGTCGTACTCATTAACCCCTCCGCAGCAATAAACGAATCGAGTTCACCATCCACATAAAGCTCCATGGAGTATCCGGAATAAACGGCAGTAACATGGTAGAACTGACCGAGCGCGATCGGAAATGAAGTGTCCAGATCTTTTGTACCCAAATTCGTTTTAACAGTCCACCGTATATGTCCATTCGGAATAACAGAAACCTTCCAACGTTCCTCCCAACTGCCATGGGAAAGAATAAATGATTCTTCGCTCAGACTATTCAGCTTTATCCAAAAGGAAAGGGTCAGCTGATCCTGAAAATTTAATGACGACTCATTTTCGATAAAGATAATATCACTACCGGAATCAAACTGATAGGCGTGGTCTGGTTCACCTCTGAAATCCGGGACCAAATTTACACCTGCTTTTTGCGCGTGATACTCATTCCCACTATAATCTTTTACATCTCCATCCAGCGGATAATAAGCTACCGGCGGTGTGGTGGCAACTAAGTTTTGTTTAACAAGTACCATTCTTTTTTCAGTCGTGGCCTGCAAATCTGCATCTACAACTTCACACGTAACTTCATAGACTCCCGCCGTGGCTGGTAGCTGCCAGCTCATAACCGATCCGGTTGCATTGCTGATAGTTCCTCCCGACACACTCCAGTTATAAAGTAATGATTCCGGTGACTGACCTTCATCCGTTGCTTCACATGTTACGGTTGCCACTCCGCCGATTTGATACCAGGCCTCATCTGCAGATAGCATTTGAATCACCGGGGGTGCAGGAATACGGTCAACAACATTAAACACAATGCTATCCTGATCGAGTCTTCCGTCTGACTCAATGTCTAGTTTCAATACGACACGCCCTTCAGTTTCAGGAACACTCCACGTGAATTCATTTTCAGTACCTGTATTTATTACAACACCATCCAAACGCCAGGTATACGTTACCGCAGTTGTTGCATTGTCTACTGTTGTATACACGGGCACCTGTTGGTTAAATGCCACCAGTGTATCCATGACCGCAAGGGATTTTATGCGTAATGATCCCGTAAAATCATAACCATAATGGTAATCGATGACTTCATCGTCAGCATAAAATTTCCCTTCCTTCTCAATCGGAATGGAACCGGATGGAAGATATACCAGCAAAACTGCCTCATCTGATTTAATGGTTATCGGAAAACTACCATTGACATTGGTAGCTACCGTGGTTTCACTGATTGCATTATAAATGTCGTATGAACCTGGAGGAAGAGTAAGGGTAACTACCTGATCTGTTGGGTACGGATTATAGAGCACATAGGACGGATAGGTTGTATCAGAAAAGAAATCTGTTTTGTTTACATCCAACGCCAAAATCCCTTCCACATCCGTAGGCTCCACAACAGCTGCCAGGTACCCGACATGCGATGATCCATATATTCCTAAATTCGTTTCAGCCCATTCGCTTCGTTTAGCATCACCAGTTCCATACAATGGTTTTCCTTCCCATACTTCCTTGAGCGCTTCATAAGCAATTACGGATTGTGGATCATGGGTGTTGCTCCAGGTAAAATCGTCCTGACTTGATGCTGGTAAATACTGCGGATAAAAAAGCCGGCTGGCGTTTGCTACATTCAACGTCCATTTTGCAATGACTCGCGCAAAGCGCTTATCATATTTTATCAGCGGAACCAATGCAGCTGCCTGTTGAAATCCATTCATCGAAAAAGCATAATCGTTGCCACTATCGTTGGCCTCACCGATCAGGCCATCCACATCGGCACCATTCCATGTTCCGGTAATCACACCCCATCCCCGCAACGGCCCGCGATCAAAACACCAGTTTATAATTTTAGCAACATCATAAGTTGTACCCAGCTCTGCATTCATTTTTGCAGCGATAAAGGCGCCATAGGGAAGTTGTAATTCATAAGAAGGATTGGAAGTAAGGTTTGATAAAAACTCAATGGACATCTGTGCACCTTCCAGGTATTTTTTCTCTCCGGTTTTTTGATAGGCCGAGTATAATAGCCAACCGATTCCTCCTGCAGCTTCGGGTTCCTTTACGCCATTGCTATTCCCGGTCATGGTGATCAAATTCCAGGCACGATACTCCATTTGGGCCGAAGACCATGGGGTGGTGGATCCACCCATTGCGTATACGGCTTCCAGCCATTGGTCGGCAACACTGGTAAACTGTTGATCAAACGATTCTGTATCCGGATAGTGCGCATACAACTGATAGAAAAAAATATTGGGCATAACATCATACCACCAATCACCGCCACTGGTAGTCGAATATCCGTTCAGGTATACGTCCTGGCCATTATTTTTATTAAAAAAGTCTTTTGTTTTTTCAGTCCAGTTTATTCCGGAGTGATTGGATTTGTTGATACCCACTAATGAAGCACCGACTATTGCCGGGATAATATTGATCGCTTCCGCTTGGTTCGCACTGAACGTACCTACATAGGTTTGCAAAAGGATGGGTGAAAGTTCAGGGTAATTAACCCCCACAGGCTTTATGCTTAGTAAAGGAAGGTGCTGCCCGGTGGAAGTTGCAGAAAAAATGAATTGGTCATAGTTCATAGCAACCGATTTCCAGTCGCGCATCAAATAAGGAGCTGGAAAATTTGGCATTAACTGAACACGATTGACAGCTATCTGACCAGGCTGGGCAAAAGCGTTTGCGTAAAATATTAATCCGAAAAGGATTATCCATACATATTTCCAGATACTACTTCCCATTTAAAATACATTTAACATTTAAAAAGAGGAACGACGTAACCACCGCTCCTCTTTTTATCAATGGTACTTTTATTAGACTCAAATAACCATTATGGTTTTTCTAAATCATAGATACTGGTTACCTGAGATGACGATAGCACTGATTTATACAATCTTACTTCATCCAACGAACCAATAAAGAAACCTCCCCAGTTTACGTAATAAGGGCTTGTGTCATCTGTTGAGTAAATGCCTGTCGGTAAATCCTGACCAAACGTTAAATTAACAGGAGTTCCGGAAATTGAAATCGCCGTTCCCGGAGTATTGTCCCAATCCTTAACAGCAATACCATTCAAATAAAAGATAGTATGCCCATTACCAAACGTAACCACAATATGCCACCACTCACCTTGTGTAACCAAAGGAGATGCATTATCACGATCATAATATGCTGGATCTGCCGATCCGGCGACATCAGCCTTCGCGGTAAAGAAAGCTTTCGGATCTGACTGGAAATTTAATTTATATCCATTCCAACGATTCAGGGATACCATGTATTGATTGTTTACAATCGGATCATTTACATCAGCCTTAGCCCATAATGAAATTGAAATATTGGTCGGGTTCAACGCGATGTTATAAGGAATCTCCACATTTCCTCCCTGATTAAAATGGAGGGCTTTGTTGGCAACTCCATATCGGTCAGTTGTTAAGGTTGGTGTACCAGCACCCCAAAAGGCATGGCCGGTTTTAATAGCACCATTCCGTGCATTGCCAGAATAATCCTTTACGACGGCATCAACCACAGCGCTGGTGATTTCATCAAATGTCCATTGACCGATTAAGTTAGTCGGATCAATAGCCTCCACAATTTTTCCCTGGTAAACTGCAACAGCAGCAGACAATGCAACAGTTGCATTCGTCACTTCAGCTTGTGTAGATGTGGTACTGACAAAAACTGCCTGTGCTGCATCAATGGCCGTCTGAAGTACTGCCTGAGAACCATTCTGATATTGTCCTGCTGCAGTTCCTTCTGTTGTAGTGGAAAGTAAAAGATTTGCCGCTGTAATCCCTTCTTCCAGCGCATCTTTATCAATGACAACCGCCGGGTCATCACTCGAACATGAGGTGAATAGCCCTATACTAAGTAGTGCCAACACCATTAACATTAATTTAACTGATTGTGTTTTCATATGGTATTAATTTAGTTTGATATTAATTATTGATTAATGGATTCGTATCCAATTCGGATTGCGGGATTAAGAAGTAACGATTACTGGCATAGGTAAAACCTGTTCCTGCAAGCGCAGCTTCTGAAGCTTGTTGTCCATAGCGTGTCAGATCGAAGAAGCGGTGGAATTCAAAACCAAGTTCCACTCTTCGTTCATGCCGGATAGCATCGCGTACGATTTGCTGGTTAGTGGAGGCTTCATCGGGTAGTAAATCAGCCGGCACCACACCGAAGCCGGTCAGTGCAACATCGAATAAATAACTTTCTCGTGCTCTTTTACGAACAGCATTTAAAGGTATCAGGGCCAATACCGATTGATTGGATTCATTGAGTGCCTCTGCTTTCATTAGTAAGATGTCTGCATACCGCAAATACACATAGTTCAGACTTGCATCACCCGAGATGGGCGCATTCTTTTGAGACTGGACATGTTTCTTTTGAAGGAAACCTGTTGGTGACCATGCGGGATCAAAATCTTCACCATTTACCCATTTTTGCCCCGCTCTACCTACAGTATAATCGAGTCGTGGATCTACTACATCACCTGCTGTAACTTCATACTCATCCACAAAATCCTGTAACGGCACATTAAAGAAATACCCATTGTTTATTGCAGGAGAAAAGTATTGATGTAATTGACTCCCAATTCCCTGACCACTGATGTGTTGTATTTCAAAAATGGACTCACTATTGTTTTGGGTTGAATCAAGAAAATTATTTTTATACACCGGTTGTAAAGTGTACACCCCAAGCGCATCAATAGCGGTAATCGTTGTCAACACTTCTGTCCACTTTTCCTGGTAAAGTAATGTTTTAGCCAGTAGTCCTAAGGCCGCTCCTTTTGTAGCTCTTCCTACATTGGCACCAGTATAGGTTGGATCCAAAACAGGAATTGCTTCATTCAAATCTTTTTCGATTTGGGCATACACTACAGTTGTTGCTGATTTGGCCTTGTTTATTTCATCCGGATTGATAGGAGGTTTTAGCTTCAAAGGAATCTCACCGAAAATATTTACCAGATTAAAATAGAAATAAGCACGCAAGAATTTTGCTTCGCCAAGGATCCTGCTTTTTAGTACAGGTTCCATTTCAATATCCGCTCCATAGTACAGCAGATAGTTGGCCCGGGAGATTCCTTCATAATAATGTTTCCAGACACGCTCTAAGGTTCCGTTGTTACGAGAATAATTAAACTCATCAATGAATTGGATATCACTCTGATCTCCCGCAAGACCTCCCTTGATTGCATCATCCGATGCGACATCCCCGAAGACCCACAGGTTGTTGTTCGGGGAAGTATAGGAAGTGGAGCTATATACTCCCGTTAATGCAAGCACTGCCTGGGTCTCTGTTTTATAGAAGGTTGCATTCGAATACGTGCCTTGAAGTTCTTCGGTAAGAAAATCTGAGCATCCGGTAAGGACCAGGAAAACAAATGTGTATAGAATTTTCTTTTTCATGTGTTAATTTTTTAATACGAAGGACCAACGGAACGCCATGCTTAATTGATCATATATTTGAATCTGTTTTGCTGATGAGCATTTCATGATGTTGCCTTTTTAAAAAGTAAGATTGACACCGATGTTATAGGATTTGGCAGCGGGATACGTACCCCAGTCTAACCCTGCCGAACCATCTCCCTGACCTCTCGCATTATCACTGACAGTCATTTCGGGATCCAACCCCTGATATTTGGTGAATGTTAACAAGTTGGTTCCTGATACGTAAATGCGTGCTGCTGATAATCCCACTCGCTGCAGACGTGATGCGGGAATGGTGTATCCGATTTGCATATTCTTTAATCGGGTATAGGATCCATTTTCTAAAAATCGGGTTGAATACTTTGTGTTGTTTCCGGATGCATCCCACGATGCGCGTGGATATTCATTTGATGTTCCTTCTCCAGTCCAATGATTATCAAAGTAACGTTGGGTCACATTGAATGGACGATAAAATCCTTCGATGTCACGATTCAGCACGGAAAATATTTTTTGACCGTATGCGCCTTGAAAGAATATAGACATGTCCCAGTTGCTATAACTAAGATTTAGTGTAAGACCCGCCGTTATCTTTGGAATCGGGCTTCCGCTATGAACACGATCATTACCATCGATCAATCCATTGGCATCCTGGTCTTTAAATTTCACATCCCCCGGCTGAATTGCATTACCCTGAAATGCATGCGTGAAGATCTCCGTCGTATTTTGGAATATGCCCTCCATCTCATAGAGGTAAAAGGATCCGATCGGATGTCCAACTTCGGTTCGGGTTATTCTATCCGAACCAATCGCACCACCGGAGATAGGTGCATTGACCGCCAGGACTTCATTGTGCAAGGTGGCTGCATTCCCGCTCACACTATAGTTGAATTTCCCAATAGTATTCGAATAGGTAATAGCCAGTTCGATCCCACTGTTCAACACTTTTCCATTATTCACCCAGGGGGGTTGCGCATCCCCGGCAGAAGACGCAAGGGGTTGCCGTACTAATAAGTCTGATGTTACTTTTGTAAAATAATCCAACGATGCTGCAACCTTTCCTCCCAGAATTTCAATATCGACTCCAGCGTTTAGCTGATTACTCGTTTCCCATTTCACCTTGCTATTGCCCAGATTAGAAACTGCATATCCGGTAGACCGCACATTTCCCAGAGGATAATTATACCCGGAGTTCACCATGTCGGTGAAAGGATAATCCCCAATTTCCTGATTACCAATTGCGCCATCACCTACACGCAACAGTAAACGATCGATAACTTTATTGTCAATAAGAAAAGCTTCTTTATCTAAACGCCATCCAACAGAAGCGGCATAAAATGTTCCCCATCGATTATCTGCCCCAAACCTGGAAGAGCCATCTCTTCTGACCGTTCCGGAGAGCATGTACTTCTCCTGAAAATCATAATTGACCTTCGCAAAGAATGACAAAAGTGAATTACCTGAAATACTCTCACTGTTTGCTCGCAGTCCTAGTCCATTGCCCAGGTATACCAAATTGGGGTCCTGATCAGGAAAACTACTCTCCGAGGCAAAAACTTCATACCGCTGTGCTTTGATCGCTTCGGTTCCCAGTAAAAAAGTGAAGTGGTAATCGTTGAAGGCTTTCGTGTAAGTAGCAAAGTTGCTAAACGTAAGCGTTTGATAACGACCATCCACTACTGAAAGCTGATTGGGATTATTGATTCTGTTTCCGGTTCCCCAATTCCGATCGAATCGTCTTTGATTGGCACTGCTAAAATCAACACCAAGGTTAGAGGTAAATTTAAAATCAGTGAAGGGGGTAATGTCGATAAAAACTTTTCCGAAAACACGATTGGTAAGCTTCCCATTATTATTATACGCCAACATACCCACCGGACTATACCCATCGCCAAACAAATCGAAACGATCGGGCTTGTCCGTATACTCACCATTCGCATCGTAAATCGGAATGGCTGGTGTTCGAAAAAATGCATACCGGATCACACTACCACCATTACCACCTGCACCATCACCTGAACTTCCGATAAAATTTGTTTTGGCACTGGAAATATTCACATTGAAACCTGTACGCAACCATTTATTCACTTCGGTGTCAAGGTTCAATTGACTACTGATGCGGGAATACTTACTGCTGTTGATAATTCCTTCCTGATCGAAATAATTTCCAGACACAAAATAATGCGTCTTTTCAGTGCCACCAGAAATTGAAATATTATGCGATTGGATAATTCCATCACGAAGGATGGCATCCAGGTAATCGACATTGGGAAGTGATGCTTCAATATCGGGAGTAATCAGCGGACGAAATAACAACGGATTCTTCCCGGCATTGTCATTGGTCGCTGCTTCATTGAATATGGTTACATAATCGGTTGTATTCGTCATGTCGATCAGGCGGCTGGGGGATTGCACCCCAACCTGGCTACTAATTTGAATTTTCGCTCCACCTGAAACGCCAGATTTAGTGGTTACAATCACGACACCATTTGCTGCACGGGCACCATAAATTGCAGTAGCTCCGGCATCTTTTAAAACCGTGATACTTTCTATGTCTTGCGTGGAGACTGTATTGATATCCAGCGTGGGCACACCATCCACTACATACAATGGACTATTGTTGCTATTGATAGAACCTGCACCGCGAATCCGTACGGAAACACCTTCCCCCGGAGCCCCGGTATTTTGTGTCACGACCACACCGGGTGCTCGACCTTGCAAGGCCTGATCGATGCTGGGTAATGGCAGTCTGCTGATCGCCTCGGAGCTGATGGTGTTCACCGCACCTGTAATCTTGCCTTTCTCCTCAGCACCGTAGCCAATAACAACCACTTCGCCGAGTAATTTCGAATCCTCTACCAGCACTACGACAAATTCTCGTTGCGTACCAATCACAAATTCCTGATTGACAAATCCGATCAATGAAACAACCAGTACAGGCGCATTGATATTTTCCGGAATTTGCAGATTAAAATTTCCATTGATATCCACCGTGGTTCCAATCGACGATCCCTTGATGTAAACACTGGCCCCAATCAGTTCTTCATCGGTTGTACTCTTCACCGATCCGGTAATTATGATCTGTGAAAAGGCTGATGTTGAGACCAGCAGGACACAGAACAGCAGAAAATATGGTCTAATGTTTTCCATAGGCTTAATCCATTTTAAGTTCTTGTTGACGGTAGGCTACTACTTTTGTTCCTACCATAGAATTTCCATCCTTCATTTCTATTTTACTTCCGGCAGGCAATACCACAAGTAGTCTTGCAGAGGTTGCCGGTATCTGGAAGCAACTTTCCTCTTCTACATTCTTCGCAATAAATTCGTGGGTCAGTATATCATAGAGGTCTACCGAAGCAGTATCAGTCAATGAGTAACATACTGATTGGACAGCATCGTACGGATTGTAGTATAAGTAGGTAGGGAAGGATTCATTCTGATAAAAATCGGTAACGGTACAATTCAGTTGCAGAATTTTTTCGACATTCGTTTTCCGGACTATTGCTCCAAAAATTCCTGCCTGAGCAGAGCTGTACAAACTATACATAGAAGTTTTAGGTTGGCCTTTCTACCCACAGCGGACCATCACCCAATGCGACAGGACTTACACCCTGCAATTCTGCTTTCTTAAAAACAAAATCTGATTTGCGAAGCCCTTCATAGGCGATTACGTTTTTAGTGATTTCCTTGTCTTCCGGCAACCACTGATGCTCATCATCAATTTCATACGGATAAAATAACCTCGCTGCATTGGTAACATTAAGCATCCATTTACCAATTGTTTCAGCATACCGATGATCATAGCGAACCAGTGGAACCAATGGCCAGGCCATATCAAATGAATTCATCAGAAAGGCGAACCCTCCGCCATCGGTAATACTACCCTGCAGTCCGTGTACATCATATTCTCCCCATCGTTCAGCCATCACTCCCCATCCGGTTCTGCCATCTTCGGCTTTGCAGCCTTCGAAGGTCCAATTCAAAATTTTTGTTACATTATACTGCGTTCCATGCTCTGCATTCAACCGCGCGGCCACTAATGCACCAAACGGCATCAACACTTCATAAAACCTGCTCTCTTTTTGGTTAACAAAAGCATTCATGGCCGATATTGATCCCTGCAAATACCGCTCATCTCCAAATTTTTCGTAGGCACTTAATAACACGTAGGCATGTCCACCCGCAACATCCTGCTGATGCGGAATGTGATTGGAGACTCCTCTCATCTGCTGGTAATCGAAATATGAATAATTGTAATTGCCCTGAAGCGTGGAGTCGGCTTTAAAGAATTGTTCAGCAATAATCAGTTGCAGGCTATCCGCTCTTGCTACTCCTGGGAATAATTCACATACACCATAGTATAAGACATTAGGAAAAACATCATACCACCAATCACGTCCATAGCCTCCACCGAGTAGTGCAACATCAGGATTAGTATTATTCATCATAATGTTCCAACCATTCGCGGCGTTGAAGTAATTCTGCGTCATCGCGACATAGTTGAATCCGTTTTGATTCGTCTTGTCTATGTCCACAAGTCCGGCACTCAATAAAGACCCCATGGAACAAAGGGCTTCATGAAATTCTTTATTCCCGTTAGGTCCCTGACGGATATCGCCGATGACGGTAAACATTCCGAAGGTGTTTTGCGAAAAATTTCTGCCGGCACTATCAATCCAAATAAATGGTTGATCCTTTCCCTTTAGGTCGAGGTTAAATACATACTGATCAAAATGCTGGGCTTTCTCATACCAATCAATCATCTTATAAGGAGATGGCTGATTGGGCATAGAACCGACGCGGTCAATGGTGATCTGTGTAGCAACTTCTGGTGTTGCCTGGCACGCCGAAATAAGAAATACAATGCCTATACAATATTTCACTTTCATGATTTGCTAAGTTTAGTACAGGCAGCAATGATATGTTTCGCCATGGGTATAGAGGCCAGTTGGATGATGGCGATAATGATGAGTGCATATTTTAAAGCAAAACCTTCGGAGATATAGGTTGCCAAAAAGATAAAAAGGCCGAGTCCGAAAAACCTCCCGATGTACAACCCGAACTCATGATTGAAGATATACGCAAATTCACTTCGGTTCTCAATCTTGGAGACAATGTCAATGACGCGCATTTGTGTGGGGAAGTATGCAATGTCATGAAGCGGAGCAAAAAGAACTTTACACAACACAAAAACCATTACCCCTATCGCAGAAAATAATATTCCATTGACAACAGTGCCCACTAGAAAAATGACCAGGCCGGCTATGAAAATATAAATCCGGTCTGAAGGTTTGGTTGCGCGGCCCAAAAGGTAGAGCAAAATAGCCGTGGCAATTCCGCTGATTCCCTGTACTAACCCCAAGGCACCTTCATTGCCAACTAACCGCATGATTAAAATCGCAGGTGCGGTAACTAGATAGCCCTGCGCAATTCCTTTTAGTCCGGCGAGTACTAACATTTTACGCCACAGTAAATGGAACTTAAAGAATAAGAACTTCTCTAATGCCGGTTTCTTAAAATGTTCTTTGTGGATGACAATGCTTGATAAAATGGTAAGCAGAAAAACAATGGCGGTCACAATCCGATAAGCTGTATTCATATTACCACCAAACCATTGCTGCGATTCTGTGCGCGACATAAACCAGCCAATTGATAAGGGCACGATAATAAAGGTGATGGTATAAAAGAACGTTTCAAGACCGTAGTAATAATTACGTGTCAGATCATTAGTGGTATTCAGCGCGAGAAGATCACGGTTTGCCCAAAAGAAACCGAAGGAACATCCCATTAATAGTCCTGCAGCACCGACACCAACCATTGATAAATTTGAAAGGCTCATCATCACCAGCATCGAAAGTCCGCTGAGGAGCATACCGAAACTATAGAGGTTAGATATCTTAATACGATTCAGGAGAAAACCATTTATTAAAAAAGTAACAGGGATACCGGTATACACCATGAGCTGATACACAGCTACCATGGAAGGATCATTTGAACTCCTCATAATGTAGGCTCCAACAAAGATGTCGATGACGGGAAGCACAAAGGCATAGATAATATTCGTTGCCAGCAACACCCTTGTGGTCCTGGGTAGCTGAAGGAAAACAGCATATTCTTCACCCGGCTTCTTTAGCAGTGCGGCTACAGTCATCATTTTTTATGTTCAGTTGAGTTCAAAATTTCTGATGCGTCTTCAAGCTGGTTGCCGATTGAAATAGTTTTCAGTATTGCTTGTACTGATAAAGTTGCCCCGCAAATGACTTCATCGCTGGCACCATAGTACATGCGGATGGTATCGTTATCAATAAGATGACCATTGGTGAAAATTACATTTCCAAAAAAACCGGTTTGTTCATACGCTTCGATGGGTTCCATGATGGGATGTTCACTTCTACCGATGACTATTGAAGGATCTTTCAGGTCGAGCAATAGAGCCCCCAGGCAATAGCGATGATCTTCATCTGCCCCATGATAAATGGCAAGCCAACCGCTATCTGTTTTAATGGGTGCACAGCCGGCACCAACACGTGCACTATCCCACATCCCGGGTCTGGTGGTGGCAATGCAATGGTGATTTCCCCAATGTAACAGATCAGGTGATGATGCCAGCCAGATATAATTTCCGCCCAGCTCCGGACTTGTCGGGCGATGCAATGCGAAAAAAGAATTGTTAATTTTTTCATCAAAGATTGCACAGTCTTTATTGTGCGGTGGAAAAATCATTCCCCGCCGATCAAATTGCTTCCAATCTTTTGTTTGAATTAAGCCAACACCTACACCAACTGATGATACCATCGTATAGGTAAGGTGAAAGGTATCTCCGATGGTGGTGACGCGACAATCTTCTATGCCATACGACTCCAGTGGGTCGCTTCCAAAAATAGGTGGGTATTCTTCCGACTCGGTAAAATGAACACCATCCTCACTGCTCATCAACCGAAGATGTGATAAGGTGGTTAAGTACTGTTGACCTTTGTAGCGGACTATCCGTGGATCAGAAAAATCCAGTTCAGGATCAGTTTTGTCAAATTCCAGGATTTCAATTGCTCCTACTCTATTATATATAGGGAAACTGATAAAGCCTTCCCGTTGAACCGGTCGCTCTGCTACACGGATTAATAGCCCTATTTTAGCATTATAGGTAAATACACCCGGGTTTAGCAGACATTCAACCACCATTCCCTCCATACTGGGGCGCACATCCGCGGGCTTTATCAACGGATTTTGTGTAAACCTCCTCGCCAAACCGTATGTTACTCCATTTTCCATAGTAGTGATGCAGACCGACAAGACATTCGATTGCGCGACGCAATATGACCTATTCCGGGTCCGAGCGTGTCCGGTATGTTTTTTAAAAAGTACAATCGGTTATATAAAAACAGCGAATAGCGAACCGGGTGGACATATTAGTACGGAGAGGACAAACTAGTCGGAATTATCAGGGCTGGATTCTCTAGGTTTGTATAGACTATCCTGATTTTATGTGATCACCATGCAGTGTATTCTTCTGGTATTTTCATTTTTCGCAAACTTCATTCAAAATGATAGTACTTCCCCGTGGCCGTATCAACATGTAAGCAAAGCAGCAAAACTTTCCAATAGTGCCATCACTTCAGTGTATATGGATCAGCATGATTTTGTGTGGCTGGGAAGCTGGGATGGATTAAACCGCTATGACGGCAGCACAATCAGGGTTTACAAACCTGATCCGTTTGAAAAAGGTACGATCAGCAATAATATCATCCGGAATTTTTTGGAGGATAAGGCCGGTAACCTATGGGTGATGACCCATCTGGGTATTAACCGCTACCAAAGAAAGACCAACACATTTAAGACCTATCTGGATAGCCTCAGCAATGTTCCCTTTCTTGAAAATAATATTCGTGCCTCTCTGGGACAGGATTCGAGCTTGTGGGTGAGTCTTATCGGAAAAGGAATCTATCACTATTCAGTACTGGAAGATGATTTCACTCCAGTGTCTTATCAGGGAGTTGAAGAACAGTGGCTCACCGACGTTATTAATATTGGGCAACGGGAAGAGATGCAATACTTATTGGGACGAGATGGGAAACTAATATTCACCATTAATAACCGGATGGTCTTTCACCAACAGATAATCAATCCGCAGGACTTATTGTTCTCCGAGTTTCTGCATATCGGAAGTTCCTACTACCTCGGTGTGGTAAATAAGGAAAACGAGCTCACACTTTACAACCTGACGAATGCTGAAAAAGAACCCCATACCTTTTCGTTTGGAACCGTTTCAATCTCCACTTTGTCGGAGAATTTAAATCACAATGCGATCTGGATTGGTTCGGAGTCGGGTGATATTTTTAAAATCATACCGGATGGCGAAACATTTTCGCTTATCAACATGAATACTTTTTTTCAATTGTTTTCAAAGGCAAGAATCAAAATTTTAAGTATCCAGGAAACCAAACAAGATATCGTCTGGGTAGGAACAGACGGGGACGGCGTCTATAAGTTTTTAGCACGACCAAAATCATTCTACTCGATTTCTGAAGGACAACCCGCAGAAGGTCAGTTGTCGCATAACATTATCCGGTCAATCTATAAAAATGAGGACGGAAAGCTTTACATCGGAACCCGGGGTGGCGGACTAAATGTGATTGATCCTTTAAAAAATAAAACGATCGTAATAAACACTCGAAATGGTCTTAGCAACAATGCGGTATTGTCCATCAATGAAGACCACCATAAAAATATTTGGATCGGGTTAGATAGCGAGGGAATTGATATGATCGAATCCGGAACAGGGAAAATATTTCACTTCCCAAGAGATTTTAAAAACAAAACCGATCTGGAGTTCAGTTCGGTGTACTCCATTTGTATCGATGCCTTTAACGATATCTGGCTGGGCACGAGTGGATATGGTGTTATTCGCCTTAGCGTATCCGCTACAGGTAAGGGAATCTATCAGCTTACTGATTTCGATAAGATTTCCTACACGGGAGACGATGGTGCGGTAATGATGAATAGCAACATTGTCTACTCCATTGTAGAAGAAAAACCCAATCTGTTGTGGTTTGGAACCCGTGGCAGCGGAATCTACCGATACAATGCGCTCACCCGGGAAATTGAGACGCACGTAAAGACGGATCTCACCACTAAAAATAGTTTAAGTAACAACGATATCCTGAGTTTATACATTGACAAACAGGAACAGTTATGGATTGGTTCGAGTGGTGGACTTCACCGCCTTTTTTTACAACAACGTCCCTACAAGGTCGAATACTTTTCTGAGCGGGAAGGACTTCCGAACAATACCATTCATGGAATATTGGAAGATTCTAACACCAATATCTGGCTTTCCACCAACAGTGGGTTAGTCCTGTATAATAGAGCCCTGAATACCTTTAAAACATTTGACGCCAATGATGGTCTTAAGAATAGTGAGTTTACAGACGGGGCTGCTTTCCAAACGGCGAATGCCACACAACTATTTTTTGGCGGAATTGACGGGTTAGACATTGTGTATCCACATATGCTGAGTACCCAAAATTATTTCCCACGGATTTCTGTTACCGAATTTCAAGTCCGTAATCAATCCATTATACCCGGTGATGGTAGTGGAATTTTAACACAGAACATTGATTTCACGGATAAGATTGTTCTTAACCATGATCAGAATTTTATCAGTTTCTTTTTTACTACCCTGGACTACTGGAATAAACAAAAAAGTGAATTCAAATACAGGCTGGAGAATTTCGACAAGGACTGGAATTATATTGGCCAGCAACAAAGCGTAACCTTTACGAACATCCCGCCCGGTAAATATATCCTCAACATTAACTATACCAATGAGAATGGTGACTGGGGAATAAACCCTAAAATCATCACGATAACAGTGACACCTCCCTTCTGGCGAACAAACTGGGCTTATGCAGGTTATGTACTGCTCGCCATCGGTTTGCAATTGGCGGTTGTGCTCTTTATACGTTCGCGTGCGCGTGAAAAGAAAGCCCTTGCCATTGGTGAATTTAAAAACCAGCAATTAAAAGAGTTAAATGATTACAAACTTCAGTTTTTTACCAACATCGCCCATGAGTTCCGCACCCCATTGACCTTAATCCTTGGCCCAACCGCTGCGCTGCTCAACAAAAGCAAAAACGTGGCGGATCAAAAACAACTCAAAACCATTTACGGCAGTTCACTACGATTGCAAAAGCTGATTGATGAGCTTATCCAGTTTCGAAAAATACAAACCGGCAAAGACAGCTTGGTGATCACAAAAGTAGACCTTATTACCTTCACCCATGACATTGTTGAATCCTTTCAACAACATGCAACCGACTGGGATGTACATTTGGAATTCCATCCCGAGCCCGAGTCATTCTCCGGTTATATCGATTCAAAAAAACTGGAAAAAGTATTGATCAACCTGATTTCCAACGCCATTAAATACAACTCGAAAGGAGGAATGATTAGCGTGACCCTGAAAGAGTCGATGGGGAATGCAATTTTCGCTATCCAGGATGAGGGGATTGGTATTGCTGCTGAGAACACGAACAAAATCTTTGAAAGTTTCTATCATGATCCTGAAGGTATCCCTGCGAATGGAATGGAGAAAAGTACCGGTATTGGTTTATCGCTTACCAAAAGTCTAGTTGAAATTCATAGGGGAAAAATTTCTGTTGAGAGTAAAGTATCAAAAGGCAGCACCTTTACTGTAACCATACCGGTGACTAAAAACCACTATAGTGACCTTCCGGACGAAAGTCCTACCCTGCATTCTTTTCCTTTGCTGAACGAGACCATCTCCCTGGAATTTGATACCGACTTTTATTTACCGGATGTACAAAAAGAACAGCCTGTTCCTTCTTCGGGTCAAACCTCTTCCCTGCTTATTGTCGATGACCATGCCAGTATTCTTTCGTTGTTAAATAATCTGCTCTCTGAAAAGTACGTAATATTTAAAGCCCGCAATGGCAGAAAAGCATTGGCGATTCTTGAAGAAGAGCGTATTGATTTGGTGATCAGCGATGTGATTATGCCGGATATGGATGGATTAACATTATGTAAAAGCATAAAAGAGAACATTCAAACCAGTCACATACCTGTGATTCTGCTGACGGCAAAAGCAGAAATTGAAAATAGAATAGAGGGATTACAAGTAGGGGCCGACTCTTACATTCCCAAGCCCTTCCATCCTGAGCATTTATTTATCCGGATCGAAAAATTAATTGAGCATCGGGATCTAATCCGAAAGCGGTTCCAGAATTTTGCAGAGGTAGAACTGAACCAACTTTCTCCTGGTATTGGTGAACGCGATGACAATTTCTTTTTGAAGATTACACAATGTATCCAGGATCATTTAAATGAACCAGAATTCAATGCCGATGTCATCGCCGATGAAGTGGGGATGAGCAAGGCCTCCCTGTATAAAAAAGTAAAGACTATTACGGGACTGACTCCCCATGGATTGATCAAACAATACCGTCTGAAAAAAGCTGCCGATTATCTTCGGAATACTGAGATGAGTGTTTCGGAAGTAATCTTCGAAACGGGGTTTAATAGCCGATCCTATTTTTATAAGTCCTTCAATGAAATGTTTCATTGCCATCCGAAAGATTTTGCGGAAAGGAAAGTGGAATAATCCAATGGTAGTGAATCGTGTTGAATCCAGAATTTATCAAAACAGTAAGTTTCGTCTTTAACGGATCGGGTCTAGCACTATCCATGCTTCAGTATCTTAAAAATCCAGGTAACTTTCCTTCTAATTCAGGGCTGATCTTGTCAACACCGATCACTACTATGGACTGAATGACCCGGCTAATCTTTCCCGCTTTAAAATGCCCGTGCCAGGTAGAAGCTGAAATTCTCATTTAATAGCCATAAAACAGATTTTATTGCAATCACCTGTTAAAAAATTAGATTTATTGCATTAGAATAGGATTTATGACAATTCTTGATGGACACCAGCACCAGCAATTTTTAATCGCGCCAATGTGGAATTGAAATTATTGATATGCACCTTCCCCCGACTCGTCCTCGTTTGCAACGAGGATGCATGAAGTTGGCACTTGTAGTGCCCTGTTACCTTATACAACAAATTACCAACTCCATAATAAATACCGGTCGCCTGACAATGCTTTTTTATTTTTAAAATCGAAATTATGTGATGGCGATACAATCGCTTTCCTCGCTCATCCTCGTTGCAAACGAGGACGAGTTAGGTTTCAACGAGTTAGAATATCGACTTATAAATTTTTATAACGCAAAACCTACCTCAGTAACCCACGTTTTTATCAATATGCTTACCCTTCCACTTACCCCTAAAAAAGAAGCCCTTGCTAATCATCTGATCAACAAGGGCTTCTTTTCATTACTCGTGATCCCGCTGGGATTCCTTTTTTAGAGGACATCACATTTATTATCTGCAAGTTAGCGTTTTGCATATGTGCTAACTCCCGATTTACTCACCCTTATTTATCAATCAAAGGGCATCAAATCTTTTCAAAATTAAATTGATACCCCAACTGGATACCAATACTAATTTACATTAAATATGATTTAGTTTAAAGAATTTTGAATTCTTTATTTATAGATTAGCCATTAGTAAGTGTATTGACCAACCTTTTCTTCTTTTAGTCCTGTGTAATCACAAAATTCTTCAATGCTCACAAACTGGTATCATCTTTTTGGAAGTGGTCTTTGATCTTCTTAATCAATAGCCTTCCGTAACGCTCACTCTTGCCGGTGATGCGCTGAATGTCTTTCAGGTAGATAATTATCCTGGCTACTCTCATACTCTATTGCTCCCGTTTTTTTAAACGTGTTCAAGTGGGTGTGAGAGGATACTTAATTATCATAAAAGTGATAAATTGCAGTTTCAAATTTTCAACCCTCAATTCGTATTCATATGCGCGCACGAATGCTACTTTTTTTGCTGTTGATTTCTGCAACGGTAAGTGCCCAACAAATTTTCGAAGATGAAAACACGTCCATTAAAAAAGGCAATGTGTTCATTTCCACTACATTTTCTATTAATCATAAAGAAAGTGAGAACGAAGTGCTTTTATTGCAAACCCTTGATGATTCTTACCGCTTAGATTGGGCTGTTACACTGCGATCTGGTTATTTTATTAAAGACCAATTTGCAGTGGGTGCGTTCTTTAAATATGGCAACCAACTGGATGAAATCGGCTATACTAATGACCTTGGTAAAGTGAACGACAATCGCCTGGAACGTAGCTACAGCATTGCACCGTTCATTAGAAATTACTTGCCCCTTGGTAATGGGCGCTTTTGTTTGTTTAATGAGACCAACTTGGAGTTTACCTATGGCAGTTCTGTAAAGCAAATAAGTAGTCCAGATGATGTAAGCAGAACGGTTGGCGATTCGTATCAGTTAAAATTGGGTATTCAGCCAGGCATAACTGCCTTTATTACCAAGGGTGTTTCGTTTGAAGTTGGGACATCTTTACTGGGTCTCAGTTCTACGTACACAACATCTGTAATCGATGGCGATACGGCAAACAAAGGCTACACCTACTCGAATGATGTTAGTTTTAAAATTGATTTGCTCAGTTTGTTCCTGGGCATCACGTTTTATTTTCCTGTAAAATGAAGATCTCCAGAATACTCCTAGTAGGCAGTTTGTTGTTCCTGGTCAGCTGCATTAGTGAAGATCACTTTGGTAAATCAAACCGTGGTGAAATCAAGTCGTTTTTAATTCCTGGTCAAAGCGGCAACAGCATTATCAATAATGATTTGCTAACCGTTGTAGTAACCATGCCAGAAAGCACCACAGACTTTATGTTGACCCCTTCTCAAATTAGCCTTTCTAATTTTGCCACCATACAACCCGGTGTTGGAATCGCACAAGATTTTTCAAACCCGGTAGACTATAGGGTTACAGCCGAAGACGGTTCCGAGTTTGTTTACAGCGTCAGCGTGCAACGCGGTGGAGCGCAGCCGCAGTTAGACAATTCATCATTCGAGGATTGGTATATCGAAACGGTGCTGGGAACAGCGTTAGATCAACCTGGTGTTGATAAAAATACAACCCTCTGGGGTACGGCAAATCGGGGCTTGGCGCTTGGCGGAGCTGATGGGAATTCAACCAAACAAGCCAAAGGCGACTCGAGTTACATCAAGCTTGAATCGGTTGCCGCTCCTGCTTTAGTAAGGATTGCAGCGGCCACGGTGTTCACAGGCAAGTTCACTGAAAGTTTTCCAAGTGTCTCTGATCCGCGTTCTAATATTACCCTCGGAACACCCTTTTCCGGAAAGCCTCTCTCCTTTTCATTTAGCTACACCTACCAGCCCGGGGCGAGTAACGAAGATGCCAACGGACAACCGCTTGCGTATGGAGACCAATGCGACATTTATCTTTTGTTAGAAAACAGGGATGGCGCGCAAGTGAAACGCGTGGCCACTGCATGGTTTAGATCCGGCAACAATGTTGCCAGTTGGACAAGGGAAACCGTGCCGATTAAATATGGTCCACTAGCCGCTGCTGACCCTTGGTTTGGATATGCACAGCCGCAACCAGGCGAAGTTTGGGGCGATGGTACGGAGACCGTGACACACATTACTGTTTTAGCAACGTCCAGTTTTGAAGGCGACTTTTTTAAAGGTGCTATTGGTAGCACGTTGAGCTTCGATAATATTGTTTTGGGATATTAACAAGTCGTTTGCGCCTGGCCTAAAGAAACGATGAAATCAAACGGGCAATAGCATAGATCAACCGTTGACCGGTTTTCTTCTTTTGCCATTCTACATTAGACACTTCGCTACACTCCGCCAAGTCAGCTTGAAACATGTCTTCCATCTTCCTGGCGAATTCAGTCCCATAGATGATCGACATGATTTCAAAATTCAAATCGAAACTCCGTATGTCCATGTTGGCCGTACCGACAACACTTACGCGTGAATCGGCTACTACCGTTTTGGCATGCACGAATCCTTTTTTGTACAAGAAAATTCGAACCCCGGCATTTAGCAGTTCAGTGAAGTAAAATTTCGAGGCGGCCCCTACAATAGCCGAATCCGGTTTTTCAGGAATCATCAAGCGCACATCGACACCAGCAATAGCGGCTTGGCACAATGCATTCATGATGGTTTCGTTTGGAATGAAGTACGGATTGGTGATGTATAATTTTTCTGTAGCCAGTGAAAAAATCTTACCATAGCTAAGCATGATGTTCGATTTTGGATAGATTGGGCCACCGGCCACAACTTGACCGAGTGCAGCAATACCTTCATTCGCTTTTAAAAATTCTTGTGGAAATAACGCATTGCTAACTGAAATGGGTTCGGCTACACTACTATTCCAACTGACAAGAAAATGGCGTTGTAAACTGGTTGTCAGTAACCCCGTAATTTTTACATGGGTATCACGCCAAAAAAGCCCCGTGTCAATCGAATTGTCATACCGATCAGAGAGATTAATACCACCAACAAAACTATATTTTCCATCAATAATGATAATTTTTCGATGGTCGCGGTGATTGATCCTGTTGGCAAATTGTTTTAGTTTGACTTTTATTTTAGGATGGATTTCAACACCACCTTCCTGCAATTCTTTTACGATCGTGTGCCTAATTTTTCTGCTGGCATAATCATCATATAACGCCCTTACTTTTACACCTTCTTTCGCTTTTTTTAGGAGTACATCTTTTATCTGGTTGCCGCGAATATCATTATCCCAGGCATAGTATTCCATATGGATGAAATGCTGTGCCTGTTCAAGAGATCTAAGGACTTCGGGAAATTTCGTTTCCCCATTTACCAAAAGTGTAAAATCACTGCTGAATAAATACTCACTACCCAAGCCATTCAAGAATCGAATCATGGGTAAAAAATGAGCGATTTCATCTTTGCCTTCCTTGATCAGTAGTTCCGTTTCATTTACTATGTGCTTTTGAAAAAACTCATCAATTTTGAGTTGAGCCTGAACACCTTTTGAAGTGGCTTGATGATGTCGGTAATTAATTCCAAATGAGAAATACACAAGAATGCCAATTCCGGGAATCATAAAAACAAGAAGCAGGTACGCCAATGTTTTTGGAGTAGAATTGGTATCTAAAAGAATGCGTGCAATGGTATAAACTAATAAAACAGAATAGAGTATAAGTAATAGATTCATTAAGTCGAATTTAATTTATAAACAAAGCCTTATTAAGTATTAGCACAAATTGTTGCTGGCCTTCGAGTTACTTGCTACTAATATCGAGAGAAGCCACAATGTAACAGGTGGTTTTTTCATGTGTTAAATTGAAAGTATATATCATACTAAAATACTCATTTGGTACGCTTTAGAAATCGTAGTAAAATAGCAGATTTATCCGCAGGGCATCGCCAGCAATCTTATTCTTATTGATTCTATCTCCCCAAATAAATTCACCACCGACTTTAGCACCGTCCGTAATATTCCAGAAGGTATTCATTCTTATGGTGCGGCCCTTATTAAATGTAGTTTCAATTGTAGAGGATTCTTGCTCAAGCCCTACCATGCTGTAGGTGAAATTAGAGTAAATTTTATTTGTCCAGCTATGTTCATAGGTTGAATAAAAACCATACGTGAGTGGTGTGATATAGCCACCAGAAGAAGGAAACTCTATATCAAATCCATTACCTCCAAGATCGTTGAAGTATCTGGAAATGGCCTCCCCTGCAACTCCCTGAATATACCATTTTCCTCTAGCCCATAAATTAATTACTACAGATGCGGAGAGCCCCCATCCGGGGATAAGTGCTACGTCAGTTCCGCTTCTCCCTGAGAGTACCGGCAAGATCCCTGAAAGCTGGGCACTTCCCCAATCAAAAGTACGGTCCGCGCGCACTGTAATGTCCGGAATCAACTGAAAGGCTTCTATTTGCAAAGAATCTGGGATATCCAGGTCTGGAGGGAAGTATTCAAGCCCAAAGGCGAAATTTATTTTGCCAATTAGATTTGCTGCTGAAAATCTAATTTGTGGGGTTCTTACAACCACAGAACCAGTTGGGCCCGAGAAATCAACCATCGATGGCAGTGCATTAATATGCGAGAAAAGACTCCAGGTTTGACCGAGCAGAAAGCGATTCATTTGCCCGTAAGCATGTCTTATCCTAAACCCATTACTTCCAGCAAAATCTGTCTCCAATCTAATAAAAACATTGCCATTGGATGTATTTCTAGTGATTTCAAAACCCAGTCGAGACTGGTCCAAGCCATTATAATAATTTGGGATTTTTTGACCGGAAGAAGGTGTAGGAATTTGGGATGTATTCAGGTCATTTTTAGAAGGCAAATTAATATTATCAAAAACAACCAAATAGCGAACAGAACCTAAAATTCTAAGCTGCATTTTTTTGTCAGGTGTAACAATAAATAAGCCGCGATTCTGAGCTATATCAAGTGGGGCATCTTCTATTATTT
>CALOAV010000109.1:0-2494 GCA_942491425.1 uncultured Cytophagales bacterium
GTAGTGCAAGGTCGGTTTTAGTACTGGCTTTTACTGCCTCCCTCCTCCTCCCATGATGAAAACTCAATGCAAAAAGGTGGTCTCAAACGAGCCACCTTTTTTTATTCTTACTTTGTCATAATTCTAAATTTCAAAAGCATCTACTTCGCGGTAGGCTTCAATTAATCTTTTTTCTCCTTCAATGCCCTTTCCTGAAATACCATGTTCCATTCCCATAACACCTTCAAAACCTCTGTCGTAAATGTGTTTAAATACGTTTTTGTAATTTATTTCTCCGGTTGTTGGCTCTTTCCTTCCAGGATTATCGCCTATTTGAACATAATCAATCTCACCCCAGGTAAGATCCATATTGCGGATTATATTTCCTTCATTTTTTTGCATGTGGTAAATATCATATAAAATTTTGCAGGCAGGACTATTTACAGCTCTACAAATCATATAGGTTTGTTCCGAAGTTCGCAAATAAAGATCGGGCGAATCAGATAATGGTTCAAGTACCATCGCTAATCCGTGAGGTTCGAGTATCTCAGCTCCCCTGCGCAGTGCATCAATAACATTTCCATCCTGAATTCCTGTAGGCAATTTACGCTCAAATCCACCAGGTACAACTGTCATCCACTTGGCATTAACACGCTTAGCAACATCAACTGCTTTTTTACAGCCATCCAAAAAAATGTCGATATATTCTTGTTTTCCTGCTGCAAGGGTGTTGGCCATATTTCCTCCTTTATCAATTACAAAAACGCCCATTGTCATATTTAGCTTGGCAAGGGTTTCACCAATTTTTGTTTGTGTTTCTGGGTCCCGGCGCATCATTCCATTGTCCTCAAATGCGGTAAAACCCTGGTCGGCCATAAACTTTATCTGGTCTATCAAATCGTCGCCAGCGCTATTTTTAAACATGCCAAAATGGGGTGCATACTTAAGTTTAAACTTTGCCGAATTCGAGATTTTAGATTCAGATGCTGTGGCATTCAGTACACTGGTAAGTCCGGTTAAGCCAACTCCACTGACAGCAGTGGCTTTTAAGAAATTTCTTCTTTTCATGGTTTATTGGTTTTTAAATTGTATTGGTATTATTTTGATATAAAATTAATTATTTGTTTTAGATTTTGTCACATCTGCAGCAATCTTCTCGTTCCAACCCCTTGCATCCAAAGGATAAACATTATTTTCTTTTGCCCAATTATCCCAAAGTATCTCCAACTCTTTTGCCTTTTCAGGATTCGATTGAATCAAGTTTGTTGTTTCGGTGCGGTCGGTTTTTAAGTTGAATAGTTCCCAATTGGTGGTATAAGGTGCTTTGGTTGTTCCTTTCGATACCAATTTCCAGTCGCCTGCAATTACCGCACGGTTGGCTTCGTGTTCAAAAAATAGGGGTTCGCGTGCAAAAACATCGCCTTCAATACTTGGAACCAAACTTTTACCCTGAACCGGATTAATTTCAATTCCTTCAAATTCTTTCGGATATGTAGCCCCGGCAACATCCAAAATAGTAGGCATTAAATCTATTACATGCCCCACCTGAGTCGTTATTTTTCCATTTGCTGCAATTTTTTCGGGCCAGTGCATAATAAGTGGTGTTGAAATTCCTCCTTCGTGTACCCAGTGTTTGTATTCGCGAAATGGCGTATTACTCACATTTGCCCAGTTAATACGGTAACTTTGTGCGGGCTCATCGTTTCCAATTAAATCAATTTGCTCAACCGAAATTTTTTTGCCCTGTCCTTCGGCACATCCACCATTGTCCGAAAGAAAAAATATGAGTGTATTATCCAGCTCATTGTTATCCTCTAAAACCGATAAAATCTCGCCAACACCTTGATCCATACAATCTATTTGTCCGGCATAAGCAGCCATTAAAGCATCCCAAACTTTCTTTTCATCTTCGTCTAAATTATTCCAGGCAGGTACGTTTTCTTCTCTTTCTGTTAAATCCCATGCAGGATCGATAAATCCTTTTTCAACCAACTTTTTATAACGCATTTTTTTTCGTTGACTATCCCAACCGTCCATAAATTTTCCCCGGTATTTTGCTACGTCTTTTTGTAAGGCATGCAAAGGGCGGTGTGGTGCGTAATACGCTACATAAAAGAAAAACGGATCATCTTTTTTTGTTTCGAAATGTTGTTTTAAAAAACTAACTGTGGAATCGGTAACCGCAGTAGTTAAGTAAAAGCCATCAGGATTTTCCAAACGTTCGTTTGCATAGGTCATGGTTTGGGGATTAAAATAGCCACCTCCGCCCGACAAGTGTCCGTAATATTTGTCAAAACCACGCTGTAGTGGCCAGTTGTGTTTTGGTCCTTCGGGTTTCATGTATTCATCATACATAATGTGCAATTTACCTGTCATGTAAGTTGAGTAACCAGCCGGTTTTAAGGCCTGTGCAATTGTAATACTTTGCGCGTTCATATCGCCGGTGTACCCCGGATGTCCAAGATTTGAAACTGTCATCCAGCCCAAGCCAGTATTGTGTGCATACTGTCCGGTG
>CALOAV010000110.1:0-49018 GCA_942491425.1 uncultured Cytophagales bacterium
TGCGAGGCATCTTTAGATTAGTGATTTTGCGTCGTTATTATTTGCTGCAAAGAGGGTCACAATCTAAAAGAGAACGGGAAAGAGGCGCTTGCTTATCGAATTGTGACTATTAAACGTGTGAGCAAACAGGCCTTGAGGGATAGATCCGAGTTGCTCGAGTTACAAAGGAATGATTGGCTGGAGTCTCAAAAGTTCTTTCTGCCCTGGTTGAGAGGTCGTGCTCAATCGATGATGGATCTAGCTACATGTGGTTTGAGGGACATGTCTGCTTTTGACTTCCATCTTTGGTGCCTAAGGGGAGCTCTAGTAAATCAACAAATTCCTAAACCTGTCGAAGTGATAGCTGCAGTTCTCGAGAATTCAGGTATTTTCTGTGATTCGAACGGCCATGGCAGGCGAGTACCTATAAAAAATAGAATAACTAAAGCTAGCGGCTGATAGCGAAGTAAAGACCAAGGTGTATGCCATTTTCCACAGTTGGGCCTTGGCCGCAGATTAATTCAAACATTTTTGTAAATGTACTTGCGGGACAGTGCTCGAACTGCCGAGAAGTGTCGATGCCAATAACCCGGCAACACAAGCTCTGATCATGGCGCCAACCCGCGAATTGGGTCAGCAAACTGGTCAGCAGTTGAACATGTTTTCGAAAGGAAACAAGAAGATTAATGTAGAAGTTGTGTATGGTGGAGCAAGTATTGTTGGGCAAATCAAAGCGCTCCGAAAACCCACTCAGATTGTGGTCGCTACTCCAGGCCGCTTATTGGACTTGATTAAGCGGAAAGCCATTAAATTGGAAAATGTACGCTATGTCGTGCTAGATGAAGCGGATGAGATGTTAAACATGGGATTCAAGGAGGATATCGATGAGATTCTTTCTTTTACCAATGACGACCGTGTGACATGGTTGTTTTCTGCTACCATGCCAGCTGAAATCCGCAGAATTGTAAAGAAATACATGGACACACCCCTTGAAGTGGCCATTAATACCCAGGAGAAAAGTAACAAGGATATATCGCACAAGTACGTAATTACCACGGCATCTAATCGATTACCCGCGCTACGTAGATTCCTTGATCTTCAGCCCGATATGCGCGGGATTTTGTTCTGCAGGACAAAGCGTGAAACGCAAGAGATTGCCGATAAGTTAGGTGAGCTTGGTTATGCCTGTGAAGCATTACATGGCGACCTTTCACAAGCGCAGCGCGATTCTGTAATGAAGAGATTTAAAACCCGTTCCATGCAACTATTGATTGCAACGGACGTGGCAGCCAGAGGAATTGATGTGAATGATCTTACACATGTATTGCACCATTCATTGCCGGATCAACTGGAAAGTTATACCCACCGAAGTGGAAGAACAGGACGCGCTGGAAAAAAGGGTGTCTCATTATTGTTCATCAATTCAAGAGAGGTTAGAAAAATTGGTGACCTTGAAAGAAAGTTGAATGTAAAATTTGAAAAAATTGAGGTGCCAAGTATTGATGTCTTAAAATCAAGCAGAATCAACAACTGGGCAAACCTGATCATCAACACTAAGGTTGATGAGAAATCGGAAGACATTCTTCAGCAATTACATGGCCAGTTTGAGCATCTGAGCAAAGAAGATCTTTTAAAACGATTGATCACAACACAGCTGGATCACCTGATGATTCATAGTGGTGAAGGTGATTTAAATGAATCACAAGGCGCTTCCTCCCGCAGTGAGCGGAAGACCAAAGCAGGGGTACATCGCTACTTTATTAATATTGGTGAGATTGATGGGATGACAAAAGCTGATTTGATCCACTTTATTTCCGATGTATCGGGAATTGACAGGAATCATTTTGGGGATATCAGCATTCAAAAAAACTGTGCTTTTATTGATGTTGCCAGTGCACACGACAAAGGATTGAGCGAGCGTTTTGATGGTGTTGAAGTTGAAGGGAGAAGTATCCGTGTAAACCGTGATGACAACGCAAGGCACAGCTCTTCAGGAGGTGGGTCTGCTCCTTATCATAAGCGAAGTGGTGGTAGAGATAGAAAGGAAGGTGGCTTTAAAGGTGGTAGCCGTAGTCGCGAGCGTTCACCCCGTAAAGAGTTTCGTGGTGGTGGCGCCAAGAAGGGTAGAAGAGGATAATCCAGGATTCCTTTAAAAGATATATGAAGAGTGTGTATTTTACACACTCTTTTTTTGTTCAGTATTATTGGCAAATCCACTTGTAATGCCTGCTAAAATGTACTTGATTTGAGTTCATAACTTTGCTACATGGCCGATCAACCGCTATTCCTAAAAAACCTGTGGTATTTTGCATTCCACGGTGCTGAAATTAAAAAAGGAAAACTTGTTCAAAAGAAAATTTTAGGGGAAACTATTGTCTTTGGAAGAAGCAATGACAATAAACCCTTTGCCTTAAAGGACAATTGTCCACACCGCGGTGTTCCCCTTTCTGCAGGCTGGTTTGATGGAGAAACGATCCAATGTTGTTATCATGGATGGAAATTCAATTGCGCTGGAACGTGTACCGGAATTCCTGCATTAGCTGATGACAAAGTGGATGTAAGTAAAATTAAAGTTTACGAATATCCCTGTAAAGAAATCAATGGAACCATCTGGGTGTATATACCACAGAACAAATTGAAGATCGAAGGAGCAGAAAACGATTTGCCGAACCTGCTGTTGTCACCCGACAAAAAATTTCTGCATGTTGAAACGGTGATGATGCCAACAAATATCGATCATTCCGTGATTGGTCTGATAGATCCTGCACACGTGACCTTTGTACATCAGTCCTGGTTTTGGCGATCCTCTAAAAACTTAAAACGCAAGGAAAAGAATTTTGAGCCTTTTGAAAAAGGTTTCATCATGAAACGTCACAAACCCTCTTCGAACTCAAAGGGGTATTCCGTATTGAAGGGAGGCACCAGTACGGAGATTAATTTCCAAATTCCGGGGAATCGGCTGGAACATATTCAGGTTGGTAAGAACGAAATCATTTCAATTACGACGCTTACACCAATCGATGAAAATCAAACAGAACTCAACCATATCTTTTATACAACCATTGGACTTGCAAAAGTATTATGGACGCCGCTCAAAAGTTTAGGGAAAACATTTATCGGTCAGGACCTGGGTGTGTTTCAAAAACTCCGCGAAGGATTGGATACAAATCCGAAACTTATGCTCCTGGGAGATCCGGACATGCAGGCACGATGGTATTATGAATTGAAGAAAAACTGGACCAAATCGGTCGAGGAAGGAACTCCATTTGAAAATACACTGCCCACGCAAACCCTTCGGTGGATTACCTGATGTGGATCATACGATAAAAATGAAAAAGACTCAACTTGTAGTTTACTTGCTGTTAGTGCTTATTCCGGCATGTAATCAGGTAACAACGCCCACAGCTCCTACAACTCCAACTCCATCAACTGCCCAACTTCGCTGGCATGATGATCAGTTTTATCTTTTCATTCATTTCGGTCCCAACACCTTTACGAACAAAGAGTGGGGAGAAGGGGATGAAAAGACGGAGATCTTTAACCCTGAACAACTGGATACAAGGCAATGGTGCCGAATCGCCAAAGAGGCAGGTGCTGCGGGAATCATTATCACGGCCAAACACCATGATGGATTTTGCTTATGGCCCAGTGACTATTCAACCCATACAGTTCGTGAAAGCCCCTGGCGTGATGGTAAAGGAGATGTATTGAAAGAACTTTCTTCTGCCTGTAAAGAATACAACCTGAAATTTGGCGTTTATCTTTCTCCGTGGGATCGCAATCATCCACAATATGGAACCCCCGAATACAATCAGGTTTTCGTCAAGATGATGACCGAGATTTTTACCAATTATGGTCCGATCTGGGAATTTTGGTGGGATGGTGCTAATGGAGAAGGCCCCAATGGTAAAAAGCAGGTATATGACTGGCCTTTATTTCGGAAGACGGTGAGGGATTTATCACCTGGCACCGTGGTATTCAGTGATGTTGGTCCGGATATTCGCTGGGTTGGTAATGAAAAGGGAATTGCCGGAACAACCAACTGGAATTTCTTAAACATTGAAGGCTTTACTCCCGGAGCCGGAGCGCCTTCCACGGATGTTTTGAATACTGGTGATGAAAATGGGACGCATTGGATTCCTGCTGAATGCGATGTAAGTATCAGACCGGGTTGGTTTTATCATCAGGAAGAAGATGAAAAAGTGAAATCACCTGAAGAATTATTTTCTCTGTATCTAAAATCAGTAGGAAGAGGAGGGAACCTGCTGCTGAATGTTCCACCTGATCAACGTGGTTTATTTACTGCTTACGATTCAGTCGCGTTACTCGGATTTAAAAAACTAAGAGACGAAAATTTCAAGACAGACCTGTTAACTCAAATGGATGGCGTCAGTGATAAGATGATAATGAAATTGATCGATGGTGACCCCGCCACTTTTGTTACCATTAAAAGTACCAGTCGTATCTCGATTACAGTAGCAACTCCCATCGCCATTAACACACTTCAAGTGAGTGAGGCCATTCAATATGGTCAGCATGTTAAGTCATTTATAATTTATTTGAAGAATGATAGTGGAGACGTCATTAAAGAAATAAAGGGAAACACCATCGGTCACCAACGAATACTTACTTTTCCAACTATTGAAATCAGTTCTTTTGAGTTGCTGATTGAAGATTCAAAAGCGGATGCCATGCTGAGCGGGATCTCCGCTTTCCACATAGATGAAAACCTAATCGAGTGATATGATACAAGAAAAAAAATCCATCATACTTTATCTCATGCTTATAATACTAAGTATTAGTCAGGTTACTGATGCGCAGGATAAAATAAAAGCGGCCGACATCGAAGAAAAGATGCAATGGTTCGCTGATGCCAAACTCGGAATATTTATTCATACCGGAATTTATGCTGTAAATGGTATTGATGAATCCTGGAGTTTCTTCAATAAAAAGATCAGCCATGCGGATTACATGAAGCAGCTAAAGGGATTCACCCTGAAGAATTATGACCCTGCTTTTTGGGCAGATTTGATCCAGGAAAGTGGCGCACGCTATGCAGTCATTACCACAAAACATCATGATGGTGTGGCGATGTATGACACGAAAATGAATGACCTCAGTATTATGATGAAGACACCAGCCAAGCGGGATATGGTCAAACCCTTCTTTGAAGAGCTGCGAAAACGGGATATAAAATGTGGTACGTACTTTTCATTAATCGACTGGTCGCATCCGGATTATCCGGGTTTTCTTTCTGATAGCGCGAAATATAAAATTACGGAAGATTACGAGCGGTGGAACCGATTCAGAAAATTCTTTCAGGGGCAGGTACTGGAAGTTAATACGATGTTTAAGCCAGATCTTATGTGGTTCGATGGCGACTGGGAACACTCTGCTGAGCAATGGGAATCACAAAAAATCAGACAACAGATTTTAGAGACCAACCCTACGGCTATTATCAACGGCCGGTTACAGGGATATGGAGATTATGAGACACCTGAACAAAATTTCCCGGTATCACGACCTGATTATAAATGGTGGGAGCTGTGTATGACGATCAATAATAATTGGGGATATCAGCAAACGGATACCAACTGGAAAACTCCCTATGAAATCATCACCATTTTTGTCGATGCCGTATCAAACGGTGGTAATTTATTACTCGATATTGGTCCCAAAGCCGATGGTACCATACCGGATGAGCAGATTCATGTTTTAAAAGAGCTGGGTGCCTGGAATAAGAAAAATGGCAAAGCTATCTTCAACACGCTTCCAGGATTGCCCCAGGGGCATTTCTATGGCCCCTCTACTTTATCAAAAGATTCAACTACTGTATATTTATTTCTGCATGGCAAGACCAGCGGGCAAGTGATGGTAAAGGGATTAGTGAATAAAATTAGCAGTATCGAGGTGGTTGGTAATGGAACTAAACTGAATCATAAAATTGTAGGTAAAATCTCCTGGAGTCATGTACCGGGATTGGTGTATATAGATGTGCCGGATCGTGTGTTGGATCAATATATTACGGTTCTCGAAGTGAAACTTGACGGACCAATAAAACTGTATAGCGGAAAAGGAGGATTTAACTAATGGAAACATCACAGAATACACGGTTGCTTGCACTGGATGTCTTCCGGGGAATGACCATTGCGTTTATGATTTTGGTCAATACACCCGGATCGTGGTCGCATGTGTATGCGCCGTTACTACATGCAAAATGGGATGGTGCAACTCCAACCGATCTGGTGTTTCCATTTTTTCTTTTTATTGTCGGCGTGTCAATGTATTTCTCCTTTTCAAAATTTAATCAAGCATTGGATGCACGGTTAACAAAGAAAATTCTGAAGCGTGTCTTGCTGATATTTATAATTGGCCTCGCCTTAAATTACTTTCCATTTTATGGGCGCTCCCTTGAGCATCTCAGGATCATGGGGGTGTTGCAGCGAATTGCGCATTAGCGTATGGGATTGGTGCTTTTATCTGTATTCTGTTCCCTCAAAACATTTGGAGAACCGGCATTTTGATTTTAGTGGGATATTGGTTGTTACTGATTTTACTTGGGGGAGAACAGCCGTATTCGCTGGAAGAAAATTTTGCCCGCGTTGTCGATCTTAAAGTATTTGGTGAAAACCATGTGTATAAAGGGTTTGGTATTCCTTTTGACCCGGAAGGTTTGTTCAGTACAATACCAGCGGCCGTGACGGTAATCTTTGGGTACCTGATTGGTAGAATGATTCAGGAAGCTGCGGATAAGAACATGCTGGTAAAAAATTTATTGATCCTTGGTTCGCTGGCCATATTCGTTGGCTTGTTCTGGAATCAGTATTTTCCAATTAATAAACCGATCTGGACCAGTTCCTATGTCCTGTATACGGGAGGGATCGCTTGTATCATGATTGGAATTTTGATCGAATTAATTGATATCCGGGAGTACAAAAACTGGACGAAACCCTTTGTGGTATTTGGGATGAACCCGCTGATCATTTATGTTCTGTCTGGCGTCCTGGTAAAAGTGATGATTAGTATAGTGAAGTGGGAAACAGCAGAAGGATCAACAAATTTGTATGGCTGGCTTTATCATGATGTATTGGCGGTAATGCTCCCCAATCAATTAAGTTTGCATCCTTTTTATTCGCACTGCTAATTGTTACCACGTGTTGGTGGTTTGGTTGGGCACTTTACAAAAAGAAAATTTTTATCAAGGTGTAGAATTTTCTCGCAAAGAGCGCTAAGTTGGGCGCAAAGTACGCAAAGTATTGTACGCATTTCTAATCTTTGCGTACTCGGCGTCATCTTTGCCTTTGCATGCAATAACTTTACATAAAAGTATTAAGCGGTCACCTTCCGTTCAATCTCCTTTAGATTTTCGATTTTCTTATTGCGCAAGAAAGCCGTTGATATCTTCGAAGTGTTCTTTGATACGTTTGTTACCAAACTCAAACACTTTTTCCGCCAGGCCATCCAGGAAATCACGGTCATGCGAAACAAGGATCAGTGTTCCGTCAAAGGCTTTTAACGCATCCTTTAATATATCTTTCGAACGGATATCCAGGTGATTAGTAGGCTCATCCAGAATTAACAGATTAACAGGTTGCAAGAACAGTTTGATCATCGCCAATCGTGTACGTTCACCACCTGATAAAACCTTTACTTTCTTTTCAATAGCATCGCCACCAAACATGAAGGCACCGAGAATGTTTTTAATCTGTGCACGGATATCGCCCTTGTGCGATTTGATCGATCGTATCAAATACGGTAATACTTTCGTCTAAGAGAGAAGCCTCGTTTTGTGCGAAGTAACCAATCTGAGCATTGTGTCCCACCTGTAGTCTACCGTCTACTTCAATTTCACCCATGATGGCTTTTACAAGCGTCGATTTTCCCTCACCATTCTTGCCAACAAATGCTACTTTTTGACCGCGTTCAATCGTAAGCGAAGCATTTTTAAAAACGACATGTTCACCATATTGCTTCGAAATATCTTCGGCAATTACCGGATAGTTTCCAGACCGTGGGGCAGGAGGGAATTTAAGATTCAGTGAGGAAGTGTCGACTTCATCTACTTCAACGATCTTGATTTTCTCCAGCATCTTCACGCGCGATTGCACCTGAAGTGTTTTGGAGTAGGTACCTTTAAAGCGATCGATGAAAGTTTGAATATCGGCAATCTCTTTTTGCTGATCATCGAATTGCTTTTGTTGCTGTTCGCGTCTTTCTTTTCTTAATTCTAAATAATGCGAGTAGTTGGTTTTGTAATCGTATATTTTTCCCATCGTAATTTCAATGGTTCGATTGGTAAGATTATCTACAAAAGCTTTATCGTGGCTAATGACGATTACTGCTTTGGCACTGGTTTTCAGAAATTCTTCTAACCATTGAACGGATTCAATATCCAGGTGGTTGGTTGGCTCATCCAACAAAATAAGGTCAGGTTTACGTAACAAGATTTTGACAAGTTCAATGCGCATTCTCCATCCACCACTAAATTCACTTGTAGAGCGTGTAAAATCGGATCTAAGAAATCCTAATCCCATTAACGTCTTTTCTACTTCTGCATCAAAGTTTACTTCTTCTATAGAATAATATTTCTCACTCAATTCAGAAACCTGTTCGATGATTTTTGAATAGGCATCGGACTCATAATCAGTACGGGTTTCAAGCTGCTTGTTGAGGTCTTCGATTTCATTCTTCATGTTCAGAATTTCCGCAAAGGCTTTGGAAGCTTCTTCGAATACCGTGCAATCATCCGCGGTTAATAAATGCTGGGGCAAGTAGGCAATGATGGCATCCTTAGGCGCCGACACTTTGCCCCGGGTTGGTTTGTTGACCCCGGCAATGATTTTAAGGAGGGTCGATTTTCCAGCCCCATTTTTCCCCATTAGGGCTATTCGGTCATTCTCATTGATATTAAAGGTCAGGTCGCTAAACAGACTGGAACCACTGAACTCTACACTTACTGCATCTACTGAAATCATACACCTTAAAATAAGGCGGCAAATATAAGCGAATTAGCGGATATAAAGATTTTGTCCCTACGGGACAATGTAAAGGTTTCCAATTCGTCATGGGAGGATAATCAGCAAAACTCTCCGGGATAGCCATGGTTGCATTCCCGAAGGTGAATAATAATTGTTCTCATCGACGAGAGCAATGATCTCGATAGGTTGCCGACCCGTTAGGGACGATACCTCTGTAACTCATAATCGACAGAAACCATCCGTCCCGTTAGGGACGGAACCAGGAAAATCCAATCTGTACCAGTAGGTGCGTATGGTTTATCAACGATTCGATATGGATAAAAAATATCTGTAACTCAATGAAGTGCCGGTCGAATAGGCAACCCCTCAATCACTCTTCCTTCAAACTCCATCATTTCATGAAGCCGGTCATACACCTGCTTTTCATCGAAATACTGAAGCGCTAATTTCACAAAAATATTCCCGTGTTTAGCTTCCGAAGTCCAGAGTTCTTTGTAGAAGTTTTTCATGTCGGGGTCATCCAGTGCCTCAGCAATCATTTTAAACCGCTCAAATCCTCGCATTTCAACAATGGAACCCAGCAATAATCTGGATAAGAAACCGTGATTCATTGGTTCCTCCTTGTGTTAAGTGGTACCAATTGTTTCATATACGGATCTTCTTTCATTTCGGTATGGAGAGGAACTCCTCGTTTTTGCATAAGCGCAAAGACCTGTTGAAAATGCTCCAACTCCTCAATAGCGGTTTCGATCATCTCCGGAATGATGAGTTCCCGATCCGGATATTTGGCGATCATGGAAGTAGCCATTGCGGAAGCTTTTCGTTCACAATCAGCATGGTCCTGAAGAAACATATCAAAGTTATTCATTACAGCATTAAGCCAATTTTGGGAAGAGGGTACTTTCAGGTCGATTGCATACTTCATCTATCAAAGGAATTTTGTGATTCGTAAAAATAAGCAGGTATTTTTGAACGACTAGTAACCGTCTCAAATGCTTCAGAAAATTGTATCCACTTATTGTAATCGATTTCAGGTACATACACTTCGTACTATGGAAAAGCCGGACCCTACTAGTTCTTTAATGATCACCATTCCTTCCTTTAAAGAACCAGATATTCTAACAACCTTACGATCACTGGGGTCTTGTCAGCCACCGTCCGGTACTGTGGAAGTTATCATTGTGATTAATGCCGGAGCAGATGCCGGGCCGGAGGTCCTAAAAATGAACGCGCTTACAGTACAACAAATTCAGGACTGGATTCGAATGGAACAGCCTGGGTTTATCAATACCCTGATTATTCGGGAGGAAGAAATCCCAAAGAAAATGGCGGGGGCAGGTATGGCCCGAAAAATTGGGATGGATGAAGCGGTGCAACGGTGGGCGATGATTGAAAAGGATGGTCCGATTATTTGTTTGGATGCGGATTGTACCGTTTCAGCAAACTATCTGATCGAAGCGGAAAAAGCCTTTTCGGATCCTCATACCAAAGTAGCTCATTTTCAGTTTGAACATGCATACGATCGGTTGGAGGATACGGTGTTGCGTCAGGGGATTATTCAATATGAACTGCACTTACGTTGTTACATTGAAGGATTGCGACAAGCAGGATATCCGCATGCCATTCATACGGTAGGATCTTGCATGGCGGTTCGTGCTGCTGCCTATGCTAAAGCAGGAGGGATGAACAAGCGAAAGGCCGGAGAAGACTTTTATTTTTTACATAAGGTTGCTCCGCTCGGTGGCTGGAGGTATATACAGGCAACAGTATATCCCTCAAGCAGAGTCTCCGACCGTGTTCCCTTTGGAACTGGCCGCGCACAAATGGATTGGGTAGAACAAAACCAGGATTTCATGACTTATTCTGTAAAGATTTACCACGAGCTTTCAATCTTGTTTCATGCCCTTTCAAATGGATATAAAAAGGATATCGAAATACATCAATTTTCGAAAATACTTCAGGCTTACCTGAATGAGAATTTTGTTAGTGACCGTTTAAAAGAAATTCAAAATCATTCTAATTCATTGGATACTTTTGGCAAGCGTCTCTGGCAGTGGATGGATGGTTTTATGGTGCTGAAACTGACACATTATTTGAGAGATCATGGTTTTCCTAATCAACATCTTGAAGCTGTTTCAAAGGAGTTGCTGGTTAATCAAAGTATCACGCCTGGTACGAGTCTACCTGATTTACTCCAGCAGTTTCGGACTCTTGATCAATGAGGTGGGTGAGAAAAAATAATAAAGCAAGATTTACCGACCACAAGTTTAAGTTTTCTTGAATTAAGTAGGAGGTCAATAAATTCTATAGAACATATTCTTTGTTTCATTTTTTCATGAAATTCGAACATTTGCTCCCCCTGTTTGAGTTATTTTTTTTCTTTTTCACAGGTACTTCCAACTATTTCTTATTCGGTAAAGTGCATTCGATATCTAGTCAAAATTTTATAGTAGGATAATACAAAGTTTTAGTAGTACCTTTCATTAAAATTAAACAAACTATATGCATAAACTTTACTCAATTTTGGTAGTGCTTCTGTTCGTTGGATGGAACGCATATGCCCAACGAACCGTGACCGGAAAGGTCATAGATGAAAATGGTGAGGCGCTCATCGGTGTGAATGTGCTGGAACAAGGCACATCAAATGGAACGATTTCCGATGTGAACGGTAATTATTCCGTTACGGTACAAGAAAATGCAGTTCTTGTTTTCAGTTTTATAGGATATTCGACAATTTCTGAAACTGTAGGAACACGATCTGTTATTAATGTAACCATGCAGGAAGATGCTACTACGCTGAATGAGGTGGTGGTAAGTGCTTTGGGATTTGAGCAGGATAAAGACAAGTTAGGTTCAACAAGTGCTGTTGTAAGAGCTGACGACATCACCCGTTCCGGTGAAACTGGCCTGTTAAATGGTATGGGCGGTAAAGCTGCGGGTGTTCGAATCGCACGATCCAACGGTGACCCTGGTGCAGGTTCGACAATTCAAATTCGAGGTGCCAATACAATTACAGGTTCTTCTGATCCTTTATTTATTGTGGATGGAATTCCGGTTAGTAATTCAAATTTAACGGGAAACAGTGGATCAATTGCTGGTGGAACTTCAGAGCAGTCCAGGATCAATGATTTAAATCCTGAGGATATTGAATCCGTACAAGTCTTGAAAGGAGCTTCTGCTGCCGCCTTATGGGGATCTCGCGCTGCAAATGGTGTTGTTGTTATTACCACCAAAAAAGGAAAAGCAGGGGATAAGGTGAATATCTCCTTTAGTTCAACGTACTCTGTTGATAAAATCAATAGAAAGCATCCTCTTCAGAATAAGTTTGGCCAGGGTGCTAATGGAAATTACGCTGTTAATAATAGCAATTCATGGGGGGATAAGATTTCCAATCGCTCCGGTGAAGCGGATGTATTCAATACCGCCGGAAGATATTTTGAGGCACAAGATGGTACAAAGTATTATCGGATCACTCAGAAAAATTCACAGGAAACATTTTTAGATGAAAATTTTGATGCTGTTTTCCAGACAGGTAGTTATTGGGATAATTCCTTGTCGATCAGTGGTGGTGGAAATAAGTCAAACTTTTATTTCAGTTTTGGCGACCTTGATCAAAAAGGTATTGTTAAAAATGCCGACTACAGAAGGACGACATTACGATTAAATTCGAATACGCAATTTAATGATTGGATATCCATGGCTTCAAAGGCTACGTATGCACACACTTCCTCCAATCGAATTCAACAAAGTTCAAATGTAAATGGTCTGTATTTAGGCTTGTTAAGAAATGCTCCGGATTTTGATATTCGTGACTATAAGGGAACGTACTATGATGATAACGGTACTGCAAATCCTTTGCGCCAGCGGTCATACAGACGGTATCTTGGTGAAAATATAAATGCGACGTACAACAATCCATTATGGACTGTATACGAACAGGCAAACCCAACGATTGTTGACCGTTTTATCGTGTCTTCTGAAGTAACGATTTCTCCGCTGAGCTGGCTGGATGTTATTTTACGTGGTGGTGTTGACAGCTATACCGATCGCAGAGAGCGTTTTTATCCAGTAGGGTCTGCAGGTGCCGTTCCTTCTTCTGGTGAGTACGACGCAGAGAATTTTAAAGAAACAGAGATCAACTTTGATGGAATTTTGCGTGCCTCGCGTTCACTCACCAGTGACATTAATCTTGGTGTGACCTTGGGTTGGAATATTAATGATCGTCGATATGAAAGAGACCGTGTAGATGCACAACAAGCGCTCATTAACACGGACCTAAGAAGTTTCGGTAATTATTCGCTTTTCTTCCCGGATAACACCCATCGCCATCGTAAATCAAACCGATTGTATACAGTATTGGCATTTGACTTCTATGATCAGGTCTTTCTGAACCTAAATGGAACACAAGAGGCTGCTTCTACTATCGCAGGTACATTCTTTTATCCAGCCGCGGATGTGGCCTGGCAGTTTACCCAATTGGACGCCTTCAAAAATAATGATGTATTATCCTTTGGAAAACTGAGACTTGCATACGGACAAGTAGGTGTTGAACCGCCGGCGTATCGCGATCAAACAACGTATGAAAGTTTTACCTACAATGCTTATGATGATGGACTTGATCCATTGTTATATGGTGGTGGATTTAGGTACAATGATGATAAAGGAAATCCAAACCTGAAGCCTGAAGTGAAGACTGAATTTGAAATAGGAACGGACCTTCGCCTGTTTAGAAATAAACTTGGCATTGGATTTACATATTATTCAAATGAGATCAAAGATTTATTGTTTGAAGTAGGATTATCACCTTCTTGCGGATTTAACAGTTTATTCGCCAATGCAGGTACTATGACCAATAAGGGAATTGAACTTGATTTGAATTATACTGTTTTTGATGATCGTGATTTGAAAATTGATGTGTATGCAAATTTCAATAACAACAAAAATGAGGTTACTGATTTGCAGGGTACTGACATCCATTGAATTAACATCTCAATCGATTAGTTCTCGTGCCGTAGTAGGCCATGCACTTGGGTGCACTATGGTCTACCAGGGCAGCAAGAGATGCAAATGGAGCGTTAATTTTAGATGGTAATGGATTTCCGACATTGGACCCTGATCAGGGTGTAGTCGGGGATCCCAATCCGGATTGGAGAGGAGGTCTGGGGTTCACAGCAACATATAAAGGACTTTCATTGAATGTTCTCTTTGAGACATTCCAGGGAGCTGATTACGCAGATCGTACCCGGTTTGTATTGTATTCATTCGGAACTCATGCGGATGTTGGAAATGAAGTCACGCTTACACAGGATATGGTAAACTCACAAGGAACTGTATTTACTGCCGGCACAACGGTTCGCGGAAATATTGAAGATTTTGGTGCCGGGCCGGTGTTAAAAGATGAAAAATGGTATACTACACTGGGAGGAGGCTTAGGCGGATCAGCAATTAATGAGTTTGCGATCAGTGACGGTTCATGGACCCGCTTGCGTGAAATTAGCCTTGGGTTACACGATGAACAATGCTTTTGTCAAAAGAATGAAATTATCCTCTGTTTTCCTGGGAGTGACCGGTCGTAACCTGATGCTTTGGACCGATGTGAAAGGTATTGACCCGGAGATAAACCAATCGGGTGTGACCAATGGTTTCGGTATCGATTACTTCACGAATCCAAGCACAAAGTCATTCTTATTTTCATTAAAAGTTAATTATTAATCCGATGAAAAAGATATTATTAATATTCCTAGCACTAACGATTTTCACCCGATGTGAAAATATTTTAGAGGATGTAAATGTTAATCCAAATAATCCGACTGCAGCGCCTGGTGACTTATTGCTCATTGGTGCAGAGCTTGCTACCATCTCGGTGAGTGTAAGTCACTTGCAACGTATTTCAGGGATGTGGACAGGACAGTACAAAGGATTAATCCTATTGTATGGTAGTTTGAATAACTATAACATTAGTACGGAGGAGACCAATAGTACCTGGAGCTATATCTATCAGGGAATTGTGAAACAATGCAGAATCATGCAGCGGGACCTGGCAGATTTTCCTTTGTATGTTGGAATTGCCAAAGTCCTGGAAGCCAAAGCGGTGGGTACAGCAGCTGAAATTTTTGGTAATGTTCCGTATTCGGAAGCATCGGATGAAGCTGAAGTGATACAGGATCCGGTTTTCGATAATCAGGTTGATGTATTCGGTGACCTGCAGCTCTTACTGGATGAGGCGATTGCTGACTTAACCAGCGTGGCTGGTAATCCTTCGATTGCCAATGAAATATTTCATACCGGGAATAAAACGAAATGGATTCAAACAGCTTATACTTTAAAAGCAAGATTCTACATGGATACCAAGCAATATGGTAACGCATATGCAGCTGCTCAGATGGGAATTGCTTCAAGCGCGAACTCCATGAAGTTTAAACCTGCTGGTACCTCTGCAAATGGTAACACAAACTTGCTCAATGTTTTCGCTGGAGAGCGCAATGACTACATGACGACCGTTGGTACCTATTTGGAAAGTTTAATTGCAACAGGTAGTACGAATACAAGGAACAATACAAAAACCAATGAAGATGCACGTTCAAAATACTATAAATTCGCAGGTAGTGCAGCTAATCAAGAATTTGGAGTTGGAAAAGGAACCTCTCCAATGCCACTGGTGACATATGAAGAGAATCTTTTGATTCTTGCTGAAGCTGGAGCAAGAACTGTTGATTTGGCTACAGGACTGGGTCATTTGAATACACTTCGAGCATTTTTAGCAACTGGTAATGCATTTGTTAAGCTTGCTCCTGGAGACGTAACTCAATACGATGCGTATGTAGCAGCGGATTTTGATGCCCTGGGAATTGAAAACCTGGATAGCATTGATCCACTTCGGGCACTATTGCGAGAAATTATTGAAGAACGGTATGTCTCACTTTATGGTACATTCCTTCCTTTTAATGATGCCAGACGTGTACGAAAAAGTGATGGTGATCTGACTGTTCCGTTTCCCTTAAATGGCGGAACGTTTACGAGCTATCCTGAACGATTCCCGTATGCGCAGGATGAGTTGAATGCGAACAGCAATGCACCCTCTCCTGAGCCTGGTATCTTCGCGGCAACTGAAGTAAATAAATAATTTTTTGAAAATGATTAAAAAAAAGGGAAGCTCAAGCTTCCCTTTTTTTTGTTAAAGGATATTTTTTATCCACCCGCCATCTACTGCTAGCGAAACCCCGGTAATATAACTCGCGCGCTCACTGGCCAGAAACACAACAGCAGCTGCAAATTCTTCAGGTTCACCAAAACGCCCTAATGGAATATCCTTTTTTACTCCGTCGATTGCCGGATTCTGTTGAATGAGATTTTTTAACCGTTGTGTTTGTGTATAGCCTGGCATTACATTGTTAACGGTAATATTGTATCCTCCCAGTTCGGAAGCGAGTGTTTTCATCAGTCCCACAACGGAAGCGCGCACGGCATTTGATAAAATTAAATTATCAACCGGCTGTTTCACCGCTTGTGAAGTAATGGAAATGATTCGCCCCCAGGGTTGCTCCTTCATTCCGGGTAAAAAACCACGGCTCAATCGCGTTGCACTGATCAGTAACTGTTGAACGGCATCCTCCCAGGCAGCCTCATCAAGTTCTTCGAATTTACCAGTAGGAGGTCCCCCGGTATTGGTAATAAGAATATCAATGGCCCCGAACTTTTGCAGCGTGGTTTGAATGATGGTGTCAATGTCTTCTTTTTTGGAAAGATCACCAGCAATTGCATAGACTTCTGTATTGGCTACCGCTTCTATTTCCTTTTTTGTTGCAGCAAGTTTATCGGTTGATCTCCCACAGATGATTACATGTGCACTTTCCTGTGCTAATTCAAGTGCTACGCTTTTTCCAAGCCCGTCACTGGAGGCCGCTACAAATGCAACCTTATTTGCCAGACCTAAATCCATAGATTATTTTCTTAAATAGTCATCTGTACCATCCAGCCAATCCTGACGAGGGGGAGCCCAGCTGTCAATTTCCTCTACATCACCAATCATTAGCGCCTCATGTGGAAGATTGGAGGGAATCACCACCATATCTCCGGCATGTAAATCCATTTCCTGTTCTTTATTTGCTCCGAACCAGAAGCGAATGGTACCGGAAATAACAGAAGTGATTTGTTCATTAACATGATGATGTAACGGTACTCTGAAACCATCTTTAAAGCGCATTTTTGCAATCATCATTTTTTCCCCTGATAGGATTTTTCGCTCCATCATGGGGGTGACAATTTCCGTAGGAATTTCTTCCCATTTTATTTTTTGTACCATCTTATCAGTGTTTAGTAAAGCTACTTTTCAAAGGTGTCCACGAGGTTTTGTAAGAAATCTGCGTCTTTTGATGGGACAATACTAAGGTATAATTTTTCTCCTTCTTTGTCGACTGTTGTAAGTGCGCCAGGTATATCTGCGGTAGGTAATCCTGTTATTGCTTTGTAAAAACAAAGCGCAATTAAATAGGTGCCAATAGGGGAGGGATGACTACCATCGCCCATGAATAATTTTAATTCTGGTTTGCTTTCCAATGCTTTCTTCCAGATCAATCCAACAGGTACAACCTTGGAATCTGTTTCTTTCCCCAAATCCAGATAACCTTTTGTAATCGCTGCTTGCATGGTTGGATTATGTTCCCGCGCCCAGGTCATGTATAAAAGAGGTTTTGCCCCGGAAACTTTTATTAGTGAAATGAATTTATTTCCATATTCCTTAAAAGCAGTCAGTGAATCAATCGTGCTTTTACTATGGTTTTGGAGCACAACATAATCCCATTTACTCTCAGTAATACGTTCACGCGTTTTAAGTTTGCGATCATCATCCCAGTGACGATGTAAACTAATCCCGCTGGCTGTTGATTGTCGTGCAATAATCGAAACCCCCTGAGACTCACCCATCGCTTGTAAAACCTGGGGCATGTTCCAAAAATAGGTGTACCAGCTATTCCCTACAAATAAAACAGAGGTTTTCTTGTTCCCTTGTGCTTGTGTAAAAAAAGGGAACAATAATGCGAGTGCAAGGCAGGCAAAGAAAAATTTTCTGGCGAGTGTAATTGAAAAAGCTTCGTTCATTTGAGTGAGATCAAAGTACACAGCAATGTATTAATAATTTATTTTAATGGGTTAACCCACCAGTTAAAAGTTTCATCAGGTATATGATTGAATTGGATCGAAGAACCTATTTTGGGAACTACAATAGGCATCCCAAGCTGCCTTGCTTTAACAGTCACACGCTCTACCGGATCGGTCCAGGAGTGCAATGCAAGAGTAAACGCTGCCCAATGAATCGGCATCATCGCTTTTGTATTAAGGTCTACGGCAGCTTGCGCAGTTTCTTCCGGCATCATATGAATCTCACTCCATCGTTCATTGTATTGGCCACATTCCAGCATTGCGAAATCAAATGGCCCGTATTTATCCCCTATGGTTTTGAAGTGTGATCCGTACCCACTATCTCCACTAAAGTAAATGTTGTCTTGTGCACCTTTAATAACCCACGATCCCCACAATGTACTCCATCGATTTGTAAGCCCTCTTCCTGAGAAGTGACGCGCTGGGGTAAAGGCTAATACTAAATCTCCGTATGTGACCTCATCCCACCAATTTAATTCTTGTATAGCCGAAGGTTGAACTCCCCATTTTTTTAAATGATTTCCAACTCCCAGTGGAACATAGAATTTTTTTGTTTTCCCCTTTAATTTTTGAATCGACCCATAATCCAAATGATCATAATGATCATGTGAAAAAATAATCAAATCGATAGCGGGAAGTTTTTCGACTTCGATAGGCAGTTCTTTGCTGTATCTTTTTTTTCCTAGCCAAGGATGGGGTGCAGGAACAGCACCAAACATCGGGTCAATTAAAATATTCAATCCATCCATTTGCAATAAAAATGCAGAATGCCCAAACCAAATCAATTGCGTTTTGGATGTGTTTTCTGATAAGGTCAAGTGAATCAATTTTTTCGAGCGGGAATTCAAAATCGGGTTTGCTATTGGGGACACCAACAATAAAGTCTTTTAGGGTTTTGACCATCCCCACAAACCCCATATCCATACTGGTGGGGATTTGATTTTCAAATTTTCCATCTTTATAGTGACCGGATTTTTCGAAACGCGATTGATCAGATTCGTTAGCACTACCGCCAAATTCTGGACTCATATTGATAAATAAAGTGATGAGTACAGTAAAATAAGAACAACAACAAGAATGGTTCGCCAGATATAGTTGAACATAGGTTGCTGTTTTTTTTCAATTTCAACTTTGAAGACGAATGAGGGTCTGAATTATATTTTATAACTGTGAATTGATTTCAATTTATTCTTATACGATACAAAAAAACAGTATTTTTAGAACAATCACCAAACCTTAACTGTATGCGTTTCTTCGGATTATTATGCTGTCTGTTATTTCAACTGATTCTTTCGGTCAACTGAATAAATCATCGTATCAAGATTTAAAATACAGGATGATTGGACCTTTTCGGGCCGGAAGAACGGTTGGGGCTGTAGGTGTCCCTACACATCCAAATGTATTTTACATTGGCGTTAATAATGGCGGGGTTTGGAAAACAGATGATTATGGAAGAACATGGAATCCCATTTTTGATGATGTATCAACTGGCTCTGTTGGTGATTTAGCAGTTTCACCCTCGCATCCAACAGTGATCTATGTAGGCACCGGTGAAGGACTGCACCGACCTGATCTCTCTGTTGGTGATGGTATGTTTAAGTCGACCAACGGTGGATTATCCTGGGAACATATTGGATTGGATGACGTCCAGCAAATAAGTCGTGTGATCGTTCACCCTACCAATCCCGATATTGTTTATGTGGCAGGACTTGGGCATCCCTATGGGTCCAATGAAATGCGTGGAATCTTTCGTTCAATGAATGGAGGTAAAACGTGGGATAAGGTACTGTATATTAACCACAATACCGGAGCTGTTCAGGTCGAGATGGATCCGAATAATCCGCAGGTACTCTTTGCTGATTTATGGGAGCATCAGGAAGGTCCGTGGGAGAATGCAGCATTCTCCGGACCAAACAGTGGCCTATACAAGTCAATTGATGGGGGAACCACCTGGAAAAAACTGGAAAAAGGTTTACCCACTGTGCAACAAGGATTGGGAAGGATAGGAATCGGTATTGGTCGCAGCAACTCGAAGCGCATGTACGCAACGGTTGATGCACGTGAAAATGGGGGAGTATATCGAAGTGATGATGCCGGGGAGAGCTGGAAACTCATCAGCGGTGACAACCGTCTTTGGGGAAGGGGTAGCGATTTTGCAGAAATCCGAGTTCATCCTGTTCATGAAGATGTTGTTTTCATTGGCAACATCGCGTCCTATAAATCAACGGATGGCGGAGCTACCTGGACATCTATTAAAGGAGCTCCAGGCGGTGATGACTATCATCGAATTTGGATTAACCCTGTATATCCTGATATTATGCTATTTGCTGCGGATCAGGGAGCGGTCGTTACAGTTAATGGGGGTAAAACCTGGAGTTCATGGTACAATCAACCCACGACACAATTGTATCACATTACAGCCGATAATCAATTTCCCTATTGGGTATATGGCGGGCAGCAGGAAAGTGGAGCGATTGGCGTTGCCAGCAGGGGACCCGGCGGTCAGATTTCCTTTCGCGATTGGATGGGCGTTGGTGCAGATGAATATGCATATGTCGCGCCGGATCCAAAAGATCCTGATATTATCTATGGAGGACGGGTTATTCGCTTTAACAAAAAAACGGGACAAGCTCAAAACGTGGCTCCCGAAGCGATCCGTTCAGGAACCTATCGCTACCTTCGAACTATGCCCTTATTGTTTCATCCCGCTGATGAATCCATGTTATTGTTTGGTACAAATGTAGTTTGGAAAACCCATTCCGGTGGTGATAAATGGGAAGTCATTAGCCCGGACTTAACCAGAAAACAACCCGAAGTCCCTTCAAGTGTTGGAGACTTTAAAACGGAAGACATGAACACAATGCGCCAGCGTGCCATCGTGTATGCATTGGCACCATCACCCCTTGATAAAAATATTATCTGGGCTGGTACTGACGATGGATTGGTGCATGTGACTACTGATGGTGGAAAATCATGGAATGATGTAACCCCTCCCGCTCTAACTTCCTGGGATAAGATCTCACAAATCGATGCCGGACATTTTCAAAAAGGCACGGCTTATATTGCTGTGAATGCAATTCGTAAGGATGATCAACAGCCCTATATTTTTAAGACGCATGACTATGGTAAAACATGGACTGAAATTACTAATGGCATGAATCCTTCTGGCCCTGTAAATGTGGTGCGTGAGGACAATAAAGAAACAGGACTACTATTCGCAGGTACAGAACGGGAAGTATATTTTTCAAATGATGACGGAGCAAACTGGCAGTCGCTACGGATGAATATGCCCGCAACTTCCATTCGTGATTTGGTGGTCCATGACAATGATCTGGTTATTGGAACACACGGAAGGTCTATTTGGATTTTAGATAACTACAGTCCGTTACGGGAATTAACAAAAGCGAATTCTGGAAAATCGTATTTGTTTAAACCGGCATTAGCCACACGAGTGCGCGACAATATGTTTGGTGATACGCCATTACCTCCGGAAGAACCGGGTGGTCAAAATCCTCCCGATGGTGCAATTCTGGATTATCATTTACAGGGTACTGCAAAAAAAAGTTGTTTTGGAAATCCTGGATCAGCAAGGCAAAAAAATAAACTGGTTTTCAAGTGATGATCTGGTGGAAGATCTCGACAGTACAAAAATGCCTCACCCAACGTATTGGATTCGCCCGGAAGTCCACTTGGGAAATACAGCAGGACATCATCGGTTTTGTCTGGAATTTGCGATACAAAGAGCCACGTGGTGCGAACCGGAGTTTTGCGATTGCAGCGGTGAAAGGGAATACACCGAGTGGACCGGTTGGGCCCTTTGTTCATCCTGGAAAATACACAGTTCGATTAACAGTGGATGGAGAAGTACATGAACAAATCGTGAAGGTACGTTTAGATCCAAGAATTTCTGCCACAGATCAGGATATTTTACAGCAGACAAAATTGTCCATGACCTGTTATGATCAATATGAAAAACTACAGACGATTCGTGAGCAGATTGATACCCGCCTTACTAATCCCAGGAAGTGGAAGAAAGGGCAGCGTGAATTGCATGAAAAATTAAGAGGAACTGGTGCACCTGAAGCAGGGGATATGCTATATGGGAGTATACGTACGAGTACGCTGGAAGCCGAAACGATTGTTGGGTTACAAGAAAAGTTTTTGTTTCTGCTAACCGTTTTACAAAGTGCAGATGCTCGCCCCACCACCCAACTGGAAGATGCTGTTCTACAGCTTGAAAAGCGGACTGGTGAAATGATGGCCAGATGGGAGAAGTTGAAATAGTTGTTTGTTGTTTGAAGGTGGTTATTAGGTTTTAGGTATTGGGTGTTGGGCAATTTAGTCTAGAATTTAACATCTTATATCTAACGTATGGCTTGTACTGGAATCTAAGCATTGCGCTCTTTGCGAAAATACTTAGCGCCTCTGCGTGAAACTATTTCACGCAAAGGCGCAAAGAAGACACAAAGCACGCCAAGTCTAACATCTAATGTCTATATCTTACGATTAATGTCTATGTCTGTAATAATCGATAAAAATACCTTTCAATTTTTAAAAACCTTGCAAAGAACAATGAACGGGAGTGGTTTAATAACCACAAGGATCAATATCAGCAAGCGTTAACTAATGTGCAAGCATTTATCGATGCACTGATTGTAAAAATGAATAGCCATGATCACATTGAAACATCAAATGGTAAAAAAGCACTGTACCGAATTTACAATGATGTTCGATTCTCAAAAAACAAGGAACCTTATACACTGAAATTTTCAGGTAGGCTCAAACGTCTTAAACCCATGCTACGGGGTGGATACTATTTTACACTAAAACCTGGTGAGTCAAGAGTTGGCTGTGGATTTACTTATCCGAACGCGGAAGATTTGAATAGAATCCGGATGGACATTCAGTACAACTACAAAGACTGGTACAAAATCTTGAACGGAAAGAAGTTAAGAAGGATACGTTTGGTGAGATGTTAGGCGAACAAGTGAAGACCACACCGAAAGGTTTTTCGAAGGATGATTCTGCTATTGAATTGTTACGCTACAAACAATATTGGTTTGTGCGGCACTTTTCTGATAAAGAAGTATTGGCGGATAATTTTCTTAGCGAAGTAGATAAAACTTATAATGCGATTCGGCCATTCTTTGATTACATGAGTGACGTGTTGACTACGGATTTGAATGGAGAGCCGGTTAGTTATTAATTGTTAATAGGTTTCTGGTTTCAAGTTTTATGTTGTACGGTTAAGTCTCCGCAGTGTCTCCCGAAGGGGACAATGTCGGTTTTAAAATCAACATTTAATGCTGTGTTACCTGACAGATTTTATGCTGAGTAACACAAATGTGAAACACTGACAAAGGAGCGCAGCGTCCCCTTCGGGAGAAACTGCGAGGACACCAGGTGAAGACTGCTCCGAAGGGATTTTCAAAGGATGATCCGGCTATTGATTTGATTCGTTATAAGCAATTTTGGTTTCAAAAAACCTTTACAGATAAAGAAGTTCTTGCTGATAATTTTCTTAACGAAATGGATAAGACCTATCGTGCCATTCGCCCGTTCTTTAATTACATGAGTGACGTGTTGACAAAGGATTTGAATTGGGAACCTGTTAGTTATTAATTGTTAATAGGTTGCTGGTTTCAAGTTTCATGTTGTACAGTTGTTCAAAACCTGAAACCTGAAAACTTGTAACCTGTAACTTTCTCATAATTCAGAACCCATAATCTATAACTAATTTCTACTCGTTCCTCAACGAATTCACCGGATTACTATTCGCCGCTTTAAGCGTTTGATAACTTACCGTAACCAACGCAATCAGTACCCCAACGATGGCTGTTGCAAAAAATAGCCAGACTTTAATTTCAATCTGATAGGCATAGGTCTCCAGCCATCTTTTTCCACCTATCCAGGCTATTGGGGATGCAATGATAAGGGACAATAGAACCAGGAGTACAAAATCTTTTGAAAGCAATACAGTGATGTTTTGAGCAGTAGCTCCCAGTACTTTTCGTATACCAATTTCTTTCGTACGCTGTGTGGCTGTATAGGAAGCTAATCCAAACAACCCCAGGCAGGATATAAAGATGGCTAATCCGGTAGCTGTTCGTACCAATTTGGAAGTACGCTGCTCCGATTGATAAAAATTATTGATGGTTTCGTTCAAAAATTGGTATTTGATTTCATTGTTGGGATAGATTGTGTTCCAAACCTCCTTGATTTTTTCCAGCGTAGCTTTCACCTGCTCACCTTCAGCGGCCTCCAATTGTATATTCAGGCAGGTAAAGTTATTCATTTCGTTGGCAATCATTACCGGTTCAATTTGCTGATGAAGAGATTGAATATGAAAATCTTTCACGACACCAACAATGGGAATCAGACGTTTGCTGTATCCGATCAGTTCCCCTATAGCTTCCTCAGGGTGTTGAAAGCCTAATTGCCGCATCATTGTCTCATTGATCAGGAATTCTCTTACCGTATCGCTCGGTAATAGGTTTCTTCCTGCAAGGATTTCCATTCCGTAAATAGATGTATAATTGACATCCCCATATTTTCGAAAAGCATTTACTTTTACTTCTTCTTTCCCTGTATACGTTACCGTAGACGAACTCCATCCATTGGCCGACGGAGGAGCTTGGCTGAGACTTATTCTATTGATACCTGCCACTTTCTCCAACTCATTTCTTAGCACAATCGTTTTCTCTTGCTTTTCAGTCCATGGGGTATGGAAATAAACAATAGCATCTTTGTTGAATCCTAGGTTTTTGGTGAGTATAAAATTTATTTGCCAGCCAACAATCAGTGTGGCAATGATCAGGATCTGGGCAAAAGTAAATTGGAATACAATCAATGATTTTCGTAATAACAAAGCGCCCGAATTCGGGTTCCTGTAACTTGGCCTTTCAATACCTTAACAGGCGAGTAGGAAGACATGGCAAAAGCCGGATACAAGCCTGCCAGTAAACTAACGATTACCAATACCATACCTGCAAAGGGAGCAAGCTCAGGTATATTTAATTCAACACCTTCCGGGACAAATTCTGAGAAGTAAGATAGTTCAAATCTGGCCATCGGAATGGCCAACAATACGGCAATCAAAGTGATCAAAATGCTTTGCGAAAGAAATTGGATAATCAACTTACCCTGCGTACTTCCCATAACTTTTCGAACACCCACTTCTTTAGCCCTTCTTAAAGATTGAGCGGTTTCCAGATTAACAAAATTAATAGCACCTATGACCAATAACATAATCGCAACAATTATTAATGCACTGAGTGTTGGCAAGTGGGCAGGCGCACGACTGGTATCAAAAATTCCTGTACCTGCATTGAAGTGCAAGTCTGATAAGGGTTGAAATACAAAGTTATTTTCAGCATCCCATTCGCTGTGTTCCTTATAAAGTTTAACCAGTAAGGGGATTTGCGATTCGATTTTATCAAAACTGGTGCCACTGGAAAGTTTGATAAATAATTGAGAACCACTGTTTACACTCGACCAATCATTAAGTTGGAAATTGTTTTTTAGCCAGCTGGATTCAATGGTGCTGAGACTGATAAAATCCTGAAACGTGATATCTGAATTAAATGGCAAATCTTTAACGATTCCTGCTACAGTCGTGTGAAGTGAATCGCGATAGATAACTTCTCTGCCAATGACCGATGCATCAGCTACTCCAAAATAGGTTTTTGCCTTTCTTTCTGTTAGCACGGTTTTAAATGGTTCGTTTAGTGACTCTGGTGAACCTGCCAGCCATTCGTAATTAGAGAACACAGAAAAAAAAGAAGGTTCTGCAACAATTACATCGGTTTGATTTCCAGCATCTTTAGTTTCATTTGGTGTTGGAATATCAACCGTACTTGAAAGGATAAAAAACTGAGCTGTACTTTCGACCCCGGTAAATTCATCTCGAATGGCCGTACCAACCGCTGTTGGCACGCCCCGGTTAGTCCTGAGAAAACTGCCCGAAAAAGAAGAGTGAACTCGGTATATCGACGAATGATCATGGAACCCTTGGTTAAAGGATAACTCAAATCGTACTATCAGAAAGATAACCAGACACGTGCTCAGGCCAATGGTGAGGTCCTGTAATATTTATAAACGTGTGAATTTATTTCGTTGTAGATTTCTCCAGGTGATCGTCAAAAGGTTCGTCAACATGCTTTAAGAATTAGAATGGATGCCAGTATGATGGATGATTTACATGAATAGTTTTAAAGGGTAAAACTAAAACACTATTGAGATACCAGCTGACACGGTAAAGGTTACGCTAGTAGTACTTCATTTTCATCAGTACACTTTTATTTTCTGTAAGGTGAAAGCGGAAATCTTCATATACCGGTTTGCGAATGGCAGTATGATGATAATCTGAAAAGGCATGTCCCTCTTTCGGAAAAAGTAATCCGAAATCAAGTTTTAAATTGCTATTCTCATCATCGAGCAACGAAACCCCCATATGTTGGGGATTTAAATCCATGGTAAGTAACAGTAATGGATTCACCTTTAACAAGTGATTTTGATACGTTTGACAATTCGAAATCCATCGGTTTCTGGAAAACGATACTCATCATCATAAAATTTTACAAGAATCAATCCTTTCGTATTTCTGAATCCTTATGGTGATGGTCGTTTCATGGTGATTGAATATGTACTAAAAATGAGATTTATTAACAAAATAACTCTAACCGGATAATGCGGCACTCAGAAATAGATTCAAATTCAGGCGAAATAGTGACACCATCGTTATGGGAAATATGAAAATTCATTAACATGAGGCTATGGAATTGCAGCCTTCATACAACAGCCGGAAATTACTTCATCAACGCCTAAACATCGAACCACCGGACGAGACACAACGTAGACAACTATACATCCGATCGATGTAGGAGAATTAACAATTATCATAACATAAAGCACCGGGATTAACTAATCCCCGGTTGCACCGTTTCATGTTTTAAATTGTTGATAAAGGGTTGCGTTGTTACACGTTTACCAGTTGCCGCAAAAATAGCGTTTGAAAGAGCTGCTGCCACTGGTGGTAACGAAGGTTCACCTAATCCTGTTGGGTCAATTCCATTTTGCACAAAGTGTGTTTCAATTTCTAATGGCGCTTCTTTATGACGAATCAATCGGTAATTGTTAAAGTTTTGTTGATCCGGTTTTCCATCCGTGAACGTCATGGCACTATACATCGCGTGACCAATACCATCAATGATACCGCCTTCCACTTGATTTAATGCACCTTCCGGATTCACAACAATTCCACAGTCGATCGCGCACCAAACTTTTTTAATTTTTGGTTCACCATCGATCATTTCCAGATCAATTACTTGCGCTACATAGGAGTTGTGGCAGTAGTAGGCTGAAACACCTCGTGATATACCGCGTGTATTCGTTCCCCAATTTGATTTTCTCTGACGAGCTTAAGTACACCTGCATACCGTTCTGCATCATAATCATTCTTCTCACCAACAGGATTGGAGATGGCCCGCTCAAATAATTCCAACCTGAATTCAATCGGATCTTTTCCGGCAGCAAATGCTACTTCATCAATAAAGGACTGTTCGGCACATGCAATAAAATTAGAAGATGGGGCACGCCACGCACCGGTGGAAATATTAGAATCTAGACTATGGCTTTCAGCTAAGTAGTTATCCACTGTTCCAGCAGGAAAACGATTATGAAAAACAGGACTACCATGAATACCTGTTCCCCGAACATGAAAAGCGATCAGGTTATTATTTTCATCAAGTGCTGCACGATACCCAACTTCATATGCCGGACGATAAGTGCCTTGCGTCATATCATCTTCACGTGTGTAAATTAGTTTTACAGGAGCGTTTACTTTTTGTGAAATGACTGCCGCTTCTACGCCAAAATTTCCGTAGAGTCTTCGGCCAAAACCTCCGCCCATACGGGTCATCATTACCGAAATTTTATCTTCGGGCATTCCTAGCACTTTTGGAAACGGACTTGCTCAAGAACTCTGGGGTTTGAATTGGACCCACTAACTCTGCTTTCTCTGCTGTTACATTGGCAAAGAAATTCATAGGTTCCATCGTATTGTGCGCAAGGAAAGGCGCACTGTAGGTTTGCTCAATAACTTTAGCCGCTTTTTTGAAGGCTGCATCAGGGTCACCATCTTTTCGACTGGCTTCTTCAGGTGCTTTGCTTAAGAGATCGGTAAGCTTTTTCTTATGCTCTAGTGAGTTCTCTGATTGAGTAACGGTTTCCCATTCAACAGTAAGTGCTTTCTTTGCCTGCATCACTTCCCATGTTGTATTTCCTACCACAACGACAAGTTCAGGGAAGGCACTCGTATCGGACCATTGTGGTTCCACACCATCCGGATAGGAGTTGATGATCATCACCTCTTTAATATTGCCATTGACGTGCAGCACTATCATCAACAGACTTAGGTCGCATTCCAAAAGCAGGTGGGTGTACCATCATCGCGATCAACATGCCATCGCGTTGATAATCCAATCCAAACAACGGTTCACCTTTTACAATTTTCGGCCCGTCAACATTCTTTGTCGGTGTTCCGATAATTTTAAAATCTTTTGGATCTTTTAACTCGACTTCCTCGGGAATCTCAATTTGCGCGGCAGCCATCGCAACTTCACCATATCCAATTGATTTACCGGAACTGTGCTTGAGTACACCACCTTCTGTGGTAATTTCATTTGCAGGAACACTCCATTGCTTTGCAGCAGCTTCAATCAACATTTTTCTGGCAGTCGCACCTGCAGTTCGCAATCCCTGCCAGCTTCTCCGAATGGATTGGCTTCCACCGGCAATTTGACCCTGGTATTTACTTTTATCTAATGGTGCCTGCTCAACAAGAACATTTTTCCAGTCAACATCGAGTTCCTCTGCAACAATCATCGGCATCGATGTTTTTACATTTTGTCCGATCTCAGGGTTAGGGGAGAAGATTGTAACAACCCCGTTGTCACCAATTTTCAAAAAAGCATTGATATTAAACCACTCTTCCGGCATTTCCAAAAGTTGTTCTGCGGTAGGTGTACAGGAAAGCAACCAATTAAATCCAATCATCAGACCACCACTGGCAGCAGCAGAAGTTTTTAAAAATGATCGTCTGTTAAATTTCGTTTTGACTAATGTCATGATGAAGTTGTTGAGGCTGAGTAAAAAACAATAATAATAAAGGGTTATCCGGCTTGTGCAGCAGTTTTGATGGCTGCCTTTATTCGGACGTAGGTTCCACACCGGCAGAGATTGCCGTTCATGGCAGTATCAATTTCTGAATCTGTTGGATTAGGTTTTTCATCCAGTAACGCTGCGGCACTCATAATTTGTCCTGCCTGACAATACCCGCATTGGGGTACGTCATGTTCAATCCAGGCTTTTTGAACCGGGTGATCACCCTTTTCCGACAATCCTTCAATGGTGGTAATGCTTTTATCTCCAACCGCAGAAATGGGAATGGAACAGGATCGAACCGCAGTTCCGTCCAAATGAATAGTACAGGCACCACATTGCGCGATGCCGCATCCAAACTTGGTTCCGAGGAATTCAGGTGGTCTCGGTATCACCCATAACATGGGAGTATCAGGTGAAACATCAACTTGTTGCTTCTTTCCGTTTATCTTGATTGTGAATTGTGCCATGCGTTAAATTTAATGTATATTAAATTGGCATACAAACCACCCATATACTTGCTTTCAGAAAAGCAGATTATAAATAAAAATTACGGAGCTCGCCGAAATATAACGTATCCCATCCTTGTATAATATCCTCATAATCAGCATTCGGGATATTGGTATGTCGCAATTCAATTGAAGTCCCTTTCGGGTCCGCATGAAGCTTAATTGTAACGATGGATTTTTCTGGCTGATCACCAAAATACCATTCTTGTACAATTTTTTTGTTCGGTTCAAATTCAAGGTTTACCCCAACAATATTTCCTTCCCAAAGGGAAAACTCAGTATCCGGCTCCGTGCTCATCACCGCTTCCTCCCCGGACCACAATTGGATAGTAAGTGGATTCGTCAGGGCGAGATAAACCATCTCCGGCTCCGCGGGAATGAGGTAGTATTTTTTATAGTCTTTCATCGTTTACCTTTTTTCAATCTGAAAGAATTAAGCATATTTAGGCGATTTTTACAGTTTTCAATATTGTGCGATTTATGGGAATACTATTAACGTTAGTCGTTGCCATCCCATCACAAGCTCAGTTTTTAATTACCTACAAAAGCCATTATTTTTCGAAGCAAGATAACCAATGGGTTTCAATTGATCCAGGTGTGTCCGATCATATCTATCAGGAATATTTTGTTACGGATGGATATTATGTGTCCTTCATTGCGGGCACCAATACCCGGATTGACATGTATGATGGAAGTAAAAACGAACGAACCGATATCAGTATCCATGGAGATATCAGCACATCCAAAGCAGTTCAAACAGATTCGGGAATCAGGGTAAGTAAGATTAGTCCTATCGACACGGCTGTCACTATTCTCGGACATTCCTGCAAGGGAATTCGGGTTCACTACAATGAATATTTTCTGGACTATTATTACAATGAAAAGTTCAGGATTAATCCGGAATCCTTTGCTCAACATACTTATATCGATTGGAATAAAGTTGTAGATGCGATGGATGGTAGTATTCCATTGCAGTTTATAGTCTATACCGAAAACACCAGATCCATTCATACAGCTATTTCTGTTGAGGAAGTAGAAAAAGATTTGTATAAAGATTCACCAAAAGATATTCTGAAGGGATATACAAAAAGGAAAAACGACCACTTTAAAGAAATCATCGACAACTTAACCAGTCAGCATAAGGAATTGAAGCCCGTTACAAGTTTTGAACTTGCCGGCAATGCCATCCTGAATAATTTTAAATTTAATAGCACGCTCAAATACAAGAAACCGGTATCCATGATTTTAAAATTGATGGTTAATGAAGCGGAGTTTCTTTATTCTTATCGGGAAATTGATGAGTGGGAGTATGATCCTATGTCCGATAAAGTGAAGCTAAAAGAACATTCGACGAAGAAAAGCGCTGCGAAGCGGGGAAACAATGATATGCTGGGCGCCTTTAATCCGGTGCTTAAAGACGATTGGAATGCTTACAAACCGCTGTTCATTAAAGAGTTTGACAGTACATACTTTTTGCTGCTGCATAAGGACTATGTGATGGAGCAATACATTATTGATAAGCAAACGCTCCTGATTTCCAAATGGGGAAATGAGGTCAATAATTATTTGTATTCCGATTATACAATGGTGAATAATACACCATTTCCAGCGCATATTAAACAACTTAATTTTGAAACGGATAAACCTGAGTTCGAATTTCAATTTGATGATATTAAACTAAATCCGGCTATCCCTGACAGTACCTTTGCCGTACCGCATTTTCTGAAGGATAAAATCATTATTCAAAAGGAGGAAGAGAAGACATCAGCGGAAGTCAGTGATCAGGTGTATTTCGATAAGGCAGAAGATTTCATGAAGTCGGAACAATATGATTCGGCAATCTGGTATTATAAGGAAACTATTAAAGTAAATGACGGAAAAAGTTTATACCATAATCAGCTGGGTCTTGCCTACCTTAAAAAGAAAGAAAATTATCTCGCGATTGCTTCTTTTATGAAAGCCCTGGAGATTAGCGAAAATAATGACGCCGCACGCGGTAATCTGGGATACTGTAAGATGATAATGGGTGATTATAAAAAGGCAATTGCAGACTTCACACTCGCAATGGAGATTGACTCAACCGATAGAAATCATACTAGCAATCGGGGTATTAGCTATTACAAACTGGAAGAATACGCGTTGGCACAGAAGGATTTTGAACGTACTATTAAAATCGATCCTGATTATGGACTGGCATATTGGAACACGGCGATGTGCCAATATAACCTTAAGGATTTTGAGAATGCAATTCCGAATTTTACCAAAGCATTGGAGTTGGATAAAGATAATATGGAAGCCTTTAACTATCGGGGAATCTGCTACTACCGGCTGGAGAAATTTGAACAAGCCGCAATAGATTTTAAAAAAGCTACAACATCTAAAAAGCCACTCGTAAATTATTTCGGGAACTTAGGAGACACCTATCTGAAACTGGATAACAAAAAGCTAGCGATGCGGGCTTTTGAAGATGGGGTTGCCTATGATTCAGCGTATCACAAAGGGTATAATAATATTGGCCTGATATACCTGCAGGATGAATCATTCGATGCTGCAATTGAAGCTTTTTCCCAAGCCATCAGTATCAATCCAAAAGATGCCGGCTACTTTGATAACAGGGCGCTGGCAAAATCCGGTAAGATGGATTTTGCAGGAGCGATAGAAGATTTCTCTGAATCGATTAGCCTCTATCCAAAGGATGCAAATACTTTCTATTTACGCGGCATGGCAAAGATTAATCTGAACAATAAGTTTGATGGTTGCAAAGATTTGAAAAAGGCATCGGAAATGGGAAATGCATCAGCCGGCGAAGCATTAACAGAAAATTGCAGTGCCGAAAATTAAATACCAATTCTTATAATAATGTTTGGGTTGTTAATAATTGTAGTCATTGCTGCCTTTGGTCTTCTCTGGTATAATTCGCGAAAGAACAAGCATACCCGGGTGAATACCGCGCTCCCTGGAAAATGGAAAAAGTTATTAACCGAACAGGTTATCTTTTACAGGAATCTGAATCCAGCCCAAAAACTTCAGTTTGAATCGGACATTCAACGGTTTTTGGCCGATACCATCATCACCGGAGTAAAAACGGAAGTTACCCTCGAGGATCGTTTGCTGGTAGCCAGTAGTGCGGTGATACCACTGTTTGGTTTCCCGGCATGGAATTATAAAAATCTTGATGAAGTGCTGCTGTACCCCACATCTTTCGATCGGAATTATAATATGGACAGCAACATAGAAATCATTACCGGGATGGTGGGAAGCGGAGTGATGGAAGGTAAAATGATTCTTTCAAAACCAGCGTTGCATGCAGGCTTTGATATCAGTAATGATAAAAAGAATGTGGGTATTCATGAGTTTGTTCATTTATTCGATAAAGAAGATGGAGTGATTGATGGAATTCCACCGGGGTTTCAGGATAAGTCGTTCTCCTTACCCTGGATCAGTCTGGTGAAAGAGCAAACCGATAAAATTATTGCCAGCCACTCTGATATCGATGGCTATGGGGCTACCAACCGACAGGAATTTTTTGCCGTGGCAAGTGAGTATTTTTTTGAGCGCCCTGATTTGCTGAAATCGAAGCATCCCGAGTTGTATGAAACGCTGAGCAAAGTATTTAATCAGGATATGGCAGCCATCATTGATAGATCCTCTTATACAAAAAAATCAATAGGTAGAAATGATCCATGCCCGTGTGGAAGTGGTGAGAAATTTAAGAATTGCTGTATTGATTAGTTCTGCTTTGCCAGTATCTCTACATCTATGGTCTGTGTCCCTACAGACCATTTTCACCGGTCTTTGCTAGTGGGTCTAAGAAATTCGGCTAAAGCCAGATTTTTAAAGCATCTTTTGATTGGGCTAAAGCCCAATCCTATTCTTTCAAGCGGATTCATTTCATTTTACTCAATCCAATTCATTCAGAAAATCATGAGCCGTCAAAGCCTGCTGAAAATTTGCGTACTTTGTCTCCTTTGCTACCTCTGCGTGAAACCGTTTTCTCGCAAAGAATGTGAGAACCAAAAACAAGGGGTATTGATTTAAACCGACAGCATCTGCTTTTGGGAGACATAGCAGAGACTTCAGGGTAACTTGACAAAGTAGGACTATTAACTACCAACTATTAACAACCAACTATTAACTACCAACTAAATTAAAACCGCTGTAATTCTGCAAACAAAGTTTCTAATTCAAGCTTGGTTTTTTCGAGTTTAGCTCCCAGTTTCTCAAGCATTGTTTCTTTGTCCACCTTCCTCAAAATCAAAATCTTGATCATTGAGTATAGGGTATCTACGCATGAGCATAACTTTTTGCTCTCTCCAGCTTCGTAAAATATTCATATCTCCGTAAGGTAGTGAATAAACAGCTCAATTATCTGGCAATGGGTAAACGTTTACTTTAATTGATATTTTTTGCTCTCTTCTTCCTTATACTGCATTACAAGATTAAGGGCATCCGGCACTACATCGCTGCAGAAAACCAGTAACGATCCTTTTGGAGCATTTGCCATAGCAAAGGTGATAGCATCTTTTTCAGATGGAATAACCGTTACCTTTTTATCTGGGTGCACACTCTTGATTCCATTATGGATCATTTCGATGAGTTCCGTTTCTGTTTTGCCGCGAAGGTTTTTATCCTGTCGGATGATAATTTCATCGAACATTTCGGCTGCAACTGCGCCAATCTCATGATTATCCTCAGGTCTGCGGTCACCGATACCTGCGATCATTCCAACTTTCGGAGATCCTTCCATTTGTTCCACCATTTTTTGCAAGGCCCGCAGTCCGGCAGCATTGTGAGCATAGTCCAGCAACACGTTAAAATTTTTGAAGCGGAACATATTAAGTCTACCTGGGGTTTGAGATGGTGAAGGAATAAATGATTCGAGTCCCACCTTGATATCTTCAATTGAAAATCCGCGAATGTATCCGGTTAATACAGCAGGCAAAACATTTTGAATCATGAAGACCGCCTTCCCTTCAAACGTTAACGGAACGTTTATCGCTTTCGCAACTCTCATTTTCCATTCGCCTTTGCAAATGGTGATGTACCCGTTTTCATAAATCGCACACAATCCACCTTCCCGCATTTGTTTACGGATGCGCTTGCTACTTTCATGAAGTGAAAATAACGCCACCTTGGATTTTACATTTTTACGCATATCATAAACCAGATCATCATCCGCGTTCAGAATAGCATAACCATCCTGAAAAACAGTTTCAGGAACAACACCCTTTACCTTTGCCAATTGTTCAATCGTGTGAATTCCTTTTAGTCCTAAATGATCTGCTTCCACATTGGTGACAATTCCGATATCACAATGTTTAAATCCTAATCCTGCACGTAATATTCCACCACGTGCCGATTCTAATACGGCAAAGTCTACCGTTGGGTCTTAGAGTACAAACTCCGCGCTTGAAGGGCCCGTACAATCACACTCCATGAGTAATCTGTTTTGAATGTATACACCATCGGTTGTGGTATAGCCAACTTTATACCCCTTCATCCGCGCCATGTGTGCGATCAACCGGGTAGTGGTTGTTTTTCCATTTGTACCAGCCACAGCCACGATTGGAATTCTAGACGTTACACCCGGAGGATAGAGCATATCGATAACATGACCCGCAACGTTTCTAGGTAACCCTTCAGCAGGAGCAAGGTGCATTCTAAATCCGGGCCCGGCATTTACTTCTAATACGGCACCACCAGTTTCAGGAAGTGGTTGTCCAATGTCGGTGGTCATAATATCAATACCACAAATATCCAGATCGATAATCCTGGCGATTCGTTCGGCCATAAAAATATTATAGGGGTGGACGATATCCGTAACATCTTCCGCAGTTCCGCCAGTACTCAGGTTGGCTGTATCTTTTAGTTTTAAGATTTCACCCTTTTCAAGAATGGAATCTATTGTTTTGCCTTTCTCTTTTATAATGCTTAATGTCAAGTCATTAACCTCAATCATCGTCAAGACTTTTTCATGACCGAATCCTCTTTTGGGATCTTTGTTGACCAGGTCGATTAACTCCTGTACAGTCGACTTTCCATCACCGACGACATGTGCGGCTGTTCGTTTTGCCGCCGCAACTAGTTTGTAATTAATTACCAAAAGGCGATAGTCTTCTCCAGTAATATACTTTTCAATGATTATGGAATTGGATACTTTTTTGGCAGCATGAAAGGCGGTCAATGCTTCTTCCCACTCCAGAACATTCGTAGTGATGCCACGTCCATGATTACCACTGATCGGTTTTACAACAAGGGGATACCCGATCTTCCCGACAACTTCTTCTAGTCCTGCTTCGGATCTAACAATATCACCTTTGGGAACGGGTACTTCTGCTTGTTCAAGTAGAAATTTCGTATCCTCTTTATCGCAGGCAATCTCTACACCAATATTACTGGTCTGGCTGGTAACAGTGGCTTGAATCCTCTTTTGATTTACACCATAACCAAGTTGACAAAGTGAATGTTTATTTAAACGAATCCATGGAATGCCGCGGGCTTCCGCTTCTTCGATAATCGATCCTGTGCTCGGCCCAAGTCTAACGCGCTCCCGTATTTCACGCATCTCCTGTATGTCAGGTGTTAGATCGTATGGATTGCCGGTTACCAATGCTTCGGCTATTCGTACGGAAGCACGCGCTGCATATTTTCCAACTTCATCTTCCAAATACGCAAATACAACATTGTAAACACCTTCCTCACCATATCCACGTGTTCTTCCAAAACCAACATCCATCCCCGCAAGGGTTTGTATTTCAAGTGCAATGTGCTCGATTACATGGCCCATCCATGTACCTTCTTTCACGCGTTCAAAGAAGCCCCCCGGTTTCCCAACGGAACAGCGGTGTTCATACATGGAAGGAAACATGGCTTCCAATCTTTCCAAAAATCCATCAATCGAATTCGTAGGGCGTTGTTCCAGTTCTTCGATATCGAGCACCATGACAATCAGTTTGTGTCTGTTCACTGACCAGTAGTTCGGCCCCTTAAGTGCGCGTAATTCAAGAACTTTCATGAAAGTTGAATGGATTGGTGATTTAATTTCAATATAGATTTTTTAACAAGAATTAATAGTCATTTTTGCTCCACAGACTGAGAAAAGATCATAATTGTTAAAAATGGATATAATAAAGGGAATTCTGATACCCATTGGAGGAAATGAGGATAAGGGTAGCAATGAGTACAAAGGCCTTGATTTTATTGAAGAAGGGATCTTATCCTATGTGGTAAAAGAAAGTGGGGGTATCAATTCAAAAATCGTAGTGATTCCCACCGCGTCCAGTATTCCCAAGAAGGTAGGCGCTAATTACCTGGAGGCATTCAAGAAATTAGGATGTACAGATGTTACCGTCTTGAATTTGACGGAGTCGCGTCAATGCGAAACAGCGAATACGCTTGCTTTGTTTTCGAGTACGAATTGTGTCATGTTTTCGGGTGGTGATCAATCGCGTATCTCCAATATTATTGGTGGGACCAAATTGCATAAACTACTCAATCAAAAATTTAAGGATGAACATTTTGTGATTGCAGGAACCAGTGCCGGAGCAATGATGATGGCACATGAAATGATAGCCGGAGGAAGCAGCAGCGAAGCATTACTAAAGGGAGCGGTACTGATGGGAAAAGGACTAGGGTTGCTTCCGGAGGTAATAATCGACACACACTTTATTCGCAGGGGCAGGTTTGGCCGGTTGGCTGAAGCAGTTGCCATTCATCCTACTTTCATTGGAATTGGGCTGGCAGAAGATACCGGGTTGGTGATTAAGAACTGCAATGAATTTAAAGTGATTGGTTCAGGTATGGTGGTGGTGATGGACGCAAGTCAATTAACACATAATGCGCACAGTCAACTGAGAAAAGGTACACCTATGTCGATGTCCAATTTAGTAACCCATATTCTTGCAAATGGCGATCGGTTTACGTTAGATAACCGAACCATTAAAATCCTTCCGATTCAGGAGGCGTTTGGTTAGAAGGCATTCAATAACCCGATGTCAGGTTGAGTTTATCGAAACCTATATTTCAACACTATTTTCCCAACTGCGTTTACATTATGCGCGCGGTGGGCCGACACAAATGCGCGGTGGGAATGCGGGGGGAGGCATATTTGTGTCTTGATCTTTTTGGTTCATTTTGCAGTCAAGTGTTTCATCCCGCGCTAAGCGGGAGCAAAAAGAACGTAAAGAATAATATCCCAGCCAAACGTATGCACCAGATGGTAATATCGAAGATACTTTCAAACTTTATTTCTAAGTTGATCATTTGCCCTCAAGCCGGGCGGCTCATACTTTTTTCATTGCCAAAAATGTATGCCTCATACCCTAGTCATGCATAGCTCCCGCCCGCTTCCCATCCGCACCCCGCTTTGACAGGCCAGCGCTCATCAACTAATAAGCTTATTTGCGTACCAAAAAAGTAACAAAAAACTAGTCAAAATGCTTAGCAGCATCACCCGCTTGGCCGGGTAGCGCTCGGCATCAACAAGCGACATTCTACAGTTGCGAAGTTTGGTTCCAGGATTTTACCAGATTTACCGTGACTACTCTTTTCTTAACTGCGCCCACATTATGCGCGCGGTGGCGCGTGGGATGCGGAGGAGGCATCTTTGTGATGGCGCGTGGAATGCAGGAGCTGTTTGGCTGTCGCAGATCAAGTGTTGCATCCGCGCTAGCGGGAGCAAAAGAACGTAAAGAATAATATCCCAATAAACGTATGCACCAGATGGTAATATCGAAGATACTTTCAAACTATTTGCGAGTCTAAGTCGCAATCCCGCGCTAAGCGGGAGCAAAGAGACAGCAAAGAATAATGTCAGCCAAACATATGCCGCAGATGGTAGCCTCAAGTACTTCAAACTTCGCTTCCTAAGCCGGGCGCTCATCCTTTGCCCCTCAAACCGCACAGCATGCTCACATTCCCTACGTTTTGTGCATTGCCAAAAAAAGTATGCAAAAAAAAACGCTAGTCAAAAAAATGCTCCACCCGCCCGCTCCCATCCCCCCGCTTTTTTGACAGGCCAGCGCTCGGCATCAACTAATAAACATATTCTAAGTTTTGAGGTAATTGGTTGGCAGGATTTCGGTATAGGTACCGTGTGAGTACCTTTTCCCAACTGCGTTTACATTATGCGGTGGCGGGCGGTGAAAAAAATGCGCGGGGCGGGAGTGCGGGGGAAGGCATATTTGTGCTCTTGATCTTTTTGGATTTCTTTTTGTAATCAAGTGTTTCATCCCGCGTTAGCGGGAGACAAAAAGAACATAAAGAAAATAGAGCCCGGGTAAATTCGTATGCACTGAGTATAATAAGACAAACTTCATCTTTGCCCTCAAGCCGGGCGGCGGCTGCCGCACATTCCCTCGCGAATCTTTGATTTTTTGCATTGCCAAAAAAAGTATGCAAAAAACGCTAGTCAAAAAAATGCTTCCGCCCGCTTCCCATCGCACCCCCGCTTTTTTGACAGGCCAGCGCTCGGCATCAACTAATAAACATATTCTAAGTTTTGAGGTAATTGGTTCCAGGATATTATAGGTACCTGTGAATACCTTTTCCAACTGCGTTTACATTATGCGCGCGGTGGGCCGACACAAATGCGAGGTGGCGCGAGGGATTGCGGGGGGAAGCATATTTGTGTCTTGATCTTTTTGGTTCTTTTTGTATCAAGACAAAAAGAACATAAAATAAAGAGACCAACTTAGTATTAATTGCTATAACTAAAGACCGCTGGCTTTCTGCTACATGACAGAATTTTTTATCTATAAATCAACACCTCATTCAACCCACTCGCATTGCGTTGACCGCGATACATCCCTTCGGTATTAAACTCCAGTACAATGACACCGTTTCCATCAATGGCAATCATCCCACCATCTCCGCTAATTTTCTGAAGCTTATGCTGAACAACTTCTTTGCATGCTTCATGCAAACTAAGTCCTTTGTATTCCATTAAACAGGAAACATCATATGCCACTACTGCGCGAATAAAGTATTCACCACTTCCGGTGCATGATACTGCACACGTTTTATTGTTGGCATAATTGCCAGCACCAATCATCGGGGTATCGCCCACGCGTCCAAACTTTTTGTTGGTCATCCCTCCGGTAGAAGTTGCCGCTGCAACATTTCCATATTCGTCAAGGGCAACCGCCCCAACTGTTCCAAACTTATGATCTTTTGATTTTGGAGTGATCCAATTGAAAAGAATCTGAATCCTTTATTTCCAGCCATTGCTGGTGGCGCAGTTCATCATAGAAATAGGCATCGTCCTTGAATTCACAGTTTTGTTGTCGTGCAAACTCTTCAGCACCTTTTCCCGCTAAAAAAACATGGCCTGATTTCTCCATCACCAACCTGGCAAGTTGAATTGGATTTTTAATTCCCGGTGACAATGGAAACAGCACCTGCGCGCAAAGTGTTTTTCCATCCATAATGGAAGCATCCATTTCATGTGTTCCGGTTGCAGTAAAGACTGATCCTTTTCCGGCATTAAACAAGCGGACTATCTTCTAAGGTACGCGAACCGCATTTTTCCACAGCGTTCAATAGCTGATGGCTCCTTTTGCTAAAAATCATATCCAGCATCCAACGCATTTTGTAAAGCTTGCGTATAGGCAATTTCTTTTTCAGGGGTCATGGATTCTTTTAGAATCGTACCGGCTCCACCGTGAATGGCGATGCCAAAGTTTTTCATTAACGTTCAGTTAAGGCGTAAAACTAGTTAATGCTTACTTTAAAGACCCTCTTTGGGGCTACTATTTCACTGATTACGGCAAAAAGCATGGAGAATAATTTGTATATTCGATGCCGAATTAAGCAGATAAAATTATGATGAAAAAAATAGTATTAGGATTAGGTGCTGTATTGATCTTTTTTGTCCTTTGGAGCGTGTACGGATTATTTATTGCCGAGCCGGTTAGTCCAATGCTACGGTATCTTATAATCAGGGCGGTCTGGAAATCAATGTTTCGTATAGCCAGCCCTCTAAAAAGGGCAGATTGATTTTTGGTGAAGAATCAGATGAAGCATTACAGCCATATGGAAAATACTGGCGACTGGGTGCCAATGCTTCAACGGATATTACTTTTAATAAGGACGTAACGTTTGGCGGTAAACCAGTAAAAGCCGGAACCTATCGCATGTATGCTGTGCCAGGTGCAGAAGCTTTCAAAGTTGTATTGAACGATGATGCGGGTACTTTCTTTGGTGCGGCTGAACCCGATTATGATTTGGATGTGGCATCAGTAGAAGCACCAGTAACCAAACCGGATGCTGAGGTGGAAACCTTCGTGATTACGTTTAACACAACCGAAACAGGCGTCGATATAATTTTTACCTGGGACCAAACCCGGTTTACTGTACCCATTGCAGCGCAGTAATTCATGGCATTCTCAAAACGGAAATGGGTACTCTTGCCCATTTCCATTCTTTTCTTTTTAGCGATTGTTTATTGGGGAATTGGTAAAATTCAGTACCGAATCAATGTGATGGATGTTGAAGAATATTCTCCTATCTCCACATTAAAAGTCCCGGAGCATAAACTTACCCGTGCGAAGTTTCCGTTCATTGATGTCCACAATCATCAGTGGACTATGCCTATCCAAAATTTAGATAAACTTGTGGTGGAAATGGATTCGCTCAACATGGGCGTGATGGTTAACCTGAGTGGTTTCCGGGGAAAATATTTGGAATGGTCGCAGGATAATATCACCGAAAATTTCCCCAACCGGTTTGTTTTGTTTCTAAACATCAACTTTGAAGAACTGGATGATGAGGGCTGGCCCGATGAAACATTGACCATGATGGAGGAAGCAGTGAAGCAAGGGGTGGTGGGGTTGAAAGTCTATAAAGGATTAGGACTCACCGATGCAGACAACGAAGGAAACCGGATCGCCGTTAATGATCCCCGGTTAGATCCCATTTGGGCAAAGTGTGGAGAACTTGGAATACCGGTATTGATTCATTCGGGAGAACCGAATTCCTTTTGGAAACCGAAAGACAAATTTAATGAGCGCTGGCTGGAATTAAAAAAACATCCCAGCCGTTATCGTAATCCGGAAACGTATCCTTCTTTTGAGGAAGTGATGGCGGAGCAACACGATGTGTTCCGCAAAAATCCTGAAACAAAATTAAACAATGCACATCTGGGTTGGTTTGGAAATGATTTGGAGCGACTAGGAAAACTGCTGGATGAATTACCGAATGTATATACCGAAATAGGAGCGGTGCTGGCCGAGCTCGGTCGACAACCACGCTTTGCGCGTGCTTTTATGATCCAGTATCAGGATCGGGTGATGATGGGAAAGGATACGTATAAAATGGAAGAATACTATACGTACTTCCGTGTACTCGAAACGGATGATGAATACTTTGATTACTACCGAAAGTACCATGGCGGTTGGAAACTGTATGGACTGGCGTTACCGGATTCGGTGCTAAAGAAAGTGTATTATGAAAATGCGTTGAACGTGATTCCTGGGATTGATAAGGGGTTGTTTGAGGGAATGGAAGAATAATTTGCCACGAATGCACGAATAGGGTATTTCATTCATGCATTCGTGGCATTTAAAATTTTTAAAGTACAATTCGCTTATAATTCAATTTTAATTCTCCGAAATTGGCTATCAGCGCAAGTCTATTGTTGGAAACCTTTAAATAATTAATGGCCTGAGCGACAAACTCATCTGTAATACCCTGTACGGACTTTATCTCCAAAATAATCTTATCTATTACTACAAAATCCGCATAAAATTTATGTGGTAAAGTGATTCCCTTGTAATGGACATCATATTGCTTCTCCCGTTGGTAGGGTATGTTTGCTTTTTTGAACTCATATTCAAGAGCATCTTTATAAACAATTTCAAGAAAACCAGGTCCAAGGTTATTATGCACTTCCATACAGAGTCCAATAATCCTGTAGCTTTCTTCTTTATAAACTATGTCGCTCATTAGGCAGTTAATTTTTCTGCCATGAATGCACGAATAGAATATTTCACTTCGTGCATTCGTGGCATTTACTATAACAATTTCAAGATAACCAGGTTCAGGATTATTATGAACTTCCATGCATAGTCCAATAAAAATATAGCTTTCTTCTTTATAGATTATGTCGCTGCTTAGGCAATTATTTTTTTTGCCACGAATGCACGAATAGGACATTTCATTCGTGCATTCGTGGCATTTACTATAACAATTTCAAGATAACCAGGTTCAGGATTATTATGCACTTCCATGCATAGTCCAATAAAAATATAGCTTTCTTCATTCGTGCATTCGTGGCATTTACTGTAACATTCGTGGCTATCCATTCCTTCTAAAACTACTAATAATTTCTGATTCTGGTTACGCATCGTTACAAGGGTAAATAATTTCTTATGCCATGTTAAATTACCCCTGTGCTTGGCTTGTCGCTGCTTGTGCAATTAATTTTCTACGACTTGTACGAATAAGCCTTTTCATTCGTGCATTCGTGGCTACCCATTCCCTCTCATCCTTTTTACAAATATTTTGCAACTAAATAACCCCCCGTTCGTTTCTTCTCTCATTATTAGTTATAACTTTGTATATTATACAATGTATATCCTATGAAAAACAAGGGTTTAGGGGAATTTGAAGAGTTGGTCTTGCTCGCGGTTTGTATTTTGAATGGTACCGCTTATGGTGTCTCCGTCAAGAAAGAAGTCGAAAAGCATACCAAACGAACCATTTTATTGGGTGCTGTTCATATTACGCTGTATCGTTTACAGGATAAAGGCTGGTTGAAATCTGAGCTGGGCGGGAATTCTGAAAAGCGTGGTGATCGTCGTAAACGGTTGTTCAAAATAACACCCAGTGGGATGAAGCAACTTCATGCCTCGCAGGATGTTCGTCAAAAGATGTGGGAACTGATCCCTCAACTAAATTAATCATGCCGATAAAAGAGAATAAAATACCATCACTGGCAGGTTGGCTCATCAACAAACTGATTGATGACGCTACCTGTGAGGAATTTCTTGGTGACTTGCAAGAAGTCTATGAAGAACGGATAGGAACGAAGGGTTGGTTTTATGCGAAACTGATGTTTTGGCTAGATACTATTCATTTATTGTTTGGATTTTCACGTTTCCAATTATTTAAAAATCACCCGCTGCGTTCATTCCTTAGTATGATTAAGTACAATTTCAAGATGTCCTTAAGAAGCTTAAAAAACAGCCGGCTTTTTACCAGTGTCAATATTGCGGGATTAACGTTCGGACTAACCTGTTCGCTTCTCATTTCATTGTGGGTGTGGGATGAAGTCCGTTTCGATCAGTTTCATACCAATGGAAAGAATATTTATCGTTTATTAGGGGATGTAGATAACAATGGGGAAAGTATCATCCGTGAATACATTCCTTCCGCCATAGTGCAACCGTTGCTGGATGAATTTCCCGAAATACACCAGATTACAAGAGTCTCTCCGGGGCAGGTAGTTTTTCAATCGGGTCATGCACGTTTCTCAGAGTCGGGAATTTATGCGGACTCATCACTTTTACACATATTTAGTTTCCCGTTGAAAGAAGGTAAGCTAAAAAATATATTTGCAGATCCTCATACGGTTGTGATTAGTGATAAACTTGCTAAAAAGTACTTTCCGGGGGAAAGTGCACTAGGGAAAAGCATCAGCATTGTGGAGAAAGAAAAGTTGAATTACGTTGTGACTGGTGTATTGCAAGAGATTCCTACTCAGTCATCACTACAATTTGATTTTATATTGGCATACGATCAGTTTGAGAAAAAACACCGACCCTGGTGGAGTGGCAAAACAAATATTTATGCGTTTACAAATTTTAATGTTGCTGCATATGTATCCCTGGTCCCGGAAGCGGACACAAAAAATCTGAATTCCAAACTGGCATCCTTTATAACAGATTATACCGGAATAGAAACATCGGATGCTGTATTCGCATTTCCATTTACTGAATACTATCTGCACAGTGATTTCTCGGAAGGAAGGGTACCCACAGGAAAAATTCAGTATGTAAAATTACTTTCAGTCATTGCTTTTATTGTTTTATTGATTGCCTGTATCAATTTTATGAACCTGGCAACCGCCCGTGCCGGGACACGTACGAAGGAGGTGGGCGTTCGGAAAATTATTGGTGCCCCACGGTTTCAGCTGATGTCTCAGTTCATAGTTGAATCAATCGTGATTGTCACTATCTCCATGATACTGGCAGTAACCCTGGCGCATTTAGCAATGCCCTTCTTTAATTTATTAACAGGGAAGCAAATCGAGGTTCCTGCGTATTCTCCTGAATTCATCCTTGTGATTACATCCATTACTATTGGAACCGGAATATTGGCGGGATGTTATCCTGCAGTGTACCTATCTGCTTTTACTCCAACTACGATGTTAAGAGGGATAAATTCTTTGAGAGGTGGACTTTCAGGTATTCGTAATGGGCTTGTGATTGTACAGTTTGCATTGTCAATCATCTTTATCGTATTCACCATTGTCGTTTCTAATCAGATTAATTTTATACAAAATAAAGACTTGGGAATTAAAAAGGAGAATATCATTCAACATCCCCTACATGGCATTACGACAAATAAGGAGGCGTATAAAAGTCAACTGCTATCCATTCCGGGTATTCAATCGGTTGGGTTTAGCGAACATAACCCCATGTTAATTTCAAACAGTAACCTGGGGGTAAACTGGGAGGGTAAGTCTGAGGACGAGGTACTTTATTTTAATGTGATGCAAGTGGGTGAAGGAATGATTGAAACTTTTGATTTTCAATTAATGGCAGGAGAAAGTTTTGGATCACGATCGACAACGGACTCAATGAAATATTTTATGCTGAATGAAGAGGCAGTACGAGCGATTGGTACTGAAAATCCAATCGGAATGCGAATGCAGGTCTGGGGATTTGATGGTCAGGTAATCGGTGTAGTAAAGGATTTTCATCATCAGTCATTGATGCGTTCCATTGAACCGGTAGTTTTGCTGTATAGCCCGGATCAGGTTTTTACAGCCTTCATCGGAATAGAAGGGAGCCACGATCCCGACCTGTTGCTTAACGTTATGGAGGTGTATGAACAGTACGAGCAGGAATACCCATTTCATTATTCTTTTATTGAAGAGCAATACAAATCCACTTACAGTGAAGTAATAACCATTGGAAGGTTAGCGAATTTATTTTCAATAGCTGCTATTTTTATTTCCTGCCTTGGGCTTTTTGGACTTTCTGCATTCGTTACAGAGCAACGGACCAAAGAAACAGGAATCCGAAAAGTGTTAGGGGCGAGTTCAATAAGTTTGTTGAAATTGTTTTCCGCTGGATTTATTAGGCTGGTACTTGTAGCCTTTATTATTGCATCACCAGTTGCCTGGTTCTATTCAAAATATTGGCTGGCCGATTATGCCTACCGGATTAATTTGGGGATACTTCCATTTGTAATGGCCGGTTTATTAGCCATTTTGATAGCCTTGTTCACGGTCGGATACAACACCTTACGGGCAGCAAACGCAAATCCGGTGGATGCATTGAAGGATGAATAAGCTGATCGTTACAACGCTGTTGACAACTTTTGATACCCTTCCAGATTATCTACCCCCCAGTTTTCAAGCTCTTCTTTTGTCCAAAGTCCGGGAAAGAAGATCCTTCTCTGATAACGGGGATGCATATATTTTTTCCAGTCACTACCACCGGTAGCCTCTGCCTTTTTATTGCCGCTTTCAAGATATTTTGAAGCGGAATTTAAATGCGCCATTACCCATTGTACATTAACGGTATGATCATAATGGCGCATAGCGTTTTGCAATTTCAGATCCTTTCTGTCCTTTTCAGGCAGGTCCTGATATTTTGTCCACAGATTGGTGGTATTGTATTTTTGCATGAAGACAATAAAATCATCCATGTAACGGTCTTCAAATAATTTGATCAATGTCGATTTCTTTCCGGTCTTGTGATCCTTACCTGCCGCCTGCCAGTACAGGTGATCATACGCATGCGTAAATGGAGTATTGCGGTCAATGGTTTCTCTAAACCGTGCGTCAATCAAATTGATTAATTCAGTCGAGGCAAATTCGATAAGCCGGTACTGAGCACTTTGAAATCCACTGGCTGGAGTGAGGGTGTTCCGGAATTTCATATACTGCTCGACTTCCATACCTTGTCCCATAATTTCGAAAGAAGAGGTGAGCATGTCGAAATACCGGCTGATGCGATCCAGCTTCAGGGCAAAATATTCGGTCGTGAGATTATCTTTGTCGGCAACCTGATCGATTTCCCACAGGATCATTTTGAACAACAACTCATTCACCTGATGATACATGATGAAAACCATTTCATCGGGTTGCGTAGTGCGCTGAATTTGTAGATTCAGCAGGGCATCGGTCTGGATATAGTCCCAATACGTGATCGGCTTTGTATGGAGCAAGCCTTGTAAATGAACATTGACATCCTGCCCAATGGCATCATATTTTTCCTTCAGTTTCCCCAATACCTCATCGTGCTGACTACTCATGGCGCTATGCTAAGCAATTTTCAATTGTAGGGCAAGTATAGGTGTAAGATTGGGCGATTTGTCACAAAAGTGCAGTAACGAATGAGAGTTGGATAGAATACCTTATCTTTAGATCCTAAATAGGATCTATTCGGCATGACGCTTCGGGATTTAGGATATACTGATCAATTTGAAATGGCAAGAATTGAAAAAGGGCTCGAATCCTTTCAGGCTGCCCGAGTCATTCTGGAGCATAAGGAACGGTATATTGTAAAGAATGACAGCGGAGAATTCGAGGCAGAGCTGGTGGGTAACCTTCGATTTACTGCAGAAAGCAGGGTCGACTTTCCTGCTGTTGGTGACTGGGTTGTGATTTCCGAATATGATGAAGATAAAGCACTGATCCATGCCATCCTTCCAAGACAAACCATCATTGAAAGAAAGGCTGCCGGAAAAACTAGTCAGAAACAAATCATAGCAACAAATGTGGATATCGGGCTAATCGTACAATCGGTTGATCGGGATTTTAATTTGAATCGAATCGAAAGGTACCTGACGATTTGTAATGCTTCACGGGTAAAACCATTAATTGTTCTAAGTAAAACAGACTTGATTGAAGAGACAGCTGTAAAGGAACTAATAGAAAAAATTAATGAACGTGCCAATGGAATTCCGGTAGTTCCAATTACGAACCAAGATGAAAAAGGGTATGATCTTTTAAAATCTATTATAGAACCTGGTAAAACCTATTGCTTGCTGGGATCCTCAGGTGTTGGTGGTCAACTTTATTGGGTGGATTGTCCGGGAAAGAAATCGTGACCGGGAAGTTAGTGCTACCATTCAGCGTGGGAAAGCATGTGACCAGCCACCGTGAACTAATTTTCTTGAAAATGGTGGGATCATTGATTGATAATCCTGGGATGCGTGAGGTAGGTATCAGTGATTCAGTCAGAAGGAGTGGAAACTACCTTTGAAGAGATCGTTTCATTTTCAAAAGACTGCAAGTACAGTGACTGTACCCACATGCATGAGGAAGGATGTGCGGTACTTGCAGCGATTGATAGTGGAGAAATTGATGAGGATGTGTATTCCAATTACTGTAAGTTGATGAAAGAGCAGGCGCATTTAGAAACCAGTCTCGAGGATAAGAAGAAGCGTGACAAAAGTTTTGGTAAATTAATGAAGCACGTTGTTAAGCATAGAAAAGAAAATAAGTATTAGATTACAGAAAAAAATTATATGGATCTATTTTCAAATATTTTTAAAACTGATCGGGAAGGAGTAAGACGCAGTCATGTAAAAAACCTGATCGAGGTGGCGTTAGCAGATGGGCATTTAGCAACTGAAGAATGGAACATGATGGTGTATCTTGCTGAGAAGTTTAATATCAGTGAACATCAGATCAAGGCTATAAAGGACAATCCTGATTCGGTGGAATTTGTTGATTTTCCAGATAATCACGAAGAGTGCTTGCTGCAAATTGAAGATTTGCTGATGGTCATGACGGTCGATCATGAAATCAATCCTGTGGAAGTGGAACTTATAAAAAAGATTGCAATCAAATTGAATGTACTGCCGCAGATGGTAGATGAGATGGTCTCCCGCATCCAGGGTGACAAAACTAAGTTTTGATTGCCGAATAGGCTTATTTCAGGAATTCGCGTTTTAAAAACGTGAAAGATTCTGAGATCCGCGCAACTATTTAATTTTTACAAGGTATATCTGGTAGAACCAACCTTGTAAGTACCATGCTTCGAAAATTTTACTGACCGC
>CALOAV010000111.1:0-5803 GCA_942491425.1 uncultured Cytophagales bacterium
GAACAATTTATTTACTACAATTACGAAGAATAATAAATCTGACTTACCATGAAGATCAACCTATATACACGAAATGGTCAAAATTGGATGGACAAACCTGAATTCAATTTACCACCCCACGGCCCCATTGTTTTTGCAGCTGCATTGGCTGATTACGTGGATGTGGATTTTGTGGATGAAAACGTACAATCTTTAAGTTACTATGATCCGGTGGACCTGGTATGTATTTCGATGATGCTGACATCTCAAATCAAACGAGGATGGGAAATAGCAGATACGCATAGGGCCAAAGGAATTAAAGTACTTTTTGGGGGTATCTCCACAATGCTCCACGCTGAGGAAACGATGAACCATGCCGATAGCATTTTTATGGGTGAAGCAGAAGGCCATATGGAGGAAGTACTGGACGATTTTTCAAAAGGCAAACTGAAAAAGTTGTACAATTTTATGAATCATCAACCCGATACACAATTGGTGGGTCCAGCAAGACGTGATTTGCTGGAACGCGATTTATATTACCACAAAGGGGTGCAAATGGTGGATCTTTTCATGCCTCAAGAGGATGTAAGTACAATTGTTATCCTTGTGCTGTTTCATTCCTGGGAGGAAGGCAATTTCAGACCCCGGCCATTCGACCGTATTGCTGAAGAATTGGATACGATTGATAATAACAGGTTATTCGTGGTTGATAACACACTGGCACAGGATATAGAGTGGACCAAAGAGCTGTTCAGAACGATGATCCCTTTTAAAAAGAAATGGTGCAGCCATACCATCGCTGATGATCCTGAGGTGCTCGACCTGGCAGCGCAGGGTGCAGGCTCCTGGTATGTGTACCAGGCAGTTTTCGACACATCGGATTATATCAAAGAACGGGATTTAAAAGATACCACGATCGTAGGTAGCGGTATCAGCGTTGAGGGCACCATATTATTGGGTATGGATAATCAGACGGAAGACGATATCAAACGCTTGTTGGATTTTATCGGCGAAATCAACCTTGATCTCGCCGAGTTTACAGTATTAACTCCATTTCCTGAAACGAAAGCCTATGATGATATGCTGAAGAGGGGCGTATTTTTGACCACGATTGGAATCATTATACGGCTGATACGGTGGTATTCAAACCACGTCATATGTCGCCAGAGCGATTGCATGAGTTGTATCATGCTGCCTGGGATAGTTTTTATGCTTCCGAAAGCCAGGAACAGAAAATGTTTAAACTGATGATGAAAGTGGTAGAGCGTGAAGTATTGGACGGCACCTATCGCAAACCAAGGAAAGACCTGATGGAATCCAGTTTTGGAAAAGTAGTTGACAGGTAAATTGAAGATTGTGATAGCATCTGGTAAATACATGGATTCTGAATATCACTTCAAGGGGAAGTGGGATGTTCCGGGTATTGCGGTTTGAAAGTTGATCAACAATAAAGGAAAAAACGATTGTGATTGCCACCAATTTGTACCAGCATAATCCCGGCACGTCCATATCACGGTGGTCAGCTCAACTGGCAACGGCTATTTGTAAAGAACTGAAAATTGATCCTGAAAGTTTGGTTTTCATTGAGCATAATCCTGATCGCCAGTCAAAATTGGATTTTTATAAAGAGACATTTGATATAGTGGAATTCGACCGGGATGATGACCTCTTCAACAATCCCCGATGGAGGAGAATTAGTAAAGAAAGAAGTGGATGATATGTTATCCTAAGTTATTTTGCTTAACTTTGTCATAATAAATGCTTAAGCAACTGAACCCTTGAACCTGCGCATCACATATGGATTTCTTTTTATTTTTTTGATCCTTAACACGCTGAATCTAAGCGGGCAGGAAGATTTCACTCAAAACATCCGTGGAAAAGTTGTTGATATGAGTTCAGATTACGGATTACCGAATGCAAATATAATCTTGCTGAATTCCGAATCTCCAATCGGTACATCTGCAGATCTAAATGGGTTGTTCCTGCTTCGGAATATACCTGTTGGCAGGCAAAGTTTGCAGGTGAGTTATGCAGGTTACCAAACGGTTGTGATTATCTGATTTATATGTGAGTACCGGGAAAGAGATGGTGCTGAAAATAGAATTAAAGGAACTTATTGAAACGATGGGAGAGGTGGAGATTGTTGCCGATTACCGCAAAGATAAACCCATAAATCCGATGGCGATCGTTAGTGCGCGTTCATTTACTGTTGAAGAAACTAATAAGTACGCCGGTAGTTATGGCGATCCTGCCCGGATGGCAGCTAATTTCGCGGGTGTGGCCTCTTCCCGCGACAACCGGAATGATATTGCGATCCGGGGTAATTCCCCCATCGGATTGCAGTACCGCCTGAATGGTGTAGAAATTACCAACCCGAATCATTTTGCTGCACAAGGAACAACCGGCGGGCCTATTACTATGTTGAACACCAATCTACTAGACAATTCCGATTTCAATACGGGCGCCTTTCCGGCTTCATATGGCAATGCACTCTCAGGTGTTTTCGACCTGAAGCTGCGCAATGGGAATGCAGACCGTTATGAGTTCTGGGGCCAGCTTGGATGGAATGGTTTGGAATTTGGTCTGGAGGGACCTTTTTCAAAGAAATCATCGGCCACTTACCTGGCCGCGTACCGATATTCAATTACCGATATATTGGAAAGAATGGGTATTCAACTGGAGGAAAGTGCTCGATACCAGGATCTTTCATTTAAGCTGAACTTTCCAACAAAAAAAGCCGGAGTCTTTTCCTTATTTGGTATAGGTGGAACCAGCGGAATAAAAAACCTGGATTCAGATAAAGACATGGATGACTGGACTTTCAATACACACGGCGAAGACCTGTATTCGGAAAGCGCCCTTTTTTCTGTCGGGCTTTCAAACCAGTATTTTTTCAATGCAACCACAAGTATACAAAGCAGGTTATCTTTGGTTGGCAGCCGCGCAGAAACTAAGATTGATACCTTTAGCACAGTCAATAATGTACCATTTTTAAAAACGGGGAAAAATCGTCTGAAATGATATATGGATTTGCAAAACGAAATTTTCCAAAAAGTTGAATGCTGCCAGCTCTTTTGATGTGGGTTTGAGTTGGGATTTGTATGATGTGGATTATAAGGATAGTTTGTATGTGAAGCAGGCATATAAGCAGCAAACCAACATCAAAACGCAATACTCTTTATTCAGTGCGTTTGCCCAGTGGAAATATGAATTCAGCAATGCGTTTTCAACATATGTCGGACTGCATTACCAGTACTTTTCTTTGACTGACAGCCAGTTACCTGAACCACGGTTAGGCTTTAAATATTTGATCAATCCGCGGCAAACCATAAGCTTTGGAGCAGGTTTGCATAGCCAAACACAGGCAAGGGTCATATACTTTGTTGCAAACAGCCATAGCAGAGAACCAATATGCTTTGACAAATAAGCAGATGGATTTCTCAAAAAGTGTTCAATTAGTGTTTGGGTATGATTATTTAATCACAGAATTTTTTAGGATCAAAGCTGAGACCTATTATCAATATTTATATGATGTTCCTGTAAAACAAAGTATTCCGCAATATTCTATTTTGAATGAAGGTACGGAATACTTTCTTGAACGCATGGATAGCCTTGTGAATAGAAAAGCGCAGGCACAAACTGCGGACGTGACCTTGCTTTGGAAAAGTTGATGAGCGACAATTGTTTTTTCCTGGTAACTGCTTCATCATGTTTCGGTCGAATTATAGAGGATATGATGGTATTCATCGAATGCGCACTTTTAATAGAAACTATATTTTTAATGCAGGAAATGGCTATGAATGGCCATTTGGAAAGCGAAAAAACAGGTGCGCTCGTATTGGAATGACGAATGACACTGGCTGGAGGAAGACCTTATGTGACCTTTGACCATGATGCGCGCGAACAGTTGAAGAAGGAGAGATCGTATATAATTGGGAAGTTATGCAGATGTACCACGTCTCGCAGAGAGTATTTCCGCACCAGTTTCAGGGTAGGATTACATCTGAATGAGCGTAACTTCAATGCTGCCTTCTTATTCGATATGCAATACAGAGCAAATTACACCTACATATACTTGTATCGCATTGATATAGTTACTGGAGAAATTATTACAGATTATCAAATGGGGTGGTACCCGAATGCAACTGTGAGATTCCAGTTTTGATGCGATTTATTTCCAATTAATACTTAGGGTGACTTAACTATAGTGCTGGTATAAACAGAAGGGTATGCTGCAAAATACCCAACTGCTCCATTATTGAAATTTGTACTCACATTAGCAGGTGGGCCGCTAAAAATAGGAACACTTAATGAAATTTCCGTTTGCAACTCAATGATGTAGTTAAAATAATCTTCTGAAATATTAGAGAGTACCAATGTAAATTTGTCGCCCGGTTTTAATTCGTCTTCTGCAAATCCCATTACTACAATACCATTCATATAATTGCCATCTATTAACTCATCATTTCCAATGCTCACATCTGATATGGTATCGGTGATTAAAGTGTCATTTCGTAGGGCGTTGAACAAATAATAATCCGGACCTGCTGGCTCCCAGGCATATAAAAGTACCATCCAATACTCGAAATCGTATTATATACTACTGATACAGAGTCAATCTTATCAGTTAATCTTGGCATATAGGCTGATGCATTATAATTTGAATAACCACCAACTTCTTCTTCCAAATTGATATTCATCTCATAGTTTTGTTCACGATTCGCTATAAATTCTTCCGGAAACAGATAATTACCAAGCTGATTAGCATCTTCCTGCAGTGTGTAGGATGAAGATCCATCAGAAACTGTAATAATTGCATTTGAAACTGCAGGTGCAGGCATATTGGAGAAATAACCCTGAAGATTCGGTGATCCTGACATAGTTTTTATTATCATTGGGTGCCAGGTACCCTTCAACTGCCAATCTTATATATCCTTCTTCCAGCTCAATATCAATGGTTTCAGTGCACACGATTGAAATATAACTAATGTTGCCATTGCTAACATGATCAGGTATGTGATTTTTCTTTTCATATTAAAACCTAAAATTCCATGTAAATGCCGGAATGATACCAAATAAATAGGTCATTTCGGCGTAGGTAACCGTTGGGTCATTTACATCTGTCTGGAAATTAATCACCCATGGATTTTTCCTGTTATACAAATTATAAAATGAAATATTAAACTCGTTGAGCTAAAGCGTTTTTCAGGATTAGGTTTGTCTTTCCAGGTTATGGAGAGATCCATACGGTGATAGTCCGCCATGCGGTAATCATTTCTTTCTGAGTAAATTGGCACATTGGTATTCCCATATTCGTATCTACCAACCGGAAATGTAACAGGTTGTCCAGTCATGTAAATCCACGACATTCCAAAGCTTAAACGCTTATTCAGATCGTAATTCACTACAATTGAAAAATCATTGGGCCTATCATATGAAGATGAATAGGGTTCGTCGAAGTTAATGCCATCAATTTGTCTGAATGATCTTGCCCAAGTATAACTTACCCATCCGGTTATTTTTCCAAAATTCTTTTTCACCATAAATTCAGCTCCATAACCCCATCCTTTGCCAAAAAGCAACTCTCCTTCCAGGTATTTATTCAGTAATAATTCAGCATGGTCGCGGAAATCAACTGCGTTAGTAATGTATTTATAATAAATCTCGGCGGATGTTTCAAAAAGCCCCACTATAAAGTTACTGAAATAGCCCAGCGCTACCTGGTCGCCGATTTGGGGTTTCACATTAGGACTAGCAGGGAACCAGATGTTTAATGGTGAGCCAGCAACCGAGTTCTGCGCTTGCTGAATATATTGATAGTTAC
>CALOAV010000112.1:0-2089 GCA_942491425.1 uncultured Cytophagales bacterium
AGAATGATTACAATAAAAATATACATGAATAGATCCATGGCTTCATTCAAATAGCTCATTTCAGGGCTTAGATCCAGCCAGGACAAAACTTCCAAATCCCCTGAAACCTGCTGAATTTCAGCTTTTATACCATCAACGTTTTCGTTGTTATCTACCAGAATGGCTATTTCATGACAGGAGTTTGCTGGTAAATTGATCAATTTTGCCAGGTCGGTGTCCCTGACAAAAATATTGGTTTCATCAAAAGCATTGTTGACCGTATTAAATATGCCAACCACCCTAAATGCGCCATAGGTGATATTGTTGTCAACATCCAGCAGGGTAATCACGACTTTGGATTTAAGCCTCACTTTTAGCTTCTCAGCCAGCTTATGACCAATTAAAACCTGGTTCTTACGACTTTCCACAAAATAGTCGCCTTCCTCAAGTTTCTCATGAATGTTTGTTGTTAGCCTTTCCTTCCCAGGGTCAATGCCAACAATTTTTACCCCCGAACCTGTTTCTGCCGAGGCTACCATGGAAAATATAATAATTCTATTGCTTACTCCTTCTACGCCTGGTATTTGACCAATCCTGTTACTGAGCTGATCAGCATCGGAGATATAGTCTTTTATTTCATTGGAATTTCTAAATTCCTTCTCGTGTACCTGAATATGTGAAAGTTCAGACCTAATGGCTTTTTCTATGCGTTGATCAGCCATACCCTGGTAAAATGCTGCTGAAAAAATTCCAGCGCATATTCCAAGCGTTGTTGCCACGATGATTACGGAGCTCCGCAGCTTGTTGCGCCAGACATTTCTCCAGGATAGTGAAACGATCATTTTTTTATATTTAGAATTCATCTTTGGAATTGCGATATCATCCCCAGACTCACCTTTTCTATTTTTTATAAAGAACACGGTAGGATAAATGGAAAGCAGCCCGATAAAAATAAAGCAGGTCAGCTTGGTAAGGAAAATCCAATTTTGGCTATAAAAAGAAGTGGGCTTACCGATTCCGCCCAACCATAAGGTTAAACCAGCTGTCAGTAACGTCATGGCGGCCAGTCCGTACACTGCATCAATCCTGCTCAGCCGTAGAATTTCAAATCGCTTTAAAACGGGTTTGAGGAAGAGGAGTTCAGAAACCAGTGTTCCAACAATTCCAAAGATGCTAATGAAGTGGAGGTACCGTAAGGCAAGTTCGAGGGTCATGATTAAAAAATTACACTTGAAATTAGTAAAAATTCAGTTTATAAATGGATTGTTTAAAACAAACCCGCGTATAGTTTATGATAAAGGGAAGAGTTACCGATTGGCGTGAGGATTGCCGAGGAGATATGATCGTCTCATATTTAACCGAATGATGCGTTCTACTTTTTATCCAGATTCAACAATTCAATATTTCGAAAATCAATCGGATGCCCTTCTGCTTGCAGACCGATATATCCTTCTTTCAGGGGTGTACCTTCTTTGCGAATCCACTCGGATGGATCTTCGATCCGTGCACTTTCCCAGGTGAGCGTTTCATTTACAAAGCCACCACCTATAATGGGTTTCGAGTATGTCATGACGGTGTCTCCTTCCACAATGTGTCGAATCAGTGAGTCACCATACACCTCAATCATGATGTTTACCCACTGATCACCCCGATAGGTTTTGGAACTTGAAAACAGGCAATGATTTTGTCGCAAGCTGTCACCCATGTGAACCATCGTACCGGGTGTGCAAATATTTCCGGTTGGGCGTTCATTATCATCAACTCCACCCAGAAGCTGCGCTTCCAATGAAACGGGAAAATATTGGTATAATTCCATGCTTGAAGCAGATTGTGAATGAATCATAATGCCACTATTCCGCATCGTCCACTCCGGACTTCCTTCCACTTTTTTATCTCCAAGAATCCGGTATTGAAGCCGAAGTTTGTAATGGGAATAAGGCGTTTCAAAAAATACATGTCCAAAACTGTCGTCAAAGGTTTCATATTCATCGTACATAATACGTAGCATTCCGTCTTCTGCTCGCACTGTATTTTTATAATTCTCACCCACCGGATGTCCCGCGATCTTAATATCCCATCCGGATAAATCCTTTCCATTAAATAATGGAGT
>CALOAV010000113.1:0-66665 GCA_942491425.1 uncultured Cytophagales bacterium
AAATATGCGTGATGAAATTCCGCATGGTACTGCTGTGGTTATTGAAAAAATGAGCGCGAAGGCTCCCAGATGATCGACATAGAGGTAACCATTGTTTGTGAGCGTGATGCTCATAGGCATGATAATCGGCAAGCAGGGTGCTATGCTTAAAAAAATAGCTACCGAAGCCTGCTTGGATATGGAGATTTTTAGATATCCGTGTTAACCTACAATGCTGGGTGAGGTTGGCGTGATAGTGACACGCAGCTCAAAAATTTTGGGTTTCAAGAAAAATGATGAAATCTTTCCGCTGATAATTTAAAAATTGCCTGGATAAACTATTATTGGAGGCGATTTAAGATGGATTGCACAAAAGCCTGGGAAGAGTTTGTTCGCACTGGTCTGGTATGTGATTATCTGCACAGCAAGTTGCCGAAAACAATCAGCCAAATCCGATGCAACACAAAATTACGCAAAGGAGAAAACGCCATGTAGTGTGTTACGCACGGAATAATAATTCGTGCTAAGTCTGTCGGTGATGACCGACTGCCTACTATCCTCACCGAGGATTTTGGCGTTATCTCTGCGGCTGCGCGAGGGGCAAACAAGCCACGTGGCAAGTTGACCTCATCTACCGAGCTGTTTTGTTATTCAAAGTTGGTGCTGTTTCGTTATCGGGACAGCACCACCGTTGATTCTGCGGAGGTGGATCAGTCGTTCTTCGAGTTGCGAAAAGATCTTTGTTCGCCAAGCCTTGCCTCTTACATAGCTGAACTCGCCGTGAGCTTGCTCCGCCTGAGGAAGCTTCCTCCGAATATATTAGGCTGGTTCTCAACACCTTGCATCTTCTGTGCAAGGGCAAAAGGTCTGTTTGGATGCTAAAACCGCTTTTACTTCGCCTGCTGACTATGGCAGGTTTATGCCAGATTCCACATCAATTAATAGTGATATTGCCGACCCAAACTGAAATCAATCATTATTGAAGTCTAAATATGAAGGATTCTTCGCTAACGCTCTGAATGACGTGCTCATCACGAGCATCAGAAAAAGGAAGAATTCCTTTTCAATTTCAAAAGTCCTTGGTTTTATCACTACCAGGTGATACATATCGGGAACCGAGTGATGATACCTTGCTATAATCCATCGCTTACACAAAAGTCTATTCGGGCGTCATTCAGAGTGTAAGCGATGAATCTATTCGGGACTAGTATTCATGTTTTGAATTCCACATCAATTAATAGTGATATTGCCGACCCAAACTGAAATCAATCATTATTGAAAGTATCGAAATTCGCAGGATTCTTCGCTTACGCTCTGAATGACGTTCTCAACAATATCATCACATAAGGTTAGTTATCCCTTTCAATTTTAAGGCCATACTGACTTACTCGAAACTGAGTCGTCACTACCAATCAGGGTACCCTTGAATCCACTCGGCATGTGTCATGCTGCTATACTTCGTGATCCCAAAGTCTATTCGGGCGTCATTCAGAGCGTCAGCGATGAATCTATTCGGGACTAATATTCATGTTTTGAATCTCCACATCAATTCGGAGCGATATTGCCGACCCAACTGAAGTCAATCATTACTGTAGTATCGAAATTCGAAGGATTCTTCGCGTACGCTCTGAATGACGTTCACGGTATAGTGAACAACTCCTCATCCTTACTTTTTCCCCGTAGTTTCTGTTTCCCCAGGGATTTAAGTTGAAAATTGGCGGTAGGCAAAACATCTTTCAAATCTTCCGAAAGCAAAAGATCTACTCCATAATCATTGCACAACGATTGAATTCGTGCAGTTGCATTGAGTATATCACCCGTGAATATTATTTCTTTTTTTAAAGCCCCAATTTCACCCGTAGTGACCTCTCCACAATGTAATCCCGCTTTGAAGGAAGGTTCTTCTCCGAATGTTTTCAAATAGAATTCCGAACGACGTTTCAATGCGGCCTTCATCGACTGGAAACAATGGATACAATTACTGGCATCAATACCCTTATCAAGAGGCCAGGAAATAATGACCTCATCTCCTACATATTGATAGACTTCACCTTCATATTGAATGATGGCATCAGAAAGATTATCAAAATAGGTTTTTAAGAACTTAAAGTATTGGATATGTCCCAGCTTCTCCGCGATGGTGGTGGATGATTTCATATCAAGAAACATGAAAATTCTTTTCTCTTGTCTGGGGTGATGATACTTGCCGGTAAAAAAATTATTTAACACGGTTCGTCCAATATTTTCACTGATTTCAAAATAGAGTAAGGAAATCACTAATTGAACCGTTAGCTGTAAGTTGGTACTTGCATAGGTCTTACTTTTGATAAACAACCAATACCGATCCCAGACAGCAGTATCCAAAATATTTGTATTCATTTCCATGCTGGCAGCTATCGGGAAGGCTATCAAAATAATGAAAAACAAAAGTGTAATGTAAACAAGTGACTTGTAGATAATTTTTTCAATAAAGGATTTATGAATAAAACGACGGTTGAGATACAAAACCTCGGTAGTACCGACGAGTAAGCCAACGAAAAATACTGCTAACACTGCAAAGGTATATAGTTGAAAATCTAGAGTGATAGCAGTAGCAGTTCGAGCTTCAGCTTCTGCATCAGAATTTCCCTTCACTGCCATCTCCACCAGTAGGAAAATATTCCCCAATAAGAACCATATAATTCCAAAAGGAACTATTCGTAAAATATTTCTTCGGGTTTTGGGAGAGAATCGAAAATTCATGGTGACATGATGGTCAATTACTTTAAATATAATAAATTGAAATGGCAATGATTATTTTCAACATCTACCAGCGATCGGAAGTAGAAGTTATTTATACCGTGGTATCATACACTATGATAACAATTATTGCACCCACGCAGAAGAGCATTTCCTTTACCAACCCTCATCATTCTTACTGTGCACCCAAACCTCCCCTAGAAAAGGTTAGCGGAAATTAAATATTTGAAAGCGATGGCAGACGTGATCAGCAAGGGTAAATACCTGCCCGAAGAAGGTATCTTCTCAACATATAGAAATTAGTGCTGTTCAGAAATCGTTTGAGCCATAATTTCGCTTAAAACTTCAGTTGTTTGACAATCGAAATCATGATTTGCCCGCTACTCCATACCGGTTTAAAGGTGCAACTTGTTAATATCCGGACGGGCTATTTTGTACAGAAATAGTAGCTTCCTGGCGTACATGAATAGGTTTACCTTTATAGGATGCCGGTATCCACTGCCCCGATGTTTTTTCAACCAGTTTGATCAGCCGCTTATTTTGTTTTGTATTGCTGGAAGAAATGACAGAAACATCACCAATGGTGCCATCTTTCTGTACGACATACGTGAACTTAAATCCAACCTTTCCGGAAAACCCCATAATGATTGATTTCATAAACTCATTTTGACCTTCTGGGAAAATCGGCTCTATTCCGGGAGCCGTCGTATAAATTGTATCCGTTTCAACGACTTCATACTTGTACTTAATTAAACCCATAATCTGAAATGAATCTGTCGGAATCAGGTAATATCGGATCGGGCGATCTTCACCTTCTTCTACCAGAGTAAATGCCTTGTCGGTGTATTTTTCGATGCTATATTTCAAGGCCGGTCCAATTTTTAAGGTGTTGTTTGTGCGGGTATAAGGCATGGAATAAGTCTGCCCAGGAAATACATTGAATACTTCCTTACTGGTAAAATGGTAGCGGATCAGGGTGTTTGCCTCATGATTACGCGGAATCCTTTGACCATCTGTAAATTCCGCCTTTATGCGCATCCAATCGCCGGAAATAAGTTTCATATCCTGACCATTGAGTGAGCAATAAATAAACACAACGAGAAGTGTTATTAATGATTTTTTCATAGATCCAATTAATAAAAAGGTACAGCCGAGTTTTTCTGGTTTCTTCTATCGATTTTGACATAGCTCAAAACTATAATGCAAATCAATAGAAAATCGTACCGCTAACTGCATGTTGCGTAAACATAATAAATTTTAATAATCCCCAACTGGAACTGCGCAATTTGTTAAAATAATTATTGTAAAAGCGGCAGTCTACTTTGAGGGAAATCCGTCACTTTTAATAATTTCTTCGATCTGCTCAAGATGCCGCAACGTATGCGCAGCAATTTGCAACGTCCATTGATAGGCGTCCAGATTTCCAATCGGACTTTTGCTGAAGTGATGACGGAGATCCTGTTGGCTAGTATCAATAAAGCTAAGTGAGCGACTTCTGACTGCGTTGAATGCAACCATCGTTTCGCTAAAAGTTGCTTCATTACGTATAACCGGTTGAAGTTTTTCAGGTGCCGTAAATCGTTTCTCCCCGCGTGTTGACAAGAGTTCAATAAATTCGTCATCTGCCATATCACGTTGCTGGCCTTCACCGGAAATTTGTAAACATTGATCAATAATCGATAACACCAGATTTTCGGCTTTAACAAGATGCTCAATATTCTCGTAAATACTCCAACGATTATCAGCGGGCCGAAAATGTACTTGTTCTTCAGACAGGTCGGAAATCACACGATTTAATCGGTACTGACTGTTCAATAACAAATTCAGGGATTTAGTACGCTCTTCCGGGCTGATTGTTTGGGCTTCCAGAGTCGAGCATGTAGTGAGTAGAGTAACTATTAGAATAATTCTTTTCATGTTTTTGATTTTGTTTTAGTTTAGACGGTCAGGCCCTCCAAAACGGACGAAATCAAAAACTGCGATTTTTACTCTTTTTCGATAGGTGAATAATCTGGCATTACCCGCAAAAAATACGCATACAATTTATTTCCACCCGTGGTTAACGGGTCAATACCCCGAATCAGCTCAATTCGCAAATCATAAAGTCTCGATTGATCCACACCCTTGGCTACATCTTTCACCAGCTGAATTTTCATCATTTCTTCCTGTTCGTTTTGTTGGGGGTTTACAATGCCATTAAGTTCAGAGCATTGATAGCAAGACCCATTTTTATGAATAAGGGCACATCGCTTTTCGAAAATGCTTGAAAGCGTTCGTCGGGCATCGGCGAGTGCATGCTTTACTTTTCCCTCTGAAAGTTCGAGGATTTGCATGATCTCATGAATCTTAAACTCATAAATATCTTTTAGGATCAATACAATCTGCTCTTCAATGGGTAACGTCTTTCCCATGCAGGTGAAACAAAAATCAATATGATCCCTGATTTCAAAAGTATCGGGTGCCGATTGTTGGTTCACGGTAACTAACCTTTCAATAAGTGCGGGATCCATTTTTGCTTCTCCACTCGCGAGATCCTGTGCTTCTACCACCCAACGATGTTTACCCCTATAGTGATCACGTGCCAGATTGGTTGCAATGGCGAATACCCATGTTTTCAGGGCCGATTTTCCCTTATAAGTATCTAACTTTTGAATTGCCTTGAGATAAGAATCCTGTGCAAGATCTTCGGCATCTTCACGGCTTCCCAAAATGCGCAACAAATACGATTTCAATGCGGGTTCAAAATCCAGAAACGTATCTTTAAACTGATCTACATCCATACATTTCTTTTCATTAGAGGTAATGCAACGTGGTGGTCTCCTCTTTTGAAAGGCCTGTTAATTTTCGATTTCGCCTTGCTTTATTCCATTTCATCCTGAAACTACCTTCCATCCAATCTGTTAAAATGTTGGGATGAATATAGCTGGAACGGCAAACGGTGGGAGTGTTCCCAAGATCAGAAGCTACTGTTTTCACAATTTCATTGGATAATCTTTTACGGGCCGTGGTGGTATCGGGATCGACCAGTTCTGAAAGGCGATGAGCCGTTTTGCAAGTAGCAGCCCAGGTACGAAAGTCCTTTGCAGTCACTTTTCCAAACTTGGTGGTGATGGCATCCAGATAATCATTGATATGATTGGACTTGAGATCAAAGTCATTTCCATTGCTATCCTCATAACGAAAGAGGTCGCGGTTCGTACTTCGCTTTCCAACATCACCGGATGCCTGGATGATCAACACCATTTCATCTTCCCAAATTCTTCGCTTCCAAAGCTTGCCGGACTTCCCGACGAATTCGAACACAGCATCCAGTTCTCCTTCGGCATTCTTCGACCGGTCGATTTTCATATGCCCATGCTTTAATGTCGTGAGTCCGTACGAATTGTTCTTTCTGGCATACTCATCATTGCCCACCCGAAAATGATAGCGATCAATCAATCTGACGATCAGTGCTGCTACTTTTTCTTTGGGCATGCCTTCTAACCGCAAGTCTAGTTCAACCTGTTTACGGATAACAGGAAGCGTTCTGGCGAAGCTTTTCATGCTATCGAATTTTTCAGCAGCGCGATCCTGTACCCAATCCTCATGATAGCGATATTGCAGACGACCTTTTGCATCAACACCGGTGGCTTGTAAGTGTGCCTTCCGGTCGGTGGATATCCAAACATCCTCCCATGCTGGAGGGAGCACCAGTTTATTGCACCGATCAATGAGCTTTTGATCCGTGATCGTTTTCCCTTTTACATCAAAGTATTCCCAGGAGACAACTTTTGTCCTGCGCCGTTTTCGTGAAATGCCCTTTTTTCTCACCCTACTAATTTAAGGTATTTCTAAGGAAAAGACATAAGACCAAAGATTTAAGATAGACGATTGTGAACCATACCGTCGTTTGTATGATTACTGCCCCACCGGAATGATTGCTTTGCTTTGCTTTGTTTCCAGATTGTATAGATAGATGCCCTTATTGTTTTGCGCCCAGCCATTTTTATACAATATCCACAATCCATCAGGAGATAAATCAGGTTGAAAACAGCCGTGTTCACACGAAAGAATGTGCTGCAGGTCACTTCCATCCTTTTTCATTCTGTAAATACCTGCAGTACTTATCTTGGGTTCAGGTTGATGTACAAAAATAATGTACTCCCCATCGCTAGACCATCGCGCATTGTAGGAGACCACCGGTTCATTTTCAAGCTGGAGTGCAGTACCTTTTTTGATATCTTCCACCCAAACGTGAAACGCATCCCCTTTACTTTTGGTCTTAGTTTCATATACTAACCATTTTTCACTAGGTGAAATTCGTGGGTAAATATAATTTCGTAGTGTATCTGCTTTTTGCCGGACACGCGTTCCCATGAGGTCGGTCAGGTAAATTTCCCGTGAACCAGCTTCCGGATCGAAACGCACATACCATATTTTTTTGGAGTCCATTGACCAGGAAGGAGTTGCTTCCATCAACGACGGTGTTGAGGTTAATCGCTTTGTTGACTTCGTTTTTAAATCATAGACGTATAGCTCCCGATTACCATCCCGGTCAGATACAAACGCAATCTTCTTTCCATCGGGCGACCAACAGGGCGTCCATTCCGAGGAGTCTGTAAACGTCAATTGAGTACTTTCTTTATTCTCTAGATTGTATATAAAAAGATCAAGTCCCTGGTCTTCGGATGAACCAGCACAATACACAAACGATTTTCCATCCGATGCCCAGGTGGCTGCTCCAACTGAGGCCTGTCCGCTTACAGCATACGGGAAAACTAAAATGGATAGGAATACAATATAGATTTGCATGCTGTTCAATCGAACTAATCAGCTGGAAAGATACCCAATAATGTGCGTTGTAGCCGATCATTTTGGTACAATTTACTACCACCAGACGCTGTAATTTAGACTGGTACGCTTCTTATTAATCACCGTTTAAGAGTGACCTTAAAAAATGGATTCGATTGTTCTTTTAATAAACTTGGTGATGAATACTCTTTCAAGATGCTAAAAAAACTTTTCTTCCTGCTCCTGTTAATTGGATAGTTAAATTCCCGGAAAAGAAATTTTTGTAGTTTTTTCACATACCGAGAGGAATTGCTCTTGCAAGTCCAGATCATCAGCATCCTGTGCATATCGTTTTTGTTTCCGATGATAAAAATAACTGCCACTAAGCTTTGCTTCAGAATCATCACTTACAGCTAGCCAGGTCTGGGTCTCAAATCCTTTTTCGAGATTATCAGTCGCATGACGTCCTCCCATCTTGGTAGGTACCCAACCAGGATCCACTGCCGTCGCTACTACCTCCTGCCATTTACGGGCCACCGCCATACAGAGGATTACATTGTGCAATTTGGAATCGGAGTAGCTAATGCGATCTGGACTGTGTTCCAAATTCCTGAGGTTGGGTATTCCTTGTAAATGCATACCAGAGCTAATATAAATCAGCCTCGCTGGTTGTTGAATGATCGAAGTTAAAATATAAGGTGCTAGTGAGTTAACGTTGGCAATCTTATCACCCTCTGTTTTGTAAACACCTGCATTGTGTATTACAGCATCAAAAGTTCCGGAAGCATTTGCATCGTGGGCCAATTGTATGGTTGCCTCTACGTCTGATAAGTCAGCAACTAAAACAGTCTCTGCACCAGGCATTTTAGCAATAGCTTCTTGCGCTCTATCCTGATTGCGGGCATGTAGCACTACCTGATGTCCTTCATGAATTAATTTCGCTGCTGCTAATTGACCAAGTCCATCGGATGATCCGGTAATAAATATGCGTGCCATTTTAAGATAGGGTTAATTACTTTCTCCTTTTCGAAAAAACAATTCATGTCAAGAACCTAAATTACAATCAAAATGTTCTTTTGAAACGCAAATAAAAAATTGAGTACTCCTGCAGCCAAAATTTGTCAGCATGATGAATCTTGAAGAAAACAAACAGAATGCAATTTCATTTTATCGAACCGCGTATTTGGGAAACCCGCAGCTTGCTGTTGAACGGTATGTTGGCGACGACTATATCCAGCATAATCCGGAAGTAGAGGATGGACCTCAGGGATTCATCGATTACTTCAATAAAATGCAGGAAGCGTATCCACTCAAGTCAATTGAATTTGTTCGCTGCATTGCAGAAGGTGATCTGGTATCACTACACACCCATCAGAAATGGCCCGATAATGAAGAATATGTGACCATGGATTTTTTCCGGTTTGATGAGAAGGGCAAAATTGTGGAACACTGGGATGCCATTCAGAAAGTGCCGGAAATAAAGCAGAATGCAAACGGAATGGTTTAGCGATTCCATAAACAAGTATCACTTCTTAGTTTGAACATCCCGCATTTGGCAACGAACAAATACCTGTTATCATGACCACCTTTGCAGGATGCAATCCGCGTGGATTGTTAATCCAGGTTGGCGTTGAAACATTGATAAAGAGCGTGTCACCACTGGTACTGGCTGCGATTCCATTTGGTTTGTTAAACGTAGCTTGTGTTACATTTCCATCTGTATTTTTAAAAGCACCCGCCTTACCGGCAATACGCTCAGGCTGCCCATCAAGACTAACCCGATAAATTTCACCCAGTCCAATGGTTGTCACGTATAGCCATCCTTTGGAAAACACAACATGTCCGTTGCCTACCGGATTCGGTCCTCCCGTTAATACCGGCAATGTAACCAATACAGAAACTAACCCTTTCGGTGATATCTTCAAAACATCGCCATTCGAAAAGTTGCAGGCATATAAATTCCCATGATCATCTTGCGTTAATCCGTTGGGACATCTAAAAAGATCCGATTTAGCAAATGATGTGTACTGACCATCTGGTGAAATTTTTCCTATTTCATTCTGGCCACAATTACTTACATATATATTTCCTTCACGATCAGCTTCCAGGCCCACCGGTGTGGTCATTCCCGAAGTACACCAGTTATGATTCACCGTACCATTGGTTGATAATTTACTGATCGAATGACCAAACGGATTGGATTGATAGAAATTACCTTTCATATCAAAACAAGATCCGGATGCGCCTTTAAAACCTGATGCAAACACGGTGATCTCTCCACTTTTTTTATTCCATTGATACACGTTCGTCAGGCTATCAAAGGCACCCAGCTGTTTTCCGAAATCACTGATATATATACTGCCCGATGGGTCGGCGGTCACTCCCCCACTGGCATTGAGTTCCGACAAAGTAGTAACCATAATTGAATTTTCCTGTGCAGTACATGGCAGTGAACAAATGATGATCAAGGCACACATGAGCTTTTTGTAGTGGGGTCTGGAAAATGACATAGGCAGATTAATTGAAGATCAATAATTATTTATAGTTCATCGATAAAACGAAAACGCAGCGATTCATGATGAGTGGCACGATGAAGCTTGAGCATCAATCTTCCATAACCGGCAACACCGTAAAAATGACCGGTGAAATTCTCAACCGTACCATCATTTAATATAACTGGCCAATGCATTCCTGTATCACTTACCTGTGCTTGTTTAGCAATATGATCAACAATTGATTTGGCATACTCCAGATTTTGCACCTTTCCTGTTAATACGTATAAATCAATTGCCAGATGCGCAAGACCAGCCATTCCGAACCGGTAATTGATCTCATCAGCAGAAGAACCAAATATTGGATTCGGATGGTCAGGAAACCCGGCAATAATACCTGTTTCCAAACATTGTTCCATTTTTTTTACCCAATCCTCATTCTTATCCACTGTATACAGCTGCTGAAATAAACGTGCTGTTCCGGCCGGGCCATGTGCCCATCCAATTTCAAATGCACTCGACCATCCTTCCATGGGTATGGCGTAGGGTAATAGATAGCCGCCTTTCAGTGTATCGGATCTAATGGATTCCAGATAGGATAGCCCACCTTCAATTACACGTTCCCACTCCGCTGATGGACTTACTTCATTCAGTTTTGAAAAGAAAAAAGTAATCCCTGCTGTTCCATGTGAAAAGTTAGGCAGGATAAAAGGGCGGTCCTGTCCGAAGTACCAGTTATATTCTTTACCCTGTGAAAGGGATCGGGTCACTAATGTTTTTCCCGCTCGCTCGGCAAGTTGTAAAACCCTTCCATCTTCAAATTGTTTCCCGACTTCAAGCAGAAACAATCCGGTACCCGCAAGACCACCCAGCAGATCATTTCCTGGCCCCCAGGAAAGTGTATCCGAAGGGTGATGAGTAGCCTGTTCGATTTGCTGCACAATAGCGAGAATTCCTTGTCGCACAGGTTCATCCCTGGTGAGTTCGTAAAATCGCAGCAGACTGGTGCCACTCCCACACAGCTCTCCGTACAACCCATATTGCCAGGTGATCATGGGTAATGAATCCGATTGCGTTGGAACATGCGACAACTGATAATCAACTCCTGCCTTTGCCTGATAGAAGTAGGCTGAGTCCTGTGTGATGTCAAACAGTTCAAGATAAAAAATAACTTTTGATGCCACTCCTAAGCTTAGACTTGTTGTAATTTTTTGGGGATCACTTAACCTGTCCGGCCAGATATTTTCTGAATTTAAAGTATGAGTACTGTCTAACCATTGCGCCGCTTTTTTTGCATACCGCAAATAATCGGTATCCTTTTCAATGGTGGATTCGGTGTTGTCCGGAGGCTGACACCCTAAAAGTGATATGACCATCAGGATTAGCCCGCTTATTATTATAACCTTTCTTACAGTATACACGTACGAGGATTTAGCTTTATTGAATATAGAAGTCACAAGAATTATTATGGTTTTATAGTGACACCTCCTTTATCAGGAATATTATCTTCCCAATATTTATATGTACCAATCGCCGCGGACACCCTCAAATCAGAAATTGATTCCAGCTCCAGTTGATTTAAGCCGACAATTAAAATACGTTTGTTTTTATCAATGTAAAAGGTGAATACGTTTTCACTCATGGCTTCCATTCTTCTACGGTTCCAGTCGTAGCCGGATGATAAACCATTCACACCAACCATATGATTTTCTTCCTCCCGAAGCCAAAGCGTTCCTACTACATCATATCGAAATTCACGATTGGTCATCCAACCCGATCCATTTTTGGTATCACCATCTAAATCAAAAAGTAAATTTATACCAAAATTTGCGGAAGGAAATTCGGCAAATTCAAATTTGAACCATACCGTATTTGAGGTGAGATTGTGATAATAAAATAATTCCCGGACATCAAACCTTTCATAATTCCCTTCCGGTAAATTGTATAGCTGCTGTGGGTTTCTGGCATCGCCAACGGAATCACTGGCCAGCATCTTCCAATTCGCAACAGGTTCTTTTGTCAATATATTTTTATCTTGAATTGCTAAATAGGGTTTTAATGCTCGCAAATATCCGAGTGTGGGTTGCATTTTTTGAATCTCATCAAGGGTTTGCCTTGCTTTATTGTAATCAGGTTTTGATCTGAAATTACCGAGGTATTGATCCAGTAAAAAAGCTTTCGCCTGCCAGTACCACCAATTATCAGTAGTGTTTTCGGATTTTTGAAATGTGGATACAAATTGTTCGAACGGTGCAATGCCACCATTTGAAGTGAACAGAACAGCGTACCCCTCAACAAAATCTTTAAACAAATTTCCCTTATCAAGATTCTTAATGATAATAAGATCATCCTGAACGGCTGTTAATGCCTTATCAGGTGGAAGCGCAGATGCGATCATTAATGCCTTCACTACATGCGCTTCAGTATATTCTGGATTTAGTTCAATAGCCTTTTGGAGATTTGCATTTATACTGCTTACCAGCTCTTTATAGTTTTTAACCTGACCATAGTTAATTTGTATAATTTGAAAATCACAGAATGCTTTGAGATACCAGAGGGTTGCTAACTCTTTCTCTGGCTGATTTCTTGAGAGGTGCTTGCTAATTTCATTGGACAGGTTTACAATGGCTTCTTCATTTTGTGACAGGGCAAGTTTGTGCGCCTGTTTTTCAAATTCAAATGACTGCCATTCGGGCCGACTGGAGTACACTCCGCATATCAGCACCCAGGAGATTACAAGTGTTTTGATTATCATACAGGAAAGTGTTTCCCTGTGATAAGGTGCAGGGGATAAAAAAGGTCAAAACAAATGGTATTTTGCAGCCAGCATACCTATTCTTGCAGTAAACAATAAAGGAATTACTGGGCTGCAGAAATCGTTATCCTAGCAATAATCAAAATTGCGATGGTGTATTAAGCGTTGGCAGCATAATTTGTTTCAAGGCGGCCATCCGATTAGGTGTAACATCAATTCTCACTTCTCTGGGTAGAATGACAGCAGGTTTATTTCCGGTAATGATTTCAACTATGCGTTGAGAATTCACGATTGCGGACCGGTGAACCCTGTGAAAATCGTACGGTTCCAACATCTTTTCCATTCGTTTCATGGAGGTCCTTAAGGAATAATGCCGGCTGTCACGCGTATGAATTTTGACACAATAATCATCGGATTCTATCCAGTCAATTTCCTCGATTGGAATCAGCTTAATCTTATTACCAGTTTTTACCTGCAACACCTTGGTGTCATCGTCCCAATTTTTGTTTTTCAGATCGCGGTACGATTGTGCGTTTACTTCTTTAACTGAAAGTAATTCATCTATTCGCAGCACCAGTGACTGATTTACATAATACTGATAAGCGTAAATGGCCAGGGTAATGTAAGCGATTAAAAAAATCGGCCCCTTCTGAAATACAAAAAACTCAAAGTATCCATAAAACAATTTCAGTGAAAAAACCGGTTCATTCAGGAAGAGCGCCACGAATGCAATAACCAGTATGTCGATTAACATTAATCCACCAATAACCAGTGATATGCTTAACAGACTCGCGTCCAGTTTAGTAGTTGATTGCTTTTTGATAAAAAAATAGAATGGTATTGCTGTGAGTAACCAAATCACCCATCGCCATACATGCGCCAATAAAAACATATAGATGGTAATCCCTGTACCACTGGCTAATTCGTAGGTTTTTACATAATAGCGCTGTTGAAAAGCTTCAAACAGAATAAGTACCGTCAGGATAAGAATACCCTTTGCTAAGTGTAGTGATAATTTCGGCTGATCTGCATTCATCGTTTAGACTATAAACGCCAGACTAAGAATTGAATGATTACTTGAAGATATTAAACTCCGCCACCATTTTTTTGTAGTCCGGAAAGATTTTTTCATAGGATGCCTCATCTACCTTTTTTAGGGTATTCATTAACCCACCCAGACCGGAATCTCGAAGGGTTACCTGTTGTTTTTTGACTTCCTCCATTTTTTTCCGAATGGTGCCTTCCAGTTTGATCAGTTCGCGTTCCGTCATTTGATTTGGTTTTCGATACAAATTACAATAAATCTACAAATAGAATTATTCATTGTTTACCGGAGCGATTGTGGACGCGTACGATCCTGCTTACTTTTTATGATCTGCTTTGAAAAGTTTATTCAGCATTCGGGCATCTATTTTCTTAATCAGTAATTGATCCTGTCCTTTTGCTAAAGGATCTCCCTGCGCTACCCGACTCCCCTGAGTATTGATCATTAACTCGGTTAGATTTAAATAATTGAGACCTTTTTTATCCATTGTTTGTGTGATATGCGGAGTCATCCCACTTTCATCATATTTGTTGATGTTACTGGTCGTGTAAATTCCAACAAATGACTTAATATTATCCGTTCCGTTAAGTTTTCCTCCTGGATTAAGTACATCTACATAAAATTCCAGGTTATTGGACGTACCACTATAATAGGTATAACTCATCCCAATCTGCCCGTCTTCCAGGCCGGCAGGAAAATACAATCCTTCGAATTCAATGCCCGTCGATGCAGATGATGCCACTTGCTCACCATTATACCATAAAATTAAATCCATGTCCACATCACCGGGATCGAACCCAAGATCATCCAGCGGATCCCAGCTTAGATAAATGATAGGGTCATCTTCCAATATTAATAATGTAAAGGTTTTGTTTTTTCCTATCACGCCCGTCCCACTGACAACTTCTTCCAGTGTAATGGTTACTCCTTCGACTAAATAAAGCTGATTAACATACTCCGAATAGTCAAGTTCATAATCTTCAAAGACCGTAAACATAAATGAAGCGGATTGTTCCCCCTTATTAATCGTGAGCATGTTACCTTCAGGTTCAAGAGCATAATCACCAAACTCGGTTAACGTTCCCCGGGTAGCAGTACCAATGGCAGAAAACCGGAGGACCGTTGTTTCTGCAACCGGTCTGTCCAAAATCAGCTTAACCTCATATTGTACGCCGACTCCATCCGGATAAAGTGAAGGGTGAAAAGAAGACATTTCTCCTGACGATTCGGTAACAACATGCTGACCGCCATTGTACGGAACGTGGTCAAAATCGATTTGTGACTTGGGGAGCTCCTCATCTTTACAGGCACTTAACATCAGGAGGAAACAGGTAATCAGTACTGGAAAAGCAACGAATTTATATGACAACGACATTTTAATTCTATTTATAATCTCCAAACCTAAAAACAATATTCAAGCTTGCAATGATATCAAACCGGGTTTTTACGAATTCTGTAAAATATAGCCTAACGTATGTCAGAAAATGCCGGGTGCATTAGAAGATGCAACGTCACATTTTGTATCATTTGCCATGTATTTTTCGTACTGATAAATAATCCCTTTACCATATGAGAATATTAACGACTACCCTACTCCTGACGCTATCACTTGCATTAAATAGCAACGCAAATGATGTAGCCACCTCAGAACCAATTCTTTATAATGATAATGGCAGCACTTATGCAATCCTTAATGTACAATGGAAAAATGCATGGAGGAATGACACCAACCACGATGCCGTCTGGTTGTTCTTTAAATTTTTACGTTTGCCAAATGGATATGCCAATATCTCTGTTTTGCAAGATGGTCATACCGTAACGGCAGATCATGGTACGCTACCATCCGGTATTACCTTTGAGATTCCTAAAGACCGTTTCGGTGTTTATCTGATTCCTAAAAATCCGTTTCGGGGAGACGTGAATGTCACCATCAAGGTTCTGTTGGATCGAAGTAGTTTACGGGTACGCGATCTTCGGGGAATGCGTCTTCAGGCCTATGTGCTGGAGATGGTGTACATACCACAAAATAAATTCTTTGTTGGTGAGGCGGATCAGGATGCCCTTAGATTTGGATCACTCTATAAATCTGGCGCGGATTCTACGTTCAATGGTGTGTTTCCAATCACTTCGGAAGATCAGGTTATTTCAGTAACCCCCACTAAAGATAATTTATTCTATAAGGCTAAGCAGTACGGATATGAAGGAGATCAGTCTGGAGAAATACCTGCATCCTTTCCGAAAGGTGTGTATGCATTTTATATCATGAAATATGAACATCTCCAAGGGCAATATGCCGATTTTCTGAATGCACTATGGGATGGTCAAAGTCAGCTGCGTGCAAATTTTGGCGGAAAAGAATATTACCAAAATCGTGGTTCGATAAAAATTGTAAACGGTTTGTATGTTGCTGAAAATCCGAATGCCCCTTGCAACTATATCAGTTGGGATGATAGCATGGCGTATGCCGATTGGGCAGGTTTGCGGCCCATGACTGAATTTGAATTTACTAAAGCCAGTCGCGGACCGAATCAACCTGCTAAAAGAGATTTCCCATGGGGTACCGATTCCAAATTAAAAATTCAACGGATGATTGCTGCCAATGGATCCTACACCATGCTAAATGGTATGGACGAAGGCAAACTGACGGCTACTACAAAAGACATCTTCGGAGCCTCTTTCTACTGGGTGATGGATTTGTCGGGAGGACTTTGGGAGCGTGTCATTTCTATTGGACATCCACGCGGAAGAAATTTTACAGGATCACACGGAGATGGGAATTTAACAGAATATGGAACGGCAACAAATGAGGATTGGCCAATCGGTATTGAAGATAAAGGTGGATTTGGCTATCGTGGTGGTGGCTTTTATGGTACAGGTCATGACTATAATGAGTACAATCCCTTTAGTCCTGTTTCATTCCGTCCTTATGGTGGTTGGAGTGGTGGGAACCGACAAGTAGCGTACGGCGCCAGATTTGTGCGAACGCAGGAGTAATAATCCCGCTGGCAACATATTTTTAAATCCGTTAAATGGCATTCAGATTTAATGGTTATTGTATATCCAGCGCAAGAATTCTTTTCTTATAATCTGCCGGCAATAACAATACTTTAATCAGGCCATCCAGCTTGATGCGTTTACTTATTCTATAGACCGCCAGCAACGGATATAATAAAGAAAATTTTCTAAACTTCAATTCGTTGTGAACGGGTTCCGGAACGATTAGAGACTGCACTTCCCGCAATACCCAGTATCGTAGCCAGCCTAAATGATGACGGTATTGTTTAAACAAGTCATTGGTAAAGGTGCTGTACTCCAGATTTTGCTTCAGATGTTCGTACCGCATGGTCTTCCATGCATTGAATGTTGTAGGCAGACCTTTCAGACCCATCCGAATACCCACCCGGTTAAAAACGTGATATACTTCATCTTTCTCTTCCTGAGTCAGTTTACGTTCAAGTATTTCATACGACCGGATCGAATAATCAATAAGCAGGAAAAGTACGTCCCGGTATGCCCAGTCGGGAATGGATGCTCCCCGGTCCGCTTCTACCCTGGCGTGAATCGATGACATGGAATCTATGGCCTCTAATGCCTTATGTTTTTCTGAAAAGATAATGGCTTTGGCATACGTGACTGTAGAAAATAGTCTACCGATAGGATCTTTAGGAAGACGACCGGTGAAGTAAAGCCAGTCGACCGCTTTGTTGAGTGCAAATTCTGCGGCAGCTCCCGCGAAAATGAATAGTACGGTATCCGCCTTTCCCCATATTTTCCGCACGATCGAGTTTTCATCTACAAAATACATTCTATTCATACTGATGCAGTTTTTATTCTATATTTCTCAACGAAAAGGATTATTGCAATCCCGATTGTATAGGCTAACAAGTCGATCCAGGCGAAAGAAGTTCCGATCACAGTGCGTGCAAGTTGTGAATGTTCAAGCCCAAGATGATTCACGATTTTTAAATACTGAAGAAACTCAATCGTATAAGCAAATAGCATAACGCCCAATGACAATCCTGTTACCGGAAGGTCAAAGAACGCCTTGAAAAAACTATATATCAAAATCACCACCAGCACATCACCAAAGTATGGTCGTATCCATTGGTCGTGGATAAAAAGAGCGATTAAAACTTCGATCATGAAAATGATTACCGCAATGCTGAAATAATATTTATCAAACCTGAACATGAGCTATTTTTAACTTTTCAAGTTGCCGGATCAACAGCAAACATCTCCAAAGAACGAGTCCACCCAGTAATCCAAAAGAACAATCAATAAGTTGCCAGAAAAATGGAATTCCACGAATCGGACCGGCAATTAACGCCAACGGAAAAACTCCAATACAGGCAATTAGACCAAATTCAATTACCCAGATATTTCGAACCGGATCGCGCAACGGACCAATAAAGGCCACTGCAATCACCAGATGAGCAAAGGCCAGCCAGTCAGTGCCATATGCCACAAACGGGTACTGATTACCCGTCTCATTCACCCCGTCAAAAACCTCAGATAACCAGGTCGTTAATTGATTATTAACCGGAAATTGATCCATCATTTTAACAGCAATTGTTAATTCTGATTGAATCGGAAAGGCAGTGATCCCACTGATCACCAAGCCCACTATGATTATCAGAATCAGGAATTTAATCCAGCGCTCAAGACTTTTTTGGTTGACCATGGAGCAAAGTTATACTAAAGTAAATCAAATACAAAGTACTTTGGTTTTAAAAGTTAGTTGGTACCTCTTACCACAAAAATCCCATTTTCAATTCTAATAATAATTATGGTTTTGCTATGACCAATGTCATTGGATACATAGAAATACCCCCCTACCTTCCAATTGTAATTACTTACTATATTAAAAGTACGATCATGATCGGAAAATTGAATGATACCCAAATTGAGCATGTATTGCAGAGTCAGATAATCGGTCATCTCGCATGTTATGCTAATGAAAACCTGTATTTAGTACCCATCACCTACGCCTACCAACAGGGATATATATACTGCCAATCAAAACAGGGTCACAAGATTGATCTTATGCGAAAAAACCCGGCAGTTTGTTTTGAAGTGGATCAAATTGAAAATTTTCGCAGCTGGCGTTCAGTGATTATCTGGGGTGAATACGAGCGTTTAGAAGGTGATGATGAACAAGTACAGGCCCGTCAGATCCTGTTTGATCGGATAAGTCCCTTTACCACAGGAGAAACCGTTGTACCCGAGGTACGGCAAGACGTTCCGGAAACCTTTCGGATTAAAATCAAAAAGCAAACTGGTCGCTACGAAAAGACCATATAAAAAGTCTACGCATCCGGTATCTGCTTAATCGTGCGAACGGTAAATATTGGTCCTGCACGATGACCTACATGTGGCTGGAAGCGCACAATGATGCGATCTGTATTCTCGGTTAAGGAATTCGGTATTGGATAGGAAATATTCAGATATTCCCCATCTTTAATCCCGGCTATATTCTCCGTTGCAATTTTTTGATCATTCACCAGTATATCAAATGTCTTTGATCCGGTAAATCCACCCCAATATTCAACGACCAACGCCATTGATTTTCCTTTTGCAACATTCATATCAAAGGAGAACCAGCCTCCCCGATTGGCACCTCTTGACTTTCGACCTTTTAATTCCTGAATGAAAAGACTGTCACCTTTAAAATGATGATCCCGTTCCGACTGCATTTCACCGGGGCTGAACAAATCAAATGTTACAGCTTCCAATGCTTTTTGTTTTTCAAGGGCATCCTGATACGCCTGCTGATGAGCGGCCCATTGCTGTTCATTAAACATATCCAGATAAACTGAATAACGTCGATCGTGCGTCTTATAAAAAGGTTTGAAAATCACATTGCGTGGATTGCCTACACCCATCATTTCAAACGTATTGATGCCCAGCGGGGTAAGCCATGCGGATGGATCTCTGTTTTCGGTTAAAATAACCGGTACATAATCGGGTGACATACTCGCCGGATCATCGTCCGGACCAAGGTCTGCAGCCAACACCAACGGTCCATACAATACTGCAATGCGTTGCGGGTCGTCTGGCATCGTTTCCAATCTTAACGTAAATGGAAAGGTCACATTAATGACATCCCCTGATTTCCACTCGCGCGAAATCCTAACAAAACTTCCGGGGCCTTGTTTAAAAGTAAAAGGCTCTTCATTGATTGTAATTTCCATCCCCCGTTCTGCCCAATAAGGATATCGGATGTTTACTGCCAATTCGGTTGGTTGTTCAGCCGTGAATATCAGGGAGGTACCCTGTTCTACCGGATAATTGGTAATCTGTTTGAGTTGAAGACCCTTCTCTTTCCAATCTACCGCCGCCGCAATAAACTGATTGATATAGATTTCTTCGGCCGCATGATAAAAAATACTTTCACCATATTTGGCATGGTTTTCCATCCCCGATCCCACACAACACGTAAACCATTCAGGATCCTGATAGGTTTTTCTTCCACCCATTTCCAGTGACAAATTATAGATCACTCTTCCGGTTTTGGGATGTTGAGATGAGAGAATCTGATTAAATAACGCCCGTTCATAGTAATCCGCAACTTCTGCATTGGGTTCCCATTGAAACAAGTGCGATGACAACTTGAGCATGTTGTATACATTACAATTCTCCGTTGTTTCATCACTCAGTCTGCTGCGTAATTGATCAGGTTCTCCAAAGTATTCATGATTACCATGTCCACCGGTTACATAGGAGTGGTGATGTACAACCCGATCCCAGAAAAAGGTTGCCGCCTGATAATCCTGCTGATCGCCTGTGGCTTCATACCTTTTTGCCAAACCGATTAATTTTGGAATTTGTGTATTCCCGTGTTTCCCCGGAAGGATATCATTTCCTGCAGCCAGTGAATCCAGGATAGCTTTATGATGAAAAATCCTTGACATCTTTAAGTACCGCTCATCCTGTGTATCCATATAGAGATCAACGAGCACCTCATTTATTCCGCCATGCTCACAATGGAGCATTTTCTGAACCTGATCATCATTTAAAGGAGTAACGACACCTTCCAGCCAATCCGCAAACTTTTTTTCGATCACTAATGCTTTTTCGACTCCACACAAATGATAGGCATCCCGAAGTCCGGCCATTACCTTGTGTTCCGTATAAAAGGGAACCCAGATACCATTGAGATCAAACCCTTGTGAACGAATATCTCCTTTCGCCACCTCTTCCATCAGAATTCGCTTGCCGTTGGGAAAAGCGCCGATATAACCATCACCGTTTGCATTTTGTACGGCCTCCAGTTCATCAACGAGATAATTCACCCGTTCAAGAAAACGGTCATCACCTGTCGACTGGTACATCAGAGCACAAGCACTCAGATAATGCCCAAGGCTATGCCCGGCGATGGTGTTATCTTCCCAACCGTGATAGTGTTCCGCTTTCGCACCCAGTCCGGCTTCTGTTCTGAATTTGGCCAGCAATCGATCCGGCTCATAGGTTAACAATGTTTGTACATTTAACTCCATGGCATGCTTGAACGGACCGTCGAGGAGTTTTACCGATTGAAGTTGAAAAGGCTCAACTTTTTTTCGCGAATCTGTTTTCTCTTCACAAGCAGATACCATTAAAATCAGCGTGACTAAAAAAACGAGCTGGTAACTTTTCATCTGCAATAATTTTAATTATTCGATTATAACTTCGTGGATCCCGGCAGCGAATTTTTCATTGAGCTTAACCTTTAACCGAAGGCTTCCTGCCCGAACCGGTGCAAAGGACACTGTACTCCAATCGTTCGTATTCACCGGATACGGAGTTTTTGAACGGACCGTTTTCCATATTGTGTTTTCACCTTTTGCAACGGTGGCACTGTACTCTACTTCCCATTCATCCGGTAGTGCAGTACCGCCATCCGGAGTATCGGCAAACCAGTATACTTGAACTTTGGAAATATCCTGCACCACAGGGAAATCAAATTGGACCCATTCCCAGCTGTCTTTTTTGGGCCACCAGTGGAACACCGGAAAGGTACGGTCATTTGTATTTTGCGGAAGGTCCTGATCGGCAACGGCAAATACTAATTTAGAATTACCAGAAGCAGTTATTGTACTCTTGTAAACTTTTGTTGGCGCAGGTGCGGGTCGTGTGCTTTCAAGTGTCGTTGGTAACCAGATCACCATTTCACCGGGACCACGATTATTCCACAAATGATACGGGATTAATTTCAGGGGTACTTCTTCCGAAAGCGTCAGGGATCCGTCCAGTTCACGACTTGCCTTTCGGGCAGTGGTCTGAATAGCGACAATTCCCTCCAGTAGGTTATTATCCAATACAGCTTCGAAATTGGCACCTTCTGAAAGGACCAGATTTTGTACCGATCCATTGTCGGGCCATTCTGCGCAATACAGAATCGGGCCACGTTCAATCGCCACTTTTCCCCGGTCTTCCAGCACCTCGTCTCTCGCTTTTACAATTTTTATGTCGAATGGAAATTCAATTTCAATGGTATCCCCTGCCTTCCAATTACCCGCGAGTGAAACATATCCCATAGCATCCATCTCTGTTACCTGATCATCACCATTCACCTTGATCCGTGTACCGGTGGTTGGCGCTTGTGAATACGCATACAGCTGACCAGGTACGGGTTTGTTTCGGGCCCACCCAGGAATACGCAACTTCAGATTGGATAAAACGGATTGATCATTTTGAAAGGTAAGTGTGACCTTCCCTTCCCATGGCAACGAACTTTCCTGTTTTACAATCAAGTCGCCATCCGGCATCTCAAAAGTAGATTCATTGGAGATATATAAATTGACAAAAAGATTATCGCCTTCTGTTGCATAAATATAGCCGGGCATGGAGGGTAAAAAGCGCGCCACATTGGGTGGACAACAGGCACAACCAAACCATTCACTTCGCTCGTGCTGTCCTACGGATGAAAGCGGATTCGGATAGAAAAATGTATCTCCTTTTTGCGATACCCCTGTGAGGATATTATTGAACATGGTACGCTCCAGAATATCCATGTACTTGCTGTCGCCAGTCATTAAAAACATCCGGTGATTCCACATCGCGTTACCTACGCCCGCACACGTTTCATTGTAGGCGGTCATGTTGGGCAATTCATACGGTGCTCCGAATCCTTCGTGACTGCTGGTGGATCCGATTCCTCCATTAATGTAGTATTTTGTATCGACCACATCATGCCAAAGCGTATTGATCGCATTAACATAGGCATCATCCCCGGTAATGGCAGCGACATCGGCCATCGCGGTCCACATATATGCCGCCCGAACTGAATGTCCGACCGCCTCCTTCTGATCCGTTACCGGAACATGCGACTGGTTATACTTATCCGGCCTTCCAATACCTTCTTTTCCCCTGGCATCTAAAAAATACTTTGCCATATCGAGGTATCGTTTGTTTTGAGTGATTCGATATAGTTTGACGAGCCCGATTTCAATTTCCTGATGTCCGGGATAATTTTCGATTTTACCAGGACCGAAGGTATCACAAACAAGATCTGCGCTTTTGATGGCCACATCTAAAAATGTCCGTTTTCCGGTTGCTGTGTGATGCGCTGCAGCGGCTTCATACATATGGCCAAGGTTGTAGAGTTCATGGCTTAATTCATTCACCAGTTCCCACCGCTCTTTTCCGGCCCAGGGATGTGGGGAACCTTCTTTAATGGTACGGGTTGTGTAGAGATAGCCATCCGGTTCCTGTGCCATGGCAATATAATAAATGAGTGAATCCATCATGGATTCCATCGTGGCATCCGGATATACTTGTACCGAATAACTGGCTGCTTCTATTATCTTGAAAACATCACTGTCGTCAAATGGATACTCGGTAGCAAAAGGACCGGGCATCAATCCCGCAGCTTTTTTAAAATTATCAATCCTTCCGGTTTCCAGGCTTTTCTGATAGGCAATTGGGATGGTGACTTCGTGGTTGGTTTTAATTTTTTTTGACCAAAAAGTGTCGGTGATTTTGACGTTAGAAAAAGGTACGGGCTGGATGGGGTAATCCGCAGATTTCTCTTTTTGCGTGCAGGCGAAGGCAATGAAAAGAACAAATAAAAAAGCAGGTGTCTTCACGTTGAATGAGTAAAAAAATGAAAGATATCTTTTCGATTTAAAATCTAGCGACCTGTTATCCAAATGACAGTTGATTTAACACAACGAATGTAAAGAAATACCATAATAATAATTAACCACTTTGCATAAATAATTAACCATTAACCATTAATAACTAATAACTAATAATTAATCTCCACCACTTTCTTTTTCTGCAATTTCTGCATCTGTTTTGGCACAATGTTGAGTACTTCTTCCTTCAGCGTTTTAATTAGTTTGGTTTTAATATGATCACGATGGGTCACCAGGCTGACTTCGCGTGCCGGACTGGGATCCACTAGGCGCTTGACCAGCTTGCGTTGTGCTTTACTGAATTCCATCACCGCGAGTTCTGGAAGAATTGTTATACCATCACTCTTATCGACCATACGCTTTAATGTTTCAATGTTCCCCGTTTCATACTTAAAATGAAAATTGCTCCGTTGGCTCAGCTCACATAAATTTAAAATCTGTGAACGGAAACAATGCCCTTCTTCCAGCAACCACAGCTGACTGGGATCGATCTCATTGGCCAATACATACTTTTTATCATACAATGCATTCTTTTTGGAGACATACACAAAGAGTTCTTCGTAAAACAGAATATCTTCTTTAATCGAATGATCTTTTAATGGTGTCACCAAAATACCGCAGTCCAGCCGGTTATTTTTCAGTTCATGAATTACCTCTTCTGTAATCGTCTCTTTTACAATCAGATTTAATTGTGGATACTTCTCCTGCATATACTTATACAGCGGTGGCAACAGATACGGTGCCAATGTTGGGATAATTCCAATGCGTAGTTCCCCACTTAGTGAATCCTTTTGATCGCTTATAAGTTGCTTGATCATTTCCGCTTCGCGTATAGTTTTTCGGGCTTGTGCGATAATGCCCGTTCTCCAATTTCTGTAGGAATCACTGGTTGCTTGGTGCGATCAAAAATTTTTACTCCGAGTTCATCCTCCAGCTTCTGAATTTGCATGCTGAGCGTTGGCTGGGTGACAAAACATTGATCCGCCGCTAATACAAAATGACGGACCGTATCCAGGGCAACAATGTATTCAAGTTGAGTTAACGTCATAGATTTTAATTATATGATCATAAATATAATCAATTTGATTTATTGCCCTGGTGATTGTAATCTTGTAGGATGACTTTAATCATTGGAATTCTGATTGACAGGACTTAATATGTAGTCTGAATTAACGAATTTTAAATATTTTAAACCAGTAACTTATGGTAAAAAAATGGCAAATCAAGCAAATCTTACGATACTGAATAGCGAAGCTAAATGTCCTTTTCATGGCGGAGCAGTAAAGCACACAGCAGGTGGTGGTACTTCCAACAGCGACTGGTGGCCAAACATGTTGAACTTAAACATCTTACGCCAACATGCCCCCCAATCGAACCCGATGGGCAAAAATTTTAACTACGCCAAGGAGTTTAAAAAGCTTAATCTGAAGGCCATTAAAAAGGATTTGTACACTTTAATGACGGATTCACAAGACTGGTGGCCAGCAGATTATGGACATTATGGCCCCTTATTTATCCGAATGGCATGGCACTCTGCCGGAACATATCGTATTCAGGATGGCCGTGGTGGCGGTGGTTCAGGATCTCAGCGTTTTGCACCACTGAACAGCTGGCCTGATAACGGCAACCTGGACAAAGCTCGGTTATTACTATGGCCTATCAAACAAAAATATGGTAAGAAAATTTCATGGGCCGACCTCATGATCCTTGCAGGTAACTGTGCTCTGGAATCAATGGGTTTCAAAACCTATGGTTTCGGTGGTGGACGTGAAGATGTTTGGGAGCCAGAACAAGATATTTATTGGGGTGTGAAACAGAATGGTTAGGTGACAAACGATATACTGGTGAACGTGAATCTTGAGAATCCGTTGGGTGCTGTTCAGATGGGATTGATTTATGTAAATCCAGAAGGTCCTAACGGAAATCCTGATCCATTAAAATCTGCTATTGATATTCGTGAAACTTTTGGCCGTATGGCGATGAATGATGAAGAAACTGTAGCACTTGTTGCAGGTGGACATACGTTTGGAAAAGCACATGGGGCTGCTGACCCTGGGAAATATGTTGGAAGAGAACCCGCTGGCGCAGGTATTGAAGAGCAGGGATTGGGTTGGAAGAATTCATTTGGAAGTGGTCATGGTGATGATACAATCACCAGTGGCATTGAAGGTGCCTGGACTCCGAATCCAACAAAATGGAACAATGAATATCTTTGATGTGTTGCTAGGCTACGATTGGGAATTGACCAAGAGTCCTGCATGGCGCACATCAGTGGACACCTACAGCTACATCAAATGCAAAAAAAGCACCTGCAGCGGGTGATCCATCAAAAACACAAGCGCTGATGATGACCACTGCAGATATGGCGCTTGAAAATGGATCCTATTTATGCTCCTATTTCAAAACGTTTCCAAAAACCCAAAGAAATTTGCAGATGCATTTGCAAAAGCATGGTTCAAATTGACACACCGTGACATGGGTCCTATTGCTCTTTACCTTAGGAGATGAAGTTCCTAAAAAAGAACTTATCTGGCAAGATCCTATTCCTGCAGTTACCATAAGCCGATCAATGAAAAGGATATAGCATCACTGAAGAAAAAAATACTGGCTTCCGGATTATCTGTTTCGCAATTGGTTTCAACTGCATGGGCATCTGCATCAACATTCCGTGGATCTGATAAACGTGGTGGTGCAAATGGAGCACGTATTCGTCTGGCGCCTCAAAAAGATTGGGAAGTAAACAACCCTGCTCAATTGACTAAAGTTTTGAAGGCACTTACCAAAATTCAAAAAGGTTTTGCAAAGAAAGTTTCACTTGCTGATCTGATCGTATTGGGTGGATGTGCAGGTATTGAAGAAGCTGCCCGTAACGCAGGTCAAAAAATTACGGTTCCTTTTACACCGGGTCGGGTCGATGCAACACAAAAGCAAACCGATGTTGAATCATTCGCAGCATTGGAACCCAATGCAGATGGATTCCGGAATTACTTCAAGCCTAAGCACAAGGCAACGGCTGAAGAAATGTTGATTGATAAGGCACAACTACTGACGTTAACTGCTCCGGAAATGACAGTTCTTATTGGTGGTATGCGGGTTTTGAACACCAACTATGATCAGTCGAAACATGGTGTCTTTACGGATGCTCCTGGGTCCTTAACTAACGATTTCTTCGTGAACCTGTTGGATATGAGTACAACCTGGAGTGCAGCCGATAAGGGGCAACATGCTTTCATCGGACGTGACCGTAAAACAGGTGAGGTAAAATGGACCGGTACACGCGCTGACCTGATCTTTGGTTCTAACTCAGAATTGCGTGCACTTGCTGAAGTATATGCTTGTACAGATTCCAAAGCGAAGTTTGTAAAAGATTTTGTTGCGGCCTGGGATAAGGTGATGAACCTGGATCGGTTTGATGTGCAATAACATCACCGCTGAGACGCTGAGTCGCAAAGGCTGGTATTAAATAAAAAAGTGCAACATTAACGTGCTGCCGCGGGGGTTCGTGTCTTCACGAACCCCTTTAATCATAGGGATTCTACAAACAGTGGCGTAGCCCCCCTATACAGGCAAGTTTCAATTTGGAAGGAAGGCTGATTTCGAGAATCAGGGGTATAAGGGCACAATCGGACGCTTGCGCTAGTTGTGAGGTGACACAAACGGATGCTTGCTTCGTGGTGTATTGAAGTATGACAAACCAAACTGTATGGATGATTCTAATTCATCAGTCGTGTGGCAGTATAGGAGAAAAAATTTTTTAACCAGGTTTTTCCGCCATCATACGATTTATCAGACTTCCATGAATACTTGTCTTTTGAAATATCATAAAAAGTGATTCGCTCCTGATATTTTCCTTTTTCATCAATTCCTTCACCTGTAAAATGGAATTCTCCATCAGCATAGGAACCTACCATTTGCGTAACAAAAGAGAGATTATAATTATACCAAAGCATCTTCCACTTTCCTGCCTGTACGTCATAGCTCCTAATGGTACTCCCGTAAATAACCCAATCTCCTTGTTGATTTTTAAAACAGAAATCATCGCGCAACGCATTACCACCAAAAATGTATTCTACTTTTGAGAGAAATTTCTGTGGCTGATACGTACCATCATCTGCAAGGCTTTTCGCATCAAATTCCCAATTCCCAATTAGGAAGCTCATTTTATCGAATTCGGATTTTTGTTGGGCAACCAGACCTGATGAGTAAATCAACGTGAGGATCAGTATATAATTCTTCATAGGCTTTTATGTCTGCCTGTCCTACTTTCATGCCAGAATAAAAAGCGGTATCCTTAATGGAGACGCGGTCATTATGGAAGAGTTGTCCGACTGCAGACAGATACGTTCATAATCGAACAAGACGGCTGATCATATTTCTGGAAATCAATTGAATTGGGTCCAGGTATTTGCATATGGAGTTTCAATTTGGAAGGAAGGCTAATTTCGAGATCAAGGGTATCAGGGCACGAGCGGACGCTTGCGTCAGTGGTGTTTATAAAAACAAATTAGACTTGTTGGTATTCGAATTCGGGGCCGGGGTTCGTGTCTACGCGAACCACCCAATTCATTAATTATTTAATCAACTCAATCATCTTCTTACGTTGCTGAGCATCCGGCAACCGGCCAACTCCTGCGCTTAAGTTATCAACCATATGCTTGAGCGTTGACGTGCCGGGTATCGCGCACGTTACAGCAGGTTGCGCAAGAATAAACTTTAAAAAGAAGGAACCCCAACCAGTACAATCAAATTCCTTGACCCATTCCGGAAGCTTCTTTGTTCCAATACGATCAAATAAATCGCCGCCACCAAACGGTTGATTGACAATGACCCCCACATTATATTCCTGCGCTACCTTAAAAAGACTTTCTTCGGCATGCCGGTCAGTAATTGAATAATTGACTTGAATAAAATCTATGGGATTGTTACGGATGATATTTTCCAATTGCGTGTGCGCATTATCGGTGTAATGGGTAATACCGATGTACCGGATTTTTCCTTCCTCCTTCCATTCCCGCAATGTTTTAAGATGTGTTTCCCAGTCGATCATATTATGAATCTGCATCAAATCAATTTGCTCCCGCTGCATTAATTCGAAAGAGCTTTTCATTTGCTGGATTCCGGCTTCACGACCCGAGGTCCATACTTTGGTAGCCATGAACAGTTTATTGTTGATCCCTAACTCAGTCGAGATTTCACCTACTACTTTTTCAGATCGACCATACATCGGTGAACTATCAATTACACTGCCCTGCTGTGAAACCAATTGTGTTAAGACTTCCTTCAAAGGCGCCCGGTCCTTTTCTAAACTCCCGACATCAAAAGTAATCCATGTTCCAACACCGATCACCGGTAGCTCTTCACCAGAACCCGGAATTTTTCTTTTCATAATCGGTGTGGATTGTAATGCCCAGCCCGGGGTTACGGAGGTGATACCCAGTGCAGCGAGTAAAAAAAGATATTCACGTCGGTTCATAGATATCCAATTTAACATTTTTAAAAATAATAATCCTAAAATCCCCGGTACTTGATTGGAAATGCAACACTATAATTCCTTTCTGCTACCATCATTAAAAGCCCGATAATACTTTCCATCCTCAATGTAAATTCCTTCAGAACTACCCGCCGGAAAATTATCATGATCATCTGTTGGATGCTTGACATCTATATCAATCACGCTTCCATTGAAAAATGACTTTGCTTTATTGTGTAAGGTATGTCCCACTACTATTGTTTTCGCCTTAAATTGTTGTATCCCCTGATCTACCTGATCTTGCGTGAGATCATCCTTAAAATAACCCCGATACCAGCAGGGTCCGGTATGCGTTGAGGTTAGGAGTTTTTCTAACCCTGGATTTGGTTTTGGGTAATACGGTGTCCTGAAATTTTTTCGAAGAATCTCATTTACTTCATCCAACGTAATATCGTATTGCTGAATATCCGGATGAAGCCCCCCGTGAACAAATAAAGTACCATTGATTCGTTCAATTGCATTTTTACTGGTAAGCCATCTGCCCAATACGGAGTGATCACCATATAATGCCTGCTGGGTTTTTCCTAAAATAGACGCCACATAAAAATATTTAGGAGAAGCGGAATCAAAATTCGCCTGTAAATTTTTTAATTCATGATTTCCAATAAGGTAATGCACCTTCCCTCCTGCAAGTTCTGCCTCCTGTTCCAGTTTGAAAATTAACCAGAGTACCTGCGTCACAAAGAAACCCCGATCGACAAAATCTCCAACCAATACAAGATGTCCATGTCCAAAATTCCAATGCAGATCTTCGGTGATAATCTGATTATTTTTCAGGAAATTTCGGAATGCTAAATAATTCCCTTCGATATCGGATACTGCAAAAATTGGCTGGCCATCCTGATAATCAGTTAATGGCGTATTGAATTCCGTTCGCAGCGAAAATTCAAATTGAGTTGAATCGAGCGGGTTATAACAAGTAACAATCGGTGCGTCCATCATATGATAGTCCGACTTCCGCGTATAAAACCCGCTATCTTTATCGCCCTTTACGTATTGCACACTTACTGTGCTGTCAGTTTCATAAAAAACATAAGGTCCTTCATTATTCCAATCCAGTCTGGCTGGTTTATCCCCATAACTTGCACTGGCCCCTATGGCAAGCCCAAAGATGATCAGTACGGTAGCCATTACAATGATCGTAAGCATGGCATGTTTGAGGTACCTGAAAATTAGTCTTTTCATAATCGATTTACATTTAATTTTTATTTCATTTTGGTGAACAATGCCCAAACATGCCTGTTTAGGTGAGACAACAGAAATTAATGGGATCAACAATGATCAACACTGGTCACAAGATCCTTCAAGCATGTCTAATTGACTTGATCACTCAATTATTTGTGTTCATCTCGGTACAAAGTGCTGTTTATCCAACTTTGCTGTATCTGTCAATGGTTGTTAATATTGCAGATGACTTCTCACTTTTCTTAATAAAGCCCTGATTCAGAAATACAGCTACTGGCTCTTCATCATCGGGATGGGAATTATCTTAATCCTAATCGAGGATGCGGATATTGAACCGATGTTCTCCATATTGGCTTTCTTCTATTGGTCGTTGCTTTTCTTTTGGGGAGCCCGGTGGCTCTTCAATCAGATTCGATCTGTCATCAAGCAGAAAAAAGAAAAAGTTAACCTTGAATTATTGCACTTAAAAAGTCAGGTGAGTCCGCATTTTTTTTTTAATACCTTAAATAACCTATACGGTTTGATTGATAAGGATACGCGTAAAGCCAAACAAATGATCCTCACCTTATCTGAAATGATGCGGTATAGTATATATGATGGTCAAAAGGAATCGGTATTGTTGGAAGAGGAGTTAAAATACATCCGGAACTATATTGAACTCCATCGGGCACGTTACCATAAAGAAAGTGATATTCAACTTAACCATTCTATTGCTCGTGAAGGAATATCCGTAATGCCCTTATTGTTCATCATCCTATTGGAAAATGCATTTAAACATGGCGTTGAAACCCTTCGGGAGAAAGCCTTTGTTCATGTTAACCTGAAAGCGAATGAAAATGAGATCAACTTTACAATTCGTAATAATTTTGACACAATTGGTAAACAGGGAGTTGAAGAGCCAGGAATTGGTTTACAGAACCTAAAAAGGAGATTGGCATTGGTCTATCCAAAGCGACATTCGTTTACACACGAAATAAATGCTGATATTTATTCCACGCAGCTAACCTTGCTACTGAAATGATTCGATATCTGATCATCGATGATGAGCACATTGCTCACGATATCATTAAAGGCTATTGCGATATGCTTCCGGCTATGAAATTGGAAAAAAATTGCTATGATGCACTGGAAGCATTGGAGTACTTGCGTATCCGGGATGTTGATCTGATTTTCCTGGATTTAAACATGCCGAAACTTAAAGGCTTTGATTTTTTAAAAACACTCACCAATCCACCCCGGGTAATTGTTACTACTGCATACAGTGAATTTGGCATTGAAAGGATATGAATTAAATGTAGTCGATTACTTGTTAAAGCCCTTCGGCTTTGAGCGTTTCCTAAAAGCAGTAAACAAAGCGATCGGACCGGCACCCAAAATAACGGTATCAGAAAATACAAAAGAAAAACAGGAAACAGTAAGTCGTATTTTTCTGAAAAGTGACAAAAAATATGTACAGTTGATACTGGATGAAATTCAGTACCTTGAAGCATCCGGAAATTACACAAAGGTAGTTTCTCTAACAGAGACCATTACTACCCGTGAAAAATTCTCCAATGTTTTGACTGCTCTTCCTGAGCATGATTTTTTGCAGGTTCACAAATCGTTTGCAGTAGCACCCAAACACATTAATAGCATAGAAGGAAATCAGATTACCATTGGTACTACCAAAATTCCAATAGGGAAGTTATATAAGTTAAATGTAAACAGACTATTGGGGTAAGCGAAGCCTACTAATTTTCTAACCGCTTATACCATACATTCATCGATTCGATAGATTCCCCGATCAGCGTATTCTTAATCAGTGTGCCCCCAAATTTAAAACCATGCCGACCAAAGGTTTTATTCATACTGTATGATTTCGCCCGTGCAATTGTGTACAGTGTCTTTATTTTTTCCAACTTCATCTTCTTAATCATTTCCTGTAACAGGAAGTAGGACAAATTCTTTCCCCGATGTGCAGGAAGGGTTGCAAAGTCGGTCATTTCTGCATTGCTGTTTTCGTAATCTATTTCTGCAGATGATACAGCAATTAGCTTTCCGTCATACTCGGCACCAAAAAATTTGATATGACTTTGCATTACTTCCACCAGATAACGCTCGTCAAAAACCGGAAAGGGATACACCTGAAAAACAGTCTTGTATATTCGTGCTATTTCCCGGACATCAATCTCCTCCAGCGTTCGGAGGGTATATCCCTCCGGCAATTCGGATGTTCCTATATCCGAAGAATTACAAGCATTTTCCACCACCTCACGAATCGCTTCCTTCTCCCGGGTATTCAAAAAACCACGCTTCGCATTGAAGTATTTGCTGAAGAATAACCCTTTTTCTTTTCCATTATAAAGTCCTGGCACTTCGGCTTCTAACTTGAAATTATAGGAGAGAAAAACATTTCGAAACTGCTCGGGCACTTTGGCAAAAATTTTGGTATACCGCTTGAAAATGGTCAGGTTATATAACGCGTCCATCAGGGCATGCATTTGTTCATACTTATCCACTTTCATCAGGTACACACGGTCATTATTGGGTCCGTGCTGCACTAATGATTTTGAAATTGTATCCACTTTATCAAACATCATTGATCAAAAAATTTATTGGTGATCATATATAAAATGGCCGATGTGCTGATTCCAAAAATAGTCGGGTCAAGTCCGTATGGAAGGTCAACAGTCATGAAGATCAGCACCAGCGTAAGACCTCCCCCACCAATCATGCTGACGATGGCAGCCCGGGGACTGGGCTTTTTTGAAAAATAGGCCATCAGTGTGGGTACCAGCAGCCCTGACACCATAAATGAATATGCGTGTAAAACAATGCGCAGAACCGATGTAAACCAGGTGGCCAGCAGAAAAGCTGATATCCCTAAAATCAATGTGATCAACATGGATATTTTAACAACATTTTTACCACTCCCCCCTTTGATAAGGAGGTAAGAATATCATGCTCAATATTTCCGGAAGCAGCAATCAAACAGCTATCGGCCGTTGACATAACAGCCGAGAAGTACGCGGCCAAAACAAATCCTGCAATACCAATCGGAAGTACATGATTCAGCAGTAATGGAAGAGCTGTTTCCGCATCACTCTCCGGGAAGGCAACACGGGCCAGCATTCCTAGTAGCACTCCTGAAAATGCCATTAATGGGTATTCAAACAATCCAGCAATGATAAATGCATTTCTTGCCTGCCGTACCGAACGGGTTGCAAAGACACGCTGATATAAGGTCATTGCAATGAACCAAATTGGAATAATTGAAAAAGCCCAGTTTGCAACCGTTACCCATCCGATGTTCAACAAACTAAAATGTGTTTTGGGTAACGCGCTGACAATGGTATCCCACCCTCCTAATTTATAATACGCAAAAGGTATTCCTAAAAACATCAATCCTGCCAGCAAAACAATCCATTGAATTGTATCGGTATAGATTACAGCTTTAAGGCCACCTAAGCTCGTATATACTACCACTACCAACGCCATCACCACCAATGAAAATAATAAAGGATCAGTCCAGTGTATCGATGAAAAAATACTACCTGCAGCCAGTTTTCCTCCTGCTAATATCTGGCCCGCCGTAAAACCCAGGTATCCTAAACTTGAAATGATCGCGGCAATTGTACCAACTGACTTATTATACTTTAGCGAAAGAAAATCAGGAAACGTCAGCAATCCTGAATCGATGTCCAACCGTTTTAATCGGGGTACCGTCAATACCGCTGCAACCCATGCTCCGACCAGGCCGGTGAATAAAAGCCAGGATCCTGCAAGTCCCATCGTAAATCCAAGTCCACCCAACCCTATAGAAAAACCACCGCCTACATCTGTTGCTGCAATGGAAATGCCTACATGCCCGGCACCAATATTCCTCCCACCAACATAATAATCTTCCTTGGATTTGTTTTTTCGGAGGAAATAATACCCGACACCCAGGACCGCAAAAAAGTAGGTCCCGAAAATTGTGTAATCAACAACATGCATTTAATAAACCGGATTCAATGATTGGTATCCTGAATTATTAATGGCATTCTGTATCAAATCTTCGTGTAATGATTCATCTTCCCAAAGTTTTTGACCTTCCTCAGGCAAGCTGTCGATAGGATCAAAATAGACGTACAATTTTGTGTCATCTACACTCGGACTTCGGTAGATACTAATTCCTGTCGTTGTATCATAAAAATCGTAACTATGTACATCGCGTTTTCCACCACCACCTGGTGCATCGGTAACAAAAAGTGGCGTATTAAAACCAGCCGTAACCCCCCGAACTGCTTTCTCAAGTTCAACTGTATCTTTCACACTGGTTCGCATATCTTCAGTACCCGTCACCATATCGTGCTGATACACATAATAAGGTTGCACATTCATAAAGGAAAGCTTCCTGACAAGATGCACCATCTTGTCAACAGTATCATTCACGCCCTTAATCAATACACTTTGATTTCGTACGGTTACTCCTTTCTTAAAAAGATGTAACATCGCTCTTCGTGTGATATCAGTGATCTCATTAGCACTATTGAAATGAGTATGCAACACCACCTCTTTACCTTTCTCTCTTCCAAGATTGACAACACCTACCAGCGCATCCGTCCATGCAGTATCGCTGAGTATTTTCATTGGCATCACTGCAGGTCCCTTCGTTGCAAATCGCATTCGTCTAACATGTGGAATATTCAACAATATCTCTCCGATCATTCGTAACCGATCCGGTACCAGCATGTAGGCATCTCCACCTGAAATCACTACATCTTCAACTTCCGGACGCGATGCGATATACGCAAATGCCTTTTTCCATTTCTCGGGTGTGTTCTTAAAACGAACTTTATCGACTACTTCCGTATCACCTCCAATGGCATAGCTACGCGTACAGAATCGGCAATATACAGGGCATACATCCAATGGAAGGAACAACACCTTATCCGCATAGCGGTGCACTAATCCATCAACAGGAGAATCATTCTGTTCCCCTAATGAATCTAACGTGAGCTTTGGATGATCGGGCCTAAAACCTGAATCTATCGGAATAAACTGTATTCTTAGGGGATCATTGTAAGGATCTTTCCAGTTAATTAAACTCAGCACATAGGGCGAAATACTCAGGTTCATGGGGGCCTTTTCCATACCGGCTTTAACCTCCTGAACAAAGTTAGGATCTACAAGACCTTTCGTCAATTCTTCTAGCTTTTCTACCCTTCTGACGGTATGTTTGTTCTGGAACCGAATATCCAGAAACTCCTGTTCTGAAACCTCCTTAAAGGCAGGGATTCTTTGCCAAAAGAGATCATTTACAAAATTTCTGTGCCGGAGTGAATCCAGGTCGACAAAGTCCTTTAAATGATCTGGAATACCTTGATTTTCAAGGCTTTCTAATGAACCAACAGTAGTAATACTATCTGGTAAGTCACTAAAGCTTTCTGCTTCTTCGATAGAGGCAATATCTTCCTTTGTGTAAATCATGTTTGCTAAAGGTTTTTTGAATTATTATCAAATTACGCCGCAAATTTACGATTTATGTTCTATAGAACCTAATTAACAAATAAATGCCTTCAGTCTATGTAAACGCTAGCCTTCTATTGGCTCTTCTGAAGTAAGGAGTGGTGACGCTTCTATTCCTTTAATTTCCATGGCAGCAGTAATTATTCCCAGTGCTTCCTTGATCATTTCTATATTATTTTTGGAAAGCGTATCTAATTTTTGCGCCAATCGAGCATGAAGGACATTGGGCGTTTCCTCCAGAAGCTTAATTCCTGAAGCTGTCAGGGTAATTGATTTTGATCTTCTGTCTGCTTCATTACTCACACGCGCCACGTATCCACGTTTTTCGAGACGGTTGAGGATTCCCGATATCGTGCTGGAATTCAAACTTAGAATATCCATCAACTCTTTGTGCGTTGAGCGATAATCCGGACTATTTTCTAAATGACCTAAACACAGGAGTTGTGTTATGCTCAACCCGAAATCTTTCTGAATAGCTTTTGACTCTAAATTAAGTGAACGTACAATTCTTCGAATACTTCCTATAATTTCTAAAGTTTCCACGCATAATCATTAGTGAAAAATACAATTGATATTGACAATTTACATGTTTAACAAGAAAAACCCAATCGGTATGCTAAGTGTTTAAAAAAACAGAACGATTATTTTTTTGAGAAAATTACATCCATCAATAACCAGGTATTGGGATCCAGTACAATTTTTTCAGGCGCTATTGCTGTTGTAAATACAAACTCATTCCTTTCTTTATTAAGCATGACCTTTTTTATCATGGTAGTCTGCCCGGGTACATGAATGGCTATCTCCAATGGCATGCTCATCGTACTCACGATTTTTTGAGTTTGATCCAGTACGATTTTAACTTCCTTTGTTTTCGCATTGTATTGCCAGCTCCCTTCAATTTTTAAAGTTCCTGGTCGATACAACCATTGTTCAAAAAATACTTTCAAATCCATCCCTGATTCCTCTTCCATTACGCTTCGAAAATCCGATGTCGTTGCATTTTTGTTATAGTAGCTTTTATAATAGGACTGGATACCTTTCCAAAAAACATCCGTTCCTACTACTCCCCGTAACATATGTAAAATCCAGCTACCCTTTTGATAGGTCTGTGAACTGGTTACCTGATCCATGTCCTGCAGGTTGTCATGGACTATCCGATATTCCGGATTTTTGATGGTAAAGTCATCCACGCGTTTCTTGCTTTTGGCTAATCCATCTAAAAAGTCATCACGGCCATAGGCATGTTCAATATAGAGCAAGGTGAAGTAGGTCGCGAATCCTTCACTTAACCATACGTCATCCCAATCATACTCGGTAACGGCATTGCCGAACCATTGATGCGCAATCTCATGGATGACCACATTTCGCCATCGCTCATTTCGATCTCCTACAACCGAATTCTCACTATACAAAATGGCAGATGCAGCCTCCATCCCACCGCTTACGCTGTTCGACTGGATATTGGCTAACTTTTCATATGCAAAAGGACCAATATATTCACTATAAAATTCCAATACACTTTTGGTGGGAATTGCAAAATCATAAAACCCGGCATCCCGATCCTGATGATACACCCAGGTCTGAATTTCCTTTCCCTCAAAATTATCTACATGTTGTACAGCAAAGCGCGCAACACCTAAAACATACAACCAGGAAGCTATTGGTACCGATTGCTTCCAATGCGTGACGCGTTGACCATCTCCCTTATCAGATTCTTCCATTAGCAACCCATTCGAAACGACCTGATAATGTGCTGGAGCAGTGACAATAAATTCACACATAGCTTTATCATACGGGTGATCAATAACGGATAGCCAATTTCTGCCCTTATCGGGCCAGTTATCACTAAAGAAGGTGCGGTCACCATATTTATTATTGGCAATTTTAAGACCCGTAACCGGAATTCCTGAATATGTAATGGTATACTGAGTACGCTGATTTTGTACCGATGGTGCTGGAAGTTTGATCTGCAAAGCATCATCCGCATGGGTATAGGTAAGCACATTGCCCTCCCAATGAACATCCGAGACCCGCATCCCTTTGTTACCCAGTTCAGGTCGCGCATTCACCAAATCAAGTCGTAATTGTTCAACCCCCGCACCTAAATAGCGAACATCAACGGTGACTGTACATTTAATTTCATCTGTATCATCTGCGAGTATAATCCTGAAAATATAATTGAGGACATCCACTTTTGGATTTTTTGGGTAGTCATCCGCCCTGGAATAGGAAATACTTCCCATGAGCAGAAAAAGCAGTATCGAATATCTAATCTCTTTCATTCTTATTTCTTTAAAGGTAATTCGACGGACGGGCGAAACTCAATTAATCCTTTCTCCCGGATCAACCGTTCCACATCTTCAATTTTTGAAGGAACAAAGGCACTTAAATTTTCGACTCCATCTGCCGTGACCAGTGCCATATCTTCAATGCGGATATATAATTGTTCTTCATGAATCCAGATCATAGGATCGATTGTAAAGATCATTCCGGGTTTTAGCGTAACCCCATGCACGCGGCCGACATCGTGAACGGCCATACCCACCGGATGCTGAAAATGTCCACGAAATTGAATACCCGCCTGAACCGCTTTAAGATGGGATGGGTTCACAAATTTCTTATCCACCAGATATTGCTTCATCTCCGCTGCAGCTTTGTCAAGTACTTCGCTCGATGTTACACCCGGTTTGATATACTTGAACAATGCATCCCGATAGGCGACAATGAAATTGTAAAGAGCAGCTTGCTCCTCACTAAATTTTCCGTTAACGGGCCAGATGCGGGTGACATCACTGGTGTAATATTTATAATCCGGAGCATAGTCCATCAAAACAAGATCACCTCCTTTCAAAACATCCGTTTTATGAAAATAATGTCCCATATAGGCATTGGTTCCACCTCCAATAATTGAGGCATAGCCATCGCCCCGTGCCCCTTGCAAATGAAAGATGTATTTCGCTGCCGCGTCTAACTGGTATTCATAAACACCGGCGGCTGTCGATCGCATCGCTTCCATAATACCAAGCCCGGCAATCTGAGTAGCTTTTCGAATGAGCTCGATTTCTTTATCACTTTTTATGAGCCGCATAGAATCCAGTATCGGCGACAAGTCATGAATTTCGAATTGGGGTACACGTTCATGTAGTTTTTTTACGAATAATGCTTCTCTGGTAACCTGCCCATCCCATGGGTCAGCGGATGACCTGGCCTGACCATGCAGTAATTCATCACGGCTGTCATTTCCGATTTCTGCAGGACTTAATGGTGTGTACAAGGCTACCGCCGGTGGTCTGATTAATCCTGTCCCTACTAAATCAGTCGATAAAAATTCAATTCCTTTTACATCATCAACTCCTGTAAGTTCGATGATGAGGTCATGATCTTCAGCAGATAAGACCTTGCCCTGATTGCGTTCCATTCCGACATTACGATGTGGTAAATACAATGTCGATTTTCTATTCATGCCATTTAAAAGCAAATACGCATGTGGAGATTCAAGTCCTGATAGATAATAAAAGGTATTGGATTGTCTAAAAACACTAAATCCAGGGATTCCGTTTGCACCCTGGATTAATGCAATCGCCTGATTTCCAATCGCGTCAAAGATGCGGTTCCTTCGTCCGGCAAATTCAGACTTTGAAAAATCGGTTTGATAGTGATGATTGTCCTGTGCATATATCGGAACTAATATAAACAAGGCCAATACAAAGAGGACATAAATTTTCATCTTCATCTTCAATATTCAGTTAGGTGCGGACTAAAGATAGGTTTTTTTAATCTTATTAAAGGGCACTGGAAAACCAGAATATTATAAAAAAAAAGGAAACCTATCTACACCTGAAATGAATTATAAATGACTAGTATAGATTAATTTTCTTTCAACGTTTTTGCTGGATTTACCAACGCTGCTTTAATGGATTGAGAAGAAACGGCAAACATGGCTATGGATACGGAAATCATCATGGCAAACACGAAACTCCCCATACCGATCGAAATTCGATAAGCAAAACCATTTAACCAGCTTGTCAAAAAATACCAGGCCAACGGCCATGCAATTAAATTGGCTAGAAGGACAAGCTTTACAAACTGGTTGCTAAGCATATATGAAATATTAAAAATGCTGGCCCCCAACACCTTTCGAATGCTAATTTCCTTCGCACGTTGATTAGCAGTAAACGCGGCAAGACCAAATATTCCCAGACAACCTATTAAAATGCTAATTACTGAAAAAACTACAAAAATTTGCTTCTGTGTTTGCTCTGCTTTATATAAGCTTCCGATCTTTTCATCTAAAAATCGATACTCAAAAGGATATAAACTGACCAATCCTTCATAGATATCTTTAATCGCTGACAAAACTTCAGGAACCTGATTCGCGTCTATTTTAACAGCCACCCGATAAAAATCGGTTGACGGGCTAATGGCTAAGGGCTCCATTGTAGTTTTAAGCGACGTGAAATTATAATCTTTAACCACTCCGATCACCTCCCGGTAGGTAGTATCGACATACAAATTTTGCATGCGCAATCCTAAAATTGTTTCGTTGGTATACCCCAGTATCTTTACAGCAGTTTCATTTAACACCAAGGCATTGGCTAAATCCAGGGCATTATCTTTTCTAAAAAACCGACCACTCGCCAGCGAGATACCAAAACAATTCAGGTACTCAGCATCTGAAAAAGTGGTGCGTATTCGTACGGTTTCTTCCTGACCTTCTATTTTAAAATTCATTGTATCATGAAAACCGCCGGGCTCTCCTACAGTTTTTGTGACTGTTTGAACACCAGGTACTTGCTCCACACGCTCGGTAAATAAAGAGAAATTGGCTTGTATATCGCGGTTGTTATTCCGTATTAGCACCACATGGGTTTTATCAAACCCCAAAGGCTTATCCATAATATAATTTAACTGTTTCCAGATAACGGTTGTTGCGATCAGTAAAATAATTGAGCAGGTAAACTGAAATATTACCAATCCTTTTCGCACCCACAAAGCAGCCGATGTACTACCTGAGGATTTGGCCGATAAAACACGTAGGGGTTGAAAAGAAGACAATAGAATAGCAGGATATGCTCCTGAAAGAAGCACGAGTGAAGTTATGATGAGCACTCCGTAATACCAGATGGATGCGTCGTACCAATCAATAGTCAGAGTTAAATCATATGTAGTATTGAATACAGGCAATATGATCTCAACCATCATAAACCCAACAATCACGGCCGATGTACAAATCAAAAAAGATTCGGTCATATATTGAAGAATGAGGTGTCCCCTTCCCGATCCCATGATCTTTTTGATACCTACCTCTTTTGAACGTAAAGTGGCCATCGCTGTGCTGATATTCATAAAGTTGATACACGCCAGAATCACGATAAAAATTCCAACCAGCATAAACAAATATACCGTTTGCTTATTGCCATGTGTATAAGAGTCATACTGGACATCATTTTCAAAATACACATTCAGGAAGGGTTGCAAAGTCAGACCAATCCTGTTTCCACTTTCAGTGAAATCATCACCAAAATATTTATCCATGAAGGCGGGAAATAAGGCTTCAAATTGATCCGGATCAACGTGCTGGTGTAATTGAAGATAGGTGATCAACCCATTGCTCCACCAGGCCTGAAAGAATTGATACTCTTTCAGCACATCTATCGTGCTGATCATGTTAAAATCCATCTGTGATTTAAATCGTGGTTTTTTGATGACGCCCGTGACAGTGAATTCAAAGGTCTGATCTACCATGATCACCCGATTCAACGGATTTTCACTACCAAAATAACGCGTCGCTGTTTCGTCTGTCAACACTATGGATTGTGGATTCGAAAAGGCGGTAGTTTCATTACCATAAACAAATTCATAATGGAAGAATTCGAAAAAATTGGAATCTGCCAGGTAAAATTTATCTTCATTAAAGTGCGTATCACTATCGATTGAAATTAATCCGTCGTTGGACCGTACTCGAAGTGTTGATTTTATTTCTTTCGGAAAATCATTGACAAGGGCTTCTGCAAAGGGTCCGGAAGTGACGCCAATTCTGTAATCTCCACCATTGCGAGTAGCTGTGCGTAACAACCGATAAGTTCCTTCCTCTTTTTGTAGCGCTTTATCAACCGAAAGTTCATGATGAACGTAAAGCGCTATTATCGTACAAATAAGGACCCCTAATGTGAGTCCGGCCACATTAATGAATAAGAAAAAAGGTCTTTTTAATAAATGACGGAAAGTCGAAATAATGTTGTACTTAAACATAAATTTTAAATTTATTCCTCTTTTAATATATCCACTGGGTTCGACTGCGCTGCACTTATTATTTTCATACTAAGTGTAATACCAACGATTAAAAGTGTTCCTAGTAATGCTACAATTAAATGCATAACATTTAGCTCAACGTGATACGCAAACTCGCGTAACCAATCTTGAAGCAATATCCAGGAAACTGGAAATGCTATGATTGCAGAAACGATTACGAGTATCACAAACTTTCGACTCAACATCAACACTAATTGCACTACAGAAGCACCAAGAACTTTACGCACACCAATTTCCTTTTGTTTGGTATCGATACTGAAGGCGACCATTCCATATAGGCCAATAGATGCTAAGAATATTGCGAGCACAGAAAAGGCGAAGACCAAATTCGAAAACTGTCGATCCGATCTATACATATTATCAACATGGCTGTCCAAAAATGTATAGTCAAAAGGTAAATCAGGATGCATCTGGTTCCAGTCTGATTCCAGTTGACGCATAGAAGCATAGAGGTCTCCTTCTTTAATTTTAACATACAGGTTATCACTTCCCGTTCTTGACATCAAGATTATCAAAGGTGAAATTTCCTGATGTAGACTGGCAAAATTGAAATCCTTTACAACCCCTATTACCGCTCCTTCCCAAACACCATTTAGTACAATGTTCTTACCTATAGCACTGTCTTCCCACCCAAACATTTTTACTGCCGACTCGTTCAAGAGAAACCCTGTCGTATCATTGGCAAATTCCTCAGAAAAATCGCGGCCTTCCAATAGCGTAATACCTAAAGTTTCTGTGAAGTCATAATGTCCGGAAAACAGGCTTATGCGAAAATCACTTTCCTCATTATTCCTTTCCCGTACAGGAACAGATCCATTCAGTCCATCGAAATAATCATCACTCATTGTTACGGAAGAAACATACGGTCGGGCCAATAGCTGCTGTTTGGTTGTTGTATACCGTTGTGCAAGAACGTCACTGCCCATTCTCAGTCCGACTACATTCTCTTTATCATATCCCAGATCTCTATTTCTTAAAAATCTCATTTGGTCATTAATAACAATACTGGCTACAACCAATAAAATTGATATGATAAATTGAGTACCAATTAGAAGCGTCTTGATACTTAGTCCTTGCCCGGGTATACTTACACTATTCTTCAGTGCACGCACGGGTGAAAAACCAGACAGGCGTACAGCTGGATAGAGTCCACCTGCCAATCCTATAAGTAAAATCACAACAACGTAGTAACTCCAGTTGGTTTGTAGATTGCTAAACAGATTAAATTGTGCGTTGAATAAGTTGATTAATACACTATTGAAAATTTCTAAACAGGTAAGTGCCAGTAAAAAGCTAATGAGTACTAACGATAGGGCCTCAGTACAATGCTGTAAGAAAACTACTTTTCGTTCGGCTCCCAGTACTTTTCTTACGCCTATTTCTTTGACACGTTTTAAAGAAAGTGATGTTGCAAGATTTGCAAAGTTGAACGTGGCAATCATCAAAATCGAAAAGGCAATGGCTACAAGAATTATGACATAATTAATATCTCCTTTAGTCTCAATCCCATTTCTCTCAATTACATCTTTCGAATGTAAATAGGCTTCTGAAAGTGGTTGCAGTTGCAGGCTCAACCTGTCTCTACCCTCTTCACCCATGTGCTTCAGTATGAAATCGTCAAACTTGGCATTTACAGTTGTCTGGTCAGTATTTGGCGCTAGTTTAACATAGGTCGGAAATGACACCCAACCCCATGAATCCAATGTCACGGGGTAACCATCTGGTACAACAAACGATGCAAATGACACCAATATGTCAAACTTAAAATGACTGGGAGAATCCGATGTGGAAACTACACCTGTAATGGTCAAGTCCCGGTCGTTATCAAGCTTAATTACCTGACCAATAGCACGCTCATCACCAAAGTACTTTTTGGCGATTTCTTTAGAAATAACAGCTGTATTGATTTCTGATAGGACTGACTTGGGGTTTCCATGTTCCAATTTGAAATTGAACAAACTAAAAAATGAAGAATCTACGTAGAAGACTTTCTTTTCAAAAAACTCGACATCTTTATAACTCACCAACACATCATCTGCATGACGTAGTCTTACAAAAGATTCAACTTCAGGAAACTCTGCTTGCATTGCAGGTCCCATTGGTGGACCTATGGCTGCTGCCTTGTTTCCAGTGCGCTTACTAACTATGTTAACACGGTAGAGTAATTCACTGTCGTTGTGAAAATCATCATATGACAATTCGTATTGAACATAATTGATAATTATCATAAAGCAGCTCAACCCAATTGTTAGGCCTCCCATGTTAATCAATGTGAACAACTTATTTCGCCAGAAATACCGGATTGCGTATCGTATGAAGTGTGATACCATCTATTTAAATTTATTCATTCTTTAACACTTTCGCAGGGTTGGTCAACGCAGCTTTTATTGATTGGTATCCAACAGAAATTACCGCGATCAATACAATCGAAACAATCGATATAATAAAAACCGAAAGGTTAATATTAATTTTATAGGCAAAACCAGATAACCAGTCATTCATGGTATAAACACTTAATGGAATTGCCAAAACAAAAGCAATTAGCAACAGAGTGAAATAACTGCGCGTAAGTAACAGCACCACCTGAGTTACACTTGCTCCCATCACCTTTCGCACCCCAATTTCTTTAATACGCAATTGGGTACTATAGCTTACCAGGCCAAAAAGACCCAGACAGGCAATAAAAATTCCGATACCGGTAAAAAGTGTAATGAGCGTACTCAAACGTTTTTCGCTGGTATACATCTTATCAAAATCCTCATCAATAAAACTATAGGTGATGGGCCATGTAGGCTCGAGTTCTTTCCAGGTCTTTTCAATAAACCGGAGGGTCTCCTGAATTTGTTCTCCTTTCAGTCGCATTGCCATTTTATAAAATGAACGCGGATAAATATGCAATATTGAAGTACCGATCTCATCCCGCATGCTTTTAAAGTTGAAGTCCCGCACCACCCCAATTATTTCTCCTTTTTTGATTGAGTCATAATGCCACATGCTCCAATGAAGCGGCTTTCCTATTGCATCCTGAGGCGAAGAGAAGCCCAGCGCACTGACGGCAGTTTCATTAATAACAAAAGCTTCGCTTGCATCAGTTGTCAGATCGATGTTAAAATCCCTCCCCGCGATCAGGTGGAGTCCCATAGTTGAAATGTAATCATGATCAATCATAAAAATATTCGCAGCGAGTGTTTTATTGCCGACTGGTTGAATAATGTTATCACCAGCGACTACATCACCAGGTAAACCGTACGCCATGGTAGCTGACAATACGTTGGGGTGTTCCAAAAACTTATTCTTTGTAGTCTCCAGGTTATTCCGCAGACCCGCCTTTAAAGGGATGGTGATGACATGCTCCTTGTCAAACCCAAGATCGCCCTGCCTTAGAAATTGTACTTGCTGATAAACAATGATCGAAACAATAATTAATGTTGTCGACAAGGCAAACTGGATAACAATCATCGTGTTTCGGAATGAAGCACTTCCTTTGGAACTTCCGCGGTTGCCCTGGAGACTGCTCATCGAAAAACGGGATGCATAAACCGCCGGATAGGTTCCCGCCAGTATTCCGAGTAGTATAGCAAAGAAGATCAGGCCGGTAACTGTTAATGGCTGTAAAAAGATATCGGTTTGAAGTTGCTTGCCCAGAAAAGTATTGAGGGAAGAAACGGAGATCTCCATAATAAATCCGGCCAGCACAACAGCAGATAACGACAGAATAACCGATTCGCCAATGAATTGTAAGATTACATGTTTACGGCTTGCACCGATTACTTTCCGCACCCCCACTTCCTTCATCCTGCTCATCATTTGAGTAGTTGACAGGTTAATAAAATTGAGGCACACAATGACAATGATGAACAATGCTGCTGCCATTAAAGCATAGAGCGTATTGGAATTGCCGCGTTTCGCCAATTCATTTTGAAAGGATGCGGAATGTAAATAGATATCCGTAATATTCTGTAAGTACGATGTGTATGTAAAGCCGAATGCTTCCATTGGGGGAGCATTATCCACTATCATCGAATTCAACTTTGATTCAAAGGATGCAACATCAACGGGTTGTTTAAATTTTACGTAGGTATAAAACTGATGCCATATCCAGCTATTCAGGCGCTCTTCCGGAACATACTGGGTGAAAGAAGCAAATGACAATATCAGCGGCGGATTTAAATGACTGTGTGCAGGAAAATCAGGGTAGATTCCTGTGATGGTATACGGCCGCTGACTGAGTTCAATGGTTTCATCCAATGGGTCCTGATCACCATAGATTTTTTTCGCAAGCGATTCAGAAAGTATAACCTGATTGGGCTTTGTTAAGGCGGTTGCAGGGTTTCCGCTATGCAAGGATACCGCCAGCATATCAAAAACTTCCTCCTCAGCATATACAGCTCCACTTATATACGTACTTTCGGCATCGATCGTCAGCAGCAAATCCTGTTTCTGATCCATGATCCTTAATGTAGACGCAACTTCAGGAAAATCCATTTTTAACTTCGGACCCAGGGTCGGCGGAACACTGGCCATCATTCCGTTTTGCCCGTTATCGGTAGTGGTGATGCTGTAGATGCGAAAGGTATTGGCTTTATCCGGATAATGCTGATCATACTGCAGTTCATCCCAGACATAGACACCAATCAGCATAAACGAGGTCATTCCTATTGTCATACCCAGGACATTAATCAGTGAAAACACCTTGTTTTTCACCAGATTTCGGAACGCGATTTTGATATAATTTTTTAGCATACAGCGATAGTCCTCACAATTTTCCTGTTAGATGCGATTCTTGTACCTATTTTAAAAATAGGCAAAATCAGCTATTGCAAGCCCTTTTTAATAAAACCATATAGCAAAAGTGTTTCATTGTGAAACACATTATGTTTCATTATGAAACACTTCTTCGTATTTTGCGTTTATATTCAAATGCCAAAGACCACCGCCCAGCTATTGGTAATAGACGACGATCCTGACGTGCTTCATACGGCACGGTTTGTCCTGAAGCCCTATTTTACCAGCATCACGGTTGAGAGCAATCCTCAGCAAATCAACTACCTGCTTTCGCATCAGCGTTTTGATGTGATATTACTGGACATGAATTATACGGTTGGAGTAATCAGTGGTAAGGAGGGATTATTTTGGTTGAAAACCATCAAAAAAGTTTCGTCCGGAACACAGGTCGTGTTGATGACTGCCTACGGTGAAATGAAACTGGCAATTGAAGCCATGAAGCTCGGGGCGATGGACTTTGTGATCAAACCGTGGGAGAATGAAAAGTTAATTGCAACTGTCCATGCTGCGGTCACAGTGAGCACCGCTAAAAACGAAGTACGGGAGTTAAAACAATACCAACAAGCGCTAAGCAACGCATTAAATGCCAGCGAGGTCGCCCTGATTGGAAATTCTACTGCCATGCAGCATGTACTGTCACAAATCACCAAAGTTGCCGGAACCGATGCCAATGTACTGGTCCTTGGTGAAAATGGAACCGGTAAAGAACTCGTTGCTCATTTGGTACATCAGCATTCGTTACGTTCCCGTGCACCTTTTATAAAAGTTGATTTGGGATCGATAACGGAGACCCTATTTGAATCCGAGTTATTTGGACATAAAAAAGGAGCCTTTACGGATGCTAAATCGGATCGGACAGGTCGGTTTAAACTGGCGAATAAAGGCAGTTTGTTTCTGGATGAGATTGGTAACCTGAGCAGTGCCATGCAGGCTAAGCTATTATCAGTACTTCAGCATAAACGGATTACGCCTGTAGGCAGTGATACCGAAGAACCAATTGATATCCGGTTAATCAGTGCCACTAATCAGCCGCTGGAGGAAATGATTGCAAAAAATCAATTCCGCGAAGATCTGCGTTACCGTATTAATACGGTTGAAATTTACATTCCGCCATTGCGAAACCGAATGGATGACCTTCCATTACTGCTGAATCATTTTATCACCATCTATTCAAAAAATACAGAAAGGAACGATGCACCTATGATGAAAAGTTAATTTCATTTTTACAAAGTTATAGCTGGCCGGGCAAAGTTCGGGACTTGCAACATGCCATCGAACGGGCAATTATTTTGGGTACGGGGCAGGAACTCACAGCTGAAGATTTTCATCTGCGAAAAAGTCCGGCAGGAAAACAACCCGAGCTGCTCAATCTGGATGCCGTGGAGAAAGATGCAATTGAACGTGCACTTGCTATTCATCAGGGAAACATGAGTCAGGCGGCCAAAACATTAGGGATTGGCAGAACCACGTTATATCGTAAACTGGATAAACACGGAATCACGCAATGAAAGGGTATCAATTATTGCAGAGCTTTCGGCTCAACATCATGCTGCGGGTTTTCATCCTGGTTATTTTATGTACACTGTTTGGAATGGTGCTGGCCAATTATGACTGGTTCTTTACGCCACTGGTGATTGGGATTCTGATTATCATCGTCACACTTAATTTGATTTACTATCAGGAAAGTACCAATCGCAGAATTGTTACGTTCTTAACTTCGCTTCGACAGTCGAATTTTACCAACCTGTACGCACTCCGGCAGAAAGGAAAATCTTTCGAGCATCTGGAAATTCTTTTTCAGGACATTAACAATTCCTTTTTAAAAATTAACATGGAAAAGGAATCGCATTATCAGTATTTGCAGGCGTTGAATGAAAACATAGGAGTTGGTATTATCAGTTACCTGGAGACGGGCAAGATTCAACTGTATAATACTGCGGCCAAAAAAATATTTAAGAAACCGATCCTTGATAAAATCGGTGATTTGAAAACGTTAACACCCGGTGTGTATGAGAAAATTAAAGCATTGCAATTGACCGGCGGTACAGTTGTTATTCCTGCAACAATTGGTGAAACGGTCTATAATCTGTCTGTTACTTGTCGGAAATTCAAAGCACAGGACGTTCCCTTTTATGTAGTACTTTTTCAGGACATCAAAAAAGCGCTGGATGAAAAAGAATCCATGTCCTGGCAAAAATTGATCAGGGTGTTGACGCACGAGATCATGAATTCCGCTACCCCGATTGCTTCGTTGAGTGAAGCAGTCAACCGCTACATAAAAAATACCGACATGCGGGAGTTGAGTGATGAAGATATTCAGGATCTTCACACCAGTCTGAGCACAATAGAGAACAGAAGCAAAGGGATGGTGAAATTTGTTAACAACTATAAAGATTATGCGCGTGAACTGGCAATAAAAAAACAAAGGGTAGCTGTTGGTGAGCTGGTCTCCGGTGTCAAAAATCTGTTGCAGTCAGAAATTGAGAAGTACAATATTGCCATTACGGCGACGATTAGTCCGGCATCAATGATGCTTTCAGCAGACCCGAGTTTATTGGAGCAAGTGTTGATTAATCTGATTAAAAATGCGATTGATGTACTTGCGCAACATTCCGAACCGCAAATTAATATTGAGGTTACGCAGGAAGATCAGACGGCGTTAATTACTATTATGGATAATGGTCCGGGTATAGCACCCGAAAATCTGGAAACTATTTTTGTCCCTTTTTTTACTACGAAGCGCACTGGATCGGGTGTAGGATTAAGCTTATCGAAGAAGATCATGCACCTGCATGGAGGAGATATCCGGGTAAGATCTTCTTCAGGCGGAACGGTTTTTACGCTGACACTCCCCTGTGAAGACGGATCATCTGGTCTCTGGTATCCTGTATCAAATATCAATCATCCTGAATCCTGAAGTATTTCTTTTTTCTAAAAAGTATTTTACATTCATTTGATAAATCAATCAATCGGAGTCGATGAAAGGAACTAATTTAGGTGAATTTGAGGAACTGGTATTACTCACTATCGCTGCACTTATGTCAGAAGCATACAGTGTTGCCATCTGTGATGAGTTCCTTCCGCTCAGCGTTACTCGAAGAGAACTCTGAGCATGCCTCAGAGTCCCTTATCAGGAAACGCGGAGGGAAAAATATCTTGGGAGTCTCTATAGTCCACAATTTCAATATCAGTCTTTTCACCAAGTTCATAAAATCTGGCACTGGAATATGGATATAACACGAAATCTTTGGATAATTTCCATTTTCCCTTAACAGGATTTGCATGAATGTAATCAAGTATTCTTTCAATTGATTGAACTGATGTCAATTCCTTTGCATCAAAAGAAAGCCGAAATACCTGATGCTTCTTACCGATTACCTTCTCGTTTTCTTGTACACCACTTCTTAATATTTTCAGGATTTGATTTTTACCTAGCAACTTTAATCGTCTAATAATTTCATATGCTAGAAATCGCTTAGACTCTGCTATAACTCTATTAAAATTATTTACAGAATTTGTCACATATAAGATCATATGAATATGATTAGGCATGATAACGTAGCCATTGAGAATGCAACCTTTCTCTTTAAGTTTTGCAAACCAAAAAGGAAAATAATCATAAACATGTGAAGCTTCAAATAAATTGAGCCAACGAAAGCAGGTAAATGTGATGAAGTAAAAACTATCAATTGATGGATGATGAGTGTGTGTAGACATAATAATAATTTCAGCTAACGGTTAATAATTCAAGATAGGGAGCAATTCCTTAAAGATCAATTTTTACATCCGGGTTCCATCACTCAATAGAGAAGGAATGTCTTACCATTAGCTCAGCGTCAATATCCTCAGAGTCCCTTATCAGGTTGCCTTCCGCTCAGAGTTACTCGAAGAGAACTCTGAGCAATGCCTTAAGTACTCATAAAGTAACGTCAGGATAAAGTAGCTATGAGCAACATCCTCAGAGTCAATATCTCAGAGTCCCTTATCAGGTGGCTCTGAGGAAGAGTGCCTTCCGCTCAGAGTTACTCGAAGAGAACTTCTGAGCAATGCTGCTAAGTACTCGCAAGTAAACGTCAGGAAGAAGAGAGGAAGGAGGAGAGGAGAGGGGAGAGGGAGAGAGAGAGAGGGGAAGAAAGAGAGGAAGAGAAGAGAGGAGAAACCTCGAGAAGAGAGGAAAGAGAAAAGAGAAGGAGGGGGAGGAGAGAGAGAGAGAAGGGAGAGGAAAGAGAAAAGAGCAAGCCCAGCACCCGAGGACTGCCTTCCGCTCAGAGTTACTCGAAGAGAACTCTGAGCAATGCCTTAAGTACTCATAAAGTAACGTCAGGATAAAGTAGCTATGGCAACATCCTCAGAGTCAATATCCTCAGAGTCCCTTATCAGGTGACTCTGAGGGGAAGAAGCTGCCTTCCGCTCAGAGTTACTCGAAGAGAACTCTGAGCAATGCCTTAAGTACTCATAAAGTAACGTCAGGATAAAGTAGCTATGGCAACATCCTCAGAGTCAATATCCTCAGAGTCCCTTATCAGGTGACTCTGAGGTTGCCTTCCGCTCAGAGTTACTCGAAGAGAACTCTGAGCAATACCTTAAGTACTCATAAAGTAACGTCAGGATAAAGTAGCTATGGCAACATCGCTCAGAGTCAATATCCTCAGAGTCCCTTATCAGGTGACTCTAAGGGGAAGTGGCTGGATTCCCTGCAAGAACTCAATACTTACCACTAAATAATATCACATCCCCATTTTGATTTAAAAGTATTTTACATACATTTAATGAATAAATCAATCGGAGTCCATGAAAGGAACTAATTTAGGCGAATTTGAGGAACTGGTATTACTCACGATCGCAGCGCTCATGTCGGAAGCATACAGTGTAGCCATCTGTGACGAACTGGACAAAACTGCCGACAGAAAAGTGAAACTTGGAGTCGTACATGCCGTGCTTAACCGTCTGGAAGATAAAGGATTAGTGAAAAGTACTTTAGGTGAACCTACAAGCTCTCGTGGGGGTAAACGGAAGCGATTTTATTCACTCACCATTCCTGGTAAAGCTGCGCTGGTTCGATCGAAAGAGATCCGGGACGAACTTTGGGGAAAAATTCCGCACTTAGCCCTGCGCAACATATGAGCACTCAGCAACATCATCCTCCGAAATGGGCTCATCGTTTTCTGGAATGGTATTGTACCCCTGCTTTGCTGGAAGACCTTGAAGGTGACCTTCACGAATACTTCAATCGAAATGTTGAAGCGAAAGGATTACGAAAGGCACAACTGATATACATCGTTGATGTCATCAAGTTCATTCGTCTGTACACAATAAAAAAACCACAACCCTACTACGCCATGAATAAGTTCATCATGTATCAAAATTATTACAAGGCTTCCATCCGCAATATCAAAAGAAATAAGTTGTTCTCTTTTATAAATATTGTCGGGCTGGCCATCTCCATGTCGGTAGGGGTTTTATTGATTACCCTGCTGGCCGAACTAAAATCATATGATAAATTTCATAAACATGTTGAACGAATTTACCGTGTCAATAATCTTTATGAACAAACCAATGAAGGAAAAGAACTGTATGCATCTACTTCCATCTTAGCCGGAAAAAAAATAAAAGAATCCATATCCGGAATTGATGATGTTACTATTGTTCGGGGGAGCTTTGATAAGGATGTAACCGTTGGCGATAAGGTAATTCCGCTGGAAGGTTTATGGGCAGACGACCGGTTTCTATCGGTCTTTTCCTTTGATGTCATCGCCGGAAATCCGCAAACGGCCCTTCGTGATCTGTATTCCGTTGTATTGACCGAGTCATCCGCCAACAAAGTCTTTGGAACAACGGAGGTAGTTGGTAAGCAGGTCGGTATTGATACCCTAACCTACACTGTACAGGCAGTCATTCAAGATCCGCCTTTTAATTCACATTTGAGATTTGAAATGCTGGGCTCACTTGTAACGCTGGACACCAGGATGCTTGCGGATAATAATCACAACTGGATGAGCTGGCGTCAAATGTGGCAGAATTATGTATATGTGCTGCTACCAGAGCATCAAAATCCTGAACGTATCGAAACGAGTCTCTCAAGAATAAGTGCAGAAGAAAATAAAAAAATTGAGCATGAATCAATCGAATTGCGATTGCAACCCTTGACAAAAATTGTGCTGGGTGAAAAAATGTCGAATCAAATCGGACCGAATTTAGATCGATCACTAATATGGATATTGACAGGGCTGGCATTTGTGGTCATCATTTCTGCTTGTTTTAACTATACAAATCTTTCCATCGCCAGGGCGTTACGAAGGACCCGTGAAGTGGGAATTCGCAAGGTTGTGGGTGCAACCCGGCGACAGGTTTTTAGTCAATTTATGGTGGAAGCAGTTCTCATCTCATTGTTTTCTATGCTGCTCTCCTATCCGATATTTGCCTTGATTAGACCGGAGTTTATTGCGATGGATATTAGTTTACAACGGCTGGTAAGCCTTCAACCCGAAGGGAGTATGTATTTATTTTTTATTGTATTAGCAGTTTTTGTCGGGCTGGTGGCCGGATTTCTTCCTGCCTTGTTCTTTTCGAGAATGAATTCGATTCAGGTTCTGAAGGATATTAAAAATGTCAAGTTGTTCAGGCACCTAAATTTCCGAAAACCCTGATTGTATTTCAATATACGTTATCGTTGCTGCTGATTGTAATTGTTAGTTTAGGTTACAAACAGTATAAATATTCTGTAGCATTTGATTTAGGATTAACCACCAAAAACGTGTTGAATGTAGCGATGCAGCAAAACAAAGCTGATCTGTTAATAAATGTATTCAAAGAATTGCCTGAAGTGAGCAGAATTTCCAAATCAATCTATGTCAGCAGCATTGGTGACACCTGGTCAGATAAAATGAAATATGATAACCCTCAAGATTCAGTTACGCTCTACTATAATTACATTGATTCCGCATACATTCCGTTGCATGATCTGAAACTTTTGGCGGGGAGTAATCTACATTCTCCTTTATCCGGAAAATCCATTGATGCAGGTATTATTATCAATGAAAAGACGCTGCAGTGGATGGGCATAGAAAATCCTGCCGACGCCATCGGTGAAGAAATTACTCTGGGAGGAGAAAAACTAACCATCAAGGGTGTCGTGAAGGATTTCCACTATAATACACTGAACTTTCCAATCGGTAATTTTGCTTTTCGATATTATGAAGACCTGGCATATACATGGGCTGGGGTCGTGAACTTAAAAATTCAAACCGATGATTTGCCGGGGTTTATGGATAAACTGGAAGCAGCATGGAAGAAGGTTGATCCTGTACATCCCATCCAGGCTGAATTCTATGATGAAAAAATAGCACAGGCATACGATGAGCTTGTCGGACTGGTAAAAATCATCGGATTCCTTGCATTCCTGGCTATTTCAATTGCCTCACTGGGACTGCTGGGGATTGTTGTGTCATCTACCGAATCACGTTTTAGAGAAATCAGCATTCGTAAAGTATTTGGTGCCACAAAAATAAATCTCATCTACCTGGTCAGTCGGAGCTTTATTCTGCTTTTGCTTATTGCATCTGCGATCGCTATTCCCGCTGCATATTATCTCTTTGATGCGGTCATTTTTGAAAATCAAACCTATCGTACGCCGGTAGGATTTTTCGATCTCTTTGCAGGAAGCGGAGTTGTAATCGCAATCGCATTACTCGCAATTGGTTCACAAACCATTCGTGTGGCCCGGTCCAATCCGGCAGAGGTGCTGAAGAATGAGTGATGTATTCAGACATAATATCAAGTAGTGCAACATCCTCAGAGTCCCTTATCAGGTGACTCTGAGGGGAAGGTAGCAAGCCTGACTGACAACCTCAGAGTCCCTTATCAGGCTCTGAGGGTAAGGTGTCTTACATCTCCTACTCGTTCTTCAACGAATTCACCGGATTTAACAAGGCCGATTTAATCGATTGAAAACTGATTGTAAAAACGGCAATGGACAGGGCAATGACTCCGGCAAAAATAAATATCCAAAATTGTATTTCCATTCGATACGCAAAACCTTCCAGCCATTGATTCATTGCATACCATGATAAAGGTGTTGCGATCAGCATCGCCACCAGCACCAGCAACACGAAATCTTTTGAAAGCAGAGTGACAATACTACGAACATCCGCACCCAACACCTTTCGAATGCCGATCTCTTTGGTGCGCTGTTCGGCGGTATACGTTGCCAATCCAAGAAGACCCAGACAAGCAATAAAAATTGCCAGGCAGGCGAATGTGGTGAATAGCCTTCTGAAAATAAAATCAGCTTGGTATTGCGCATTAAAGTCATCGTCCAAAAAACTGTAAAGAAATGGCCGGTGTGGAATCACCTTGGACCAGATGGCACCCACTTCTTTAATAGTTTCTGCTAAATTTTCAGATTTAATTTTTAAACACATATACCGGCTGTTGTACGGCGAAAAAGGTAATGTCAGCGGCTCGATATTTCTATGTAGCGAAATGTAGTTAAAATCCTTAACCACACCGATTACTTCTCCTTCCCGACCCCATTGACTGAACTTCTTTCCAACAATATCTGCGGGATTAACATATCCATATTGACGGGCAGCTGCCTCATTCACAACGATCGCACTACTCGAGTCAGAAGGAAAGTCACGGGAGTAGGATCTACCCGCTACTAATTCCAATCCAAATTGAGTAATGAAATCCAATCCCACCTGAAAAATTGCTTGTCCCAGCATTTCCATTTCGCCGGTAGCGTTTTGAATTTCTGTACCGGCATTCGGGAAATGGCTGCCGGGAACACTTCTTGTAAACGAAGTTGAAATGACCGCGGGATTTTCTTCCATCGCAATATTTAATACTTCGGATTTGGTATTTACTTCATAATCATAGTTGTAATCCAAAATCAGCATACGTTCCTTATCGAATCCCAAATCCTTATTGAGAATATGGTTCATCTGCTGATAAACAATGATCGTTCCTGCAATCAGGGCAATGGAAAGACTAAATTGAAAAACGACCAGAACTTTGCGAAAATTTATTCCGCCCGAACCCGATCTGGCACTCCCTTTCAACACCAATGCCGGTTTAAAATTGGACAGTACAAATGCCGGATAAGAACCTGCCAATACCCCAATGACCAGCATAATGGCCACAACAAAAGCAAGCATTTGAAAGTTGATAAACGGTTCCAGTGAAAATTCTTTTCCCGTCAGGCTGGACATATACGGTAAAGACAGGATGATAATGAAAATGGCTACCAGCATCGACAGGGAAACAATAATGAACGACTCTCCTAAAAACTGAAAGATCAAACTCTTTTGTTCCGCGCCGATGGACTTACGAATTCCAACTTCTTTGGCACGTTCCATAGAGCGTGCGGTCGAAAGGTTCATGAAATTGATCATCGCGATCACCAGAATAAATAAACCGATTAAGGAGAACACATAGATATTAGCAAGACTGCCGGTTTCTCCCGGCTGTCGTTCAGCATCTGTACGCAGATAGACATCTTTTAGCGGTTCAATATCAATCGTGTATTTTGATTCCGGATCGGGATGATAACGGGCAATAAAGTCAGGGATCTTTGCTCTGAAATTCGCTTCATTAAACTGATCATTTACCAGAAAGTAGGTATAGAAATCTACATAACCCCAGGCATTAAATATCGAAGGACGTGTGAATTTAAACGAACTCATGGAAATGAGTATATCAAAACGAAAATGTGAATTCGACGGAAGTTCCTTCAATACACCGGTTACGGTGTACACACTGTCTGCGACTCTTCCGCCTGATCCATCTAATTGTTTACCCATTGGGTCTTCATTACCAAAATATTTGCGTGCCGTACTTTCTGTTATGACAATACTATAGGGTGCCAGCAAAGCCGTCTTCGGATCACCCTGAATTAGTTCCCAACTGAAAACATCAAAGGCAGTGGAATCCATACAGAAGACATCATCTTCCTGGAAGATTTTATCTTCATATTGAAACAGTACATTGGACCGACCCGAAAACTGAACAATCTTTTCGACTTCAGGAAAGTGATTACTCAATGCCGGTCCAACTGGTGCATTTCCCCATACCCAGAAGGAATTTGCCTCAGCTTCTACAGAATTTTCAGCTTTACTTCCATGAATCAACCGGTAGATGCGATCACCTTTTTCATGATAACTATCGTACGAACGCTCATCCTGAACATACATGAAAATAAGGAAGCAACATGCGATACCCAGACCCAGGCCGAATATATTAATGAAGGAGTAGGCTTTCTTTTTGATCAGATTGCGCCACGCAATTTTGAAGTAGTTTTTATACATGCCGTACTTATTTAAAGTGGATGGTGATGCAAAGTTTTTTAATAAGGAAGGCCGGATGAGTTTGATCATTTCCAGAATATAGATGCGCTTTGCGCGCTGATGAGACCCGCTTTCGACAGATGATCGAAAAACAACTCTTCCATATCCCCTTCAATTTCTTCGATGTATTCTTCTTTTAAAAAATAACGCAAAAAACGGAGTGCCCAGGCGGGTGGCTTCATATTGGTAGCCTGACTCATAGGATTTTTAATTCCGGAGCCAAGTGGGGAATCGCGTCCCAGAGTCCGGCGCGGATTTCTTTTAGTTCAGCTAAAACTTTATGCGCATAGGAGGTGGTGGTGTAAATCCGTTTGCGCTTTCCCCCTCTTTTTTGGGTAGCTTCCCCAAATTCAGAAGTAAGAAAGCCTTTTTCTTCCATGCGTTTCAATGCCGATTGGATACTCCCGACACTCAACTTTTCCTTTAAACGTTCTTCCAGTTCTCGCTTAATCTCAACACCATACGCCTCTTTTTGCAAAGCAGCTACTGAAAGTAAGACCAACTCTTCGAACTCCCCCAGTTTAGTTTTCTTCATCGGATTTGATATTATTCGTAATTGCAGTTAATATACGGAGAAAATTTCAAAAGGTTACAGTTTGCTAGTTTTTGGTTACACTTCCTTGCCGTGACTGGTTTTTTCGTTTCCTTCCTGTCTGCTGGGGTGTCCCCCTTCTGTCTCTTTCCCACAAACTATTGAAAGTTGCCAGTTGCCTAGCGTACCCGTACCTGACAAGCATCAGAAGGGGGGCGAAATTTTTTGTTTCATGATTATTCCATTCTGAGCTATCTTTCTCAAAATGCTTACGGATTAATAATCCAACCAAGTCGAAGCGGTAGCAGGAGTATTATTTAAAGTAAAAAACATACATTAAATAGAACATCATAGCAGAAAAGGCAATCAGATAAACGGTATACCGGATTGCACGAACAACCATGGGATCACTGAAAATCGATTTTTTTTTATTTTCATTCTTTTCCTTCATGATTTAAATTTTAAATAAAACTTAATTCCATCCGGCAAAAACAACCCTCAACGTTCCTTTCAGGTAATCGAAGAACCTCAGCGTATCTGTAGGTAACGCTGAGGTTTTAATCATAGCCTAATTTCTTTTTCTACTGGCGGCGCTTTAGGAATTCCCGATGGTTTACCTTCCAGTAAACGTAGGGCTTCCTGAATCGCACGCTCCAATTGCGGATCAATACCTTTAGCCAGCTGTGCCGGGTCATCAATCACTTCGATGTCCGGCTCAACACCATGTCCTTCTGCAAACCAGGTACCGTCAGGATTATACATCCGGAAGGTTGGAACCGTAACCGTACCCCCGTCAATCAATGTTGGCGCTCCGGAGATTCCAATCAATCCACCCCAGGTACGCATGCCCACTAACGGACCTAATCCTGCTTTTCTGAAATAGTCCGGGAACGCATCACCACCAGAACCACTCCAACCGTTGATCAACATCACTTTGGGACCAAAATTTCCAACCGGTGGCCATTGCCAGGTATCGCCATCCCGTACATCCCAATAGGCCAATGGCTTTCTGTTCAGTAATTCAATAAACCGATCCGGAATCTGACCCCCATTGTTAAAGCGCTCATCAATGATCATCCCGGGTTTGTTATGCTGTGGATAAAACATACGTACCAATTCATATTGTCCATCACCCACACCCGTGCTGGGAACATACACGTAACCCACTTTTCCATTGGTTGCTTCCTCAACACGCTTGCGGTTTCCTTCAATCCATTCTAGATTCCTCAGGCGGGTTTCAGAACGCATCGGTTCAACCAAAACTTTATGCGCATTGGTGAGCGATGGCTGACTGTTTACCGTTAGTTCAATACTTCCACTGGTCAACCCTTCAAATGCTGCCCACGGATCTTTCGAAACATCCATAGGTATATTATTAACTGCCAGAATATAATCGCCTTCCTTGATTTTTAAGCCAGGTGCATCCAGAGCTGAACGCTCTTCGCTATCCCAGGGTGCTCCTTTAACAATACGCTTAACATAGTATGCACCATTTTTTAATCCCCAATCAATACCGAGGTAGCCAACACCTTTTCGCAATTCATTTTGTGTATCCCCACCACCACGGTAGGTATGGGAAGCATTGATCTCACCAATCAGTTCGCCAATTACATAGTTAACATCTTCACGTGAAATGGCATTGTCAATAAGCTTACCATAATGACTGCGCATTGTATTCCAATCAACACCATGCATGTTGGTATCATAAAAGAAATCGCGTTCAAAACGCCATACGTCATTATAGATTTGTTTCCATTCTTCACGTGGCACGACTGTCAACTCCATATTTTGAATGGGCATGGTTTTATCCAGTTTCTGATCTGCGCCAATGTCCACAACGGAATAAGAACCCCTTCCTACGATCAGCATCTTCTTTCCATCAGCAGATAGAGTATAATCACCGGCATTTTTAACAATCGTTTTTTCTTCCCTTTTCTCTAAATCAAAATAGTAGATGGGAGCATCATCATCACCAGAACCCGAATTGGGCCCTTTATGATAGATTACTTTTCCTGATACGGCAGAAAGTTTCCCGAAATTTCCGGCATCTATAGGAAGGATAACCATACGTTCTTCGAAGCCTTCAAACGTAATCGTTACTTTCTTTTCTCCTTCTTCAGGCTTCTCTTTATCACTGTCCTTCTTGCCTTTACCCTTTGACGTTGTCTCTTTAGATTTATCATCAGCCTTCTTTTCTTCTACCTTCACTTCATCATTTTTTGGGGCTAGTGGTGAAGTAATGTCATTCGTCAATGGGATTGCCGCTACCTGCGTTGCATTCGGATACGTGAATGAATTATCAAAATCACTATACACAGGCGTATAACTCCTGTTCGTTAAAACGTATAAGTACTTCCCATCAGGATCAAAGGCTGCCTGCACATCACTGTAAAATCCCTTGGTTACCTGCGTGGCTTTTTCAGTTGTAATATCATAAATCGCAATGGCACTTGTATTATTGGGCTGCTCCTGTGGATACGCCATATACCTGCTATCACTGGACCAAGACACAGAAAAATTACGCAATGGTCCTTCAAAATAAGACCGTTGTTTAGCCACCTTTAAAGTTCTGTTCTTATCGATGTCATAGATGGATATCTGCATCGTCTGATCGATAAAGGCGATCATTTTACTATTGGGTGACCAATACAGCTGATACCGGAAGCCTGGTCCATATGAAGTAAGTTTTCGTTCAGCATTATTATTTTTAGATCACGAATGGTTAATTCATATTCACCGGAATGGTCGCTCCAATAGGCAATATATTGTCCACTGGGTGACCAGGTAGGATTTCGTTCGGCCACTCCAGATGTTTGAGACAGGTTGAGAACCGGTCCGTTTTCTGCCGGTACTGAGAAGATATCACCGCGTGCACCAAAAACCCCACGTTTACCATCCGGTGACAGAGCATAACTTTGAATATCACCACTGGCCTTTGCAACCCGAGGTAATAGGGTAGCTTCGTCCGTTACAACAGATACTTTTACTTCATCATACTTTTCTGTTTGCAGATTGAGTAGATAAAGTTTCCCGCTCGCTTCGAAAATAATTTCATCAGGCCCCATGGCTGGAAAATGTACATCATAGTCGGTGAAGCTGGTTAACTGTTTTACCTGCTTTGAGGCTAAATCATAACTCCAGATATTATACCGTGAGCTTTCATCCCGGTCAGATAAGAAGTAAATCTTTCCATCTCTCCACATCGGGATTTCATCATTCGCAATATTTTTAATGATATGTTGAGCAGACTGGTCCTCCAGATTAAAAATCCAGACATCGGCAGCCGTTCCGCCACGGTAGCGTTTCCAGGTTCTGAACACGCGACTGGTTGGTGTGTATGCAATCTGCTTTGCGTCGGAAGACAGCGAACCAAACTCTCCGTAGGGAACGGATAATTTTTCAGGTAATCCTCCTGTTGCAGACACTTTATAAAACTGACTAAACCGCTGCTTACCACTCTCGCTTGAATTTGTAAACAACAGACTTTTACCATCCGGATACCAATCCATCAACCGGTCATTCATACCATGATGGGTTACACGAACGGGTACACCACCCATCGCGGGGATGGTATATATATCTTCGTTGCCATAATAATTTCCACTAAATGCAATTTGTGATCCATCGGGTGAGAATCGGGGAAACACTTCATCTCCGGTGGCAGTTGTCAACCGATGTGCAAGTCCACCCGATTTAGCCATTACCCAGATATCACCACCATACGAAAAGGTGATGTGTGTTTTAGAGACATCCGGGTATTGTAACAGGCGGGCATCTACCTGAGAATAGGTGGTTGAAACAACTAACAAAAAGAAAAAGAATAGTGGTAGGAATTAGTTTTTCATATGCAGGCAAAATTTAGGGGTTATCGAAAAGATTATAATATACTAATAATTCCATTTTGATTTTTTAGTAATTTCAATTATAACGAATTAACCTATTACTAAGTTCGCTTCCCTCATCTGAAGAAAATCTCAACTTTACGCGAAATAATTGAAATGAATGGTTCAATGCTTTCTTCATTAGTAAAGAGGTTTGTATAATTGTCGTGGCTTTGCTGTGTTTCACTGAAGTGAGTTGTATAGCTGGAAGAATATCTTATTTATTGCGTTCGGTCTATCTTCCGCTGCAGATTGATCATTGTCTGGCAATTCTGGTTGATCATCAACTCCTCATTATCTCCTGATTTCTCAAATCATTAAGCGTTCTTAGAATATATAGCAATCCTATCACTTCATCATTAGGATTTATTATTGAAACAATTGAGTCAATAAGAGTTTGTGTTTGACTAAAAAATGTTGAATTATCATCTAGAGTTCAGAGTATTTCTGTAGCTAAGGAGTGAGGATGTATTCAAAATCTAATAACGAAAAAATGATCATTAAATTTTTGAGGGTGTAAACATAAACCATTTTGTGTAATTTGGATTTTCTTGATCCACTCTTTTCGAACCTTATAAAGTATGGTCCCAAGTAATAAAAATAGGATCAATGGGTTGAACATCTACATCTTCACTAGCTAAATACTCTACCATTTTTGAATCAAAAATAATTGCTTGTTCTTTCTTTTTCCCGTTGAATGAAAATCGCTGATAATTTCTAAAAAATCCGAGCTGGAGAAAAGCCATTGTAATCTTTGGGAAATTCTAATACCTCAATCCCATTGTCAGCAAGTAATTTTCTCACTTGTGATCTACAAAAAAAGGTGGTGCCCCAAGCAAGAAAAGTTTTTTTTTTTTTTTTTTTTTTTTTTTTTTTTTTTTTTTGACTCTTCCAACAAATCCAAAATTAGTAAGAAATATCTCAAATGAAATTGTACTATCAATTTGATTTTGATTAACCAACTCAAGATAGAATTTATAAAAAACATTTCTACTTTCACCCATGCAATTTAACTTTTGGATTTTTGTGAATGGTAAAATATTGATTGCATTTTGAATATGATTGACAACCTCAAAACAATAATCGCGCAATCGTTTTTAGAGTTAGGGAATGATTTATAGAGAATTCAATCAAATTTCTAGATGCTTTGTAGTATCGGGTTTGTATAGGAGATTTTCGGATTATAATACGTACAAATTGTTCGAAGTAATATCTGAGTATCAAGAAAAATTCTAACATTGTTAGACTTGTAAAGATAATTGAAATGATTAAATCTTTCATTTTGAATAACATGTAGCAAAGAAAATTCCTTCTGAAGTTTTTTGAAGAAAATCATTTTTTTCAGAAAGCCCTATTAATGACTCTAACAACTTATTTGCTACTTTTTCATCATTTGTTAAATCGACAATATATCTTTTGAATTTTTTTGAAACTTTTTCAAAGGAATTAATATCTCCACTCTTAGTTGTTTAGCTCGCATATCAATTAGATAGTTAGCTTCATACAGTTTTTTTATCCTTACAATTATTTCCTTGATGTGTTTCTCCAAAGTTGAATTCTCTAAAATCCGTAAAATACTCTCAATAAATGCATTCCCACTAAGTTCAAATCCTTGAATAACAGTTTTAAGTCTCTTCTCTTCTTCTTTAGTGAGATGAACAACAGATTTGTTTTTCTCAAACCTTATCTTCTTCTCTTGCCATAAATTATTTAAAAGATTATCGACAAAAGTTTTATCAGCGCTAGTGTGATATTGCTCATTTATTTTCTAGAATAATTCTTCCCTAGAAATTTCTCCAAGTGAATATATTAAATGAAGAATGAAAGATTTAACAATGTGACTTTTAATATCAGATGGACTTCCAAACGATATATAGGTCATACAACATTTTATATTTCTTTTTGATCTTTTCTCCAAACAATTCATTTGAATAATTTCACTGGCAATCCATTCAACTGAAAGATAAGAGACGCGATCTGGTCGTATGAATCAGAGCTCTCTTCGGCAATCTGATTTGATTCAATTATATTAAGATTAATACCGTAATCAGTCAACGCAATTTTTTTATAATTATTTTTCTGTTTATTGCTGAGTGGTTGAGAATAAAAAAAATATAAAGTATTGGAAAAGCCAAAATTCTTATGATTCCTTTTTGCCTTTTCAATATCCTCAAGTAACTTAGATTCAAATCCTTTCTTTTGAACAGTAATCTGATACTGATTGGATATTTCATGTAAATCAAATACCTGAATATCATTACCTTGGTCATTGGGACCATCGGTGTTTACAATTCTTTTATACCCGAAGACTTCTTTTAAGTAAAGTTTTACTACTTTATCGAATTCATGTTTCTTTAAAACTTTGAGTTGATCTACCAAAAGCGAACTTAATGACATAAAAGAGAGGTTTGATTGAAGGTTAGTTAGCTTTTTTTTGCAGGAATCAATATACCAATATATCAGTTTGATTCTAAGAAAAAGGACGCATTTTAGAATCAAGACTCTATCAGATTGTAGGTGCTGCGCTATTCCGACTGCAATGCATCCACCGGATTTTCTTTGGCCGCCTGAATAGCCCGAAAACTAATCGCCACCAATGCAACCAGCATAACCATACCACCGGCCGTTATAAACACACCAGCACTCAGTGATACCTTGTAAGCAAAATCCTGTAGCCAGTTTCGCATCAGATACCACGCCAGCGGTAAGCCTATAATAAGTGAAATAAAAAGCAGCACAATAAATTCCTTCGATACCAGCCCCGACTAGTGACTAATAGAAGCTCCCAGAACTTTACGCACACCAATTTCCTTTGTGCGACTTTCCACCGTGTACGCAACCAAAGCAAATAAGCCTAGACATGCGATAATGATAACGATACCAGAAAATACAAGAAACAATTGTCCACGTTTTACATCTGCCTGATAAAATTCTTCAAAACGGTCATTGAGGAAAGTATATTCCAATGGGTTGTCCTGATCAAATTGTTGATTTACAGCTTTCAATTTTTCAAGTGTAGTGCCCCAATCATTAGTTCTGACTTTCAATGTATAATAATCGATTCATTGGATTACTGTATTAGGGGAACCGATAACTACCGGCTTCATTTCATTTTTTAGTGATTCAAAATGAAAAACTTCTACCACACCAATCACTTCAGCACGAAACACACTATTCAACTCATCTACATGTCCTGCTCCAACGCACACGTAGTTTTCAATCATTTGACCGACAGGATCGTTAAGGCCAAGCTGCTTAACAGCAAGCTCCGTCAGCATTACTTTTAATGAATCAGCGGGCCCAACTTCGAAATTCCTGCCTTTCTTAAGCTGAATATCATAGGTATCCAGGAAATCCTGATCAGCACCCATATAAATCATTTCATCTCCATTGTCATTACCCTCCTTATTCACTTCCGCAATGGCAAACGTCTTCCATTCTCCAGGTACGCGAGTGGTCGTGGAAACATTAAGTACTTCCGGTATCTTTGAAAACTCAACTTTAATCCCTTCGACATTTCTTCGCAGTGCCCCACTATTAATATCGATTACCATCAAGCGATCCACATCATACCCAATGTCTTTGTTGTGCAAGTATTGCAATTGATCGTAAATGACAAAGGTGGAGGCAATCATGGCAATTGAAATTGTAAATTGTACTACCAGTAAAATTTTTCGAATGGAAAAAAGTTGACCTGGTTGTGAACTCCCTCCTTTCATAGTATTCACCATCGAAGCCCGAAGACAGGTATACGCTGGATATATTGATGATACAATTGCCGATAAAAAAATACAAGCGACAATAAGAAGAATCCACTTCATCGGTAGTGTACTAAATTCTAATTGCTTTCCTGTAAATTCATTGATCATTGGAATTAGCAGGTGGGCCAATAACACGGCGATAGCGAAAGAAACAAATGACAATAACAATGAATCAATAGTAAACTGTGCAATCATACTCCCTTGTCTTGCACCCAAACTTTTTCGAATGCCCATTTCCTGTGTGCGCTTTATGGCAAGGGTAGTAGACATGTTGGTATAATTAATAAAAGCAATCAACAACAATAAAATACCTACCACGCTAAACATGTATATGTAAAAAGGATTTACCCCTGATTCTTTTTTGCTGGTCTCGCTGCTTTCAAGGTCTGCAGAATGCAGATGAATCTGCCAATGGGTTGACGAGAGAAGTTGCTATCAACAGGTTCCCCTTCGGGAAGGTGTGGCTGCAACTGCTCATCGCAACTTTGCAGAAAGTACAATGGGGCTTGTTTCATCTGAAACCTTTATGTGGCTGACAAAAAAATTACTTGTCCAGTCGCCGGAACATTCTTATAGCAATTGAAATACGTCAGCTACGTAACCTCTGAAAACAGAATTTCAATTTGCAAGTGCGAGTTGGTTGCGAAGTCTTTCATGACGCCGGTGACTAAACATTCAACGGGTGTACCATCGCGGTACAAGGAAGTCCAGAGACGTTTGCCTACGGCCGGCTCGTTCCCAAAGTAGAGTTTTGCCAGGGTTTCCGACAAGACTACGTTATCCGGATTTTTCAATACCTGATCGGGTTGTCCTTCGATTAGCGGGAAGTTAAAAAAAGTAAAGAAATTCGCATCCGCAGATAGCAGGGGTTTGTAGTTGCGATTCGCCGGATCATTGCCCACGGTTATTCTGCCGAGTGAAAACAAACGGCAAAAATCGGTGACTTCT
>CALOAV010000114.1:0-35933 GCA_942491425.1 uncultured Cytophagales bacterium
CCACTGTACTTGTACTTCCGACAGTTGTATTAATAACGGCTTGGGTTGTTAATCAATTACTATTTGGACAACGCCAATTTTTGAAACGCCGGAAGCAAGAGACAAAGAGTTCCGGAAACTGTTGCAAGACACAAAGAATATGGTGTTGATGTCTGATTACAAATACGCTATGGCGGCGCTTCCACTGGCCATCGAGCCAATCCAAGAAGATTCGCTTTATCCCTTACGCGCACCAACGGTTTGGCAGGTTTTTAAGGGCTTATGAGCGGAATACTCAATAGCTTGGCCAGGGGAAGGGGGATTTGGTACGATTGATGTGTAACGTTGACTTTCAAGCATAAAATAAACGGGGATAGAAAATTCTATCCCCATTGCGCATTCAAGATTGCTAAAAAGAGCCTATTTCTTAAGGGCCTTCTCTCCGGCCCGTATGGGTACCCTTTAAGTGATTTTCAAACGATTGTACAAGAAGCGGCAATAATTCTGCAAACAAGAATTGTGTACAAAGCTCGGTAGGTCAGAGAACAGTGAATATTCCGGGCATTGAGTAGTACCAACTGAAGTCCTTAACTACACCTGCAATCTTTTGCTCTCCATATGCGTTTATAGTTTGCCCAATAGGTTCGCTCAATCCCATGATTTCTTTTGCTTGTTCATTAATCATTACGACCGCCGTATCGGCTTGTTGAAAAGGTCTTCCGTCAAGCAACTCCATTTCCATGGTTTCCATATAATGTTCATCGACCCCCATAAAATGAATCAAAATGGTTTCATCAGGATTTGATCCTGGCCAGCTAAAGCCGGAGGAACTACTTAATACATACGCAGGATGCCGGTTGGATAAACCAGCATTTATAACACCTGGTAATTGACGGACTTCACTGGCAAACGTATTGACGTTTTCGCCGGGTGCAAAGGTATAAATGATATTGTCTTTATTGTATCCTAAATCTGCCGCCTGAATGAATTGCAATTGTTGATACACGACTACTGTACCAATAATTAAAACTACTGAAATTGCAAACTGCATTACTACCAAAACCTTACGGAGTATAGCACCACCCCGACCTTTATCGGATTTTCCATTAAGGGTACTGATTGGACGTGTTGCGCTTAGAACGATTGCCGGATAGCTTCCTGATAAAAGGCCGGTAATAAGTGCGATGGCGATTATTCCGATTGTCAACTTATAGCCGAAGGAAGGATCAATTAGCGTGGCAAAGCTAAATTCTTTATTGGCCAGCATATTAAATGAAGGGAGAATAAGTACGACCACTCCAATGGCTAAAACAACTGCAACAAGGGTGTATAAAAAAACTGACTCGCTTAAGAATTGAAAGATTAATTGACCACGAACCGCACCGACTGTTTTCCTGAGCCCAACTTCTTTTGAACGCTTTGCAGAACGAGCAGTTGAAAGGTTCATGAAGTTGATGCAGGAGATTAACAAAATAAAAATGGCGACGACGGCAAATACCTTCACATATACCATTTGTCCTTTTCGGTTAATTTCAACCGTAAAGTCTATTTCACCCAGATAGATATTTGATAGGGGTTGTAGATAAATATCGGTAACAGAACCGTCACTATTCGCTTTTATAAGGCCGATAATTTTGTTATTCACATCCTCCAGGTTTGCACCCTTATCCAATTCTGCATAGGTGTATAGCCAGTTGGATCCCCAGCTCACCGCGCGGTCAGGGTTATGGGAAAGGTAATTTTGGAAATTGGTGATATAACGGAATGAGAGATGTGAGTTACGTGGGATTTCTTTCAGAATTCCCGAGACGATAAATTCCTCACCCTCTAATTTAATCATCTTACCGACAGGATCCATGTCTGGAAAGTATTTATCCGCTAATTCCTGATTTAAAAGGAGCCCATTTGGATTTTGATGGAAGGACTCCAGACTACCACTGGCTAATGGAAATGTGAACATTTCAAAAAATGAATCATCAACCATGATTCCATTTTGCTCGACAATTTTCTTTTCACCCTGTTCAAATCGAAACTCTTCACGTGATACCCGTGTGGTGTTGACAATCTCTGGAAAGTCAGCTTTTAAAGCTGGTCCCAGCGCGGTAGGAGTAACTGCAACCGGAAATACGGGTTGATCAGAATAATATTGATTTTCTACAACCCGATAGAGCTGATCTTTCTTTTCGTGGAATTGGTCAAAACTTAATTCGTCAGAAACAAATAACCCAATAATAAATACTATCGCCAACCCCAGGGTTAATCCCACGATGTTTAGAAAAGAATAAAACTTATGGTTGACAAAATTACGGGTAGCGATTTTAAAATAATTAGCAATCATGGTCAAATGATTTGATGAATTAAAAATTGATTTTGGTTTTTGATTCCAGTCCTCCTCGCTGGCCATCATTGGAATATCACCAAAGGCCTTGACTGCTGTTTGAAATGCTTGTTCCGGTGATTCACCCTTTCCTATCAGGTGGTCGATATGATCTCGAATGTGAACTTCCATTTCACGGATAGAGCCGTGATTAAAGGCACGATGCTTTCTAAATAATCGAAGCCAGTTTTTTATTTCACTTTCCAGATCAAACATTGTATTAAGTGGTTGATGGATTTGATTTCCATAATTTGCTAAGTACCGCATTAACCTGTACCCACTGTGCTTCTTCAGTGATCAGTTCTTTTTTACCCTTAGCTGTTATTTCGTAGTACTTTCTTGGCCTGGAATCCTGCTCCATTACCCATTCTGATCGAATGAAACCTTCTTTTTCTAATCGATGCAGGACCGGGTACAGCATGCCATCCGACCACTCAATGTTCCCGCCCGAAATGTCTTTGATTTTTTGAATGATTAAATAACCGTAACTCTTTCCCTGTTTCAGAATACCCAGAATAATGGGCTTTGTGGAAGCGGCAGTGAGGTTTTTTGATATCATAATATTCTATATACCTTGTACTGCTAGGTATACGAAAAATAGGCCTGACAGGTTACGTGATCGGAATATTTTCATTCAGTGGGATAAGATTTTGAAATGAATACCGTTCTGAAAACGGGTTCTGCTATATTCGCAACCAAACCTCAATCCATTGCTACTATGAGAAGTTTATACCTGGTCATTTTATTGGTGTCCATCTCCTTTTTTTCATTTGCTCAGCCCCTCGACTCTGTTTTTAAAAATGTGAAGTATAGAAGCATTGGCCCTTTTCGTGGGGGCCGATCCAATACGGCAACAGGCGTGATGGGTGACCCGCTTACATACTATATGGGAACAACCGGTGGTGGCGTTTGGAAAACTACAGATGCTGGAATTACATGGTCCAATGTTTCAGATGGGTATTTTAAAACGGGTTCCGTTGGTGCTGTTGCTGTTTCTGAAAGCAATCCGAACATCGTGTACGTCGGAATGGGTGAACATGCTCCGCGAGGTGTAATGACTTCCTATGGGGATGGTGTTTACAAATCAAATGATGCGGGTAAAACCTGGCGCAAATTAGGGTTGGAGAAGACCTATCAGATATCAAGAATTATTATCCACCCTCAAAACCCTGATTTAGTGTATGTTGCTGCGCAGGGTGCTATTAATGGTCCGACCAAAGAACGGGGTATTTATAAATCTACCGATGGTGGGATTACGTGGAAACAAGTGCTGTTTGTCAATGAGCTCACCGGATGTTCGGAGTTATCAATGGACATGCACAATCCATTAACGTTGTACGCTGCCATGTGGCACCATCAACGATTGCCATGGAAGGTGATCAGCGGTGGACCTGGCAGTGGCCTCTATAAATCAACCGATGGTGGCGAGACCTGGTTGCCCTTGACGAATGGGTTACCCAAAGAAATGGGAAAAATGGCAATCGCAGTTTCTCGCGCAAATCCGGATAAGGTGTATGCCCTGATTGAAAGTGATTATGAAAAGAATCTTGGCGGTTTATATCATTCCATGAATGCTGGAAAAAATTGGAGTAAGGTAAGTGGTGATCACCGATTGATGCAACGTGCCTGGTATTACATTGAGGTTTTTCCGGATCCACAGGACGAACACACCGTGTATGTTTTAAGTGCCGATGCACTTCGCTCAATTGATGATGGGAAAACATGGGAAACATTGTCTGGTCCGCATGGTGACTATCATGACTTATGGATTAATCCCAATAATTCAAAAAATATGGTGGTGGCAGATGATGGTGGAGCAGGTGTTACCTTTAATCAGGCTGCATCCTGGTCTTCGCTGAGCAATATGCCTACCGCTCAGTTTTACCGAATCAATGTGGATAATCATTTTCCCTACCGGATTTATGGAGGGCAGCAGGATAATTCTTCTGTCCGTATTGAAAGTCTCGCGCTGGGTGACTGGGGCATTTCCGAACGAAACTGGACCAGCTCTGCAGGAGGGGAGAGTGCCTTTCTGGCGTTCAACCCGGATGATCCGCGATACGTACTGGGGGGTAGTTATTTGGGAACAATCGAAGTGCTGGACACGAAGACAAACGCCAGTACTAAGATCATGGCGGCACCTATACAATATTTGGGAAGAGATGGGAAAGAGATGAAGTACCGTTTCAATTGGAATGCACCCATCATTTGGTCAAAACATGAACCTAACACTTTTTATCATGGTGCTCAACTATTGTTGCGTACTCGAGATAAGGGGCTTACATGGGAAGAAGTATCACCCGATTTAACCCGTAATGAAAAGGATAAGCAGGGAAAAATGGGTGGACCGTATACGAATGAGGCCGTCGGTGCAGAAAATTATGGAACCCTGGCCTATGTAATGGAATCCCCTCATGAAAAAGGAGTGATCTGGACCGGTAGTGATGATGGGGTCGTTCAACTTACGCGTGATGGTGGTAAAACCTGGATGAATGTTACGCCCAAAGGATTGGCCGAATGTTTAGTCAATGCGATTGATGTTTCTCCTCATGATCCTGCCACCGCCTATATTGCTACCACACGATACAAATTTAATGATCACACACCGGCCTTGTATAAAACCACCGATTATGGTAAAACCTGGACGAATATCAGTAAAGGAATACCGTACGGTGCGTATACTCGGGTAGTACGTGAGGACCTGGTTCGCAAGGGAATGTTATTTGCCGGAACCGAAACGGGTATCTATATCTCCTGGAACGGAGGTACAAGTTGGCAACCCTTACAATTAAATTTACCAATTACACCCATTCAGGATCTGAAGATTAAAAATGATGACCTGGTAGTTGCCACATCGGGCAGATCGTTTTGGATATTGGATGATCTGGGATTACTTCGTCAATATAAAGACGGCAATACAACTCCAACACTTTACACTCCCGAAGATTTAGTTTATGGAAACTGGGGAAGCCAACTCAACCGTTCATCGAAAGATTTTGATGGAACCAGTGCGTTCATAGGAGTGAACCCGGCGAACGGAATTGTTATCTATTATCAATTGCCCAAGCTTGCGGATTCTATTGTTGTTCATATGGAGTTTCATGATACCGCCGGAAATCTCATCAGACAAATTACAACAGAAAAGAGTGATGCCCAGCAGGGGTATGCAGGCGGTCCTCCTGTGGATCCAACCATTTCCAAAGATAAAGGGCTAAATCGCTTTGTATGGGATACCCGCTATCCTACAATGGTTGGTGTTCCTACAGTTTACATTGAAGCTAATTTTCAGGGGCATAAAGTACCACCTGGTTCCTACACTGTAACACTGAAGTATGGTGATCAGGCATTGAAAACCGAATTTAAAATCATTCCTAATCCATTGTATGAAATTACAGAAGCACAATTCAAGGAACACAATGATTTCATGATTACAATAGAAGGAAATTTGAATGCGATGCATAGAAAAGTTAATACTATCCTCAATATTCGGGAGCAGGTAGAAGGAATACTGAAAGACATGGGAGATGATTCCAAATACACAGCTATCAAGAAAGAAGGAACGGCATTAGTCAAAAAGATGAAAGCATGGGATGAGGATATGGTCCAGCGAAAATCAAAAGCATACGATGATGTGGAAAATTTTCCGAATATGTTTACGGCAAATTACATATTCATGATTAACGAAGCGGATAGCAATATTCCACGCGTCACACAACCGGTACGGGATCGGAACGTTGAACTTCTAAAGGAATGGACATCCCTGGATAACAGGGCGAAGGAGATCCTGGAAGTTGATGTGCCCGCCTACATCCATAAACTTTGGCAAAATGGCGTTGGGGCCATCCGTTTGATATCGAAATAGAGGATCAATAGCAGGACCAGGTAAGATTACGGATCAATTCGCATAATATTCAAGGTCGGGTTTTGTTAATTTCGCACTATGCAACTAATCACCTACTCTGATTATTTTATCCCTTCTGAATATCATGACCCTATTCAACTCCGAAGGGCCCGGTTATTAGTACGTGCATGCCTGCTTACGTCACTTTTCTCGAGCTCGTATATTGGCCTTAGACTCTATTTTGAATTCGAAAAGGGAGTGTATCTAATGCTCTTTAATGTAATTGGATTTTTGATTTTACCATTTTTAGTAAGGGCAAAATTTCCGCTCCCGCTGGTGGGTAATATTTTTATTTTCATCGGTTCGGCAGCCATTACCATATTATCCTATTTTTCCGGCGGTCTTTGGTCGGCAATTTATCCGTGGATTATTTCAATACCTATTTTGGCGTTATTGGTAGTTGGTAAAACATCCGGAGGGGTGTGGGGTGCAATCAGTTTTATGTTGATGATTGGATTTGGTATCCTGGCACTTCAGGGCGTTGAGTTGCCTGTAGAATACAATCAGGAATTAAAAACATTGTGGTATGTTTCCGTTTTACCCGGATTACTGCTAATCCTGCTGGTGATTTCTTTTGTGTTTGAGACAACACAAACAAAGGCCCTTATTAGTCTGGAAAAAAAGAACGAACTTCTTGAATTACAAAAAGAAACGATAGCCAAACAACGTGGGGAATTAGAAAAATATGTTGAAGAAAAAGACCAAATCATTGGGATACTGGCGCATGATCTTAAAAATCCATTGTTTAACATTTCCAGCCTGACTAATTTTTTAAAGGATGATCCCCAATCAACCGATCGAAATAAATATATTGAACTGATACAACAATCCTCATCAAATGCACTCGATCTTATTGAAAAAGTGTTGAAGATGAATGCTGCTGAACAGAAAGATTTGCCATTGCGGTTGGAGCAAATAAAGATTGAATCACTGCTCTATGAAATACTTTCGCTAATGGAAGAAGTAGCAAATAAAAAGGATATTCGTATCAATTTGATAAACACTGCATCAACGGATGTGGTTGAATCGGATAAAACCTACCTGAAACTAATTTTTGAGAACCTGATCTCAAATGCAGTGAAATTTTCAACTCCAGGAATGCCCGTACAGGTTGAGTTATCACAGCTCCAGGATGCTTTACAAATTGCTGTGATTGATGAGGGGCCTGGAATAAAATCAAAAGAAGAACCGCTGTTGTTTAAAAAGTTTACCAGACTTTCTGCCCGTCCAACCGGAGGAGAAAGTTCAACCGGATTAGGACTTTCCTTAGTAAAGCACTATGTAGAATTACTTCAGGGTAAGGTGATGTATAAGAAGAATGAAGGCAACGGAGCTACCTTTATCGTTCAAATTCCGCAACACGTTAGTTAGCCAGGATACGATTATTCGTATTTCAGCGAGTCTACCGGATTGGATTGTGCCACCGAAATGGATTTGTAACTTACAGTCAGTAAGGCAATGATTACCGTGACAGCCGAAGCAGCTGCAAAAATCCATAAAGGGATGTCAATCCGATAAGCAAAAGTACCCAACCATTTTTCCAGAGCAAGATAAGCAAGCGGGCAGGCCACAAGAATAGCAGCAATCAAAAGCTTAGTAAAATCTTTAAAGATCAATCCGATAATTTGTGGAACTGTGCTGCCCAGTGCCTTTCTGATTCCGATTTCTTTTTTCCGTTGCTCTGCATTAAAAGAAGCCAGCCCAAATAATCCAAGACATGCTACCAGAATTGCGAGGACGGAAAAGGTGCCTGCAACTTTACTGAGATTTGCTTCAGCCTTGTACAAATTATTTAATTCATTGTCCAGAAAAAAATATTCAAAGGGCCGATCGGGTAGCATCTTTTCCCATAAGGTCGATAAGGTGGCGATTGAACCTCGCGCATCGTCCGCACTAATTCTTACCGCCATATATTTTAGAAACAAGTTGAAGGCACCGGGGAATGTATTGAGATGCAGTACCAGCGGACCAATGGGTTCGTGCTTCGATGAAAAATTAAAATCCTGGGTAACACCAATAATTTCCCCCCGGTGGCGACCAAAAGTAAACGGTTTACCGATAGCCTCTTCAGCAGTCCACCCAAACTGTTTTACCAGTTTTTCATTTACCACCAGCGAAAGACTATCATCAATTTCACTCTCGATGGAGTAATCGCGGCCTGCCAGTAATGGAATGTTAAAGGTTTTCAAAAAATCATGTCGAACATTCAGTCGTGAGAATAAACTTGAAGCCTCCATACCTTCAAATTGATAATTTGCACCCTGATGTTTTGCGCCTAACACTTCCTCCACAGCAGTTATCGATTGGATCCCATTGTGTCGGATCGCTTCATCCACGAAACTTTGGTATACAGGGGCAATAGGTGTACCGATGATGGGCAGCATAATAATATGATCCTTCGTAAAACCAATGTCATCGTTTTGAAGAAAATTCAATTGCTTGATCGCGACACCCGTTCCGATGATCAGCACAATGGAAATCGTAAATTGAGCAACCACCAATACTTTTCGAAAACTTAGCCCCCTGCTTTTTAGATGATCTGCCTTTAATGCCTTAATAGGATTAAAAGAGGTGAGCACAAGAGCCGGATAAATTCCCGCCAGTATCCCAATGAAAACACCGGCAATCAATAAGGTACCCGTAAATTCAAAATCAAGCAGATTTAATTGAATATCTTTTTCAGTGAAATTATTAAAGGCAAAGAGACTGAAGTACACCAATCCAATAGAAACGATAAGCGCTAATAAAGTTGTTAAAACCGATTCCATCAGAAACTGAAACACCAGTTGATGTTTAAGTCCGCCAGCTGCTTTTCGAAGCCCCACTTCTTTGGCGCGTTTCATTGATCGTGCAGTCGAAAGGTTTACGAAGTTGATACAGGCAATTAACAGTACAAATACTGCAATGCTTGAAAATAAATAGATATTCGCCTCGCTGCTATTGGGCTCCATCTCGAATTGAAGATGCGATGTTAAATGGATATCAGTAAGCGCCTGTAACTTTAAATAAACATCATCTTTAATAAAGTCGGGCAAATGGTCCTGAACAAAAGCAGGAAACATGGCCTCCAAATCAGCAGGATTGACATTTTCCTCCAACAGAAGATAGGTCCAGCAGGGATTCCAATACCAGTTGCCCGGATATTGACCCCCAAAGAAATTTCGTAAAGTAGAGAAGGAAGCTAAAAAATCAGCATGCATATGACTGTTGGCGGGCATGTCTTCCATTACCCCCGTAACCATCAGATCTACTCTTCCCTGGATACGCAGGAGTTTACCCATCGGATCTTGATCGTTAAAGTATTTTTTCGCGGTACTGGCGGAGATAACAACAGCGTTTGGTTTGTTGAGTGCAGTTTCCGGATTTCCCTGAAGAAGAGGAAAAGAAAATACTTTGTAATAGGTAGAGTCCGTAAAATAGAAATTACGTTCATTGAAGGCTTTATCGGCAGGTTCATAAAGTACAGCTACCGTGGGTGCCTGGAAATCAAAAAATCGAACAGTTTCTTTTACCATGTTCGGATAACTTTCAGCCATGGTTTCTCCCATCGGAAAGGGAATACTGGAGGAGCGTTCTCCGGAGCCATCATCTGCTTCAAAAAATTCATTCACACGATAGATTTGTTCGGCCTGTGGATGATAGCGATCATAACTAAGTTCATCCGAGACATACAGAAAAATAAGTAACGAACAGGTAATGCCCGTGGCGAGCCCAAATACATTAATGAATGAATAGAGGTTGTCTTTGCTGAAATTTCGAAAGGCGACTTTAAAATAATTCTTAAACATCAGAAGTGAGGTTGGTCTTATAAATTAACTGGAATCCCGGTAATGGGTTACATTATTGAATTGAAATCATTCATGAAAAATGATAAACCTGACGATTTGAAGGATAATGGGTTTAGCAGTCAGTTACTTATACCGAATATCGGGTGAGCGTGTGGTATGACAATTGTCCTCGTTCGTGCTGATCTATGTCATAGCGATCGATTCTGGTAGTCACTACTTTATGTTCCAAAATAAAACACTGACGTATGGCAACCGAGACTTTAGAATCCCCAAAAAAAGAAAAAATGAACCTGAAAAACAGGTATGTATTTTCTTTCCATGATGGTGATGGAAAGAATAAGCGCCTGCTGGGCGGTAAAGGTGCTAACCTTTGTGAAATGACCCAAATCGGTCTGAATGTTCCTCCTGGCTTTGTAATATCAACTGATGCCTGTCTGGCATATCTAAACGATGAAAATCGTTCCTTACCTGCAGAATTAATGGAGGAGGTGAAGCATCAAATACGGATGATGGAAAAAACCACCGGTAAAGGATTCGGTGATCCTGAAAACCCGTTATTGGTTTCAGTTCGTTCCGGATCGGCTTTATCAATGCCGGGGATGATGGATACTATTTTGAATCTTGGCCTTAATAAACAGACTCTTTTAGGGCTGATCAAACAAACCGAAAATGAACGGTTTGGATATGATGCATACCGCCGGTTTATTCAATTATTTGGTAAAGTGGCTCTGGGGGTACCGGATGAAAAATTTGATGAAGTCTTTAATGAGATCAAGCAGCGTGAAGGTGTTAAAGTTGACGTTGGATTAAAAGCACCCGAGTTAAAAGAAATCAGTGATCGCTTTCTTCAGGTCGTACAAGAAACTTTGCATAAGCCTTTCCCTGAAGATGTATACGAGCAATTAGAGATTGCCATTAAAGCAGTATTCAACTCCTGGATGGGTAAACGCGCTATCGACTACCGCAGAGAGTTTAAGATCACACCTGAAATGGCAAATGGAACAGCGGTAAATGTTGTGACCATGGTGTTTGGTAATATGGGTAATGATTGCGCTACCGGCGTCGGATTTACCCGTGATCCCGGAACAGGTGAGAACATCATGTACGGTGAATACTTAACCAATGCACAAGGTGAAGATGTAGTGGCTGGAATTCGCACACCGAAGCCGGTAAGTGATTTAGCAGCCGAAATGCCAGCCCTATATGCAGAATTGGAAGAGCTACGAAAAAAACTTGAAAATCACTATAGTGAGGTTCAGGACTTTGAATATACCATCGAAAATGGAGTTTTGTATTGCCTCCAGACACGTAATGGTAAAATGAATACCAAAGCAATGGTGCGTACATCAGTGGAGATGGTGCAGGAAAAAATGATTACCAGGGAGCAAGCCCTTCTGAGAATTAAACCGGATATGCTGGAGCAACTTTTACATCCGCAGTTGGATGAGTCGGTTCAAAAAACTCCGTTAGCCATTGGACTTCCCGCATCACCTGGAGCGGCTTCCGGTCACGTGGTATTTGATGCAGACCGCGCTGAACAAATCGCAAAGGATGGATCAAAAGTGATTTTAGTTCGGGAAGAAACCAAGCCCGAAGATATTCATGGATTTTTTGCTGCCCAGGGAATACTTACCAGCCGGGGTGGAAAGACATCGCATGCTGCAGTAGTAGCACGCGGAATGGGTAAGCCATGTGTGGCAGGAGCAGAGGGAATTGAAGTGGATACTAAATTGCGCATTGCTAAAATCGGTGACAAAGTTTTACATGAGGGTGATTACATCACCATCGATGGTGGAACAGGTCATATTTATCAGGGAATAATTCCAACGGTAGAGCCCACTTTTTCTGAAGACCTGAAGACATTATTAGGCTGGGCGGATGAAAAAGCAAAGCTAAAAGTATTCGCCAATGCGGATACACCGGAGGGGGCACAAAAAGCCGTTGAATTTGGGGCAATGGGTATCGGACTATGTCGTACCGAACGCATGTTCAATGCCGTTGACCGGTTGCCTATTATGATGGAGATGATTCTGGCAGCAGATGAGTCCGAGCGATCTTCAGCGATCGAACGACTCAAAGAAATGCAGCGTAAGGACTTTAGAGAAATCCTTACCGTGATGGCGCCACGACCTGTGACCATCCGCTTACTGGATCCACCGATTCATGAATTCTTACCAACGGAGGAAGAACTTCATGACCAGATCGAAAATCTGAAACATCTGAAGACCACTGTAGATGGAGTAACTAATTTATTGGGAACACTTCGGTTACTGGATACAGAAAAGAACATCGATTCGGAATCAATGGCAAGAGCTCCGTTTAATCTGGAAGGAGAAGAACTGGTTGGAAGGGCAATTGATAAGAAGGAACTAATGCTTCGTAAAGTCAGGGAACTACATGAAGTGAATCCAATGCTGGGTCACCGGGGCGTGCGACTTGGGCTTACATTCTCCGAAATCTACAAAATGCAGATACAGGCGATTTTGGAAGCGACTGCTGACTGCCAGCGAAAATCAATTGAAGTACATGCCGAAATCATGGTGCCTCAGGTTTGTACTGCTCAGGAATTGGTGGAAGTAAAGAAAATCATGGATGATATACGCATGAAATTGGAAGCCGAATACAAGATTGAACTCAATGTTAAATTCGGCACCATGATTGAAGTAGTGAGGGCCTGCCTACAGGCAGAAGAGCTTGCTGATGTTGCTGAGTTTTTCTCTTTTGGAACCAACGACTTAACCCAGGCCACGTTCTCATTCTCCAGGGAAGATGCTGAAAATAAATTCCTGCCATATTATATCAACAATGGAATTCTTAAGAATAATCCATTCGAGGTTTTAGATCGAAATGGTATGGGTAAGTTAATGCGCATGGCAGTAGCAGACGGTCGGAAAAATAATCCCGATTTGAAAATTGGCATTTGCGGCGAACATGGAGGTCATCCTGAATCCATTTTGTTTTGCCACCAAATCGGATTGAACTATGCTTCCTGCTCAGGTCCAAGAGTTCCGGTATCGCGACTGGCGGCAGCTCATGCCAATTTAGTTTAGAGACTATTGGTGGTTATATAGTTAGTGTTATCGGCCCGGTATACTACCGGGCCGATAATCATTATGGGATAACGATAAATTTTGAATGATTACTAGTATGGGTAAGTACCAGTCTGTGCATGGCTCTTGTGCAGGCAATGTACAATAAGCTTCGATCGACGGCGGTGTGGTAATGGTATTCAGACGCAAAGGGAACAATTACTTCATCAAATTCAAGACCTTTTGATAGATGTACCGTGGTGATATTGATGCCTTCCTTAAAGACCGTACTGTCAGCGGTTAACAAATGCAAATGATCCGATTTCAAGGCCCTGAATAATTGATTTGCCTGACGTTGAGTCTTGCAAAGAATCCCCATGGATTGATGGCCGGAGTTTTTAAATTCTTCAATGCTGTTTTGAATAGCGGTGATCTCTTCTTCTTCGGTTTCAAATCCTTTTACTTCCGGCAGATCACCGTGCCGTTCTATGGGGATCAGATTTGCATTGGGTGAAATGTGTTGAGTGAAGGCGACGATTTCCATAGTAGAGCGATAACTTCGATTCAGCTTAATGACGTCGGCTTGTGGAAAAATTTGCTCGATTCCCTCGGCTGAAGTTGAACTATACGGATTCACCGTTTGGTTCACATCCCCCAGGATGGTTTTCCTGCATTTAAAAACACGGGAAAGTACCGCATACTGTACCGGGGTGTAGTCCTGCATTTCATCAACGAGCAAATGTTTCACATGGTCATAGGTGCGGAGCCCTTCCAGTCGAAATGTAAAATACAGTAGCGGAAAGACATCTGCATATTCCAACATGTTGTGCTGATTGATTTTATACATGGCTGGTTGTCCTGTCCAGCTAAAAGAAATCCCAGTATAACTCATGTGTAGTATTAAATTTGAACATGCGTGGCAACGCTTGCCATACAAGGGATTTTTCACGTCCTGTTAATTTTCGTTTTACCACATTTCTCACGTGTGTTAAGATTTCCTTCGCGACTTCCGGAAAACGCTTGAGTAGGGGCAGGCGATGATAAGCCTTGAATTTCATTTTAATAAATTCCCCGGAAATCCGAACACCACCAATCTTTAATTCCTGTGGTGAAAAATAATTATTCTCTATATAGATCAGATACTGGTTGATTTTACTCAGGAATTCAAAGGAGGATTTAAATTGAATTCTTTCAATAAAACTAGCATCAGGTTTTTCGAGCAGGCTTGAAACTTGTTCAAAAAAAGTTTGAAAGGAATATCGGCTGTCCAATAAATCTTTTGCCAATTCTTCCATTCCCATCTCTGGGATTACTTCTTCTCCCAGTTCTGGCAATACAGTAGAGATGTAATCCGCAAAAATTTTGTTGGGGGAGATAATCAGAATATCATGCGCTGCGATGGTTTCCCGGAAACGGTACAACAAAAAAGCAATCCGGTGTAAGGCAATCGATGTCTTGCCAGATCCCGCAACTCCCTGAATAATCATGACGGATGCCGTTTCGTTTCGGATAATCAGGTTTTGATCCCGTTGTATCGTCGCGACAATATTTTTCATTTTATCATCACTTGATCTGCTGAGTTCTTTTTGCAGCACTTCATCATGAATACTGACCGCATTTTCGATCATAAACTCCATCTCCCCATCACGGATTTTATACTGACGCTTGAGTGAAATATTTCCGGTTATTTTTCCGGCAGGGGTTTCGTAAAAGGCTTCGCCTAATTCAAAATCATAAAACATGGAGGCAATGGGAGCGCGCCAATCATAGATCAGATTCGTGCGACTGGTCTCATCAAAAAACGTATACATCCCGATATAAACAGGAAGCGCTTTACGTCCTTTCATACCAAAATTAATGCGACCAAAATAGGGGGAAGCAACCAGTTTGAATAGTTTTCTTTTACGGACTTCAGCAGATTCACCGGTGAATGCCATCCGGTTAATGGATTGCCCTGCTGAAACCATATCGGCCTCATCCATTCCGGATTGATGTTCATAAATGTATTCCTTGTTTTGCCGGAGTTCCGTTGAGAATTCTTTTACACGATCATCCGCCCGCTTAATGGCGAGCGACAATTTCTCTTTTATTTCTTCCAGGTATTCGCGTTCTTCTCTTTCTACTAAATCCATCGTTGTTATTAAGAAGGCCCAAAGGTTATAAATTCTGTAAGAATAAGGAATAAATGATGTTTAAACTTCTATTTAGTTTTTTGAAATTCTGCTCAGGTTTAAAAATCGCAAATTGTTTATTTTGAATTTACCTGATGAAAGCTGTACAATCATTTTATTAATCTTTAATTTAAATTCCTCAAAACACAAACAATAACCTAAACATTCAACCCAACAATTATGAAAAACGTCCATTCAAATTCAAGGAGGAGATTTTTTGGTACGCTGGCTACAGGAGCTGCAGCAACAGGAATTTCACTCATTCCGAATTCCATTCAGGCTGGATTACTGCCTGATCAATTTGATTTTAATTTGAAAGACCTTGCCAGTGGTGAAGATTTAGATGCTGCCTTACAGGCCATCGGAAAAAAGAGTCACCCCGTAGCATATGATGTTTCACAGGCCATTCCGTGGGGTTTCATTTGGTCTAACGTCTATTATCTTACCAATTCAGAAACGGGAACGACACCTGATAAATTGGGTGTAATGAACGTATTACGTCATCATGGGATGATCTTTGCAATGAATGATGCTACGATTGCTAAGTATAAGCTGGGAGAGTTTTTTCATTACAATGACCCGGTCACCAAACAGCCAGCGCTGAGAAACGCATATTATGAGCCGGTGGAAGGTGCCTATCCGCTTCCCGGACTGGCAGGAATCAAAGGCCTGCAAGCCAATGGAACTGTTTTTTGTGTATGTGATATGGCCCGTAAAGTGAATGCTCAATTTGTTGCTCAAAAAATGGGACTCAAACAGGAAGATGTTTATCAGGATTTTGTAGCCGGGTACCTTGCCGGGTATTCATGCGGCACCTTCAGGTGTCTGGGCATTGGGGCGGCTTGCAGAGAATAGAATCGCTTATATTGATGCCAGTATTGGTTAGATATTATTTGATACCTTCCTGAAAATCATATTTTTCTGGAAGGTATTTTTTTATTCATCAAATTAATTTTTCAAAATAGTACCATGAGAAAGTTTCAATTAGTAGTTGGATTTTTATTTATTGCTTTGATTTCATACGCGCAGACGGATCCCATTAATATTGTCTTTGATGTGACCAGTGCCGATGCTAAAGTGCATCAGTCAACTGTACGACATGTTTCCGTCATGGCAAAAAACTATCCAAAAGCAAAATTCGAGGTGGTCATTTATAGTGGAGCGTTGGATATGATTTTAAAAGATAAGTCATCGGTAGCTTCTGAAATTGAAACACTCCTTAAAAATGAGAATGTATCTTTTGTCGCTTGTCAAATGACCCTCGATCGGCACAAAGTGGAACCTGGCCAATTAGTCAGTGGTGTCGGATCCGTCCCCGATGGAATACTGGAGTTAGTTACAAAACAACGCCAGGGGTGGGGGTACATTAAAGAAGCGAATTAATAAAGCGGGTTCACTAATTTTTTGCCCTAATAAATGAAAGATACGTTTACCCAAATCAGGTTACTAATTAAATTAGTTTATCTGATGATTGTTCTGGTCGCTCTCTATAACATCGCGCTTTTCATAACCTTATTATATCCGGGAACTGGCCAGCCCCTGGAGAATACTAAAGATCAACCGGTAACCGCTGCGTCATGGAGACCAAAATCACTTGTTCTGGATGTTCCCGACGGTGAATCTGGCGAGTATGTCAGATATGGTTATTTACTGATCACGGAAACCTCCCGTAATATCGGACCAGGGGCCACTGAACCATCCATGCGTTTTGCCGGGAACAACCTTACCTGTAATAATTGTCATTTAGATGCAGGGCGAAAAATTGGTGCTGGTGCTTTTGTGGGCGTCACCAATCGCTTCCCGCAATTTAGGGGTAGAGAAAATAAAATGGGTACCATTGAAGATCGTATCAATGGTTGCATGGAGCGTAGCATGAATGGGAGCGTGCTTGATAGCAATAGTAAAGAAATGCAATCCATAGTAAAGTATATGGAGTGGCTCAGTGAAGATGTACCCGCTGAAATTGATAAATTGTATCAGGGATATACCACAATAAAACTTCCGGAGGTGATGGCCGATACGGCTATTGGAAAAAAATTATATCTGGCAAATTGTGAGCGCTGCCATTTATCCAATGGAGAAGGTATGAAACAGCCTGGTGAAAACGCACTGTATATCTATCCGCCAATCGGTGGATTTGATAGTTTTAATGATGGAGCAGGAATGAATCGGGTGATTACTGCCGCTGAATTTATCAAGGGGAACATGCCCTTTGGGGTGACGTATGACTCCCCTCAACTTACGGATGATGAAGCGTACCATATTGCAGCGTATATCAGTTCGTTTCCGCGACCCAGTAAACCCAACAAGGAAGCTGATTTTCCCGACAAGAAATTAAAACCCGTATCGACTGATTATGGACCATGGGCAGATAATTTTTCGCCGGAGCAACATAAATTCGGGCCTTTCCAGCCAATCTTTGCTTTTTATAAAGAGCAATATGATCTAAATAAACGCTACTAAATTTTCAAGGTGTTAGTTGCTTAGTAGCGGCAGTACTAATTTTTAATCCTGACGTCCGAATGTTAACGCTAATCCTTCAACCACCCTGCTATACTACGCCTATTCAGGGTCTGGGATGGTTGTACTTCATGCTCCATTTCATTGCTCCGAAAAAATACCATGCGTCCTCCAACAGGAGCGATGTCTTGTTGAGCCTTCCCGGCCGGATAGAGGGACAACATGCCGCCATCTGCTTCATTCCAATTCTGATTCAGGTATAGGACAATTGAAAATTTTCGGCCCTTCTCGTTTTTAAATTGATCCAAATGGCGCTTATAAAAACTTCCCTGACCATAGTTCGCGTAATGACTTTCAAAATTTTTTATGGAAGTAAAACAGGTGGAATTTAAATGACTGATAAACTTCCAAACCTTGGCTAGGTAGATGGCCTCGTAGGGATTGGTACTTTGGTTCTCAATCCAATTGACCGTATCACCTCTGATGCGGCTATCAGTTACGTGCTCTTTCGAATTACCGATACCAGAAGCCTTCATGCTTCCCGTTGCGCTTAATCTTGTAAGATTTGTGGATAAGCCACTCACAGTATCCGCCTTAACGAAATCATTACAACACCCGTACTGATTGTCAATTAGCCCCCTGATCAACTCTTCAAACTGATTTTCTTCCAGGACGGTTTCATTTTCCATGATTATCTGATTTACATAATCATGATGGGGTGATTCTTACACCAGCCTGATATTTGGCAAGAACGGCATTCTAGGAATCATTCTGATTAATTTCAGATTAAAATGAAGAATAGGTACGAATGAATTGTTCGGGTCGCTGGTCGATTGGTTTAACAATGACAGCATCCAACCTGGATCGTAATTTCTTCAATCCTCAATTTGTACTCTTCTTTCAATCAATTCCCTTTCTGCTTCCTTAATTCAGCTAACCTATCCTCCGCATTTTTATTCTTTGGGTCAAGTTGAAGCGATTTAGTATAGTTTTTGATCGCCAGGTCAAGTTCACCAGTTTTCATACACGCTTCCGCATAACTGTCATAGGCATTCGAACTATTGGGATAGAGTAGAATGTTAATTTTAAATGCGTCTTGTGCTAATTTAAATTTCCCGTCATGTAATAAACCATACCCCATGGCATTGATACTACCTTCGCTAACAGCCGGGTCATTCTTATTTTGTTTTTTTAGCTGCTGGTAAGCTTCCAGTGATTGATCAAAATTTCCTTGTATCAGAAATTCTGAAGGCAGCGTTTCCTCAGCATCGATCAATGGATAGGAATAAACCTCTGCACGTGTATCCGGATTTAAAAATTGCATCTTCATTTTTCCGGTGGCGGAATCTATTTTAAATTGAATAAGTTCTTCAAGGTCACGCCTAACGTATGTGCTGTCGGAGATCCGTACAAGTTCTTTCGGCGTTCCACCCAATCCCTGGCTGTAAAGAACCTTATCTTTTTGAAATACTTTGATCAGATAATTTCCGCCGACTCGGTAACGCCCGGTTATATCATCAAGCACACTATAGTCTAAAGCAATTGGTTTGTAACTCAAAAAATATTCGTCCCAGTCATAGACGTGGGCAACGGATTGGATCACTTCGGAGATAAATGCCGGGTGATTGGAATTGGTTAACACCACAACCCCGTAGCCCTGATCTTTGTGTGCAACCAATTCACTGGAGAATCCTTCGTCCCAGCCACCATGACGAAAATAAACGGCATCATTAATTTTATCCAGAAAGATTCCCAGTCCGGTAAAATCTTCAACAAAAGGTGTCAGCATTGTGTTGGCCATTTCCTTCGAAAGCACCTTTGTACTCTCACCTTTTATCGTTTGTTGTACATCAATGGCAAATTTTGCAAGATCTTCGGCGGTGGTCCACAATCCTGCTGCGGCCATTTCCGGATAGGTATGGCGCTTACCTTTCGTCATGGATCCATCGGGCAGATATCCGGTAGCGGCCAGCTCAAGTTGTTTTCCTGTGAGTGGCTGATCGTAGGTGCTATGATTCATTTCCAATGGCTGCAACACCAACTCGCTCATCAGATTCGGATAAGTTTTTCCGGTAACATCAATCATCATTTGTTGCATAATGGTATAGCCGCCACCTGAATACCGAAAACTTTTCTCAGGAATTTTATCGACATAAATAGCACCGGAGTTTGCGGGAGGTGTTCCATTCAGGACTTGCACAAAGAGTTGGTACCGGTAAATCGGGGCTATATCCTAAAAAGCCATGAACCGTTACGCCTCCTGAATGGTTGAGAAGATTTTTAAGGGTTACTTTCTTTTCTGTCGTGAACTCATTTTCCGGTATCGTCCAGGAAGTGAGATAGGTGTTGATGTCTTCTTCCGGTGCAATGGTTGCTGATCCACCAGTCGCAATGCACCATAAGCAGCAATGGGTTTACTGATCGAACCGGCCTGGAAAAGTGTTTCGGTTGTCACTGGTTCCTTGCTGTCTTTATCCATTATCCCATACGACTTTGCCCACGCTATTTTCCCTTCATAGATAACCGCAATGCTGACACCCGGAACTCCATAATGTTCCATTCGTTCTTCGATTGAAAGGTTGAATCTCCTTCAATGAAGGTGGGTGTGGTAAGACCGGTTTCCACCAATTTTATCTTTTCATTTGGTGGACTTGTTTTGGATTCCTGAACGGAACAGGAGTGGAGAATGACAAAGGAGAAGGCAATGACCAGGTATCGTTTCATATCGCAGGTATTTAATCGGATTTGGCAACCTGATTAAATATCGTCAGTAATACCTTCTGATCAAAGAACAATTGGCAAGGCCCGAAGTACGGTTAGATGATGACCGGATTCCCGCTGGTATAATCAATAATTTCCGTTTTCAGGTTCTCTGCAATCGGGCGCAGTTTAGCAACCAGGTCTTTCTTGTTACTTTTTAGTGATCAGGTGGATTTTATCTGTTTCCGAAAACCGTAGGTAGGCATCATAAACAAACTTATGGATAGTGGTATTGGCCGCGCGTAAACCCATCGTTTGACTTTCTCTGCTTTCTTTAATGAAGATATAGTCGATGGTTTCAAATGCTTGCTTCTTTCCCGATCGCATGCCCAGTACCCAGATATAATCCTGATAGGTGTTGTTTCCAAAATCCACGCGGCAACGGTAGTGGGTTGATAAAATAATAAGACCAATGAACAAAACAATCGGACCCCCGATCAACATGCCCATAGTAAGCATGGAGAGTCCAAGAATCAGCAATCCGCCACCCACTAACATTACATGAAAGGGAAAGTATAGGGCTGTTTTGAAGTCGTAAACGTTCATGGTGGTAAAGATAGGGATTGAGGGTTAGTTGTTAATTGTTAGTAGTTAGTAGTTAATTGTTATTGTCCTTCTTTGAGGTCACATTTCTTCCCGCTCAGAGTCACCTGAAAGGTCTTCCCGCTCAGAGTCACCTGAAAGGTCTTCCCGCTCAGAGTCACCTGAAAGGGACTCTGAGCCTACCTATACTACGTAAACCAGATAGTAGTCCACCAGCAAAAGCGCTACCGCTCGATATACTACATGCATCACAACCGATACTTTCTTAACGCCACTAATTTGTGCTAAAACCAAAAGGCCAAGACTGATTAGTATCGATAAGCCACCAATCATGGACATTTTCAAATACCCTTTATTTCCTAGATCAGCAAGGTACACGAAAATGGCAAACATGGAGATGGCGGAACCGATCCATAGGACTTTTGGGGCAATGGTTACTCCAAGCAGGTCCATCATTTTCAAAGGTCCAAGTGCCTGTGCATCGTCTTCGGAATCATATATTTCAACGGGGACAAACGCATTCGCAAAAAGAATGACTGACAATACGGCTGTTGCTACCAGTAAAATATTTTTTTGCACTGTCGATGTCCATATATTGTAACACACATCCGGCAATTAAAAAGGCAATCATAATTTTTTCCACCCGGGAGAGAATCAAAGAGCGTGTATAGGTTCTGGATTGCTTTTGTTCCATGGATATTTAGTTGTTGGCCAACAGTTAGATTTGACTTGTTAATCTACCAGTTTTATACAATTTTTCAAACAGGAGAATATCAAGATCAAGGCTTCCTTCTCAGCGTCACCTGAAAGGGAGATAGGACAACCTAGTTGCTAATCATGAAATCCCCATTCCACGTTTACCAACACGAACCACCTTCTTGCTTTCCCGCCCTTTGATCACCCGATCACCTTCCAGCCATACAATCGCACCGGTAGGACAACGTTCAATAGGCTCTTTGATATTGTGGTATTCGGCATAATTTATCACCGGCAAATTGTTCATCATTGTAATCAGATCACCGGGTGCGTCCATGGCGCACTTACCACATGCCGTACAACCTACCTCACAATCTTCCAGCACACCATCACCGGCTTCCAGACTTTTACATTGCACCCACAACTTCCGGCTAACAGGTTGCAATGAAAACAAATCCTTTGGACAAACTTCTACACAATCACCACACGCTGTGCACTTGTCAACATCTACAATCGGTAGCGAGTGCGCATTCATGGTGATGGCATCAAAATCACACACCACTTCACAATCGCCATGCCCCAGACATCCCCAAAAACATCCTTTGCCACCACCAGAAACCAATGCTGCTGCCTGACAGGACTGTCAAGTCCTTCATATTGTGCACGATTCACCGCTACATTTGTTCCGCCTGCACAAGCAAACGAGCAACTTGTTTTTCTTCCGCACCCAGGTCTACACCCAGATATTTCGCAATACGTAAACGCCCCTCATCCGTACTCACTGTGCATTTACCCGGCAACACCTTACCTGATACAACTGCTTCCGCAAACGGCCGGCAACCAGGATAACTGCATGCACCGCAGTTGGCATGCGGCAACATGTCTTCTACTACATCGATACGCGGATCTTCATACACATAGAGTTTTTTATTCGCCACGATCAGCATGATCGCCAGCAATAACGTCAGTCCTCCAAGTGCAATAAGTCCGATTACAATCGTCATAGTATTCTAATAACTACCAACTACCATCTATTAACTAATAAATAACCTCCGCCCATTTCTTGCCGGCAATCAATTCCGCTTTCCGCGTTTCCCATTTTTCTTTTGATCCCAGAATTTTCGAAAATGCTTTGTTTAAATTTTCGTGGATTTTTTCATAGCCCGGCTACATAAATATAGGTATTCGACTTCGAAAGCATTTCGATTATTTCTTCTGCGCGCTCTTCAATCGCTGCTTCCAGAGCAATCGGATCAGACAACTGTGGACGTGGACTCAAGCGCATGAAACGCTTCAAAAGTATCTTCATCATAATAATTTGTAAGGTCTCCATCCTTATCATTAAGATACAATAACTCCAGACCGCTTTTTGCACCATAGAACAACCGGATCTTTCCTTTCCAGTCTTTTACATTTTTATAGATGTGTTTTATAAATGCACGGAAAGGTGCTATGCCAGTACCCATCCCGATTAAAATCATATTGGCAGTTTTATCTTCCGGCGCTTTGAACGGCAATTCAAATGGTCCCGTGATGGTCACTTCATCTCCCACATGACGGTCACATAAGTAGTTGGAGCCCACCCCAAGGTATACTTCACCATTGAAATCGTCAACATACGAACAGCGTTTCACCAGCATGGTGATATTGGTTTTTCCGGCACTCTTCGCCGGAAGGTCCGCCACACTGTATAACCGGTGATGGTACGGATTTCCGAATTCACTCTCCTTCACGTGTACCAGTACGCCAAAACTTTGATCAACCTGACATTCAAAAGATTTATCCTGTACCTCGAGTTCGATCTCACGAACCTCTTCGGTATCCTTTGGAGTAAGTCGTTCCGATTTTTGAACGATGGCTTTGTATTTTTTTTCGGTGCTGTAGTCTGCTAAATGTGCCATAACTTTAAAATTAAATTCAATGGTTAAGTGCCTTGTTCTTACAAATTGTTGTGCAGCCACAATTGCTGCACTTGGTTCTTCCGGCCATCGCATCCTCGTCGGTGACATGCTCGGAAAATATTTTCTTCCATAGAGTTTGGACCAGCATCCAGCCGATCATAAGTCCGACGATGCCAGCAATTCCGATGATATAGGATAGAATATTACTCATGCTGTTAACTTCCTAGTCCTGAAAATCCCATAAATGTCAATGACAAAATCCCGGCAAGGAGCAGGGTAATTACTGTGCCTTTCACGACCTTTGGTGTTTCGGCAAATTCCAATTGCTCACGCAAGCCGGCCATCAGCACCAATGCCAACGTAAATCCTGCCCCCGCACCCAATGCGTAAATGAAACTCTCAAAAAACCCGTAGCCCTTGTTGGTCTGGAATAATGCCAACCCCAGAATAGCGCAGTTGGTCGTAATGAGGGGTAGAAAAATACCAAGAGCTTTAAACAGCGCCGGACTCATTTTCTTGATCACCATTTCCACCAGCTGTACCGTCGAAGCAATCACCACGATGTAACTAATCAACTGCAGGAAGGGAGCGTTGATCGCCATCAGCAATGCATGAATACCATAGGCGCACATTGAACTGATGAGCATGACAAAGGTGACGGCTCCTCCCATCTTTGTTGCGGTTTCCATCTTACCTGAAACACCTAAAAAAGGACAAATGCCCAGAAAATATGCCAGCACAAAGTTGTTGATTAAACTGGCGCTGATGAAAATATACCAAAGTGACTCCTGTTTCATTTGCCTGCTTTTTTCTCCTTTATTAAATTAAAAACGAACAACCAGATTGCCAGCGTAAAGAAGCCACCTGCCGGTAAGATCATGACGATCCACTCCTGAAACGAGGCAGCAAAAATGGAAATACCAAAAATGCTGCCGTTACCTAATAATTCGCGTACCGCTCCCAAACAAAACAGGGCGAACACAAATCCAATCCCCATACCCAGTGCATCCAGCATCGACCTGCCGATTCCATTTTTGGAAGCAAAGGCTTCCGCACGACTTAAGATCAAACAGTTCACAACGATCAAAGAGATGAATGCCCCCAGGCTTTTATGCAACTCGACACTGATTGCCTGAATCGCATAATCCGTGATCGTCACAAAGGTTGCAATGATCAAAATGTAGGAGGCGATGCGCACTTGCTTCGGAATGAAATCACGTAGGGAGCTGACTAGAATATTCGACATCAGCAATACAAATGCAGTTGCCAATCCCATTGCGAGCGCGTTTTCTGCGGTGTTGGACACCGCCAGCGTTGGACACATGCCCAATACCTGTACAAAGACCGGGTTTTCACGCCAAACACCTTTGATGAATTCATCCGTATTAGGATTGTCCGGTAGGAAACCAAAGAGTCGGCTTGCCTTATCGTTAGTTGGATTATTCATGGCGTTCTGACTCAAGGGTAAACGTTCCGATATTCTTATATAGAAGGGGTATCATTCGGTTGGTGTTCGTACTTAAAATTGATCCAATCGCACGCGAAGAAATTGTGGCACCGGTGATACCGTCAACTTCCCATTCATTTTTCTTTTCACCTTGTTTCACAGTGATCACCGGGTTTCTGATGGTGCTCAAATCTTCCGTAAGCGAAACATCCAGGGCTTCAAAGTTTTGCAGGAATCCAGGATCCTTTTCAATCTTGTCGCCGAGGCCCGGTGTCTCCTTACTTTCAAGTACATAAAACCCAACGATGGTTTGACTCTCCGGACTATACCCGTACAACACTCGAATAATGTCGGCATACCCTTGTCCGCTGGCTTCCACAGCAATGCCTACTAGTTTATTCTGGTCGTTGTAACCGGCATAAACAATAGGGTTAGAATTTTTCTTATCGATTGTTTCAACAAAATTTTCATTTTCATCCAGCTGAAAAGCTTTTGTTTTGGTGATTCCGGGAATGACTTTGAAAATAGCCTGCTCGAGCGCTTCCGCTTTTAATTTTTCAATGCGCGGCAATGTTCCCTCGTAGGTGAGCACAATGAGTAGTGCGCAGATCACACCAATACCCACCATCGCGCGTAGCATTTTCATGCTGCTTACTTCTGATTGCGTTGGTATCGTTTTAATTTCACTCATGCGCTTTTAGCTTTTACTGTTCCATATACCGTTGGCCGGATCATTTTATCCAGTTGAGGGGACAGGGCGTTGGCCAGGAGTATGGCATACATCACACCCTCTGGTAAGCCACCCCAGATGCGGATCACTACTACCAGCACACCGATGAAAACCCCATACAGGATCACTCCCAACGAGGTGATGGGTGAACCAACCATATCGGTGGCCATAAAAAATGCCCCCAGCATCAGTCCCCCTGAAAAGAGCATGAATACCGGAGAGGGGTATTCATCCGGGTTGATGAGGAATAATATCCCACTCAGGAATATCACACTACCCAAAATTGCAATGGGTATTCGCCAGTTCATCATTTTCCGAATGATTAAATACAGACCTCCGATGACGATTAGAACTGCGCATGTTTCTCCAGTAGAACCACTGACCAACCCGAATGCCAAATCCGAAACATTGGCGGTAACGTGATCAAATTTAAAAGCAGATAGGGGAGTGGCACCGGAAGTACCGTCAAATACAGGCTCCATAAAGGGAAGTGCAACTATGGATTGTGCAACGTCTGTGAACCTGTTTTGTGAGAAGGCAGTCGACCAGGTAGTAATTGCAACGGGAAAGGCTGCTTGTAGAAAAGCCCTGCCCACCAGTGCCGGATTAAAAACATTATAACCCAATCCACCAAAAACAAATTTTCCCAACGCGATCGCGATGATACCCCCTAGAAAGGTCATCCACAATGGAAAAACAGGGGGCAGTGTTAATCCCAGCAGAATACCGGTGATCACCGCCGACCAATCGAAAATGGTACTTTCTTTATTGGAGAGTTTGCATAAAACATGTTCCGTAATCACACAGGAAACCACTGCCGTAATCAACACGAGTGCTGCATTGATCCCGAAGGCATAGATGGCGAACACCACCATTGGTAGCATTGCACCCACCACATTTTTCATAATTGCATCGGTCTGAACACCTTTGCTGATGTGAGGGGAAGTGCTGATATGGAGCGTTTCTTTAAGCATGGGCCTTCTTCTTTTCTGCCTGTCTTTTTCGAACAATGGATTTTGATAATCGGAAGTATTGTACCAATGGGATGTTGGAAGGACAGACATAGGAACAGGATCCACATTCAAAGCAATCCATCAGGTTATAGTCTTCAGCCATGGTATCATAGGCCTGAAACTTCGCCAGGATACCGAGCCGTGAAGGGTTGAGCAAAATCGGACAGGCATCTACACAAGCACCACACTTGATACATGGATAGATTTTTGGATTTCCACGAGTTTCTTTTTTTGAGAACACGACTATCCCGGACGTTCCTTTTACAATGGAGATGTCGAGATTGGAAACGGCTACACCCATCATCGGTCCACCCATGTATACTTCGCTGATCGTTTCATCAACACCTACCTGCTCGAGTACATATCGTAACGGAGTCCCTATTGGAATTAGATAGTTACCCTTCTTCTTCACGCCAGGACCGGTAATGGTTACGACGCGTTCCTGAATACCACGACCATGGGGCAGGAGCCTGCCGATTTCCGCAGTAGTCGCTACGTTGACCACTACGGCACCTACTTCAATAGGTAGTCCACCGGAAGGAACCTCCCTGCCAAGAACCGAGGTAATCAGCATTTTCTCGGCACCTTGTGGATATTTTACCGGAACGACACGTATGGATACTGGTAAGTCGGTTGGTAGCTGAGATTCCAAATGCCGGGCAGCATCTTTTTTGTTAGCTTCAATCCCGATGATCACATGCTTAGCCGCCGTTACTTTTATTAAATACCGAATACCCATAAAAACATCCGCTGCCTGTTCGAGCATGACGCGGTGATCGGTTGTCAAAAACGGTTCGCACTCAATGCCATTGATGATCAGGTATTCACAGGATTTTCCATCGGGTACTGTGAGTTTGACATGTGTGGGAAAAGCTGCTCCCCCCAGCCCAACAATACCCGCATCCTGAATTCCCTGAAGGATCTCTTCCTTTGTGGCATGTTCCGGCAGGATCGGAGTGCCCTCCATTACTTCCTGCCCGGAGGCAGGGAAGGCCTCGAGATAAATACCCGTAACCATGTTTCCTGAGATCGTCGGTACAGTAGAAATTTTACGAATGGTTCCGCTAACGGGGGCGTGCAAAGGCACTGACATATGGCCTTTCGCCTTTGCAAGTAGTTGCCCCCGTACCACCTCCTGACCTTCCTTTATCAGAATTTCAGGAGGTGCCCCAATGTGTTGAACGATTGGCAAGATAATGACCGGTGCAAAGGGGAATTGACGGATCGGTAAGTGATTCGTTTCGTCCTTATGCTCCGGTGGATGAACACCATGCTTAAATGTATTCGAATGAAAACGCAGCATGCCCATCGTTCTTAGTTGTATTTTTCGCCCCGTTTAATCCATTTTTCAATATCCTTTTCGGTGCGATCTGCTGGTAAACCCGGATGGATGATCCGTGCGGTACATTTCTCTGCCGCTTTGACAAGATCCTGATATGGTCCGCCATCTGCGTCTTTGATGTACGCTTTTTTATCCGTGTTGTACGCAAAAATTTTAGGATTCAGTTTGGTGCATTCATCACAGGATGTGCACAATTCTGTTTCCAGCCAGGGTGCCATGGCATCCCCCGCTGGTGCGGATGGGGCTAGAGCACTACCATTGGAAGTACTATGTCCGTTGGATTCCCCCGTGGCTAATTCCACAATGCCGGATCCGTCACCACCGGCCATTTTCATGAGCCCCTGTGCGATCTTTCCTACAACCTCAGCGCGTCACTTTGCTTTCAATATCGACTTCGTCTACGTGTTCAGTAATTACACCCGCTAACCCGCGTAACATAATCCAAAAATCCCGTCGCTCTTCGCAGGATTCAACGATTGGCTTTGCAACCAGCACTCTGCTGAGGAGTTGCTTCCGATCGACGGCCCAAATGAACGGGAATTTTCCTTCACGCTCTTCTGTGTTTAACTCCAGGAAGTCCGCCAATGGAATCATGTTTTCATTCCAGGTATCGCGTGGTGCTTTACGGAAGTGCTTACGGAAGCGCGCTTCAGTGATTGCAAAATCCGCAAACGTCATGGCTACTTCCATTGATTTCTCACGACCGTTTTCCAAGTATTTCAATTGATAGGTTGGCCACAGACTTTCTATAGCCGGATTACCGCTAAGGTCAAACGCATCTTCTGCTTTTACACCGTTATCAGGGTTGTATCGGAATATCGGATAGGCTCGTGACTCTACAGCAAGTTTTGCCTGATGTACTCCTAAATCATCAGCCACACCATGTTCAGGCTGACATGTCGTATACAGATTAAACAGAGCAGGTCGCTTGGCCATCAGCCCTTCGATAAATCCTTCAATCATTTGACTCGTGTTTGCAAGGGTTCCCTGCAACACGTAGGTGTTGCGGTGCGCCATGGCAATCAAACCAATCTCTTTACGGGGTTCGGCTTTCCCTTTCCACACTTTTCCATACTGGGCCATGTCAGATACCTGCCCGATAAACCCAGACGTACAGGCTTGTCCACCAGTGTTGGAATACACCTGTGTATCGACCACAATTACTTTGATCGGTTTACCGGAGGCCATCATCCGTGATAAATTCTGGAAGCCAATGTCATACATCGCTCCATCACCGCCTAACGCCACGACTGGAGGGCAAAGATGCCACTCTTCATCGGTGAATTGCTTCCAGTTAAAATACGTGAAGAATTCATCATGCTCGGAAGCATTGTATCCACCATTTAATTCGAGCTCGGCTTTCCGGATAGTGCGGAATCCATCCGCCATCTTGGACATATGCCCTTCAAAAATACCCATTGCCATAGAAGTTGAATCCTGGAACAAATGGTTTGCCCATGGGAACGGGTAGGGGTTGTATGGATACGTACTGCCCCATACGGAAGTACATCCCGTAGAATTACACATCCCCATATTGGAACGACCTTTTCCGGTGGTGCCGTCCGTATATTTCCATTTTAAATGCTTGAGTTTGGAAAGGAGCTGGGTAGTCTTTTGCAACCACTCCTGATCGATTGGTTGACTGCCCATCTCAGTCTCTATACGGGAGGTGATTTCAGAAATGGTAAGGTCACTGTGTTGTTTTTCACCAACAATTTTTGACATCATTTCCGCATCCGCGAAATTCACAGTTTCCAGTAATTTGCTTTGAATATGCTTCTCTAATTTCTCAATCAGATCGGTGATGTGCGCCAGATGTTTTTCTACCCGGGGCTGCATTAGTGACTCAACGGTAGCAGTAAACAAATGCACGACTGATTTTTCAGAACATCCTAAACAAGCCCCGTCACCACTGGCAAAATTCTGATAGGCATCTTTATTTAATAGGATGGTTTCCAGTGGACCGATTTTTTCTTCAAGATCGTCAATGCGATTGTATTTTTTAGGTGTATTGGGCAAGTCCATCCATAAATCCCATTCTTTCCTCAGTTTTGCAACCGAACCTTCTGTTTGACGGGTTTAAGTGCATCATCGTTACAGACCTGAACACATTCCATGCATCCTTTACAGGTAGTTGGATTAATGGTTAATGCTGAATAAACCACCACTGTTTTTTCCTTTTTTTCATGAAGATCAAAATAGGGACGAGTAAGTGCAAGTTAAAATCACCTAATTCTTCTTTAAACCATTCAAATTCCTTAGCCAGTTCCTTCGCTTTTCATGAATTGTCAATGGTCAATCGATTCGTCCAGAATTGGATAAAATCATTGACCGTGGCTCCATTTTTAGAGGAAGCAAATAATGTTTCGGACTTTGCCTTCCATTTTACGGAGCTTTGGGAAGATGTTCAAGTTTTCCGTGGTTTTTTTCACTCGTTTTACAACGGTATCGAAAACATCAGACACTTCACTGACCAGTCCAGGGATCGCCGTATCCGGACAAGCAGTATAACAATCTCCACAAGCCGTACAGTTGTTTGGAATCCATTCGGGATGATCAAAACGAATGCCGGTCATATCTCTAAAAACCGAAGAAACCGCCGGCATAACGCTCAATCCAATAAAGGGATCAGTGATATTATCATTTCCCATGCCACGCATGTAAAAATTTCCAGTCTGTTCCCAGAAGCGATGAATATCGCTTAAGTTAGATTCACTTTGGGGATATTTTTCATCATTGTCGGAATGGGCATCGTGCCTTCGCCATTGGTCTTATTTTTAGGTGCCAGCACCCAGTACTTTATTGTTAATTTCATAGACTTCGTCAAAGCCCCGTTTTACCACGCGCATGTTGTCATCCACAACCCGCTGTCCTTTTCCCCCGAATTTATGTTGAAGTTGATCTTCGATAGCCTTCAATAAACTTGTCTCGTTTAGTCCCGCCTTTTTCATTAAAGGAGAGGCAGCAAAAAATGCTCCCTGAAAGGCAATTCCCTGCATCCGAACTGCAATTCCGGATCCGTAGCTTCTTCGCGGGCAATTTTAAATCCATCGATATAAAAGACATGAATATTCTTTATCAATAATCACCTTTTGATAGTGTTCGGGTATTTCTGCCCAGACTTCATCGGGTGTGTTTTTGTCACTTTGAATAATGAAACATTCCTCCTTTTTTAGTCCGGCCAGAGCATTGGTATGTTTAAACACATTGGGGTCCGGTGACAGAACAACATCTACAAAGAAGTATTCGCAATTGATTCGAATGGGTTCAGAAGAAGCCGCGAGATAGTACGTGGTGGGCTGTCCTTTTTTCTCGGATCCATATTTTGGATTGGCTTTGATATCATATCCCAGTAACTCATAAAGGGTCATCGCCAGGTTCTTACCCGTGGTAATCACTCCCCAGCCTCCAACGGAGTGGAAGCGAACGGTTATGGCATCCTTTGGCATGAGGTTCGGGTTTTCAGATCCCCGAATGGCCAGCTCTTTTACATTGCGGATAGGAATCCTGAATGGTTTCCTGATAGCCTTTTGTCTTGGGTAAATGTGATTTCACGTATAAAATCTATGGAGAGATAGAAGTTTTTTTATGTTTTCCATCGGGCAGCATATTTTCAATCGCTCCGATAATTCCTTCTGGCTGCAAGTCCCGGCTTCCCATTCCAAAAGAACCGGAATAAATGGCGGGCATATCTGATAGGGTATAGGCTGGTTAATTCAGGATACGGAAGGATTTTTTGTCAGCTGCCATTTTCAATACACTTGTTCAAAACAGAACGTATTTCACGTGCGATCGGAGATCGACTGCCAAAGGCTGATCCAGTCGTTCCAGAATGGTGACGCCTTTTTTGCCTTTTAATATTTCTCCAATCATATCAGCCGGAAATGGTCTGAACATCACCAAATCTACTACCCCTACTTTGATTCCCGTGTTTCACTGAGATAATCTACAACCGACTTCTGCACTGTAGGCACCAGACTTCCCTGTCCAAGGATAAGGTAATCGGCATCGTCTGCTCTATAGGTCATCACGCGCTCATATCGCCGGCCGGTAAGTTCTTGATATTCCTCAAAAGCCTGATCCGTCAATTCCTTAATATGATCAAAGAAAAAGGGCCGTTGTGCCGCAACACTTTGCATATAAGAATCCTGGTTCTGAACAATACCTGCCATTACAGGATTATCGACATCCCACAATTCCGGAATCCGTCGGCGTGTTTCTCCATAGATGATTCTTTGTGCAGGTGTTGGCGTATCAATAATATCGTCAGGTCTTCCCAGAAATTCTTTAATCAACTCACGTTCAGGAAAAGGAAGTGATTCTATTAAATGAGTGGTTAAAAATCCATCCTGCGCAATAAGCCCCGGGGTGAGTGCCAGTTCCGCAATTCTGTGTGAAATAATATTCAGGTCGGCTACATGTTGTGCATTTTTAGCAAACATTTGAAAGAAACCGGTATCATCAATGGCATGGTAATCATCATGTCCGGCATGAACATTTAAGGTTGATTTGGTCATGGCCCGGGCACCGATATTCAGTACATACGTGAGCCGTTTTCCAACAGCAGCATATAATGACTCGTGCATATAGGCAATGCCCTTGCCCGGATGAAAAATTTGAGGAACGTAGACCGGTCATCGAAAGTCCGGCGGTTACCGCTGCAGCAGCGTGCTCACCTTCCGGTTCAATGAATATCAGCGGTTTGTCAGAAATATTCAAATGACCTTTGGCCGCTTCTTCGGCCCAATATTCTCCCATCTGGGTGGAAGGAGTAATGGGATATGCACCTGCTGCATCGGAGGATTCCCGTTCACACATAATGGCGTATTTCCATCCAGAGCAACTCGGATGCCGGGGTATTTGACGTTTTTCTTTTTACATGTCCATAACCTTGCGCAAGGATTGTTAGGATTTTGATGAAGCCTAAGGCCGTTTTAGTAAGTTCAATATCAAATTGGTTCGATGCATCTTATCTTCGCACCAGTTTCCTGGTTTGTGATGCCATGTCCATAAATTCTTGTGCGGTACCAAGACTCATCCAGACATCCTCTTCTTCGGTGGCATGGTAGAATTTTTCCAGGCTGAGGCTGTTAAAGTTGGAATCGATTTTCTGCATTGTTCCATCAGCGATTCAAGTGATGGTTGATTCTGTCAGAGGTAACCTTTCTTTCTAAAAGATATCCGTAGAGATACTTATAGGAGGCTTTAAATGCACCATAGCATACGGCATAGTTTACAACATCCTCTTCGGGCTTATATAATTCCTGTTGAGCATTATAGTAGAGTTCCTCAGCTTGCTCATTGTGGTTTTTACTTGTTGATCTAGCATGGTAATTTTTAGTGGGTAAATGAACTACTGCTGTCATTTTCGATGTCAAAGTAGGCAGATGAATAGCCTCAGGGTATGAGAATCGTCACGGAAATACCTGACAATTGTCAAAAGAAGCATGCGCCGGGGAATCAGTTTTTTAGATGACTTTTATCATTGTTTGGGTGCACAGCCGAGCAATATCTTGTATTCAAATTCAATGACTAAATCTCTACTACAATGAATGAAAGTTTGATCAAGTGGTTCCGTATAACGCTCGGGGTATTTTTGATTGGGTATGCCCTCAATCAGTTTTTCCATTTTGATCCACCAGTTATGGACAGATGCCTGATGATGCGAATTTTATTGATGCAGTCGCCATCTACTTGCCCTTTCTCTATGGATTTGAAATTATCATTGGTCTTGTTTCTGATCTTTAATCGATGGACAGTCTTTATATTAATTGTCTTATTTCCGCTATCGGTTTGCTTTTTTGATCTTCACATATGCGAATAAAGACCTTAGCGAAACATGGCCTGCATTGATTGTGGCGATACTAAATTTAATGCTCCTTTTTCATTACCAGGATCGATACCTACCGCTCTTCAAGTAAAGTCTGATACGCTACCAAACGAAAAAAGGGGGATTAATTTCCCCCTCTTCTTGATTTACTCGAATTATTTTGGCTTCCGCCTCTTTCAGGGCTACTACTTCGCTCACCTGAACGTGATGGTGGAGAACTCCTCCGCTCCACGGATTGCCGTTGCGGCGCAGTTCGTGACACCTGTGGTGTGGACCTGGAAACCTGACCTGAAGATGGTTGGTTTGAACTTCTCACTGCAGACTGCCTGGTTTCACTACTACTTCTACTGGTTCTACTTTGCGTAGTCCGGGTTTGTACCGGAGTAGACTTATTCTGAAAACTTGAGGGTGATTGACTTCGTACAGGTTCACTTCGTCTTACTGTCATACTCTTGTCATATCCTCTTGTATTCTCATTCCGTCGCACAGTGGGCTGAGTGGTACTCCTGCTTGTAGATTCATTCCTGGTATAGGAACGATCCCTTGAGTTGGATTGCCTTCCACTGGTCGCGTTGGTGTTGTTTCGCCGATCATATTGATTGCTACTTCTGCTGGAACGACTATTCACACTTTCACCACGATCATCACGCTTCCCATTGTTGCCTCGGTAATGCCCGTTACGATCATAGTCATTTCGCGTTGAACGATAGGTAGTTATTCGATTATGGTGTCGGTTGTGAACAATTACCGAGGTCGTTCTGTACGGCCGATAAATGTGGTGTGCATACGATACCCGATGGAATAACAAACAGCGCAATGTGAATGATACGGTAATACCATGGACAGTATACATAGTAGGCTGGTCTCCATGGACGATACCAATAAGGGTGGTAGCTCCATCTCCAGGGTGAAATCCAAACCGATGTATAATAGGGACTATATATGTATTGTACAGCCGGCCAGGTCCAAACATTTACAACCGTTCTGGAAGTAGTCGTACCGGCATACACCCGAACTTCTTCGGTAGGTTCAATGATGGTTTCAACACCATAAACATCTGCGTCGCCAGTAATTTGAAGAATCGCCTTACCGTTTGCCAGTTTTTCAAGTTCAATCACCGCTACATCCTGACTTTCGGTATCGGATATTAGGGCCTGAAGAATAAAAATGCATGGACGTTCCCCTCATTTCTATCAATCACACGGATGTAGTCAATATATCCATCGCCATTTAAATCCAAATTGTTGACTTTCGAATCGGCGGAGTTTATTTTTTTTTCAAAATCCTCCGGTGAACTCGATTTTTTAAACAACTCAAGGGCACCTTCCAGACTAAAAGTTATCTCCGGGCTCATCATCAAGTTGTTGAGCATTAACGCACATTCCTCCAATGACCATAATCAGGAGTAACACTGTTCTTTTTAACCCAAGCGTTTTCATAACATTCTTGTTTAGTTACAACACTAAAGGCAAAGAATAGGCCAGAAAACTTAACTGTTTGTAATGTATGACTATATGATTTATTCTTTTTAACGCGTTCATTAATTAAATCCATCAACTGGTTAACGAAAAATTCAGTATTGAACCCTGCTGAATCACCATTGGGTCACTAAAAAATTCCAAATGGATGTGTCATCCTTCAATAACATTTGTATAATATTGCCCAGAACAAACCTAAACTAAGATTCCAGCCAGCAAAATGCTTCGGTACCTACTATTTTTCTTGTTTCTTTCTGTTTCTGCGTATGGCCAGCAAAAGCTACTGGAAGGAACTATTATCGATATAGAAACCGGTCAACCTGTCCCTTTCGCTTCCATTGGCGTATTTGGTACTTCCAATGGAACAAGTTCAAACCTCAATGGGGAATTTTCAATTTCAGTTACCCCGCCTGTTACGCTAAAAATTACCTGTATCGGGTATGCAACCTTAATTCTTGAAAATCCAACACAACTCAATCAGATAGAAT
>CALOAV010000115.1:0-45717 GCA_942491425.1 uncultured Cytophagales bacterium
ACGAAGGTTCCTGTCACAATGTGCAAGGCGGGGGACCCGGCTTTAACAGATGGTTTTATTTTACTGCTACCACAAATTTTATTGACATTACTGTTGATATTGGCTCAGGTAAAGGAACACAAACCTATACACAATTAGCAATTTGGGAGAGTGATGGATTAACAGAGGTTGCATGCAAAAGATATCAAGATATAAATGAAGATGTAAAGGTGGGCTCAGTCACATTAACTCCTGGTAATGTGTATTATGTTACGGTAGACACTTACAACACGAATACTGATGGGACATTCACGTTGTGCGTAAATGATGAACCAGATTATGATTTTTATGAAGGCGCCATCGAGCTTACAGACCTGAACAACTGGTGTTCAACAAACGCTGCTTATTCAACGATTGGAGCAAGTGGAGATAGAAATGAAGGATCTTGTCATAATGTTCAAGGTGGAGGTCCCAGATTTAATAGGTGGTTTAAATTTACCGCCATTGATAATGACGCAACAATTACTGTTGATATCGGTAGTGGTAAAGGAACCCAAACCTATACACAACTTGCCCTTTGGGCTTCTAATGGATTGACCCAAATCGCCTGTCAAAGGTATGTAGCCATTACAGATGATGTGACTATTGTAACGAGCGCGTTAATTCCTGGAAATGTATATTATATTACAGTTGATACCTACAATACAAATACAGATGGAACATTCACCCTATGCATTGACAATGTAGACGAGACCTATTACTCCATTGCAAGTGGAGCGTGGAACAGTGGTTCAAACTGGTCTTTGGTGAGTCATGCTGGTCCTGCAGCAGGTTCAGTCCCAGGTATTGGTGATGTAGCAAATATCCAAGGTCACTCAATGACGGTAACAACGAATGTTACAGTGGCACAAGTAAATTTAAATGCGGCAACTAACAATACCGGCCTTACCATCAGCAATGGTTCAATGACCGTTTCGGGTCAGTTCAATATTACAAATCCGGGAAATAACTTTAACACAGCGCTAACGATTGCCAATAGTACGTTAAATGTTAACGACAATTTCATGATCAACAGAAACGGCGGAACATCCATTATTTCCGGAACCATCTCCAACTCCAATGTAAATGTAAACCGGGATTTCATTGCCAACTCAACTGCAGGTACCGGCGACAATACCATCAACATCAGTACATTAAGTAATTTTATCGTAGGAAGGGAAATGATTTTATCCAATACTGGCGGACCTAAAACTTCGATCGCAGTTGACAATTCCGATTTAACTATTCGGGATAATTTAAATTTTGTTGCCTCCACCGATAATCGTGTTGAATTATTATTATCGACGACTGCAGATTTATTTCTCGGCAGAAATGTTGTACGTGGTACACCTGCTTATGGTATACTCACGAGTTCAGGGAATTCAAGGGTGCATTATAACAGTGCAAGCTATCTTCAAACAATGGCGTCCTCGAACGGTAGTGGTACCGGAGATGCAATTACCTACGAAAATCTGATCATCCAAAATACACGTGTTACGACACCGCAGGTAACTCTTGGCGGACCGGTAACTGTAAACGGAAATTTCACACTGAATTCAGGAATTGTCAGCACCACCAGTTCGAATATCCTGAATTTAAAAAATAACACGGTCACCTCAATCGGAAGTACTTCAAGTTATGTTGATGGTCCTATGACTTACGAAGTGGCCTCCGGTACGCCGAACACCCTTCGTAATTTTCCATTGGGTGACAATGGAAGCTACCGCCCGGCTATCCTGTCTGTAACACATTCGGATGCAACCTCAGTCGTTTATACAGCTGAACATATCGCATCATCTGCTGGTGCTCTTGGATATACATTACCTGGTACCATTGACCGTGTTTCCGGAGTGCGGTATTGGTCTGTAAACAGATCTGCTGTGGCCAACCTGACCAGTGCACGGGTTACGCTCTACTATGGAATTGCAACTTCGGATGGTGTGACCGACCCCACAAATTTACGCGTAGTAAAAACAAATGGCGCCGGAACTACCTGGTTTGATGTGGGCGGTACAGGAACCGCGTCTGGAACAGGCACTATTACTTCTGATCCCTTTAACACGTTTAGTCTCATGACATTGGGAAATGCTGTTGGTGGATTGAATCCGCTACCGGTTGAACTGACGGACTTCAAAGCCATACCACAAAACGATGGAACTGCATTGCTTACTTGGGTAACCGCATCCGAACTCAAAAATCAATTTTTTACACTCGAACGTTCATCAAATGGTTTTGATTTTTCACTTATAGGAACAATTGAAGGCGCCGGCACAACCAATGTTGAGAACACCTACACTCGTATTGATGAACATCCGCTGACCGGTTTGTCTTATTATAGATTGAAGCAAACAGATTTTGATGGTAGTGAAGAAATCGTTGGGTTTATCTCTTACTTTAAGGATGGTGAGAGAGTACTCTTTGCAGTTTTTCCTAACCCTGCTGGTAATGAACGGGTCTATTTTACAGATAAAGCATCCGTACGGATATATAATAGTTTGAATCAACTGATCATGCAGGTAGAGGGTGCAGATCAGTTTGATGCCAATTCACTAACACCCGGAGTTTATATCTTACGAACACATAAAGGCGAGACAACAAAATTGGTGATTAAAAATTGACGTCAAACACAAATTGCTTTGTTGTGTGATCGAATGTTTCCAAATCATACACCCGCTCTGAAAATTCAACGTTATTTTTATTATCAATCAACACCACCGTAGAACACCGTGTTCCATAGCCTGGACTCTTAATGAACATTGAAGATACAGCTCGCTCCCGTTCAAGGTCCAGTCCGGTGTCCGGCAACTGCTCGTCAGGTGCACGCTCTTCATTATAAAGCATTTCAAATAAACTTTCCGCATTCATATCCTGGCTTAACCGCGATACAAATTCATCTTTACCCCGATTTACTTTTGGCCAATTCGAATCCAGTAAACCATTGCTTAATCCGTAAATTCCATCCGTAAGAATTTCAATACCTTTTTTATAGTTTGACAAATACCCAAGCCGATTTGAATCACCAATAATTAAATTAAATCCGTTGTATTCACTGGCACCTGGTTCAATCCCCTGCAAATACGATTCAACATCATGGTTATCAATTAAAAAATCGGAAACCAAATGACCCCGTGAAGGAGCATTTGATTTCAGGTTACGCAAATCACGATAGTTAGTAACCATCGCAAGCTTCCCTTTTTTATTGACGGCCATCCAAGTCCCACCCGCCTCTAAATCACGCCCGCCTAAAATTTCAGGATGATCATCCCAAAAACCTGCCCGCGCTGTTTGCCTTTGGTAGAACTCATCGCGATTAGCCGCTACCACCAATTTATACTTTGGATGCTTCCGGATTGCTAAAAAAATCAAACACATACCAAAAAAAGTTATTATTCGTTAGCTAAAAAGTTCGAGTTGAGAAGGAAGTAATTGAAATGATTTTCGATGATAAGGGGTAATGCCCTGGGCACGAATACCATCCCGGTGTTCCGGAGTTGGATAACCATAATTAGTATCCCATCCATATCCGGGAAATTCGCTTGCAAGTTTTACCATCAAATCATCACGATGTGTTTTTGCCAAAATAGAGGCAGCCGCAATCGATAAATATTTACCGTCGCCTTTAATGATACATTCATGTGGAATGTCCTTGTAAACCGTAAAGCGATTACCATCAATCAACAACAACTCGGGAACGTTCTTTAATTTTTCAATGGCACGGTGCATGGCCATAAAGGAAGCGTTCAGAATATTAATCTGATCGATCTCTTTACTATCCACTTCGGCAATAGCATATGCCAACGCATCCCGTAAGATGTCTTCCCGTAGTTTTTCCCGTTCGGCCTTCCCTAATTGTTTTGAATCATTTAATAGTTCATGCTGGTATTTTTTAGGCAAGATGACAGCGGCGGCGACAACCGGCCCTGCCAGACAACCCCGACCGGCTTCATCACAACCGGCTTCACGTAAATCAGGTGTAAAACTGGAAAGAAGCACGTCGCAAGATAATCGTAATCGCAGAGTACGCAGGATTAATCCTCGAAAAAAGATAGTTTTACAAGTATGAGTACAACAAAAAACCCCTGGACCACACTGTCATCAAAATCCATGTACGTTAACTCCTGGATTGAAGTGGAAGAAAGTCAGGTGATCACTCCCGCAGGAAAACCAGGAATCTACGGTAAAGTGCATTTTAAGAATACCGCAGTCGGCATCATTCCATTGGATGAAAACCAAAACACCTGGATCGTAGGGCAATTCCGCTACACATTAAACGAATGGTCATGGGAAATTCCGGAAGGCGGATCTCCTGAAAATGAATCCCCGTTGGAATCCGCAAAGCGGGAGTTAAAAGAAGAAACCGGAATTGAAGCGAAAAGTTGGGAGGAAATTATGAAAATTCATACCTCTAATTCCGTTTGTGATGAGGTCGGATATCTATTTGTCGCGAAAGGGCTAACCCTGGGCAATCCTGAATTTGAAAGTACAGAAGCCGATATGAAAATACAGAAGCTGCCGCTTCGTACCGTATTGGAAATGGTCATGGAAGGGAAAATTACAGACAGCTTAAGTGTGGCCGGAATTCTTAAAGTAGCAAGAATGCTAAACATCAACTGAGTTGAAGCTTTCAAACTATACCGTTCATATCAATCGCAATTTTTTCCTGGCGTACCCGGTCATGCTCAGTATGCTCGGGCAGGTGATGACCGGTGTGGCAGATAGCATCATGGTAGGATGGTTGGGAGCAACACCACTGGCAGCTGTTTCATTAGGGCATGCTGTATTTATGTTACTCATGACCTTCGGGATTGGTGTTACCTATGCCATTACACCGCTGGTTGCTGAAGCTGACGGCAGTCACAGTGATCAAAAAATAATTGATTTGCTTCGACATGGATTTGTAATCAATATGATTACCGGTTTTTTGCTGGTAGCATTTGTTTTTAGTAGTCAACATTTAATGTTTCGTATCGGACAACCGGTAGATGTTGTGAAGCTGGCAATCCCATATTTAGATATTGTCGCCGTGTCGCTGATTCCAACCATGCTATTTCAAACATTCAGGCAGTTTGCAGAAGGGTTGTCACGCACCCGGATGGCCATGATCATTGTTGTAGGAAGTAATGTGTTAAACATCCTGCTCAATTATATATTGATCTATGGAAAACTGGGGTTCCCGGAATTAGGACTAAACGGAGCTGGTTGGGCTACCCTCATCTCCCGCGTAGTAATGGGACTCTTCATGGCAGGCTATGTGTATTTTGATTCTTCTTATCGCAAATACCGAAGTGGTTTTTCGATTGGGAATTATAGTCGTGCGATGATTTCAAGATTACTGCATATCGGAATTCCTTCCGGTGTTCAATTTATTTTTGAAGTAAGTGCATTTGGGTTCTCCGCAATTATGATGGGATGGCTGGGCACTACTGCATTGGCTTCGCATCAGATTGCTATAAACCTGGCAACGATTAGTTACATGACCACCTCAGGATTAGGAGCAGCTGCAACAATCCGTGTCGGAAATTTTTTAGGTAAAAAAGAAATTCAAACCATGCGCGATATTGCCTTTTCTTTATTTGGCATGGCCACCATAATCATGATCGGATGGGGCATTCTGTTTATTGTGGGAAAAGATTTTCTTCCTACTCTGTATATCGATGATCCTGAGGTAATTTCAGCAGCCGCCTCTTTGTTAATTATTGCCGGATTTTTTCAAATGAGTGATGGTTTACAGGTTGTCTGTGTCGGTGCACTGCGGGGGTTACAGGATGTTAAAATTCCTTCGGTTCTGATTTTAATTTCGTATTGGGTTATTGCACTTCCGCTGGGCTATTGGCTTGCGTTTCCACTGGGGTATGGTGCCAAGGGTATTTGGCTGGGGTTGTTGATCGGACTGTCGCTTACGGCCCTGGCAATGATCATTCGATTTAACAGGCTTTCGAGAAAACTAATGCCATAGCTTTCAAAGCTGATGGGTTTTCCATAAATTAATTTTTTTCTAAAACCATGGCCCAACTCCCTAAACCTGTCAGTCATTCACAAACGACCATTACTGAATTAATGATTCCGTCGTACGCCAATTTTGGTGGTAAAATCCACGGTGGAATACTCCTTTCCCTAATGGATAAAGTGGCCTATGCCTGCGGCAGCAAACATGCCGGCAACTATTGTGTTACAGTGGCGGTCGATAATGTCGAGTTCCTTCAACCGGTTGAAGTAGGTGACCTGGTTTCGCTCCATGCTTCTGTCAATTATGTTCGTAATACATCGTTAGTCATCGGCATAAAAGTAATTGCTGAAAATGTGAAGAATGGTACCGTCAAACACACCAACACTTCCTATGTTACGATGGTATCCAAAGGTGATGATGAAAAACCAAGCCTGGTGCCGGGGTTAATATTGGAAAATAAAGAACAGGTAAGGAGATTCGTGGAAGCCATCAAACGAAGGGAGCTTAAATTTTCCCTGAATCAAAAAATGGATGAAGCTAAATCAACCATGGATCTAGATAAAGCATACGCCATCCTGAAGGATGAACGTTGCGAAATAAAAATAAAATAATAACTATGCGAATACTTTTCTGTGTTGCCTTTGTGCTAATTACTTTTTATTCATCAGCGCAATACCCACGTATTTTAACACAACGGGAGCAGGCAAAAGTAATTGACGATCTGCTGGAAGATCGCCTGCGAAATTTATTACCTACCTTAATGCGCCGGGAGGGAGTTGACATGTGGATCATCATGTCGCGTGAATACAATGAAGACCCGGTTATTCGTACCATGCTTCCTGCCAACTGGTTTGCAGCCCGAAGAACCACCATGCTGGTGATCTTTGACCCGGGAGCAAATAAAGAAATGGAATACCTGGCAGTAGGCACGCTATGATGTGGGCAATGTTTTTAAACGTGCCTGGTTTCCGGAAGAGCAACCCGATCAATGGAATCAACTGGCAAAAATTATTGAATCCAGAAAACCAAAGAAAATTGGCGTCAATACTTCCGACCACTTTGGTCATGCCGATGGATTAACCGCCACGCATCTTAAAAACTTAAAAGATCATCTTAGCAAGGACTTCAAGGATAAAGTAGTATCAGCAGATAATCTTGCTGTGTCGTGGCTGGAAACCCGAAGCGAAAAAGAAATGGTGATCTACCCGCAGATTTGTAAAATCGCACACGACATCATCAAAGAAGGATTCTCAGAAAAAGTAATTCAACCCGGCGTCACCACTACCGATGATGTGATGTGGTGGTACCGTGAAAAAATTAAAGAATTAAAATTAGATACCTGGTTTCAACCAACGGTCTCGATTCAGCGAAATGAATCGGCAGCGATTTTTTCGAAACGCCCCCTACCGGTCGTGATCCTGCCCGGAGATTTACTACACGTTGATTTTGGCATTACGTACCTGCGACTGAACACCGACACACAACAACATGCCTATGTGCTCAAACCCGGTGAAGAAAAAGCCCCGGAATACCTCACCAACGCACTGGCCATGGGAAATAAACTTCAGGATATTCTCACGAACAATTTTGCGGAAGGAAAAACCGGAAACAAAATTTTAGCGGACTCCAGAAAGCAAGCGATCGATCTGGGGCTTAAGCCATCGATTTATACTCACCCGATCGGTTATCATGGTCATGCTGCCGGTACTACCATCGGGATGTGGGATATGCAGGAAGGAGTACCGTTCAATGGCGATTTCCCGATGCATCTTAACACAGCCTATTCCATTGAGTTGAATGTTACGGTGAATATTCCAGAATGGAAAAAAGAAATTCTGATCAAGCTGGAAGAAGATGGGTATTATGATAGAGATGGCTTCCGGTATATCGACGGTCGACAGGCTGAATTGATTTTGATCCATTAATCAGAAATCTGAAATTAGAAATTTTAGCATGAAGTTTTTCCGAGCAATCTATACTGCACATTGCTTTCTTATTTTTCTCTTGTTGTTTCTGATCTTACAGCCACTGTTTATTATCCCTATTCTATTTAAAAAACAATTCAGGCTGGTTGGGCTCGCCAATCGGCTGTGGGCCCAATGGTGGTCCGTTCTTGTGATGCTTCCCTATCGCATTGAAAAACGTGCTAAGCTCGACAAACGGAAACAATATATCTTCTGTCCCAACCATTTCTCCTATATGGATATTTACTCCATGAGCCTCAACCCACACGACAGTATTTTTGTAGGGAAAAGCGATATGCTATCCGTTCCACTCTTTGGGTTTATGTATAAACACCTGCACATCACCGTTGATCGCACGAAACTCAAAAGCCGGTCGCAGTCGATACAGGATTCCCTGCAGGCAATTGACGACGGAAAAAGCCTGATGATCTTCCCCGAAGGGGGAATTATTTCCAACAATATCCCGAAAATGGCATCGTTTAAAGATGGTGCGTTTCGCATTGCCATTGAAAAACAAATTGAGATTGTGCCTGTTACCATTCCTTATAATTGGATAGTTTTGCACCCTGATCGATTACTAATGCGGTGGCGACCAACGAAACTCATCTTTCATGAGCCCGTTGCAACCACCGGATTAACATTAGAACACGTTTCAACACTAAAGAAAAAAGTATTTTCAATAATTGAAGTAGAATTAATTAGTCAACTCAAAAATGAAAATTGATCGCCCGCTACGTGATAAAATTGCACACCTTGCCCGCCTGGAGCTTGACGAAAAGGATGCAGAAAAAGTAATGCAGGATATGACCACGATTGTCGAGTGGGTGGAGAAATTAAATGAAGTTGATACCGAAGGCGTTGAGCCTCTTACATCAATGTCACATGAATTAAACGCCTTTCGGGAAGACAAAGCAAAAACTACACTCACCCACGAAGAGGTTTTGAAGAACGCACCACAACGTGATGAAAATTTCTTCCGTGTTCCAAAAGTACTGGAATAGACCTCAGTAGTAAGATAGTAAACACTAGATAGTAGACGTTAGATTTAGATGTTAGAAGGAAGACAAATCAACAAATCAATAAATCAACAAATCAATAAATGAATTCCCTTTGGTTTTGGAAAAAATGGCCAGCCCCTTATCAACGTGCATGGTATTTGATTGCCGGAGTTTTTGTGCTGACCTTTCTCTTTTTCTGGTACTCCTATTTCATTGGCGTTGATAGTGTGATCCAGTGGGATACGGTGGAGAACCAAAAAATTGTTGAATCTACGATCCATACTTTTAATGTTGGTCCTTTTGAGCTCAACATCCCGGGTGATAACTACCTCCTTTATCAATACTATAATGGAACTCAAATTACACCAAATCTTACGGCCTCTTATTTATTTCTTGCCGTCATCATTCTTTGCGCGGTAGTCCTGCTAACCGTCTTTACGACGCTGGAAGGCTTTTGGTATTTCGTGGCCATGGGATTATTCATTCTTTTTGTGGTCGGCCTTCGACTGGAAGTGTTGAGCATTTTTGGATTGCGCAATCAGATCCCAACGATCGGCATACTGGTGTTACTGGGGGGAACCAGTTTTTTCTTCAATCGAATAAAAGCCGCAACTTCACTACCCATTCGTTTTATTACTTTTCTATCGATCACACTTGTTATTGCGCTCATTATAAATTTCTTTGCGCGAGTCGACTACCCGATGCTTCACCTGGCCGTAACCGCATATACCCCGGGGCTAATCATTACGGTTCTTTTTATTTTTATGATTGCCCATGAGGTAGTAGCATCCTTTGTATTTCTGGTCAGCCAGGGTTCGTCAAAAAGTTTTTTGCACCTGTTCATCATCACCTTCATCTTTCTGGGGAATGTGTTTATTACGTACATGCATGAAGCCGGACTTCTTGATTGGGATTTTGTTTACATCAACATTTATTTGTTACTGTCCGTTTCGGCGATCCTTGGCATTTGGGGATTTAAGAATCGCCAACCTCTCTATCAAAATATTTTTTCCTTTGATCCCTTTGGTGGATATATGTTCGTTGCCATCGGGGCTATTTGTTTTATTACTACAGGTTATTTGATCGCCAACGGAAATGATCCTGCGCTGCGTGTTATTCGTGATGCTGTTATCTTTTCTCAGTTCGGATACGGATTGATTTTCTTCATGTATATCCTGTCGAACTTTACCGGAATGCTTGGGCAAAACATGAATGTACACAGGGTACTCTACCGTCCCAACCGTATGCCGTACTTCACATTTCGGTTTGCCGGACTCATAGCAGTGCTGGCCTTTGTATTCTACTCCAACTGGAAAGAATATGTATACCACAGCTTTTCAGGATTTTACAACAACATTGGCGACCTCTACACACTACTCGATAAACAGGGAATTGCAGAGGCCTATTATGAACAGGGAAGGAACTATGGATTTCAAAACCATCGTTCCAATTATACCCTTGGAAAAATCAAGACCATAAAAAACGATCTTGAAGGGGCACAATACAATTATGAACAAGCCAATCGAAACCGCCCTACACCCTACTCCATTGCCAACGAGGCCAATCTATTTTTATGGCAGAAAGAATATTTTAAAGCCAGAGAAATAGAGAAGGAAGGAGTTCAGCTTTTTCCGGAGAGTGGAGAATTATTTACGAACCTGGGTTTTATCTATGGAAGAATTCATAACCTCGACTCAGCGGTCTATTCTTTTAATGAGGCCCGCAAACAGTCTTCTTCGAAGAATTTTGCCGAAGCAAATTTCTTTGCGCTGATGGCGAGTGAACTAATACCGGTCAATGCGGATTCCATCCTGCGTTCGTTTGATTCAAAATCGAAATCGACCATCAGCAATGCTTTGGCCCTCGCTACGATTTTCGGACAGGATTTTTCTCAAACACCTGACTTTCGTAATGTTAAAAAATTAGACCTGCCAACAGCCACGCTACTCAACAACTACATCGTTCGCCATACCAAAACAGTCGACAGTACCTTCATCACGAAAGCAGAAAAGGTCATTGACGACTCCGTTAACCTCAATTACAGAGAAGCCCTTAAAGCCCCGCTGGCAGCCGCGTACTATCATAAGGGGAATGTTACCAAGGCACTCGCGATCCTGGCAGAAATGGCAGCCCTGAGTCATTCATATGCCGGTAAATTCAACTACATCATGGGACTATGGTCGTTGGAACAGGGGAATCCTGAATTAGCGGCAAGCTACTTCGACTACGCAATTACCTATGGATTTGAGAATGCAAAATATTACCGGGCTATTGCCCTTAGTGAAGTGCCCCTGGCGAATCAGGCGTTGATTGCCTGGGATACGGTGATGCAAAGTGGAGATCCGAACCAGGCAGAAATTGCCAGCCGGATGAAAAAAATCCTAAGCGCTACTCCACAAAATCTTTTCGCATTTACAGACGCTGAGAAATACCAGTATTGTCGGTATAAAGTAGGAATAAAAGATTCATTGCAACTCAGGCAAATTCTGGGGGGAGTTGAAAATTCTAATTATCAGGTCAAGGCCTTGCTGGATAAAACCCAACAGGCTTTTGACCTTGGGGAAACTGCTATCGCTATTAACTATTTCAATCAAATTAGCGGGCTGGAACTTACCGATGAAGGATTATTTAAAGACACACAATTAATGGAGCTTCGTCTGCTGGCTTCACAAAATGAGCTGGACTTACTTGCCAGTCGTTTAGAGGATGGTTTTGAATTCGATCAGCAACACAATCTTGATCAAACATTGTACACGGCAATGCTCAGTGACATGCGCGGCGATACGTTGACCGCAAGCAAAAACTTTGAGATTGTGGGAACGAACAATCCCTATTATGTGGAAGGGCTAATCGCTGCAGCGGATTATTTTAGAGAACACTCCACCGATCCATTAAAAGCCTACATCCTGCTTTCGGAAGCGATCCAGATTAACAACAGTTCCATCAAACTGTTGAAAGCCTATGCTTCCGAAGCCCTGCGTGTCGGGTTTGATGAGTATGCAGTTGGTGCGTTACAACGAGTGTACGAGATTGAAAATAGAAGGTAATTTGTTAGATTAGGGATAAAGATACAGCGCGGGTATGTGCAATTATTGCACATACCCGGTTGTTGTAGGCAATAAGAAAGACGATTCATTTATTAATGGACGAACAAAAACAAAAAGACATTGGAACTAAAAAGAATGGGTTCATGGACAATGAATTCGTATTATTCTTCCTGGGACCATTTGTTTTCTTAATGGTTATAATGCTCACTGGATACCAGATATTTTATAATGGAAATCCAAACAATAAGAAAAAGACGAAATCAGTTTGGTTACTCTCGCTAGGGACATTGTTTTACTTGATACTAATTGTGACACTAATTCTGACGGTTGACTAAAAGCATTGAGAAACTTACTGCCTACAACAATGTGCATAATCAATGGCGGGGCTTTGGAGTTTATTCGTATTTTAGTTTTCAAATACGCTTCGGTGTCGTGGGACAGAAACGGAGTAGGTCGGTCTTGACATTTCGCTTCGCTGCATTTTCAAGCCCTCCCATACCCCGCCACAGCTTATGCGGACAACTGAAACAAAAATACTTACCTTTGACGTAAGTAATAACGTTATACGATACTATGATAGTTTCCTTTGGCTCAAAAGAGACAAGAAAAAAATTTGGGAGGGAGAGAGAATAAAGGGATTAGCCACTGAATTACAGGAAAAGGCAAGACGTAAATTGAGAATGATAAATAACTCTCAAGACATTGCTGACCTTCAAGTCCCTCCATCAAATAAACTAGAAAAGCTTAGGGGGAAATTAAAAGGCTTTTATTCAATAAGGATTAACGACCAATGGAGAATAATTTTTAAATGGAATAATGGAAACGCTTCCGAAGTTGAGATAATAGACTATCATTAAAAATAAAGTAATGAAAAAGTTAAGAAATATACATCCAGGAGAAATTTTGCAGGGGGAATTTTTAATCCCATTAGGACTTAGTGCATATAGATTATCAAAAGATGTTGGAATACCTCAGACAAGAGTCTCTAGAAATCATTAAGGGAAACAGAAGAATAACCTGCATGGACACAGCATTAAGACTATCAAAATACTTTGGTAATTCAGCAAAATTCTGGCTGGGACTTCAAGACGACTTTGACATTGAGGAAGAACGACAACTTAAAGCAAACGAGTTGAGTTCAATTCAACACTATCAAGGCAACGCAGCATAACACGGTGTATAGCGCATGTGCTTTCATGCGTACCTAATTAGTTCGTGCGGAATTTATCGCTTTTTTTGTGTTTTATGCTGATGGACAAATTGGTAGTACTCCCCGTAGCTTTTGGAATGCAAGCTTCACTCAAGTTCCGCGGAAAGCTGGCAATAAGTGCTTCGCGCAGTTCTTCGGTATTTGAGGGAAACACAAAAAAAGCTATTTTGTGCGTACTTAATTAAAGTGGCACACGCGCTATACACAGGGCGTTATGCCCAATTAAGGAATGTAGTTATGGATTATTTATCTTAAAACCTCAACTCATGAAAGGAACTACTTTAAAGAGACTTGCCTTAGGGGGGGTGGCAGGGCCAATCCTGTTTACTGTAATAGTGCTTTTGTGCGCAAATCTCCGTTCTGACTATAGCCATATTCACCATTTTATAAGTGAACTTGGTGCAACTGGAACTTCAAATGCTGACTTGATGAACTGGGCTGGCTTCATCCCAGCTGGTGCAATGATAGTTTTATTCGGAGTGTCACTTACGCAACTTCTTCCTAAAGGTATTCTTACGCGCGCTGGTTCAGTTCTAATATTGATATTCGGAATCGGTATGGTTGTAGTTGGTTTTTATTCTTGCGACCCAGGATGTCCCAGAGAGGGTTCTATGGAAAATAACCTACACGATCAAATTTCAGGTCCTGCCTTTATGTGCGCAATCCTCGGTATTTTAATTCTGGGCATTTCATTTAGACGATTACACTTTTGGCGTAAGATTTGGCTTTTCTCAGTCGTGTCAGCTCTCGTTTCAGTTGGATTTCTTTTGGGCCTTATCAGTTCACTTGAAGCCTATTCATATACCGGTCTATGGCAACGTCTACTCTTGCTAACAATATTTTTGTGGATAGTACTGGTGGCATTGAAATTGTTTAAAAGCTCAAAGGATATAGAATCCGATAGCCTCAAGTAAGAATTAGAACTTAACTTATGAATTAAATATTTATGTAGGCGGAAAGTGTGAGCTGGTCACGTAAGTCATGGTACGCATTTAACTTGCGTTCCAAAATAAAGGTAGTGTCTCCCGACACGGTGAAAATGGCAGACTATCTATATTTAAAGGATTTTTGCATATATCAAGCAATAGGCAAGTATAAAAAGGCATTGCCAGAAGTAATGTTGATGAGTGGATAAACATCTACGTGTCCAAGAAACTAAAGCTCATTAATGCGTTTCAAGTTATCTTTCAGAACACATGAAACAACATAGTTATTTAGGTGTTGCTTAAAATACTTATCGGATTTATACTTTGACCAATTATTATTGTTACCTTCTTCCAAATTTTAGCCCATCCAAATGAATTTCTTGAGGATCATTGCCTTCTTTCTTTTTTGTGATGTTCTAATGCTGGGGTGCAGTTCAGAAAAGGAAGCAACCTATGATGGTCTGCTTGATGATGGCATTACACTTTGTGGTACAGTTGATAGAATTGGAGGCACCACTTACGGTCAATCGCAGAATGAAAAAAACAGAAAACCTTTTGATGTTTCAAGCCACCCTCGGTTGTTGGGCGCCCTTTCTGATTTACCACTGATTACAGCCAATGATAACCGGCTACCTGCTGGTAAAATGGTTGGCGGTGAATTACATCTCGATCTCGAAATAACATGGGGAGACTTTCGGGCGGAGACTATTTATAGAACCGGAATTAGGGTGGCAGCCATTGCTGAATCTGGCAAAGCGCCGTCGGTGCCTGGCCCACTCATTCGGGTTGAAAAGGGTACGCTGATTAATGCACGCGTTAAAAACACATTATCCGATTCTACAATAACCGTTTATGGATTGCAAAGCCGGCCTGGAAAGACTATTGATAGCCTGGTGATTAAGCCAGGAGAAACACAGTCAGTAAAATTTGAGGCAGGTGAACCTGGAAATTATTTTTATAGCGTAAAAATTGGGGCAGAATTATCTTGCCTGTTTTGTGAAGAGACTCAGGTGGCGGGTGCGATGATCATTGATCCGATAGGAGGGTCTCCTCCTGATCGCGTTTTTGTAATTAATATTTTTAGTGAACAAGTTGATACAACCATCCAGAAATTAGGATATCTCTCTACATTAACTATAAATGGATTATCATGGCCTTTCACCGAACGTCAGCGACCAGCAGTAGGTGATACCCTGAGGTGGCGAATTATTAATGTCTCCCATGAGGGTCATCCCATGCATTTACATGGCTTTTATTATCATATCACTTCTCTTGGCTCTATGGTAAAAGACAATACATTTAATAAAGAAGATCGACCCAATCTGGTAACTCAATTTATGCCAGGGTTAACAACCATGGGAATGGAATGGATTCCTACACGACCTGGTAATTGGTTGTTTCATTGCCATCTGTCTTTCCATGTAGAATCAGGCATACGATTGCCGGGTTCGGATGATTTAGATGATGATGGATGCCACATGGCTGGTTTGGTATTGGGTATTGAGGTGCCTCCTGGACCAACCGATCTGATTTCAAATGGAGAGTCAGTGAAGCGGAATCTATATGCTGTTGAAAATAAGTCTGAGTCAGAATATAGTCGTGGGTTTTCATTTGACAAGACCTATTCGAGCCCGTCACCTGATGAGGGGAGGATTGGTCCGCTCATCTTATTAAAGCAGTATCAAACTACCTACATGACCGTACAAAATAATATGTCGATACCAACAAGTATTCACTGGCATGGATTGGAAATAGACAGTTGGGCAGATGGGGTTCCGCAATGGAGCTACTCCGATGGGATGATGTCTCCAGCCCTTTTACCAGGAAAAAACTTTACCTACAAATTATCATCCATGCGGGCAGGTTCATTTATTTATCACAGTCATTTGGATGATGTGAACCAACTATGTGATGGTCTGTATGGTCCATTAATTGTTATTGGAGAAAATGATACCTATGACCCGATCACAGATCATTACTATATCATTGGCTGGAAAAATCCAGATCCGTTGACACGGGATGAAATTGAATTGAACGGAAGATCTGAAGATCCGCCTTTGCAGGAGGCAGTGGTTGGAGAAACGCATCGCATCCGCCTCATGCACATTGCCCCAGCGGGTGAGGCTTTTGTAAGAATGACTAAAAATGGCAAGCCAGTGCCAATTCGATATGTTGCCAAAGACGGAGCAGATGTTCCGGAGCATCTGCAAGTAATGATGGACGAAAGCCCAGGATATGGAGTCGGTGAAACGGCAGACTTTTCATTTACCCCTGTCGAACCCGGTACCTATGAACTTTTTTTGGGTTATGATTGGATGCCACTCTGGAGACAGACCTGGAAAGTCTCACCAGGGAAATTGGTCACCCAACTTTAGAAATTGGATAATCATGGAAACACCAATTTCGCTGGTAACACCAACAAGAGAGAAACCAGAGGGAAAATCTGGATTCCAAATTAAGACCAATGAACATTTAAAAAAAATAAATATCTTCGTACTGCGATTACGGTGTTTGCAAAACCATAAATAACCTGACGTTGTCCACAATTACTGTATGAAATATAAAATACTACTTTTCCTCTTCCAGCCTTTCTTATTGTTAAGCCAGGATCTTGACAAGATTCCTAATTCCATAAATCAATTTGGCTTTGACGCTGGTTATGAACTCGCAAATACTTCAGATTACCTGCTTTCACCAGTAAGTATATCCACGGCTATTGGGATGACTTACCTGGGCGCACTTGGCCAAACGGAAGAAGAAATTAAAAAGGTCTTTTATTATCCGGAGGAATCTCAATTCCTAAGAGGCTTTTCGACATTGATAGGTGTGTTAAATGATACCGGTCCAAATACCACCATTTCAATGGCCAATAAATTGTGGGCCGGGAATGGAAGAATTAAATTGAATTCTGAATTTGTCAGAAAGAACAAGGAATATTTCAAATCGGAGTTAGCAACCCTGGATTTTAGCAATGCTCAAATGACAAGTCAGACGATTAATGATTGGGTCGCTGCGAACACGGAAGACAAGATTTTGAATCTGATCGATCCCTCGCTCATCACTGAAGATGCAGTTCTGATCCTAACCAATGCCATCTATTTCAAATCAAACTGGGCTAATAAATTTGACCCAAAACTGTCAAAAAAAGGAAGTTTCAAAAATGATGAAAAGGGAAATTTTACTGTAGACTATATGATCGGAAATGGAGACTACAAATCTTTCGAAGATGAATATATTGAAGTTATTGAGTTGCCTTATGCCGGAGAAAAATTTTCGTTCTTAATAATTCTTCCAAAAACTCCTATGAATGATTTAGAAAATCAATTGGTTGTTGAAAATTACAATGAATGGGTGAGTAGAATGGAGAAGCAGAGATTTGAATTGGTACAAGTACCCAAATTCAAAAGTTCTTCAAAACTTGAACTCAAAGAGATGCTAACCAGGTTGGGAATGCCCAGCGCATTCAATGGAGGAAATTTGGATGGAATGGGAGTTGCAACTGGAATAATTGAACTAAGTGCCGTTGTTCACCAAACATTTATGGAATTCAATGAAGAAGGGACAGAAGCAGCCGCAGCAACTGGAGTGGTTGCTATTACCCGAAGTTCACTACCAGCCCCAAAAAGGTTTATTGCCGATCGTCCATTTATTTATGTACTGCGACATATTGAATCAAACTCCATCATTTTCATTGGAAAGATGTCAAATCCAAAATATTAAACAACTCCGCCTTTGTTGGTGTTCTCCTCCACTGTTCATGCCGGCGGAGATTAATAATTATTTATTAAATTTCTCTACTTGTTACGAAATTGTATCCGGGCGCTGTGGCCAATGCTACTGAAATAGCAAACAAAAGAATTCGGACTTGGGACGATTTAAAATAAAATTAGATGGACTCCACCTGGCGCGCTTTCACTATTGGTACCTGGTCTCGGGCAAATAGTAAAAGGAGAATTATTAAAGACTTTTATGATCTGGACTCTGATGGCTTTGATTTCTTATTATACCTGGGGAAAATTCACAACGATTCTGCCGATACTGGTTTGGATATGGAACGTCTATGATGCTTATAACACGTAAGCAACAAACTGACGGACAAAAGAAACTAATAACTGTTGAGGGCACGTATTTCAACCAGCGGTCGGTGTTTTCACCGAGCCGCTCCCAGATGTCATGGTTGGTGACAACACCAACCAGAGGAAAAAACTTCATCGCAACGCAGCAGCACCGGTATGCTTTGGTGCGTCCGACATCGTTAACTTCGCCTCACTTTCCCCTGCATCCAGGATCATATAGGCAGGGCTTTCCTTTGTAAAAGGGGTCCAGGTGCCCGCCTCCAAACCATTGGGGTTGCCAAACCTGGCAAAGTTGGTATAGTATTCCATCATCGCATTGCTTAACTGTTCATCGCCCGCCGTAAAGGGTCGCCAACTGTGCCGCAATGAATGAAAAACATACCAGAGATCCGAAGAATGAAAGGCACCATGATCGCTGCCGGGAAGTTGCCGCTGGAATAAATATGCATAGGCAGGCTGGTCGCTTTGTGTTTCTCGTAGTGCACAGAAATCGCTGACACTTTCGGTCTGATCACCCATGTCATTGGAGGTGAACCCAATCATGTAAGGTATATCCGATATCTCTCCAGCCTTTGCTGTTTCAGTAAATGAATTTTTTAAAAAATATCCATCGACTACCGGGCTAAAGAACATGCGTGTCTTCATTGTATCACCATACACAGTAGACATTTCGAGGAGCTCATCAAAAGTAAGTGCGCGCATTTCTTCCAGGGTGGTCTTATCAAAATAATCCATCATAGCTTGATTTTTTGCCTGCGCGGTATCCAGCGGTGTTGCCGGTCTTCTCTCTCCCAGACCACCACCACTCATAATAATTGCTTTGGAAACCAGATCCCGCGATAGCGGAGAAGCAACCAGCGTTTTCACACTGCCGGCACCGGCACTCTGACCAAAGATGGTGATGTTATCAGGATCTCCTCCAAACTGTTCAATATTGTTATGGATCCACTGTAAGGCCGCTGCCTGATCGAGTGAACCATAGTTTCCGGAAACACCATACGGACTCTCTTCCGACAAAAGCGGATGTGCGAAAAAACCCAATACACCTAGCCTATACGTTACGGACACCAGAATAACACCGCGTGACGCCCAGTCTTCACCGCCATCCATCTCCGGTTCAAAGGCAAAACCTTCCCGATAACCGCCGCCATGTATCCACATGGCCACCGGAAGTTTTTCCTGAACTTTGCCTGCTGCAGGCGTCCAGATATTCAAATAAAGACAATCTTCACTGATGGGAACGGACCCGCTGGCTCTCCATTCTTTTCCGTAGAAACTTTCAGGATCCCAAGGAACCTGCATCGAAGCAGCACCATAGGTATCCGCTATCTTAACACCTCCCCACGGAACCACGGGTTGTGGCCCCTTCCACCGAAGTTCTTCAATGGGAGGAGCTGCAAATGGAATTCCCTTGTAAGCAACAATTCCTGCTGTTTGTGTTTCGACTCCTTTTACTTGACCGCCCTCAATTGTTAAAACGGGATTCATATCAGGTTTCGAGCAGGATACCAAAATCAGCGTTACAAATGGTAAAATACAGAATGCTATTTTTTTCATCTTAGTTGAGGATTTGTTTCGATTTACGGTGAAAAGGAATAAAAAAATAACCGGGTCAATTTTTATTGAATATTGAATTAAGCTAAAAGATTATGAGGAAGAATCCAAGAATGATTTCTTAAAAAATTCCAACAGCCGTAATTGAATACAAAGCACAAGAAGCTAAGATGGTTGGTGAACACACCAATCAAAGGTGAATATAAATTTTCGATGACTACAACCAACCAAATTAAAAATAACAAAACGGATGGATGCGTCCGGTTTTTCCTATTGTCTTACCACTGAAGCTGTGGTTATTAACAAGTACCCCTACTTCTTTTTAGATTTCTTTTTGGAATCCTTCTTCGACTTCTTCTTGTCGGCCTTTTTCTTCTTCTTTTTTTCTTTCTTTTCCTTTTCCTTGCGCTCCTCCTCTTCCAACTTCCAGTTTTCGCGCATCACCTGCCAGTACTCTTTACCGTACCCTACAAAAATTTCGGCCTTCGCGGGAATATCTTTGGTCGCTTCAATAAAACATTTCTTTCCATCAACAACGTATTCCGAGTTATTCTTCAATCCCTTTACCCTGGCAAATCCTGCGGCATCATTCGCATAACGACCGAAGGTTTTCACACTCTTCAATGCATCAATAACAACCTTATTGCTTATAAAAAAGATATATCCATTCTCACCTTCATCCTCCTTAATTTCTTTCCAGTTAGTCTTGCGACCTTTGTACTCACAAATGCGGGTCCCTTTTTTAATTGCTACTTTGGTAAACAAACCTTTGCCCGCATTGGGTAACTTCGATTTCTTTGTATAAAGATGCTTTTCGAGTAATGCCATTCTTTTCCTGAATTTAAAAGTGCGCAAGATAGGCATGTATGGCTTAAATCAAAAGAAAACAAAATTGATCATCGTTTGTTGAAACAATGGACAATCCTTTATCTTGTAATAACCATTCAAAATATGGCAACACTTCTCGCAGCATCCGAATTAAAAAAATACATTGGTAAATCTGATGTGATGATTATTGATGCCAGCGGTGGCCCCGAGTCGTATAAGAAATATCGCGTACAACATGTACCGGGTACCGTATTCGTAGATTTAGAAACCGAACTTTCACAAAAGAAAGAATCAGCCGCAAATGGAGGGCGCCATCCACTCCCCGATCCGATTACGTTTGGAAAAACGCTTGGAAAAATCGGAATAAAAAAAGACACACATGTCATCCTGTACGACGACAAAGCTGGAGCCAACGCTTCCGCGCGATTTTGGTGGATGTTAAATGCAGCAGGCCATGAAAAAGTAAATGTTGTAAACGGTGGGTTGAAGGCCATTCAGGCTGAAGGAATTGAACTTTCAAACGCTTCTGTTTCCAGGAAACCAGTAGAAGACTATCGTTTTGATCGATGGATGAACCCGATCGCTACGCTTGAAGATGTTGAACATGCCAGTAAAAATCCTGAGGCATTGGTTATTGATGTTCGTGAAGCATATCGGTACAATGGTGAAAGTGAACCCATCGATCTGGTCGCAGGACATATTCCGGGTGCAATCAATGTCCCCTTTCCTACGAATTTAAAGGCTGACGGCACCTATAAGGGCAAAGAAGAACTAAAAGCCAACTATCAATCTATACTCGAAAATCGAAATCCTGAAAATGTAATTGTTCACTGTGGTTCAGGCGTAACCGCTTGTCACACCTTGTTGGCACTAGAGGAAGCAGGGGTTAAAAATGCAAAACTTTATGTAGGATCATGGAGTGAATGGTCTCGAAATGGAAAGCCCATTGAAACACAATGAAGTTGAACATCTTACAAGCCGATAGTTATTGTCCCATCATTACAAAGGCACCCCAGTAATATGGTTCCTTATATTTCTTCATCAACTGTAGCTGTGCCTGCTTAAAGGCTGCCCGCTTATTTTTCAGTTTCATCAGATTCGAATAAAAATTGCGCATCAACTCCTGTGTTGCAGCATCATCAACTTTCCATAAACTCATTACCAACGCATCTGCACCCGCTGCAAGGAAAGAACGCTGCAAACCATAGACACCCTCACCATCTTTAATGTCTCCCAATCCGGTTTCACAGGCACTCAATACGACCATATCCGTTCCCTGCAAGTCGAGGTTCATAGCCTCATAGGCCGTAAGAATACCATTGTCATTGCTCTCCAAATTGGGCACCTGGTTGCCCAGTGCATTACCTGCTCCTGCTAATAACAATCCGGATCGAAGCAAAGCATTATTATTCGCATTTTCCAGATGTACACCAAAGGCTGAACCCTGTGCTCCTTCAATATCCGGTAAAAAATAACCATGGGTAGCAATGTGCAGATAGGTAGGGCTCTTCACTGCCTTTAAGTTCGTTTCCGAGGCAGTCTTCTGCATAAACTGACTGGTTTTAAATCCGGCGGGTGTTACAATTTTTGAAATTCCTTCTACCTCTGTTTTTGTCCCGGGTAGTGCGGGCACATCACCCGAACCGTAATCAGGGAAGCCAAAAAAAGTAACATTCTTTTTTGAAACAGTTGCCTTCTTATTTTTGATATCTATCAGATCCTTCGAATTACCAACAATCACCAGATCGTACCGGTTAATGACATAATCCGCTCCCGGTTTCTTTAAGGTGTTTAAACTGATTTGATTGTAAACCCCATCGGGTGAAAAATAAATAATCTTTTTACCTACCAAATCAGGATCAAGGCCCGCCCAAAACTGGTCATAGGAATAGGTATCCTCAATTTTCTGTTGAACTGCATATCGAAAATATTTCGCATAACGCGTCTCCATTTGTTTGCCGTTTTGCCATACAACCATCTTGGGTAGCTCTGAGCCCTTCGTAAGAACCAATGCGATATAACGCGCATCATCAACAAACTTTTGATCGTATTTCTTTACCCGGATGATTTCAACTATCGCCTCCTCATTCGTCATTACTTTTTGAATATCCTTGAAACTAGTAGATGAGATAGAGTATCCGGATGAGAAATCTTCTGATCGCTCTGATAATAAACGTTCCATGGAGTTGGTGGCTCGCTCTATTGAATCCAGATTGATTTTTTGATCTTTTAATTCTTCTTTTGAGTAGGCATACAAGCGTGCCAGCAATTCTTTCTGATCCAACCATTTTAAATAATCATCAATCAGTGGTTTGTCTCCACTGGCCAGGATACGCTGTTTTACTTTATTCGTAGAATTCAACAACAACGCCTTTGTTGCAATCTGATAATCATATAAATCCTGAAGGATATACTTATTATCTTTTGCTTCTTCAATGGCATAATTGTAAAAACGTTGAAACCGTGGAAACAGCACATCCCAGTATTTGGTCTTTTCTGCTTCGCTCATCGGTGGGAAATATTTATTTATAAACGCCAGGGATTGATCCATTACACTGCGATACAACATCTGCGCATTCCCAACATCCCCTTTCTTCCAATAGAGTATCGCGACATCTTCTTTTGATTGTACAGCATGCGGATGTCCTTCTCCTAATATCTTATTTCGAATCGACAGAGCTTTATCCAGTAAGGGCTCAGCTTCTCCGTACCGTTCTTTATATCGATAAAAATTTCCCAGATCACTGGTGGCTTTTGCAAAGGCATGATTCTCCTCACCAAAATTCGATTTATAAATAGAGACCGATTTTTTTAATAACTCCTCAATTTTCTCTTCCTTGCCCATCACCATATACAGGGCTGCCTGGTTATTTAACATGCTGGCATAATCCGGACTATTCTTACCCAGACGCTTTTCCATGCCCAAATAAATATCTTCAGCATCCGCATATTTACCCATCTGTTGATACAGGAGTGCCTGATTGGAAAGAAACTTCAAATGATTTTTTGATTTTTTGCTTTGTAGTTTTTCCGCAACTGCAATGGCATTCACCAATTTTTGCATCGCAGCATCATAGCGACCAATTGCCTGATACAACATTGCCTGGTTGTTGAGAACAATCGAATATTGCATCGTCTCCTGCACCTGTTGCTTGTCCATGATGGCTACCACCGCATCCAGTACTTTCTCTGCTTCGTTGTACCGGCCCAGATTGTAATGGAGCACACCGTAATTATTCATGGACGCTGCCACCCCTAAATCATCCGGCCCGAATATTTCCTTTCGTTTTTCCAGCGCCAGTACGGTCGCTTCCTCTGCCTGTGTAAATCTGCCCATAGTAGCAAAAAGCAAACCCTGGTTGGAAATTGTTTTCAAATAACCAAAATCATTTGTCAGCTTCGCATTTTCATAAATCGTGCGTGCAGTTTTATATCGTTTCTCGGCTATCGCGTATTGACCGTTGGCATACATCAGCTCACCGGCCTCAAGGTTAGCGCGGGCATTTGTTTCATTGTCCGTCATTGCAACCTCTACCCCATTCTCTTTATATGCCTTTTGAATATTGTTGATGGTTGAAATTTTAGCAGTCATTTCTCCGCTTTCCTTCACATCAAACAACCCTGAGTTGTCACTTAGTAATATCGCATAGTCAAAATCGGTAGAGTCAAATTCAGCTCGGGCTTTATCCATCTCATTCAAAACTGCATTGCCTGCTTTAAAGAGCTGACTCTTATTTCTAACAGCTACATCTTTTATTTTTTTAAATGGATTTTGGGATAATGCCACAGAAGAAAACATTACCACCAGTAGGATAATCGGGAAAAGCCGAATCATAGCAGGGTCTTGGTTAAACGTATAGCAAAGATAATGAATCTACCTGCGCATTGCACGAAACAATACGATTTCTATTGTGGCTTTATCGTTTCCAGTTGACTAAACATTTGCTGGAATTCAGGTACGTTTGCAGGCTTTTCAAATGAACATATCTTTTCGAACTGCATCCATATTTGCTGAACCTTTGGGTTAGTCTCCATGCCCTCCACAACCTCTTTTGATTTCCATTCAAAGAAACACATGAAGGTACCATCCTTCGCACACATAAACCAGGGGTCCCGATCCGATAGCAAACCCTCCTCCCGAAAGGTTACTACCTGACTAAAAAACAGGGAGCGGAAAACCTCTTCCTTTCCCTTATAGGGTCGATATGCGGCAACCATTATCCTTTCCATATGTCGATCAATTTGGTTTGCGTGAACTCATTGTAAAACTATACCCGAAAAATGCGCGTTGTTCTCCATCTCGTTTATAACTTGCGCCATGAATTTAACCCGCGCTACGGCCACCACCATCGTTTCTATACTTGAAAACGTATTGCTCGAAAATAAGTTTGCAGATAAGGTAATCGAAAAAGCATTTAAGGAGAATACAAAACGAAAAAATCCCGACCGGCAGTTTATTGCGCAAACCACCTATGGTATCATCCGGAACTATCGTCTCCTGTATACCGCTGCCAAATGTGAAAAAGATAACTTTTGGAAAATACTGGGAGCCTGGCTGATGTTGAATAAAGTCCCCATGCCCCGTTGGGACGAATTCGGGAAATTGAACTCGAACAACCTTACCAAAAATGTACGGGAAGCAAAGACGATTCGAAAAATCCGGGAATCAATACCCGATTGGCTGGATGCATTGGGAGAAAATGAATTGGGAAACGACTGGGAAAAAGAAATCAGAGCCCTTAATGAAAATCCAAAAGTCATCCTGCGGGTAAACACTTTAAAGACGACGAAAGAAAACTTAATTGAAGCACTCGGAAATGAAATGGTTGATGTTACCACCGATGATAATTTTCCGGATGCGCTGTTCCTTCCGCGATGGAAAAATGTTTTCCGATTGCAAGCTTTTAAAGAAGGTCTTTTTGAAAGTCAGGACGCCGCCTCTCAGGAAGTTGCGCACTATTTAGAAGTATCCCCGGGCATGCGGGTCATTGATGCGTGTGCCGGAACCGGTGGCAAAACCTTACACCTTGCTGCCCTGATGAACAATAAAGGAAGGATCATCGCTATGGATACGGAAGAATGGAAATTAACCGAATTAAAATTGCGTGCCCGAAGATGTGGGGTGAGTAACCTCGAATTGAAAACTATTGATTCATCCAAAGTCATCAAGCGACAGGCCAATACAGCCGATCGTTTACTGTTGGATGTACCCTGCTCGGGGCTGGGCGTGTTACGGAGAAACCCGGATGCCAAATGGAAATTGACTCCGGAATATCTGGAAAAATTAAATACGTTGCAAACTAAAATTATTAACGATTACTGTATACTACTCAAAAAAGATGGCTTGATGGTATATTCGACCTGCAGTATACTCCCCTCTGAGAATCAACATCAGGTTGAGAAGTTTTTAAAATCGCATTCCAATTTTAAATTGATCCGTGAAAAAACTCTTTCTCCATCAGAAGGCTTTGATGGATTTTATATGGCGTTGATAAAAAAAACAGAAGCATAATTTTAAAAGTTGGCCAGATGATAAAACCATGTTAATTTAGAGCAGATGAAAGATTATTCGAAATTGACGGCGCTTCTTGTAGAAGACGATGAAGCCAATCAGGTGATCACCGAAACGCTTTTAAAAAAAATTGGCATTATATGCGATATCGCCAACAATGGCGAAGAAGCAATTGAAATCCTGAAGGTGAAAGATTATGATTTTACTTTAATGGATATCAATATGCCAGGGCCCGATGGCCTGGACACGGGTAAATGGATTCGTGAGTTTAGTGATTCCCACGACCGTTTTATGCCGATTTTTGCGCTTACTTCTTTTAGCTCGGAGCAGCATACCACAGAGATCAAAAATGCGGGCATAAATGAACACTTGAAAAAACCCTTTACGCTGGAACAAATCTTACCGCTATTGGAAAAATACTTTTGGCAGAAAGTAGGAAAGTAATTACAACTCAATCCTGCTTCGGTTTTGAAAATTCTAAAAAAAATAGCGCAATCATTCTACATATTCTGGGTCTTCCTGGTCTTTACGGTTTTCATGATTTTGTTCCTCCCCATGATTACCATTCCCTTCCTGTTCGGCACACGGATCAGCTGGATTGGATATGCCTTTTTGAAAGCCTGGTCCCTGATATTCAGCATCCTCACCTTCATCCACTATTCTGTTCAGGGTAAGGAGAATTTCAAAAAAGGAAATTCCTATATCTATGTTAGCAATCATACTTCCTTTCTGGATATTCCCGGGGTTTGTTTAACTATTCCTGGTGAATTCAGACCATTGGCAAAAAAGGAATTACTCAAACTTCCGGTATTCGGGATGATTGCCAGAGGAGCTACAATTATTGTAGATCGTTCAAGTGCGGAAAGCAGAAAAAAAAGTATTGATAAATTAAAGCAGGCCCTAAAAGAAGGAATTAACATTTTACTCTTTGCCGAAGGTACCCAAAACCGGTCAAAGGAAGTTTTACAACCTTTTCACGATGGCGCCTTTCGAATCGCCATCGATACCCAACAACCGATTATACCGATTGTCATCATTGGGGCTGGTGAACTCATGCCACCAGGCACCATCCATTTAAAACCTGGGAAAATTAAAATTGTTGTAGGTAAGGAAATTCAAACAGCGGGACTTACTGTATCCGATTCCAATGCCCTCAAGACACAAACTTTTCAAATAATGAAGGGGTTGATCATAGCAAATCAGTAATAATCGTAATTAGCGAACAGCCTGTAAGTTAATACACAAAACTCCACGAAGAAGCTCAATGAGTTAATTAGAGATCATTGCTTTGTGAATTTTGATTTGAGATTTGGAATCACAATGCAAAACTAAATCCAAATCGCTAAGAAACTTTGTGATTTCTATGGTTTAAACAACTTTATCAATAACAAGCGCGATTGGGTTTTAGGTATTTGGTGTTGGGTTTTAGTCAATTCACAGTAAACGATATCGCTAATCACTAATCAAAAATCACCAATCACTAATCAAATGGGTTACCGGTTGCCAGTTTCCGGTGGCTAACGAACCAAACTCTGCGTAACTCCGTGCTTCTCTGTGATTTCTGTGATAAACTTTGTGGATCTTTGTGGAATAGCTTCAAAGTTGTTACACAAAGATCCACGAAGAAGCACGAAGGACCACAAAGAGTTACCTATCAAATAAAATTCTCGCGTTCGCGGATCTTGCCTGCTGAAGCTTCACTTTGTGAAACGCTTTATTTAGCATAGCTACGCGCAGGCAGGCCTGCCTTCGCCGAAGCTACGCGCAGACAGGCGGTTAAAAAATCATATCGGCACAAACACCACTTTTTTCGTTTCGAAAAATTCTTCAGAAAAATAATCAGACAATTCAAAAACCTGATGAAGCCTTTTCAGCTCTGCAAGTTCCGCATCCAAATCACCACCTTTTAAATAGAGTATTCCATTATCCAGCGTATGAACCGACTCGGATTTTACTTTTTGATGAATCCAACTATAGAATTCCTTCAGCCTGGTTACCGCGCGACTTACTACAAAGTCGTATTTACCTTTCACCTGTTCTGCCCGAATTTGTTCAGCGGTCACGTTTTGCAATCCTACTCCTTTGGCTACTTCCTTTACCACCGTAATCTTTTTTCCTATGGAATCAACCAGATGAAAATGTGTATCCGGAAAAAGGATGGCCAGCGGAATGCCAGGAAACCCGCCGCCGGTTCCAACATCCAATACTGCGGATCCCTTTTTGAAAGTATTTACTTTCGCGATGCCCAAAGAATGCAACACATGATTGATGTACAGGTTATCAATGTCCTTTCGGGAGATTACATTGATTTTTGTATTCCATTCCACATACAAATCAAAAAGTTGGCTAAACTGTTTCTTTTGGGGTTCTGATAAGTCTGGAAAATACTTGAATATTATTTCAGCGCCTGGCATGGGTTATGTTTCTCCAAAATTAAAAGGAAGCTTGTTATCTTTATGCACATCGTTGATTATTTGTTGTGGAGACGCTTAAAAAAGAACTTATTGCACTATGTCATACGGCAATTGATAACAAGATTATCGAATGCACTTCAGCCATTGCGCTGGCCAGGGAGTCTTCAAAAGAAGAAACCAAAAGCAGTGCGGGTGATAAGTATGAAACCGCCCGTGCCATGATCCAACAGGAAATTGACAAATATTCACTACAACTTCAGGATGCCGAAAGTCAAAAAGCGCGCTTATCAACGCTTCCTCAAACAAACGATTTGGTTATTCGTAATGGAAGTTTGGTCATTACCAATCATGGCAATTTCTTTATTGCCATTTCAATTGGCCAGTTGGTAGTCGATAACAAAAATTACTTCGCGATTTCTGCCGCTTCTCCCATCGGGTCGATGTTACTAAACAAAAGAAGAGGTGATACCTTTCAATTCAGAGGAAATGAATACATCATAGAAATGGTCGGGTAACCTGGAACCAGCAACTTGTAACCAGAAACCAGCAACCAATTTACAAATGCTCACGCTTATTCTTCACCATCTCATACAGCAATTCCCTGGCGCGGTGAAGCTGGGCTTTAACAGTGCCTAGCGGCGCATCTAACTCCTTGGCTATTTCCTCGTAAGCTAATTCATTAAAATATCGAAGCCGTACCAGGCGCTGATACTTTGCCGGAAGCTTGTCGACAAAGACCTGAATTAATGCCACCTTCTGCTTCTTTATCGAAATTTCCTGTGGATTCAGATTTTCATCTTCAATATCAATGGATACCGGTGAGCCATTATCATCTGTAAAGGTGTTGTCTAAACTCAGTGTGTTTAATTTTTTCTTACGGATAAAATCGATGGTGTTGTTGGTCGCTATCCGAAACAACCAGGTACTGAAAGTGAAATCTTTTTTAAACTTATGGAGACTCTTGAACGCCTTGGCAAAAGATTCAATGGTCAGATCTTCAGCATCATCAACATTACGGATCATCTTCAGAATCATATGGTAAACCGGCCGCTTATAGCGTTGAAGCAGTTTTGCAAATGCCTGCTCATCATCCTGCCCGACTGCCAAATCAATCAGCCGAAAGTCTTCGAGTGCTTTATCTGAAAATTGCCTTTTTAGTTCCTCCATTTCACTTTTTTCGTAAATAAGGCGGCCAGCCCCGTAGTAATATAGTAAAACGGGTATAGAATGTCCAAAACCACGATTGGCCAGGCTGCGAATCTATCCCCCAGTGCTTTTACGGTTATTTGTATGGTTGCGATTAAAAGAATTACACGAACGATCAAAATACCCCCTATTATAAGAGGCAATTCAGACGAAAAAAGTTGCAAGAACCCAAATCCCCAGACGAAAATCCAGGACACGGAGAAAATGGATAGCATCAATTTATGACCAGGCTTATAAAGTTTCCCCACTGCCAAATGTCTCAGTTTTTGTCGAAAAAAGTCTCCAAAGGATGTTTTTGGAATGGACGCGACCATCGCAGAAGACCCAATGGCAACCATCGTGTTTTTGCTGCTGGCATGCGCATTTACAAAAAGATCATCATCGCCCCCCACAACATGATTGATACTATGAAAGCCCTTATTCTCTAAAAATAGTGACTTTCGATAGGCCAGATTGCGTCCAACACCCATATACGGTATCCCTGCCAGTGCAAAACCGATATACTGCATGGCCGTGATAATGGTTTCAAATCGGATAAAACGATTGAGCCATCCCGGTGCTGCTGAATAGGGTGAGTATCCCAATACAATTTTTGAAGTTTCCTGAAAATAAGTACTCATGGATTGGATCCATTGATTACTCACCGGCCTGCAATCTGCATCACAAAACAACACCCAGTCATTTGCAGCGGCTTTTATTCCCAGCGTTAATGCAAACTTCTTACTATTTATATGGGGTGGGGTTTGTTCAACCCGCACCATCTTGACTTTGGAGTTTTGTTTTGTTTCAGCCAGTAAAAAATCGTACGATTCATCATTGGATCGATCCTCAACCACAATAATTTCAAATGCCGGATAGTCCTGAGCCGACAATAAGGGTATCAATTGGCGCAAATTAGTTTCTTCATCATGCGAGGCCACCACAATTGAAACCGGAGGGAATTGATTCTCTGGAGCCACTCTTTTTCGCGAAAAAACGATAATAAAGAACAACAAGTAGGTCATCTGAAGACCGGCAGTGACTAAAAAGACGTAGAATAAAATTTGCAAAGAATCTGAAATTTAAAAGCAGCAAATATAAAGGAGCGTAGGCAGGATAAAAGGAAATTTAGATAATGAACCTATTTTTACCGCAATATGAAATCGTCATACTCGATTTACCCAAATAAATGACAAATTAACATGCAATTCCAGCCTGATAGCAGGAAAAGCATAGGTCCACTCAAAAATATGAGGTTCAACACATGAACTATACGCTTACCAACACCGATTCGAAAAGCAACGCCCGTGCAGGAGTACTGCATACTGACCATGGAGATATTCACACACCCATATTTATGCCCGTCGGGACGGCAGGCACTGTAAAGGCCGTCCATCAACGTGAACTGGAGGCAGATATCAATGCTGAAATTATCCTGGGCAATACCTACCACCTCTACCTTCGTCCGGGAATGGACCTCATGGAAAAAGCACAGGGACTGCATAATTTCATTGGTTGGAAAAGACCGATCCTTACCGACAGCGGAGGCTACCAGGTATACTCCCTCGGCGCAAACCGGAAAATAACAGAAGAGGGTGTGGTTTTTAAATCCCATATAGACGGGTCACGCCATACATTCACTCCAGAAAATGTAATGGATATTCAACGCACGATCGGTGCCGACATCATTATGGCTTTTGATGAATGTACGCCCTATCCCTGCGATTATACCTACGCTAAAAAATCGATGGACATGACCCATCGCTGGCTTACACGATGTGTAAAACGTGTAAATGAAACGGAACCGCTTTACAATTTTGAACAGGCCCTTTTCCCGATCGTTCAGGGAAGTGTTTATAAAGATTTGCGAATCGCTTCTGCGGAATACATTGCTGAACAAAATCAATGGGGCAATGCCATCGGCGGACTTTCTGTTGGTGAACCCCATGAACTGATGTACGAAATGACGGACGTGGTATGCGGTATTCTACCAACCGATAAACCTCGTTACCTGATGGGTGTAGGAACTCCTGAAAATATTCTGGAATGTATTGCCCTGGGTATTGATATGTTTGATTGCGTAATGCCAACCCGCAATGCAAGAAATGGAATGCTCTTTACTGCTGACGGTATTATCAACATACGCAATGAAAAATGGAAAGACGACTTATCACCGATTGATTCAGCTTTAGGCGGATATACCAGCTCATTTTATTCGAAAGCCTATTTACGTCACCTGATTATTAATAAAGAGATTTTAGGCGCACAAATTGCTAGCATTCATAACCTTACTTTTTATCTTTGGCTGGTTCGTGAAGCACGCAAACAAATTATCGCAAACACATTCAGCCAATGGAAAAACGAAATGGTTACACGGGTAACCCAAAGGCTTTAAGCGCAACCATGCCAAATGAAAATACTTGACCGATACATACTGTTTCGATTTCTTACCACCTTCATTTTTGTAGTGTTTACACTTACATCGGTTATTATCGTGATTGATCTAACCGATAAAATGGATAAGCTTTCGAAAGCGGATGTTACCACATTTGAGATTGCACAATACTATTGGGATTATGTTGCCTGGGTAACCAATATGCTGGCACCCATCACTGCCTTTATCTCAACTGTTTTTATTTGTGGAAGAATGGCTGGCCATTCTGAAATCATTGCTATTCTAAGCGGGGGTGTAAGTTTTCGCAGGATGTTGTTCCCATTGTTTATTGGCGCGACTTTAATTGCTGCCACCAGTTTTGTTTTAAACGGTTGGGTAATTCCAGAATCAACCAAACGAAAAATCGCGTTCGAAAATCAGTACACGCGAGGTAAATATTATTTTAATGAACGAAATATTCATATCCAGGTAGCACCCGACGAATACCTTTATCTGGAGAGTTATAACAATATCAGCAATATTGGGATGCGTTTTACAATTGAAAAATTTGATGGGAATGTACTCCTCGAAAAATTAACCGCTAACCGTATTGAATGGGATTCAACCAAAAGTAAATGGACCCTCAAAGATTGGCGCTACCGGAAAATCGATGCTATTTTTGAAGGAGAAAAGGTATCCAATGAACTTCCTCAAAAAGACCTGAATGAGCAAGCTGGGGCAACGCTCGATACTGCCCTGGTCATCCATCCAAAAGAATTTGAGAACAATCATAAAAATTATGAAGGGATGACCATTCCTGAACTCAATGAGTTTATTGTGACGATGAAAAAACGGGGGGCCTCGGGAGTGGAGTTTTATGAAGTGGAGAAATATACCCGGTTTGCAGCACCTTTTTCAATTTTTATACTTGTCTTTATGGGAGCGCTGGTCTCTTCCAGAAAGAGCAGAGAAGGAACCGGTTTTCAAATTGCGCTGGGATTTTTACTCTCTTTTATCTACATCCTCTTCTTTGTGATCTTCAGAAGTTTTGCCGAAGCGGGTGCCATGGGTCCGCAAATCTCGGTATGGATTCCGAATATTATTTTCGGTATCATTTCGATCTTCATGTATAAGTATGTTCCTCGCTAATGGCCCGGGTCAGTGATTATCTGCACCTTCATTTTCTGGTATTTCTTTGGGGATTCACCGCGATTCTGGGTGTACTGATTTCAATTCCCTCCGTAGAAATGGTCTTTTACCGAACCCTTTTGGCGGCGATCGGACTGGGTGTTGTAATCCACTTCAGTAAAGGGTCCTTTGCAGTAAGTCCGCGTGATTTTGTTAAACTAATCCTGGTAGGATTTATCATCGGAATCCATTGGACCACTTTTTTCGCTTCGGCAAAAGTATCCAACGTATCGGTTAGTTTGGTAGGCTTTGCAACAGCATCCTTATGGACGGCCTTCCTGGAGCCATTGTCGCAACGAATGAAGGTGAAGCCGCTCGAAATTTTCCTGGGCATACTGGTGCTGATTGGATTGTATATTATTTTTTCTGTCGACTTTAAATACCCAATGGGGATGGTATTGGGTGTTGCCTCCGGACTAACCGCTGCGATCTATGCTATTCTCAATGCAAGGCTTGTAAAACGTATTGACCGGTACACCATCAACTTCTATGAAATGATCGGTGGGTGTATGGTCACAGCGCTGTTCTTCCCTATATATCAAAATTATTTTGCAGAAAATGGAGTATTGCAACTCAATCCCACCCCAATGGATTGGGTTTATATTTTAATCCTGGCGCTGGTGTGTTCGGTGTATGCCTATTCAAAAATGATAAGTTTACTAAAAACTGTTTCGGTATTTCTTATTCAACTAACCATCAATCTCGAACCTGTGTATGGTATTGTCATGGCGGTTATAATTTTCGGACAAAAAGAAAAAATGTCGACGAACTTTTATGTCGGAACCGTTATTATATTATCCGCTGTGTTGCTCTATCCGATTTTGAAGAAACGATTTGGTAGGTCTTTCCAGAAAGCAGGATAATTATCGGATTGCTCATTTGAGGGTTACTGATATGTTGTAACATATCAGGTTAGTTGTTCACTAAATCTTTTGTGATCTGTTAACCTTCTGTGGTTGTCGGGGCTTTCGACCCGACATGTTAAAGCCAACCAGACCAACATATGGTCGATGAATCTGAATAGATAGCATCCAGATAACCTTCCGATTCAAAGATTCCAAATACGGATGATCCTGACCCGCTCATGGAAGCGTAAAGCGCACCCTTTTCATACATGCTATCTTTAATCTTTTTGATGTTGGGAAACTTTCCAAAAACCGAAGACTCAAAATCGTTTTCAAGATGGTGTTTCCATTCCTCAACCGGAAAGTCTTCCAGTATCTTTTGTACCGGCATTTTCCAGGCTTTTGGTTTTACCTTCTCATAAGCCTCCGCGGTAGAGACGTGGATATCCGGTTTGATAATCACCAGGTATTTCCCGCCAAGATCAACAGAGATTGGTGTCAACTCTTCACCTCTTCCCGCTCCAATGGCAGGAGCCGAATCAACAAAAAATGCACAATCACTTCCCAATTGAGCAGCATAGGTTCTCAATTGATCCGAGCTCAGTTTTAAATCGAAGATTGAATTCAATGCTTTCAGGGCAAATGCCCCATCGGCAGAACCTCCTCCAAGTCCGGCGCCAATCGGTATCAGTTTGTGCAGGAAAATCTGAACCGGAGGAATTTTGAAATCACGGGCCAGCAAATGATATGCTTTCAGGCAAATGTTATCCTCCGGACTGCCGGGAATTGCTATACCGGACATCTCCATTTTCAATTCTTTTGCCGGAAGGATTTCCAACAAATCCGTCCAGGGCACTGGATAGAAACACGTATCGATGTCATGATAACCATCCGACCGCTTCGCCACAATGTTCAATCCCAGATTGATTTTACAAGGCGGAAAGACTACCATACGTTGGGGGTTATTTTCCTCCCCCGGTTAGCCGCTCGATCAGGTCTTCGGTAATTCCTGTTGAAGAGAAACCACCGTCGTGCATCAGGTTTTGCATGGTCACCTTTCGCGTTAAATCCGAAAACATGGTCACGATGTAATTGGCGCAATCCTCAGCTGTCGCATTACCCAGTGGTGACATCATGTTTGCATAATCATAAAAAACATCGAAGCCGGTAATCCCAGCACCGGCAGTCGTTTTGGTTGGTGATTGAGAGATCGTATTCACGCGAACATTTTTCAATTTGCCATAACGGTACCCATAACTCCTGGCAATGGATTCTAACACTGATTTTGCCTGTGCCATATCCGAGTAATCCGGATAGGTGCGCTGTGCAGCAATGTAACTTAAGGCCATGACCGAACCATACTCGTTAATAGCGTCCAATTTTTCAGCCGTCTGCAAAACTTTATGGAAAGACAATCCGGAAATGTCCAGCGTTTTCAGGAACCAGTCATAATTTAAGTCCCCATAAGTTTTTCCTTTCCGAACGTTGGGGCTCATCCCGATTGAGTGCAGCACAAAATCCAACTTACCTCCCAGAACTTCAATCGACTTGGAGAACAATGTATTGAGGTCTTCCTCAGAAGTTGCATCTGCGGGAATAACCTCGGCGTTGCATTGTTTGGCCAGTTCATTGATTTTACCCATTCGCATGGCAATGGGTGCATTGGTGAGGGTAAAAATTCCACCTTCTTCCTTTACTTTTAGTGCTGTTTTCCAGGCAATTGAATTTTCATCCAAAGCGCCAAAGATGATTCCGCGTTTTCCTTTTAGTAAGTTATATGCCATGTTTATAAATGTTTTGTAAAATCTATGGGTACAATATTACAAATTCCTGCTGGAATCATAGTTTTGATGGCAAATTGATCATATGGATACTTCTCCGATAGGAATTTTTGACAGTGGCATTGGTGGTCTGACCGTGGCCCATGCAATCAAGCGGGAACTTCCCAATGAAAGTATGGTCTACTTTGGGGATACAGCACACCTCCCGTACGGAGATAAATCTGAAGCCGCCATCCAGGCGTACTCAATCAAAATTGCGGACGTACTGTTAAAAAAAGGCTGCAAGGTCATTGTGATCGCCTGTAATTCTGCTTCCTCAGCCTCCTATGAACTGTTGCGGGAATATGTGCGAAAAGATGCCCACATTATTAATGTCATTGACCCGATGGTAGAACTAGTGCTTTCCCGGTATGCAAAAGGAAAAGTCGGATTGATTGGTACAAAACGAACAATCCAATCGGATGTGTATGGCCGAAAAATTGCGGAATCAAATAAGGAAATTGAATTAACCTCAATGGCTACACCCTTGTTGGTTCCTATGATTGAAGAGGGTTTTATTAATAATCGCATTAGTCATGATATCATTGAGCAATATCTGGCTGATCCGGTTTTCGCAGAGATCGAAGCAATGATTTTAGGATGCACCCACTATCCCCTTATCAAGAAAGAAATCGATGCGTACTTTAAAGGGCGGGTAGCGATTCTTGACTCTTCGGAAGTAATTGCCAAAGCACTAAAAAATTACCTGGAAGCACACAATTTGTTAAATCCCAATATGGATCCATATGAGCAGTTTATGGTATCCGATTATACAGAATCATTTGAGTCTACTGCCCGAATGTTCTTCCATGCCGCGGTCCATCTGGAAAAACATCCACTATGGAATTGAAGTAGGATTTATGTACTATTTATGTTAAAAAATTAGAATTTTATATAAAGTTTATCCTCAACTTGAGAAACTTAAATTGGATATTGAAATAAGCATTTTGATGTTTCGTTGAATCAGAGTTGTTCGGTATATTCGTGTCCTTACAAAACCCGTTTAGTTTACATTAATTACAAACCATATTTTTAGTGAGATCCTTCATCATCTTTGTTTTTCTTCTTGCGTTTGCGTTGACAATCAGCCCACAAAAAGGATGTTCACAAAACACCCTGGATAGCCTTCAGAATGTTCTGAACGGCGATATTTCTGACTCGTTACGGGTTCGTACGTTACTTCGTCTCGCCACCGAAAACCAGACATCGGGCGCCAATATAAGCCTTCCCTATGCGGAGAAAGCGCTGGAAATTGCCACCCGAATCAACAGTCCGGGACTTCAGGCACTCTGTTACCAACGGATAAGCTATGTATATTCCGTTACCGGAGATTTTAACAATGCATTAAAATATGATGATCTGGCACTCAAAGCCGGGATAATAAGTAAAGACAGCTTGCAGATAACGAACGGCTACATCAATCTGGGGGATGACTATTTTAACCTTGGGAAATATGATGAAGCGTACTATTATTTCACGAAAGCCTATAAAGTTTCCAATGCAATGAATGATAGTCTGCAAATGACAATTTCACTGTTTAACGTTGGAAAAGTTTTTAAAGAATTAGGACAGTATGATCGGGCACTTAGTCATTTCAGGATTTCGGAACGGTTCAGCAAACAAATCAACGACAAAGAAGGAGAGGCTTATATCCTGGATGAATATGGAGATATTTTTCTTCGTAGTGGTAATTACGACTCCGCCTTACTTATGCTTAGAAAGAGCCTGGAGGTATCTCGAAAATTAAAGATTGAAATTCTGGAACCGAAAATACTGACCAAAATTGCGCGCGCTTATAGAAAAAAACAAGATTTTGAAAAATCACTTTCCTATTACGATACAGCCAATCTACTTTATCAAAAAAGAAACAACCAATATGGCATTGCGGAAGTAGGACTGGGACAAGGTATTATTCTAATAGATCGCGAACAGTATAATGAGGGACTTGAAAAAATTGAGGAAAGTCTGAAAATAGCAGAAAAATTAAATGCCCGGACATTAGTAACCCAATGCTATTTTCAATTGGCCAGGCATTGGGAAATATTGGGTGACTATGAAAAATCGTTAATGAATTTCAAGATATTCAAACAAGAAGAAGATTCTATCATCAGCAAGGAAATGCAGGAAAAACTGTATCGGGATCAAATTCAGTTTGAAACAGAATCGAAAGATTTTCAAATAGCAGAATTAAACAGACAGGAAGATGCCCGGGTAAGTGAAATTAAGAAACAAGAGTTTTTCAGAAATATACTAGCAGTTGTTTTCGCCCTTAGTGTGATTCTGCTCGTGACGGTATACCGTAGTGGACAGCGAAGAAAAGAGATTAATAAATTGCTTTTACAACATCAGGAAGAAACTGAATTACGTAGTGAAGAACTCGAGCGACTAAATGCGGTTAAGGATAAGTTTTTCTCCATTATCTCACATGACCTGCGCTCCCCCATCAACGCATTAGCAGGATTACTGGATGTTCTTGATAAGGGTGGGCTTAGTGAAGAGGACTTGTCAACGCATATCCGGGAATTGAAATCAAGATTTAATCATACCCGATCCTTATTAAATAACCTGTTGGATTGGACCTTGCTCCAAATGGATAAACTCAATCTTCAGGCGGCTAAAATTAATGTCAAACAAATTGTGGATGACAATATTCAACTGATCGAATCGATTACAACAAAAGAAGTAAAACTAATTAGCCAGATTGAAGATGATGTCATTGCTTTTGCAGATTCAAATACCTTTAACCTGGTGATCCGTAACCTGATTACGAATGCCATTAAATTCACCAATGAGGGAGGCGAAATAGAAATTGGCGCAAAAGAAAAAGGTCCCGATTGGCTTGTCTATATTAAGGACAGCGGTATTGGGATGAGTAAAAATGTTATCGAAATTCTGTTTGACAAAAACGGCTCCCTACACCACCCGTGGAACGGCAAACGAAAAAGGAACCGGTTTAGGGCTTATCCTCTGCAAAGAGTTTGTAGAAAAGAACGGCGGTAAAATTTGGGTTGAAAGTGAAGAAGGTGTCGGAAGTACATTTTGGTTTACGCTTCCAAAATCATAACAGGAATCTTCACTTTTAAAGCAAATCTTACCTTTCGCAAAAATGGTTTGTGAAAACATGGATGGGTCAAATGAAAGCACTAACTTTGTGCTTTAAGAGAGCCGATGAGCGACCAAATCCTTCATGAATGCGGAGTAGCACTAATCCGCTTACGTAAACCCATTTCGTATTTTATTGAAAAATACGGTCCTACGTACGGATTGAACAAAATGTACCTCCTGATGGAGAAACAGCACAATCGGGGACAGGATGGTGCCGGGATTGCCAACATAAAAATTGATGTTCCTCCAGGGCTTCGCTATATCAGTCGATATCGATCAATAAAACCTTCTCCTGGAGCCAGTCTCTTTCGAAAAATCTCCAAGAAATACCCAAAAGCACAAAAACCCGGAAAAGAAATATATCTTGACGAAACGTGGCTAAAAGCTAATGTTGCATTTACCGGTGAACTATGGCTGGGCCACCTGCGCTATGGAACGCACGGAAAAAACAGCATTGAAAACGTCCATCCCTTTTTGCGCCAAAACAACTGGCGGAGTAGAAATCTGGTGATGGCCGGAAACTTCAACATGACCAATGTTGACGAATTGTTTGATATCCTGGTGAACATCGGGCAACATCCAAAAGAAAAAGTAGATACCGTAACGGTAATGGAAAAAATTGGTCACTTTTTGGATGAAGAGGTGCAGGGAATATTTGAACACTATAAAGACCAGTATACCAACCCGGAAATATCAGAATTTATCGAAAAGGAGCTGAACATGGTTCGCGTTCTAAAACGTGCCTGTAAGGACTTTGACGGAGGATATACCATGGCTGGAATGATCGGCTCCGGAACATCCTTTGTTGTCCGTGATCCAAACGGTATCCGGCCCGCTTATTTCTATGCAGACGATGAAGTAGTGGTGGTTGCGTCCGAAAAACCTGCTATTAAAACTGCTTTTAATATTGACTACAATCAAATTGAGGAAGTAAAGCCGGGACATGCACTGGTCATCGATAAAACAGGTGATTTTGCACAACACCCGATTATGAAAATCGGTGAAAAAAAATCATGTAGCTTCGAACGGATCTATTTTTCACGCGGTAACGATCCGGATATTTATAAAGAGCGTAAAAACCTAGGGCGCTTGCTGGTTCCGCAAGTATTAAAAGCGATCAATTTTGATTTAAAAAATACCGTCTTTTCATTTATTCCCAATACCGCAGAAACTTCATTTTATGGTCTCATGGCCGGAATTGAAGATTACCTGATTCAACGGCAAAAGGAAATCATCATTGAGAAGAAGCCTTCTGTGGATACCCTTGATGATATTCTTTCCTTCCGCCCAAGAATTGAAAAAATCGTTTTGAAGGATGGTAAACTTCGGACCTTCATCACCGGAGATGAACATCGCGATGAGATGGTGTCGCATGTATACGACACCACCTATGAGGTTATTAGAAAAGATATTGATACGTTGGTAGTAATCGATGACTCGATTGTAAGAGGCACCACCCTTGAAAAAAGTATACTTAGAATGCTGGATCGGATAGGTCCCAAGAAGATTGTAGTTGTTTCGTCTGCACCACAGATTCGATTCCCTGATTGCTATGGAATTGATATGAGCCGGATGAAAGATTTTGTAGTGTTCAGGGCAATGGTAGCGTTGATAAAGGAACGCGGTAAAGATCATCTTTTAGGCGAAGTCTATGAGAAGTGTTTGTCGGCGGTAAAAAATAAAACAGCAGAAAATTTTGTATTGGAATTATATAATCAATTCTCGGAAGAAGAAATTAGCAACAAGGTTTCCGAGATTGTAAAACCTTCGGATATGAAGGCAAACGTTCAGGTAGTTTTTCAAACCGTTGAAAATTTGCATAAAGCTTGTCCTAACCATCTGGGTGACTGGTACTTTACCGGCCAATTTCCCACACCTGGCGGGATGCGAGTAGTGAATCAGGCGTATGTTAACTACATGGATGGTAAGCTTGTCCGGGCATACTAGCTAAGCAAGACCATACCTTAAAGAGGGTTAATTTTAACAGGACCATATCTTAAATCGAAAGATAATGGTTAATTTCATTGGCAACTTAAACTAATATATATGAAGAAAACTCTACTTTTTATTTGGGTGTTCACAATGCTGTGTGCATCAGGATTTACTCAGTCCAGACAGGTAACTGGCAAAGTTACCGATGCTGATGATGGTACTCCCGTACCGGGAGCAAACGTTTTGGTGAAGGGAACAGGACAGGGTACAGTTACCGATTCTGACGGAAACTATTCGCTTAACCTTTCCGCAGGCGACAACATACTCGTCTTTTCATTCATCGGTTATTTAACAAATGAAGTACAAGTCAATGGACGAAGTGTAGTGGATGTGGTGATGACACTGGATGCTACCGAGTTATCCGAAGTAGTAGTAGTCGGATACGGTACGCAGCTTAAACAAGATCTCACAGGTAACATTGCCAAAGTTTCAGGTGCAGAAATTCAAAACATACCTGTTTCAACATTTGAACAGGCTATCCAGGGAAGAGCGGCCGGTGTCCTGGTCACCTCCCAGAATGGAAAGCTTGGTCAGGGGATGAATATCAGGATTCGTGGGTCATCCTCCATATCTGCATCAAATGAACCATTGTATGTCGTCGATGGGATGATCATCACTACAGACAACCTGTCCAGCAACGATGCTTCAACAAATCCGCTTGCTGATCTGAACCCAAATGATATTGAATCACTTGAAATTCTGAAAGATGCCTCTGCTGCTGCGATCTATGGTTCAAGGGGCTCGAACGGTGTTGTTATTATCACGACAAAAAGAGGGAAAGAAGGAAAAACAAAGTTTTCTGCCAATTATCAATTTGGAACCAGCAAGCCTACCAATCATCGTAAGTTTCTAAATTCCGCACAATACGTTGAGTTAATGCGCGAGTCTGCTTACAACAATGATTTGGCGGATGGATATGACCCGATTAATAATCCTGCAGACTACCCGGATTCCTGGCTAGAATTCTGGGAAGGCTACATGGACTTCCTGGGAGGTGATACGGATTGGAGAACACTGGAAACCAATACAGATTGGGAAGATCAGGCTTATCAAAAAGCAAGCTTAAGCACATTTGATTTTACCGCGAACGGTGGATCTGACAATACACAATTTGCCCTAGGAATTGGTTATACAGATCAGGATGGTATTCTGATCGGAAATGCTTTTAAGCGACTTTCCGGAAGGCTTAATCTTGACCATAAGGCCAGCGACAAATTAAGCTTTGGCCTTAATATGATGATTTCGAACACCGTTAATAACCGGTTGTCTACTGATAATGCATTTGCAACTCCGGTTCAACTTGCAGCCCAGGCACCCATTACACCGGTACGCGATAAACAAGGGAACTTGTATAGCAATTCCGAATATGTTGATGGAGTTGGGTATGCAGCGATGTCCTATTATCCTGCCACCATGGAACTTGAAAATTCCACATTTATAGTAAATGGTTTTCGCAATTTGATAGCTGCCAATGCTACCTATCAAATTACGAATGATCTCCGCATACTGGGTGAATATGGTTTTGACTTACTGACTCAAAATGATGATCGATATCAAAATGAATACACCGATACTGGTTTAGGAATTGGTGGGTATGGAACTTCAAGATGGTCGCGGGTATTTAACCAGACAGCGCGTGCAATGATTGTGTGGGATAAAGAGTATGACGAACATAGTTTTTCCGTTACCGGTGGCACCGAGTTTCAGGAAAAAAAGGTTGATATTACCAATGCTGAAGCACAGGGATTTCCGCTACGCGAACTTACCAAGCTCACGTCAGCTGCTGAACCGGTAGTCATTTCTTCAACCTTACAGGAAGAGGTATTCGTATCGTTCTTTGCAAGAGCAAACTATAAATTTAAGGATCGTTACCTTTTTAGTATTAGTGGAAGATCGGATGGATCCTCCAAGTTCGGTCCGGATAATAAATTTGGTTTTTTCCCTGCTGCCTCTGCAGGATGGATACTGTCGCAGGAAGATTTTATGCAGGCCCAGGAAACTCTTAGTTTTCTGAAACTGCGGGCAAGTTTTGGTTTTACTGGTAATGCTGGTATACCCAATTATGCATACCTCTCACAATATGGAGGCATTGCTTATGGTGGCGCCTCAGGCTTAGGCCCTGGTCAAACACCAAATACACAATTAAAATGGGAAAAAACCGCTCAATTTGATATCGGTTTCGATTTTGGGTTTTTTAATGATAAACTAACCGGAGAAATTGACTACTACTCCAAACAAACCAGTGATTTGTTACTGGATGCACCGGTTCCATCAACCAGCGGGTATACTACCCAATTCAGAAATGTCGGAGAGCTTGAGAATAAAGGGTTTGAATTGGTTCTTAACTATTCCATTTTCAAAAATTCAGACTTGTCTGTTAGTGTCGGCGGAAATGCTGCCATCAATGAAAATACCATCACCAAACTATACGAAGGTGTTAATCAAATTGGCCCGACGGGATCTCGATTTATTAATGCCTTAAAGGTGGGTGAACCAATTGGAATTTTCTATGGTCGGGAATTTGCGGGTGCAGACCCTGCCAATGGAGATGCTCTCTTCTTCTTAAACCGGGAACCGACTTCAAGCGAAATTTCAAATGATGAAGCTTTTATTGTCCCGGGCAATGTATATGGCAATCGTTATGTAACCAATGATTTTAACCTGGCAAACACTAAGGTTTTAGGGAATCCTACTCCAAAAATTATCTATGGTTTTAATGCCAATGTCACATACAAAGGTTTAGAGTTTTCTGTATTATTTCAAGGAGTTTCGGGTAACCAGGTGTTTGATGGAGCTGGCGGATTTATGTCTGCTAATGGTCGGTATGAAGATAATTCAACGATTGATCAGATGGCCCGTTGGCAGGAACCCGGGGATATTACCAGCGTTCCACAAGCTCGGTTGTATGGAAGTAATGGAGCTCAATCCTCCAGCCGGTTTGTATATGATGCAGATTATCTCCGTTTAAAAACAATGACCATTGCCTATAACCTACCGGCAACAATCATCAGTAAACTTTCATTTACCAGTTTACGCGTGTATGCAACAGGGCAGAATTTATTAACCATGACGAGTTACGAAGGATGGGATCCAGAAGTAAATTCGGATGCCTTTGCTACAAACGTGGATTTTGGTAATGACTTCTACGCTGCACCACAACCCAAGAATTTCATTATTGGAATTAAAGTTGGATTCTAATTAAAAAATTGAAAATGAAAATGAAAAATATAAAATTATTAACCTTCATCTTCACCATGATACTGAGTGTAAGTTGCGAGGATAAATTAGATCTGGTCGATCCAAACAATATCGGCCTCGACATTGCTTTGAACAGTGATAAAAATGTCAAAACAACGTTAATCGGTGCCTATGATGCATTATCTGATGATGATCTCTTTGGAGGAAATACACTTCGCAATAGTGAATTACTGGCAGCAAATGATGAAGTCGTTTTTTCGGGCACCTTTAATGATCCGTCTGATATTTTTAGAAAACAAATTATTACTTCTAATTCGGATGTTGCTCAGGTTTGGATTAATGCTTACCGTACGATCAACATTGCCAACAACATTATTAGTGCATTGGATGTTGTAAACGAGGATGATCAGGAACAAGTAGAAGGAGAAGCCTTATTTTTGCGAGGCCTTTGTTATTTTGATTTGATTCTTAATTTCTCCCAACCCTACTCCGCTGGAAACACGACGACAAATCCAGGGGTTCCAATAATGGAAGTTGAAGAACGAAACAGTGTGGTCATCAAGCCGAGAAATTCAGTGGAAGAAGTGTATCAGCAAATTATCAGTGACTTTACTACTGCTGAAAGTTACCTGGCTGAAGGACCCAATCCGGGGAAAGCTACTAAAGAGGCAGCGGCTGCATTTTTGTCACGGGTATATTTGCAAATGGCTGATTATGCAAGCGCTCGAGACGCTGCCAACCGCGTTATTGCATCGAATAACTATGATCTTACCCCCAATATTAGTAGTGCATTTAATGGAGGAAGTACCGTTGAAGACCTTTTTGATATTCCGGTAAGTTCAGTTGATGGTGAAAACGCGATGAATACTTTTTATGCTTCACAAAGTAACGGTGGCCGTGGTGATATTGAAGTTCAACCTTCACATTTGGCCTTGTATGAAGCAAATGACGCCCGTGCATTATTGTTCTATTTAGACCCGGCAACTGGTGACACACGCGTTGGCAAATGGACAAATCGATTTGGCAATGTGAAAATTATTCGACTAGCAGAAATGTACTTAACAAGGGCAGAGTGTAACCAACGATTAGGAACGACTGTTGGCGCTACACCGCTAGCAGATGTTGACTATATCAGAGACCGCGCTGGACTTTTAACAATTGGAACAGCCACGTTGGACGGAATCCTTAATGAAAGAAGGATTGAACTTGCGCACGAGGGGCAACGGCTTCATGATATCAAACGATTAAAGGGATCCATTTCTGAGGGTGCAAACACATACCAGTTTGACGATAACAAGCTTGTATTCCCCATTCCTCAACGCGAGAGAGATGTAAATGGAAACTTAATGCAAAACGCTGGATACGGCGGATAATTCTTTGTTCAATACACATTAATTAAAAGCCGCCCAAAAGCGGCTTTTAATTTTTCAGCCCTTTCTTAACAATTTATTATATTGACATTAAAAATAACTATATGAATTATTGGCTGTTAACATGTAACTGAAACGAAGCATGT
>CALOAV010000116.1:0-31789 GCA_942491425.1 uncultured Cytophagales bacterium
AACACCTAGCTAACCGTGGCACCAGGGCTTACTTCATCCGAGGGCTGTACTAACCTCAATTGACCATTTACATCCTCAGCCATTAAAATCATCCCTTGGGATTCAATACCCATCATTTTTCTTGGCGCTAGATTCACAATCAATGAAACCTGTTTTCCAATCATTTCCTCTGGTGAATAATGCTCAGCAATACCACTCAGAATTGTGCGCTTGTCAATACCTGTATCTACTATGAGTTTCAATAATTTTTTTGACTTTTCCATTTTCTCAGCAGCCAACACCTTCCCTATTCGAATATCAAGTTTAGCGAAATCATCAAAGACAATTTCGGGCTTTATTGACACTATGTTTTTTTCAGTTTCCACCTTCACTTCCTCCTTTTTTAATTTAGCAATTTGCTTATCAATTTCCGCATCCTCAATATTTTGAAAAAGAAGTTCTGCTTTTTTGAGTTGATGACCTGACGGAATAATGTCAATTATTTTTTCTTTTGTCCACAGATCTGCCCCGTCATTCTCAATCCCGAGCTGCTTCTTTATTCCTGCTGATGTCGCTGGTAAAAAAGGCTCGCAGGCAATGGCCAAATTCCCGACGATTGCAATTGCTGCATAGAGAATGTGACCAACGGATTCCATATCTGTTTTTGCCAACTTCCAAGGTTCCGTTTCTGCTAAAAACCGGTTCCCTATCCGGGCTAAATTCATCATATGAAATTGAGCATCCCTGAATTTGAAACTCTTAAGTCCATCCAGCATCGAGGATAATGAAATATTCATTTCTGAGATTGCTTGCAGGTGAATCTTCTCGATTTTTTGAATTATCTCTTTGTCCCGGTTTTCTGCATATGACGGAACAATTCCGTTGTAGTATTTCCAGGTAAGCACCATTACGCGGTTAACAAAATTTCCCAGGATTGCGACCAGTTCACTATTCACTTTCTGTTGATAGTCTCGCCAGGTAAAGTCTGCGTCCTTTGTTTCTGGGGAAATGGAAGTGAGTACATAGCGAAGCTCATCATTCTTTCCGGGAAAATCATTCAGGTATTCATGCAGCCAAACGGCATAATTTCGGGACGTACTTATTTTTTCACCCTCCAGATTTAAAAATTCATTTGCAGGAACGTTATCAGGCAAAATAAAATCACCCGCTGCCTTTAAGATTGATGGGAAAACAATGCAATGAAACACAATATTGTCCTTTCCGATAAAATGGATCAGACGCGTATCTTCATCCTTCCAATATAATTCCCAGTCATTGGGACGAAGTTCTTTCGTTGCAGATATATAGCCAATGGGAGCATCAAACCATACATACAATACCTTTCCTTTGCCCTTCTCCAGCGGAACAGGGACGCCCCATTCTAAGTCTCGGGTAATCGACCTTGGTTGTAATCCTTGTTCAAGCCACGAGCGACATTGGCCATAGACATTGGGCTTCCAGTCCTTATGACCTTCCAGCAGCCATTCCTTGAGCCATGCCTCATATTGGTCGAGTGGAAAATACCAGTGTAATGTCGGCTTCAGGATCGGTTTATTTCCCGAAACCGTTGATCGCGGATTTTTTAATTGTTTGGGGCTTAGGGTACTTCCACATTTCTCACACTGGTCGCCATACGCATTTTCATTTCCACAGGTTGGACAAGTACCAATAATATATCGATCCGCGAGAAAAATATTTTCTTGTTCATCATAAAACTGATCAGATGTCTCTTCCAGAAAAATACCTTTATCGTAAATGTTCTTGAAAAATTCCTGGGCTGTTTCATAATGAATCGGATTGGAAGTCCGGGAATAGGTATCAAAAGATATCCCAAATTCCTCAAAGGCATTTTTCATTAGCCCATGATACTTATCGACGAAATCCTTTGGAGAAATGCCTTCCTTTTTTGCACCCAGGGTAATTGCAACTCCATGTTCATCCGAGCCACATATATAAACAACATCTTCCTTTCTCAGGCGCAGGTATCGGACGTAGGTATCAGCCGGGAGATATGCTCCGGCAATATGACCGATATGGAGTGGTCCATTGGCGTAGGGCAATGCAGAGGTTATCGTATACCGTTTAAATCTTTTTTCCATTGCAGAGATTTGTGCAAAGATGCTAATTGAAGAGGAGCAATAAAAGCAGTGAACCGATTAAAACCGAACTCTGAATTCAGTGAAACCTTCCAGAGTTGTGCTAATACTAACGGTCCCGCCGAGTTTCTCCGCCGCGGTTCGGGTAAGATAGAGTCCAATTCCTCCGGTCTCAGAACGCTCAGAAGCACGGGAAAACATCTGAAATACTTTTTCGGAATCTTCTTCATCAATTCCGATCCCATTATCAATTACACGGATATCAATTTGAGAATCCTTTTTTGTAACCTTAATGGTCACAAATGGATCAATCCGTTCCGAATCGTTGTGGAATTTGATGGCATTATCAATTAAGTTTTCAAGAATGATACGAATGAGTTCCTTATCTGAAAAGAAGGTAATCCGCTCCTGAATTTCAGAATTAATTTTAAACCGCGGAGGCATACCTTTTTTCTTTTCCAGGAGGATAACATCATGCACCATGGAATCAAAGTCGATATGATCTTTTCCGGGGGTGCTATGGTTAATCTGATTGATAATGAGTAGCCGGGTTAAGATGGTATTTAACCGCTCGGCAGTGATTTCAAGTTTGCGCAGATAGCCGAGAGCAGTTTCATCTTTGACGTCCATGATGGCAACGTTGCACATTCCTTTCAGGCTGGCTAGCGGTCCGCGGATATCGTGCGAAGTTTTATAAATAAAATTATCCAATTCAGCATTCACCCGATGGAGGGAAGTATTACTTACCTGAAGTTCAGCAGTCCGGGTATCCACTGTTTTTTCCAGGTCTTTATTTAATCTGGAAAGCTCGCGGTTCTGTGCTTCGATGGTTGCTTTCGCATCGGACAGGGCATTGTTAACACGTTTTTTAACAAGGTTGGAGCGGTAGAGGACGAAGACGAGAAGAAAAGCTAAGATGGTAATTACACCAATAGCTATATTCAACCGTACTTGTCTTTTTATCACTTCTTTATTTGCAGCGATAGTTGCCTTGTTCTCGCGCTCTTCAAAATCTGTTTGGACTTTGGCTAGGTTTTTAATTAGATCAGCACTGTAAACACTATCCTTTAATTGAATATACTTTGCTCTGATAGAGAGATGCTTGTTTATAATCGCCAAGCGTATCATATACCGTCGAGTAAGACTTATAAAGATCAATAAATTTAATGAGAATTGAGTTTCATCAGCAATACCAATAGCTTCATCAAGATTTTCAATGCTTGCATCCCAATTTTTAATGTCATATTGATGGCAGCTCAAAGTTTGAAGATTATAAAGAATATATGCTTTATCATTTTGCTTTCTTGCTAATTCCAATGATCTTTTCAGATGCTTCTTTTGATTCTGAAATTTTCCATTGCCAGATATGCACTTCCTAATCCCTGATATCCCATTTTCTGAACAATCTCATCACAATTTGATCCGCAAATTTAAAAGCGCTGTTTATTACTTCTACTGCTTCAGGATATCTTTTAAGTTTACAAGACACAAACCTTTATTAATTATAAGAAGTTCAAGATCATATTTATCACCAATCTCTTTTTAATTATTGAAAGTGCTCTGTTATAATAATCTAATGCTAGTTCATAATTTCTTAGTTTAAAATAAACAACTCCAATATTATTTAAGGCTAGACTTATCTCATCCTTGGCATTTTGCTTTTCTCGAATTTCAAGTGTTTGAAAATAGTATTCTAATGCTTTATCAAATTGACCTCTTGATGCATAGGAAATCCCTAAATTGTTGAAAAGGAATTTAGATAAATCATCAAAACCATTTCGCTGAGCAATAGCTAAAGCATTTTTATAAACATCAATTGATTCATCTACTCTTCCAATTTTTTCAAGCGCCATACCCACGCATTCGCCCAGCACGAACCATTCGCATACTATCTCCTAAATCAGATGCATGTACATAAGCTCTATTTGCAAATCTCATATTGCTTTTTCATAATCAGTTCCATAGTAATAGGCAAACAAATCTTTTAGGACTTCAAACTTTTCCTCACCACCAGCAACTACATCTAACTTTTGATTCAAAGAATCAACATAGTGATCCTGTCCTATTAATTTGAAAAGGAAGAAACCAATGATAAATAAAGGTGAGGGCCTTTAAAGTTAGAACGAAATTTTGGTACACAGGTAATTAATAAAATTTTATTGCTTGAATACTTTCCTACAGACCAGCCACCTTTGATCCATCAAATTAATTCAACCAAAACAAATAAAAAACTTAAACCTGATAAAACTATGAAAAAGATTATTTACACACTCTTATTTTATTGCTACAAGCTTAACTATTTTCTCATGTTCTGAAGAAGAAATTAAACCAAATACTGAAACAAACTACTGGACTGGTGGGGGGATCTACTGCAGATAAAGGATTATAATTTAAAATCATTAAAAAATATTAATTATGAAAACTCGCATCATACTTTTCGCATAGTAGCCATCTTAGCTCTTCTTTCCTTTACCTTTGTAAGTGGAAATCAAGTGGAAACTAAGACCCCTACAACAGAACAACAAGTTGCTTCCTCTTCCGATGTACAGGGAGGAATTATATTAGAAGATAAGGCTGAATGGTAGTTGATTATCAATCAATTACGAATAAAAAAGCCTTTATAAAGACATTCCTAGTGACATCCAAATTTTGGGTGTCACTATACCTAAATGTCTTATAATCAAACAAAGGCTTAGTCGGCCGATACCATCGATGGTCTGTCTTGTATTTACCTGATAGGATGATTGCTGGCTCACGTATTCCGTTCTCTTTATTCTAGTAGTAGCACCTATACACTATTCAAAATACTACTAACGGCAGCAATTCTTTCATCGTAGGATTATCCCCTTCAAGGTGAATTAGATTTATGTGCTTTAAAGAAATCGATGTTTAAACTAAGATTTCTTTAGGACCTTCCAGTTAAATGGAAGTTATTACCGTTGAGTCGACTTTAAAATGAATTTCACGACCCATCCACCCCAAGCAACGATCCCATTCGATACGTTAGGTGCATCACCTTTGTGCAGAATTTGGACTGATTTTTCTCAAATTTGGAATAAACCTTACATCAAAAAAGACGCCAATAAACACTTGTTAGGTAAGTTGTGCCTTCTCGATCCCCTTAAATGCCTCCCGGGGCTTTAATTGTAAAAGCTGGAACATCATTTTATCCTCCACATACTCAGGATTTGGGGTAGTCAACAGCTTATCCCCAGCAAAAATACTATTAGCCCCTGCCATAAAGCATAACGCCTGCTCTTCTACACTCATCATCACCCTGCCTGCTGACAGCCTTACCATTGCCCTGGGCATCACGATCCTTGCCGTGGCAATCATTCGCACCATATCCCAAACAGATACCCTTGGCTGCTCTTCTAAAGGGGTCCCTTCCACCGGAACCAAGGCATTTACCGGCACAGACTCCGGATGCTCCGGGAGTGTCGACAATGTATGCAGCATGCCTATCCGGTCTTCTTCCAACTCCCCCATCCCAATTATTCCACCGGAACAAACAGATATTTTGGCTTCCCGCACATTTTCCAATGTTTCCAGGCGATCTTGATAGGTGCGCGTTGAAATTACATCCCCATAAAATTCCTCACTCGTATCGAGATTATGGTTATATGCGTATAACCCTGCAGCTTTCAATTTATTTGCCTGCTCCTCGGTTAACATTCCCAGCGTACAGCAAACTTCCATCCCTAACGTATTCACCCCTTTTACCATTTCAATAACGTTATCAAAATCCCGGTTATCCCTAACCTCTCTCCAGGCAGCACCCATACAAAATCGGGTACTTCCAGCTTCCCTGGCCTCCAATGCCTTTAGCAAAACTTCCTCAACGGATAACAACTTATGGGCTTTAACGTCGGTATGATAACGGGCCGCCTGGGGGCAATAGGAACAATCTTCCGGACAACCGCCAGTCTTTACAGATAGTAATGTACATACTTGAACTTCTTTTGGATCGTGAAATTGCCGATGAACTGTTAGCTGCATTGTAAATCAGGTCCAGTACAGGGGTATTGTAAATTTCAGCAATCTCCTGCTTCGTCCAATTATTTCTGATTTCCATACTACTATGATTAATGAATAAATAATTCGAATGGCATTCTTGCCTGGGAACCCTGCATTTGTTTAAGTCGCTCAATATGATCCAACAACTTATATTGATTACCTATTGTCGTCTGGAGATAATTTGCGGAAGCATTATCTTCCAATTGTTGAAAAACATTATCCCAAAAAGGAATTTGTTCTGGGTAATAGCGAATCTTATAATCGTCCTCAATATTTGCCTTCTTCGCAGCCAACCGAATTGCGTCATCAAAATTTCCAAGAATATCCACCAACTTATGCCCGAGAGCCTGATCGCCTGTCCAAACACGGCCCGACGCCACTTTTTCAATTTCATCAATCGTCAGATTCCTGCCTTCGGCAGCCTTCTCCCGAAAGGTTGCGTAATGATCATCCAATTTCTTCTGCCAAATATTTTTTTCTGTCTGTGTTAGCGGACGCGTCACAGTAAAAGCATCACCAAACTGTCCGGTACGGACTTCATCGAAAGTAATACCAATTTTATTTTCCAGAAATGCACTCAGATCAAACAGCACACCAAATATTCCTATTGATCCTGTAATGGTCAACGGTTGTGCAACGATGGTGTCACAGGCCATGGCCAAATAGTATCCACCCGATGCAGCGTAATCGCCCATTGAAGCAATGACCGGTTTGACTGCTGATGCTAGTTTTAACTCCCTCCAAATAACATCGGAAGATCTGAATTCACCACCCGGTGAATTTACCCGCATAACGATGGCCTTCACATCATCATCCTGCCGGGCGCGTCGGATTTCTTTGGCAAATGTTTCACTTCCAATTGTTTGTTGATCCTGAGCAGAACTCCCAGGCATAATGGCTCCCTCCGCAACAATAACAGCAATCTCATTCTTAGAACTTTTATAAGTTGAATAACTCTTACTGTATTTTTTATACTTTACCAATGAAAGATCGCGTATTTCAGTCACACCTGACTCGTCCCTGAGTTTATCCAAAAATTCATCATAATACAGCAACTCATCCACCAACTTATTATCGACCGCCAACTGAGCATTTCTAATTAATTGATTTGAAGAAATATTCTTCAGGTCGGAAATTGAAATACCCCTGGTACCCGAAATGTCTGAAAGCATTTGATTGTGAATTGCACCAATCAATTCCGTTAATTGTAACCTATTTTCATCACTCATTTTTTCAAATAAGAATGGTTCAACAGCACTTTTGAAATTACCCACCCGAAAAACTTCCGGTCGTATTTCAAGCTTATCAAATAACTTCTTGTAAAACCCTATTTCAACTACTAACCCGTCGAATTCTATTTCTCCCTCAGGATGAAGAAAAACCTGATCGGCAGCAGATGCCAGGTAATATGCACCTTCAGACATTACCTCGTTGTATGCCATAACCCACTTCCCATCGCTGCGAAAATCCAAAAGAGTTTCTCGTATTTCTTTCAATGTCGCAAAACCAGTCATCGGGTAACTAACCTGAAGAAAAATCCCTTGTATTTTGGAGTCTTCCTTGGCATTTTGAATTGCTTGTTTCAATTCAATGAGTCCAATATTAATTTCATCCTCTCCGAAAATTGGAATTCCTTCAAATGGATTCTCTTTCTCCCTTTCCGAAAACTGAACATCAAGCTTAAGATGCAAAACAGAATTAGCGGTAGCTATGGTTGTCTTCTCTTCTTCAGACAAGTTTCCTAATAAGGGATATGGTGACGAACATAAAAAACCAGGCTGAAAACCAATAGTGCTACAAAGGCTCCAAGACAGGAGGAGAAAAATGCTTTTGAAAAACTCATAGAACCAAATTAATCTTCAAAACTACACAATACTCATCCCAATAAAAAGATAAGTTTGTAACAGGAATATCATAATATGAGTAGCGGTATATATCTTCTTTTAGGAACCAATTTAGGAGCCAGAATAAAAAATCTTGAAGCCGTGCGATTTCAAATTAATGCACATGCCGGTAATATTATCCAGGAATCGGAAATTTACGAAACAGCTCCATGGGGCGTTGCGAATCAACCCTCATTTCTAAATCAGGTTGTCCAGATTGAATCCTCATTAACCCCAGAAAAGCTACTTACCGTATTACATCGGATTGAAGGTGACATGGGGCGCGTCCGTCTGCGCAAATGGGAACCCCGTATTGTGGATATTGACATACTTTTTTACCATCAGCAAGTTATTCAAACAGCCGGTCTCACTAATCCCCCACCCCCGACTTCAGGAAAGAAATTTTACATTGGTACCACTTGCTGAACTTGCTCCTTCCATTCGTTCATCCAATTTTGAAAAAAAGCATGACAGGAACTTTTGGATCATAGTACTGATCCACTAGCGGTATCAAAATCCGCCGAGTAGTGCCTTCCAACAGTATGTTTTAATCTAATTATATACTTCTCGCCTCAACCTGAGGAGCAATCTTCTTCACCAGACCCTGCAATACCTTACCCGGTCCGCACTCAATAAAAGCTGTCCCACCATCTGCAGCCATATTTTGAATGGTTTGTGTCCATCTAACAGGAGCCGTTAATTGTGATATTAAATTACTCTTAATTTGTTCTACCTCTGTAGCTGGAAGGGCATTAACATTCTGATAAATTGGACAAATTGGAGTAGCGAATTTTGTTGATTGAATCGCAGCAGCCAATTCCTCACGTGCCGATTCCATCAGAGGTGAGTGGAATGCTCCTCCAACCTGAAGCGGCAAGGCTCGCTTTGCACCAGCCTCTTTCATCTTTTCACAGGCAATATCAATTCCTTTTATTGTTCCTGATATAACCAACTGCCCGGGACAATTATAATTTGCCGGAACCACAACATCATTAATCGATGCGCAAACTTGTTCAACGACTTCATCATCAAGACCCAGTATAGCAGCCATAGTTGAAGGGTTTATTTCACAGGCCCGTTGCATTGCCTCCGCCCTCTTTGAAACTAACAACAATCCATCCTCAAAAGACATGGCTTTGCAGGCTACTAATGCTGAAAATTCACCTAATGAATGCCCTGCAGCCATTGCTGGTTTAAAGGAATCATTGGCAAGCGCCATGGCTACAGAATGGATAAATATTGCAGGCTGGGTGACTTTCGTTTCCTTCAACTCATCTGCCGAACCACTAAACATGGTATAGGTAATTGGAAACCCAAGAATATCATTCGCCTGTTCAAAAAGCTCCCTGGCTTTCGGATTTGTATCATAAAGATCTTTACCCATACCAGAGAACTGTGCACCCTGACCGGGAAATACATATGCATCCATTCGTTTCGAAAGTTAGTTATCCGGCAAAAGTAAAAAGATGGCAGAGAAGTATGTGCTTTTATCCAACAAACCTTTTTGATATTTCAGGAGTAGGAATCATGCACTGATCTGATATCCCAAACCACCGATAGCGATTCCTCGCAATAAAATCGTAAATAAAATTCCGTATTCCTTTCGGGAATATCTTTAATCCGTATAATATCGGCCAGGGAAAATCCATTTTACTGGCAATTCTGAGCGCCGCATCACTCCTGGTATAAAATTCACCTTTATGAAACAGAACTATGGAATCGAATGATTTGGGGATTCCGAATTGACCGAAGAAATCTTGAGCGAAGGAAGACTGCAGGGACGCAAACTTAAACTGCTGCTTCCGATCTCGACGAATAACAAATTTTACAGCTCCCGAACACAGGTTACATACACCATCAAAGAAAACAATCGAGCCATCCGGTTCCTTTAACGGAGGAGCTGTACCCATCCTTTTATTGTTTTTTCACTCTTGGCCGGGTCTACCGAGTCAAATACGACATCTGCAACAAAGTAATAAACACCAGTAGATAATTCTTTACCGTTATCAGAGCGACCATCCCAATCAATGTAAATGGTTCGCTCTCCTCCAGACTGGTAACTATAAACTTCTTTTCCCCATCGATTATACACCCTAAAGTTTACGCTCCGAACAAATCTTGCACACCGCTTTTTATCTTCATCACTGATTTCACAATTTGATCCTCCGTTTTCACCTCCGGTAGGACGGTCATTGTAGGCGCTGAATTTGTCATTACAACCATCACCGTTTGGAGAGAATACATTTGGTAATTCATAATACGGACAATTATCGATGCAAATTGCATCACTCAAATCACTCTCGTTTCCTGAACGGTCAACAGCAGCAATTTTATAGCATCGCGCATAAGAAGGTAGATTTGTATCAATATAGAAGGTATCCCGTACGTTGGTTTGGCGCAACACAAAGGTTCCACCTTTAACGGAAGAAACGTATACATTATAAGACACAACATCATTTAGACAATCCTGATCCGATGGCCGGCTCCAATTAATTTGATTGCTGAAAATGTTTTGATTGCAGGTGAAATTTATTGCATCCTCATAATTATCACATAGTGGTGGATCATATGGTTCTGGTGGCTCTGGTTGACATGGAGGATCTTCATCATCTAACTGAGCACATAGTATTTGAGAAAAATTCTCAAGTGGCTCGCCGATTTGTGGATTTCCATATCCACCACGTGTCATCACCCGATAACAATAAATCGTTTTATCATCTAAAGGCACTCCATTCCACTGACCTTCATCTACATAAACAAAACCATTAATATTTACGTCAACACTATCAATCAATATCATGTCTGCTTCCGATGAACCGGTGGAACTTCTATAAATTAAATGGCGTGGATAAAGTTGACTCCGGTTCGACCACGGAACAAACGCCTCCCAATTGAGTTCGATCTTATCCAGCTCTGGCTTTGCATCCAACCAAACAGAAGAAGCTACCGCAGACGTATCAATCACAACACCACCCGCATCAAACGCAATAACATAATAATTATAGGGTTGAACTTCTGTATCTAACCCCGCATCGGGCATGGTGAATGCGGATGTCCGTCCTGAATGGATCTTTGTCGTTGGAACCCCAGTAAAACCAACGCCTCTCCAGACTTCGTATTGATACGGCGGTGGAAATTGGGTTGTATTGGCATCAAAAGGCGGCAACCAGTTAACGGTAATTTCACCATCGCCAAAACCTGTTTTATCCACTGTTACGTGCGTTATCACTGGCGCATCTGCTTCTATAGGACCTACACATATTTCATTAGAAATATAACTCTCCCCACCCTTTGGCAACGGGAATACCGCCACCAGGCGATAACAATATTTTGCACCCGGGGCAAGTCCTTTACCACCATTATTGTCCAGGTAGGTGTTAATCGGGTTATCGCTTTGATCTTTAATGGGTATTTCATCTATTAAAGTATACCCCATAAAAGAGGGCATCCCTGTTTCACAGTTTTCAGGATCATATAAAAAGCTATCTACCCTACTCCAGATTTGCATTTTTTCAGCATTGCTACATGTATAAGGATCCCATTGTAACTGTGTACTTCGTGTTGCCAAATCGAGAACACCACCTGTCAAAGTTGGTGCAGGTGCCACCACTGTTATGTTCCATGTTTTGAAAGTAACAAGTTTGGGCCCATTTGGAGGATTGTCTGTGATTTTAAAAACTACTTGATACGGTTGAGTCTTAATGTGGATACACTCAGTATTCCATTCAAATTCAAGTTCTGCCGGTGGATTGGACGACTGGAATATAGGTGGATTGGGAGAATACGTTGCCGGAGACTGAGCGGACGCAAAATTGAAAACATCAGAGAATGGTTCAATTTTTACATTGTGATTTTCGGGATCAATTCCGAAGATAGTTGCCTTTAGTAGGGTACCTGCCTCTATACAGGTATCCTTCGGAACAATTAAATCGGGTCGTTCATTATCACAATCTTCCACGACAATCTGCATATCGCGTCTTACAAAACCGATCGGGTACCATTTGCCCCTTATTTTTCGCCATTCCTTTACAACAAATGCAATATTATACTCTCCAATTGATGCTGGACCAGGTGAATCCCATATTATGGTTCCGGTAATGGGATCAATTGAAAAATTCGGAAATCCGTTAGCCGTCTTCGTTTGCAGTTGGATAATTAGTAGTATAAAATGATTCGCTATTGGGATCTCGGTATTTGGCTACGGTCAATGACCGATCACCGAAAGGAATCACCATCTCGTAGGAAAGACTATCCCCATCCGGGTCAAAGGCGCCAGGATTATGAAAAAAAGCAACTCCAGGACATGCCCGATCAATCGGTGGAATCAATAACTGGGGCGTATTATTACAGCCCTTAAACGGGTCAATATCAATGAAAGTCTCGATGTAAAACCTGGTGTTCACAGAATTAGCCATATTCAGAACCCCTTCATTTCTATTGGGTTCTCTGTAGCTGATCAAATATTTTCCAGGACCGGCATATGTATGAAACACTGTAAATGAAGCTGTTCCAATGTTATCCCCGAGGTCAGGTCGAAGGGTATTGGGTGTCTCCGGAACAAGCATTTGGGTTCCATCTCCAAAGTCAAGTAAATCATCGAGCCCCTGGGTTCCTCCAAATTGAACGGTACTCCCGGTGTTAGTGTATACAGTTATGGTAATCTTGAATGTTAGGCTTTGACAGTTTACCCGCTCCACAATAATCTCACCCGCACGTAAATGGGTCGCCAAACTGCTTTTTGATATACCTGTTATCAGAAAGGCAGTTAAGAAAACTAAAACGAATCCCCTTTTGAATTGTTGAAACATCATCCTATATCAAGCTTGGAATGCTATACTAACATTAATTGTAAATTTAAAGTTACTGTTGAATTCTTTAAATCACCTCAAAGTAACGTCTATTGGAGTGAAAATATTCTATTTTAACGTAAATCTTTAATCGAAAGTCGGCTAATGCATTGTTGCGCTTAATAAATTTAAAATTTCTAAAAATAATTCCAGCGATTGCTTAATTTAACGGTCGAAATTTTGAACCGCCCAACCCCAGCCCTTTTAATGAAACCCGACGCAAATGACCAAAAATTACGTTTGAAAAGACGTGAATCAGAATTACAGCGCTTAATGTCCCAAATGAAAACAGACGAATTAGACCAAAGCGTTGTTTTTAAACAACTTGAGAAAGAATTGACAGAATTAAAAACAAACTTGGAGGACTCCTCCTCTTAAGACTACTAACTGCATCACTTCAATAACTAAGTTTGAGAATCATTGGTGAAATACCCCATGCGCAAATAAAAATCACCCTATTTGCGTGGAACAATAAATATATTATAAAACTGGAACGTGGAGGTTTTGAACAAACCTTTAAAGTTGCCGAATTTGATCTGGTCAATGATGCCCAATTGACCCAATTAATCGATGAACCATTTCTCTCTGAAGCTATAAATCGTTTTGAAGAAATGGAGAAATCCCTCATTAAAGCACTTCAACGTACTTAAAACCAGTCGGTTTAGTCTCGGTGATCGAAATTATATTATTTTGCAGCCCTGATGGAAGTAGTCGAGAAGAAAAATAAAAATAAAAAGTATAAGCCAATTCTGGACGGAATCCCTAATTGGCCTGTCTATCAACTTAGTAAGAATAGAAAAGAATTTCTCGAAGAAGTATCCGATCGTGCCATGGCACGTGTAAAAGAACTTCGCCCCTCCCGTAAACAACTTCGTGACGAACTGGAGACTACTATTTTCCGCGAGCAACAACGCATGAAAAGAAACCGATGGCGTGTTGACCCACCGGATGAATCGAGGTTTTGGAGCAATATTAAGGACGACCTCATTGCGATTGGCAAGGAGTCTGACGAAACCGGATTTCCCAAGGAAATTTTGTTGATGGAGCAAATCATCAACCGGTATTGCAATGAAATAGCAGGACACTTCAAACCCAGCAGGTATCGTTTTACCCGTGAGGTTGTGAAATTTTGGTTTGGCCGTTTGCTCAATGGAGCACGGGTAAAAAAGTTCGGAGCATTTTTCAGAACACAGTATGTCTTGCGCGATAAAATTCAGATCGTTGGTAAGGTCAAACAACTTCGAAAACTGGCGAAGAAAGGAACGGTGGTTATGGTCCCCACGCATTTTAGTAATCTTGACTCCATTTTGATAGGATGGGTCATTCATTCGCTGGGGCTTCCGGCATTTATTTATGGTGCCGGACTCAACCTGTTCAATATAAAAATCTTCGCATACTTCATGAATAGCCTTGGGGCCTACAAGGTCGATCGGCGTAAAAAGAACCTCCCATATCTGGAAACCTTAAAGATGTATTCCACGATCGCCATCCAGAAAGGTGCGCACAGCCTATTCTTTCCAGGAGGAACGCGCTCGCGTTCAGGTGTTATTGAAAAGCAACTGAAACTCGGCCTTCTTGGCACCACCATAGAAGCCCAACGCAATATTTTTATGAACACCCCTAAGGGCGAGGTACCGCAAAAAATCTTTATCCTTCCAGTTACCCTAAACTATAATTTTGTTTTAGAGGCTCCGGATTTGATTGATGATTACCTATCGGTTAAGGGCCAGGATCGGTACTTTCCGGAGCAAGATCCATATGGAAGCTGGCAACTTCTTCAATTCCTATATAAATTTTTTACAAAAGGATCTGATATTTCTGTTTCTATTGGTAAGGCGTTAGATGTATTAGGAAACTATGTGGATGATGAGGGTAATAGCATTGATTCTGAGGGCAGGGTTATTGAAACACAAGATTATTACAAAACAAATGGTGCCATCACAATCGATCATCAACGTGAAGATGTATATACCCGAAGACTAAGTCAAAAAATTGTTTCTGAATACCATCGGATCAATCGCGTATTTGGTAGTCACCTGGTTGCCTTTGTGGCTTTTGAGATGTGGCAAAAAAAGCATCCCAAACTTGATTTGTTCGGACTCCTTCAATTACCGGAAGAAGATCTTACTCTCGATTATGAAGAATTCAAGAACGTTTGTAAAAAAGTCAGAAAGCAAATTGAAAAACTTAAGAAGGCCGATAAAATAAACATGGCCACGCATACAAAGGAAAAAATTGATATTGTCATAAAAAGAGGTCTGGCTAGCGTCGGTACTTTTCATTTAAAGCGCCCACTACTCATGAACAAGAAAGGTCAGATTATTACGCAAGACCTCAATGTGCTTTACTATTATCATAATCGGCTAGTTGGGTATGACCTCGAGCAGTTTGTCTAAAAATAAGCCGGTTGGTGTTATTGGCGCTGGAAATTTCGGAAGTGCTATTGCCAATTTACTGGCAGCGCACCGAAATGTTTTGCTCTATGTACGTGATGTCGATTCGATGCAACGTATCGCATCCACACATGAAAATCGTGGGCATAAGATGGCAGCAAATATTCGGCCTACCAATGACCTGAAGCAGATTGCCGAAGAATGCGAAGTCATCTTTCCAATTGTCCCGTCCGCCCACTTCCGCAGTATGATGAAAAAGCTATCACCCTACCTGCGACCTTACCACATGCTGATTCATGGAACGAAAGGGTTTGACATCTTACTTCCTCATGGGCAATCCATCGAAACAATCAAAAAACTTGATCGGACCCAGGTAAAAACCATGAGCGAGGTAATTCAGGAAGAAAGTGTAGTCGTTCGGGTAGGTTGTCTTGCCGGACCTAATCTCTCGAAAGAACTGGCTGCAGAAAATCCGGCAGCAACCGTCATTGCCAGTCATTATAATGAAGTAATCAGCACTGGAACACGCCTCCTGAGAAATGATCGTTTTCAGGTGTATGGTAACAACGATTTAGTAGGAGTCGAACTAGCGGGCGTTCTTAAAAACATCATTGCTATTGCTTCCGGGGCATTAGGCGGTATGGGCTACGGTGAAAATGCACGTGGGCTGCTGGTTAGTCGGGGGATCGTTGAAATGATTTACCTGGGGCGGGCGCTTGGGGGTAACACGAAGGCTTTTTTAGGGGTTGCAGGAATAGGTGATCTGGTGACAACCTGTAATAGCGCCCTGAGTAGAAATTATAAAATTGGATTTCGGCTCGCCCAGGGAGAAACCCTTCAAAATATTTTGGAAAGCACGGATGAAGTAGCGGAGGGAATTAATACCGTTCGTATCGCGAAAAAATGCGCCGATTATTATCGGGTACGTGCACCGATAACCAGCACACTATATAAGGTATTATTTGAAAATATGACGGTTAAGCAAGCAATGGAATTCCTTATGAAATACCCACTTAATGTAGATATTGATTTTATCTAGCACTTTTGAAATGGTCTAATTTTTCTCCTTTTAAGGTGGTGAAGGATCCCATACAATCGGCCGTCAGACATGCGTGCGCAGGAAGTATACCAATTACATCGCCGATTTTAAACTGGTTCAATGATTCGGGGGGTACCGCAAGTAAACCGTGCTCTTGTGAAACGCCTTTAACGTAAAAAGACTCGGGCATTACTTCCCAGCTTTCGTCCATAAGGATTGCCACCCGCCCAAAGATTTGTCTTCCATCTTTTGTCTGAATTGAATCCTTTGACAGATGTACTGCTCCTCCATGAATAACGATCTCATTTTTGGATGGGTGGATGGCGACAATAGGACATGCCACTGCAACGGCCACTTCATCAATGGCGCATGCTCCAACTTCAGTCTGGGTAACATCATAAAAAATAAAATTTCCCGGCCGTATTTCATCCACCATACTAAAGTTTTCAACAACACTACAGGTTGGTGTATCACCAACAGAAGAAATCAGGTTGGGAAAGTTATTCCTGTATCGTGCTGCAACACCGAATGCATGCTGAACAGATGTTTGATGTACATTTTCAATCTCCTTTTGGGAACGACATTTATAACTATGACCAGCATGGCTTAGGAAGCCCGAAAATGACATATTCCTGTCATTTTCAATGAAATTTATGAATGAATCAATGGAGCTAAGATCTGATGGAGCGATCCCTGTGCGACCATACCCGGTATCAATTTCAATAAACAGATTGATGGGACTTCTTAATTTTTCAGCCAGCAATTCAATCGCTTCCAACGAGACTACAGTGAGGTTTAATTGAATTTTTTCTGCCAGCGAATTAATTAGTTCATACTCCAGATAATTCAATGGGAAGGCAACTGTAATATCTTCCCATCCATCTCTGGCAAAATACGCTGCCATTGCCAGGGAAGAAGTTGTTATTTTCTTGACACCGGCATCTCGATACCAATTGCCAATTGCTCGTGATTGATGTGATTTAAAATGCGGACGAAAAATCGTATTAGATAACTGGGCTTTCTGCCGCATCTCTTCAATATGATTCCTACATTTTAGTTCATCAACCAATAACGTAGGACGGGTAATTTTCATAGTTGAATAGCCGCAGAGATTTTAGTTGCCGTATTATTCAACTCGTCTGTTGAAGGCTTTAACTTTTTCAAGGCAAAATTAATATCCTCCATTGTATTCATGGGGATGAGATGAATGTGCGCATGTGGAACTTCCAAACCAATTACTGCCATGCCAATCCGATTGCAGGGGATCACTTTTTGTATTCCTAATGCCACCTTTTTTGCAAAGAGATGAATACCTGAGGTTGTCTGGTCGTCTAAATCAAAAAGATAATCCACTTCTTTTTTTGGAACTACTAAGGTATGACCAACTACCAATGGATTAATGTCCAGAAAGGCAATAAAGTGTTCATCTTCGGCTACAATGTAAGCTGGAATTTCGCGACGAATAATACGACTAAAAATTGACGACATGATTACTAAAGCGATATATCCAGGATTTCGAATTCCATCTGTCCCGCAGGCGTTTTTATAGCCGCAATCTCTCCCACCTTTTTACCAAGCAAACCACTTCCAATCGGGGACCCGGTTGAAATTTTCCCTTGCTTCAAATCTGCTTCTTCTTCTGAAACGAGCATATACGAAACAGATGCACCATTCTTTTTATTCTTAATAGTTACTTTGGAAAGAATTGAAACACGCGAGGTATCAATATTGGCTTCATCCAGCAATCTTGCATTTCCAACGAGGTTTTCAAGATGCGCTATTTTAGCTTCCAAATGTCCTTGCGCATCCTTGGCAGCGTCGTATTCCGCATTTTCACTTAAATCACCTTTATCCCGTGCTTCAGCAATCTGTTTGGCAATATCCGAACGTCCCTTCGTTTTAAGATTACTTAATTCTTTTGTTAATTTTTCCAGTCCCTCTTTGGTGTAATACGAAATCTTGCTCATAGCATTCTCCTTTAAAAAATGAAAGTCCCCTATCGGTGGCAGGGGTTTAAAATGAAACAACGGCGCTCAGTAATGAGACCGTTGAATAATCAAAGTTAAGGGATTCTGGGAGGTGTTCAAAATTATGCATCAACCAACTCAGGCAAATTGGTTTTTATTTGTTCAAGAATTTCATCATCAAATTTTGCCAAATACAGGGTTTTTACCTTTGATAGTTGTTCCACAGTCAATCCTTTGGCACCCCGTAAATCAGCCTTATACAAGCTTGCGTTCTCAAAATCAGCGCCCATCAGGTAGCTATTTTGAAGATTTGCCTCCATTAAATAAGCATTGTTAAAATTGGCCTTAATTAGAAAGGCAGCCTCAAATCTGGCTTTAATCAAAAAAGTATCTTTAAAATTCGCACCACTAGCATAGGCACCCATCAGATTGGCCTGATTCAAATTCGAGTTCTCAAAATTTGTCTGGTTGAGCCGTGCGTTTTCCAAATTTGATTCAATCAATGACGACTGGGAAACATTTCCGGAATTTAAATTCGATCCGGCTAGGTTGGTATAACTGAGATTTGTTTTAGCGAGGTAGCAGTTGACCAGGTTAATCTCATAAATCTTATGCCGGTTGAGTCTTTTAATATTACCGACAGTCCGAAAGGCAGCCTCTTCCGATTCCCACAGACGAAAATCGTCAATCTCATCTTTATATGTCCTTATCCGCTGACGTGTTTCTCCATTCTTATTGAGCCAGAAAATTAGAATTCCTATGACTGCGATGTCAAAGATCATTCCATGTGCTTCCGCCAGAATTTGAATGATAAAATTATCAAAATCACGGATGTAGTACTTCATGCTTAAGCTTAAAACAAGCACTGCCACTAACACCAGAACAATAGTTGATGTCAATAGTGGCTTCTCAATTATTGAGTTAAATACCTCTTTAACTTTTTTGACTTGTTTTGTAAAATCAGCCATGTACTTCTATAGATCCTTTATGAAAATAGGTGTAAAAACCTTGAGGACAAAGCTACGTTTTTTTATGACCCGTTCGACACACATGAATCGCGTTAGAAAGATTAAACTTACATCCGTTCCAGATTCGTATTAAATGATAACAACGTTCGACAAATGGACGCAATTCAAGGATAAGTCGATTTAAGTGGAGATAAAATAGTAATCCGCGTTAATCAATTATCCTTCAATACTTATAGAAATCACGATTTTATTCAGAATTATACATTTAGGGCCGGAATTCTTACAGCAACAAATGAATAGTAATGAAATAAACGCCCAATCCAAGTAAATCATTGGTGGTAGTGATAAAAGGACCCGATGCCAATGCAGGATTAAACCCTAGTTTATTAAGAATTAAGGGAGTAAGTGTACCAACAAACGAAGCAAAAACAACCACACTAAATAAGGCTATGGAAACCACAATGGCCAGGTTAATACTATCATCCAGCAAAATATTGGAAAGAAACACAATTGCAGAGAGAAAAAAACCATTGAGGACGGCGACCAAAAAAACTTTGCTCAGCCTTTTAAGCATTCCTTCAGCAACGAACCCCGGGTTGGCCAGGCTTTGCACAACGAGCGAAGATGATTGAATCCCTACGTTCCCGCCAGTAGCCTGAATTAAAGGAATAAAGAAGGCAATGGCCGTAATCCGGGCCAGCTCCTGCTCGAAGAGTCCCATAAACTTCGCACTGATGATACCGCCAACAATTCCAACAATCAACCAAGGTAATCGTGCCCGGGTATTTCTCCAGACACTGTCATCTTCCTCAACGTCTTCACTTATACCGGACATCAACTGGCGATCTTCCTCTGCCTGTTCAGTGATTACATCGATTACATCATCAATGGTAATGCGGCCAACGAGTTGTCCTACCCCATTGATTACAGGTACGGATTCCAAGTCATATTTTTGCATAACTTCAGCAACTTCTAAATCCGACATGTACGTTTCAACAGAGACCACATCATCATCGAATATTTCTGACACAACGGTCCTTGCTTCCGAAATGATTAAATCCTGCAAAGCAACCTGCCCGATTAACTTGTCATAATCATCGACCACATAGACATTATAAAATTTAGATACATTTTCAGCTTGCTTTCTGATTTCTTCAATACACTGAACAACTGTCCAATTGTGACGGGCCCGGATCAATTCCTTGGCCATCAGACCACCTGCTACATCTTCATCATAACGCAGAAGCTCGGTTACTTGTAAACGCAACTCAATTTCAAGCCCTACCAATACATGCTCACGTAGCTTAATCGGAAGTTCATTTAGAATATCTACCGCATCATCCGAATCCAGATGGTTTAAAAATTCCGCAATTTCTCCAGGTTGATAGATTTTAATAAACTTCTCCCGATCATCAGGATCCAATCCATTGATTACTTCTGCTCGTTGCTCAATGGGTAGGATATCCAGCACATATTTAGATTCCTCATCATTGAACTCATATAACAAAGTAGCAATATCAGCAGGTTTAATCCCATGAAGACATTCGGTTATGAACTGGTCGTTCCGCGACTCCACCGCCCCCTGAAAGTGCTCCAGGAATTCTTTTGTCATGTCAAATTCAACGGATGGCTGCACGGCTACTTTCAATTAATATTGTTAACCCCTTAAAATCTTCCACCGAAAGTCTCTCGGCTCGCTTGTCCAGTAAAGGAAGGCTGGTGATTTCGACAGGCAAATTAAGTGGTTTAAGTGCATTGCGCAAAGTCTTGCGCCTGGTATTAAATCCCTGTTTCACAATTTGTTTGAAAAGTTTTTCATCGCATCCCAATGTTTTTCGATCATTCCTTTTCAATCGTATAACTGCAGACATGACTTTAGGGGGTGGGTTAAAAACCTCTGGAAATACTTCAAACAAGTATTCAATGTCATAGTACGCCTGCAGAAGGACACTAAGAATTCCATACACCTTACTACCCGGAGGAGAAGCGATTCGCTCAGCAACTTCCTTTTGCAGCATGCATACCACCTGATCCACTTTATCACGATAATCCAGCACTCTAAAGAATATCTGGGATGAAATATTGTATGGAAAATTCCCGATGATAGAAAAGTTCTCCGGAAACAATTCATTACAATCGAGTTTAAGGAAATCATCCTCGATTACATCATCAGCCATTGCCGGGAATTTTTTCTTAAGGAAGGGTACCGACTCACGATCCAGTTCCACAACTTTAAAAATTTTAATCTCCTTTTTAATCAGGTATTGAGTTAGTACACCTGTACCCGGACCGATTTCCAGAATCATGCTGTCACCTTTTAATTCCAGCGCATCAACTATCCGTATGGCCACATCCTGATCAACAAGAAAATGCTGTCCTAGTTTCTTCTTTGGTCTTATCATTATCGGCAAGGTACAATTTTCAATTTCCATACCGAACAAATCATATCACTGGTTTATCAGCGATAATTAATTTATTATTATGATTACATCAGGATCAGGGAAGTATGAGCAGACAAAAGCCCAGAATAGGAATAACCATTGGCGATTTAAATGGAATCGGACCAGAGGTAGTTATGAAGTCACTAGCTGACAATAGAATGCTGGACCATTTCACACCCATAATTTATGGATCTACGCGGGTACTTTCTTTTTATAAGAAATTGCTGAACATCAATGAATTTTCTTACAGCCAGGTAAAAACCCCTGGACAATACAACCAAAAAAATATTAATGTATTCAATTGCTGGGAAGAGGTAATTGAAATTAAAGCCGGAACAGCCTCAAAAGAGTCGGGGCGTGCATCCTTTCTGGCATTAAAACAAGCATGTGAAGATTTAAAAGAAGGGCATCTGGACGCGCTCGTTACGGCTCCCATTGACAAGCAATCCATTCACAGTGAAAACTTCCCTTTTAAAGGACATACAGAATACCTGACTCAATTTTTCGGTGCCACCGACAGCCTGATGTTTATGGTTTCAGAAAATCTAAAAGTATCATTGGTCACCGAGCATGTACCCATTAACGAGGTAGCCGGGCAGATTTCCAAAGCAAAAATCGAATCAAAGATCAAAATTCTGGAACAATCCCTAAGGAATGATTTTCTTGTTGGAAAGCCCAAAATAGCAGTACTGGGTCTAAATCCTCATGCAGGTGATAGCGGATTGATTGGAAAAGAGGATAGTGAAATTATTGCACCGGTTATTATTGATCTAAAAAATAAGGGTAAACTGGTGTATGGACCCTATCCCGCCGATGGTTTTTTTGGCACCAAATCCTATTTGAAGTTTGATGCCGTTTTAGCAATGTACCATGACCAGGGTCTCATTCCCTTTAAAACGATTGCCTTCGAAGATGGGGTGAACTTTACAGCCGGTCTTTCAATTGTCAGAACCTCGCCGGATCATGGAACAGCCTATTCCATTTCCGGGAAAAACGAAGCAGATGAAACCTCCATGCGACTTGCCATTTATAAGGCTTGTGATATCTTTTACCACCGTCAGGAGCAATCCAAAGAAAAATAACCTCCATTTGATGCTTGTTTTAACCACTTAACCGTCATTCTCATGTGATCTCATTAAAATACTTAAATTTGGAGTTCAAGTATTGATTGAGATGGATATAGTCACCAAAAAGCAACTGAATATACTTATACAACTCGCAGAGGCGGATAAACATTTTGCCAAGATTGAGCGCGAAATGATTTATAAAATTGCCGCTGAGCGCAATTTCTCAGAAGATATGGTTTCAGAATTGATCAGAAACCCTGAACCCATCGATACACTTGGGGCGCTTTCCGTGAACCAGAAGTTTGATTATTTGATGACCTGTATCGAATTAGTATTTGCCGATCAGAATGTATTTGAGAGCGAAGTCATCTTTTGTAAGAATATTGCCATCAAATTAGGCTTTAAAAAAGGCATAATTGACTACTTCATTGAGCATTTTGAAGATAAATCACGCGATGAATTTAAAAAAATTGCGCTGGCTGAGTTTATCTGACATTCCCAGACGGTTAAAGGAAAATCACCGAAAGGGATTATTTCTTGGACATTCTCATTAATTCTCATAAATTTGCCGACTAATTTTTAATTCCCGAAAGGGATTGATTTTGAAGGATTTCAACATCAACATTGTCGGTTTAAGTAACAAGGTTCATCATTTTCAATTTGAAGTGGGGCCTGCTTTTTTTCGGCATTTTGATACGGCATTGATTGAAGCGGGTGAGTTTATGGTTGATTTAGCCCTTGACAAGCACGAAACATTTATTGACGTTGACTTCAAAATTAAGGGGACTGCCCGGCTGGTTTGTGACCGTAGCCTTGATCAGTTTGATTACCCAATAGAAACACAGAACAAAATCGTATTTAAATACGGTGATGGTGATGTGGAGTTGGATAATGATATCATTCAAATTGACAGGGAAACGGTTCGATTGGAAGTCGGCCAATACATTTTTGAATTTATAGGGTTAGCAGTTCCTATGAAGAAATTACACCCTCGGTTTGCGGAAACAGAGAGTGAAGAAGATGAATTGATTTACACATCCGAAAAAGATAAGTCGGAGGGAGAAATTGATCCGCGCTGGGAAAAATTAAAGAATTTAAATAAAAATTAATAACAAGTTATGGCTCATCCAAAACGAAAAACCTCGAAAACTCGCAGAGATAAAGGTAGAACACATTATAAGGCAACCGCAAAACAACTAACGGTTTGTCCAACTACTGGTGAATTACACTTACCCCACCGGGCTTTCTGGCTGGAAGGAAAACTTTACTACAAAGGAAAAGTAGTAATGGAAAAAGAGGTTCTTGCATAATTGCTTCAATGCAGTTTTTAGGACTTTTTGCCTGGTTTCCTGAAAGAACCTGCCAATGGCTGGTTTCTTTCAAGACAATAAGTAATTCAAAATTGAATCACACATTTTACAATACCGTATGCTCGATCAATGATCGGGCATTTTTTTTACCTTGTTGTCCACATGGCAACAGCCAATGAATAATCTATGAGTAAACTTAAAGCTGCAATTACCGGTGTAGGTGGCTACGTTCCTGATTACATTCTAACGAATCACGAACTGGAAACCATGGTAGAAACCAATGACGAATGGATCGTTACCAGGACGGGAATAAAGGAAAGAAGGATACTTAAAGGAGATGGTTTAGGCACCTCTTATATGGGTGCAATTGCCGTAAAGGAATTGTTAGCCAAAACAAAGACAGATCCGAAGGATATCGATTTAATAATTTGTGCAACCGTAACCCCTGACATGCCATTCCCGGCAACAGCAAATATAATTGCCGATGAAGTGGGAGCAACGAATGCATTCAGCTTTGACTTAGGCGCAGCCTGTTCTGGCTTTATTTATGCACTTACTACCGGTACGCAATACATTGAATCTGGAATGTACAAAAAGGTAATAGTTGTTGGCGGAGACAAAATGTCAAGCATTTTAAATTATGAAGACCGTACTACATGTATCCTTTTTGGCGATGGAGCAGGTGCGGTTTTATTAGAGCCTACTACAGAAGAGGTTGGGGTAATGGACTCGATGCATAAAAGTGATGGATCGGGTGCTGCGTATTTAAATATGAAAGGTGGTGGAAGCAGAATTCCGGCAACCCATGAATCCGTGGATGCGAAGCTTCACTATGCAAGTCAGGAAGGCGCAATGGTTTTTAAATTTGCTGTTACCAATATGGCAGATATCTCGGTTAAAATTATGGAGCGTAATAACTTAACCGGTGATGATATCGCCTATTTAGTCCCTCACCAGGCCAATAAACGAATTGTTGACGCAACAGCCAACCGGATGAACATCACGGAAGATAAGGTATTAATGAATATTGAACGGTATGGGAATACGACCGCTGGAACTATTCCACTGTTACTGTGGGATTTTGAAAAGAAACTTAAGAAAGGTGATAATCTGATATTGGCTGCCTTTGGTGGTGGATTTACATGGGGCTCCATTTATGTAAAATGGGCCTATGATAGTCACTAACCTTCCTTGTTATTACTTTATTGATTTGTAACTTAAACCCATAATTTTAAAATATGCCTTCGGTATCTGACTTAAGTAGAGGGAACTTCATTCGCTACAATGGCGAAATCGTTAAGATTGAAGAACTGGAACACAGAACACCCGGAAACCTGCGTGCTTTTTACCAGGTTAAGATGAGAAACATCCGTACTGGAAAATTGGCTGAAAATCGTTTCAGACCAAGTGATAGTGTTGATTTACTGCGCGTTGAAACAAAAGAGTATCAGTATCTTTATGAGGAAGGTGAAAGCCTGGTTTGTATGGACAATGTTACTTACGATCAGGTGTACATCGACAAGGTTTTACTGGGTGACTCCCTTAAGTTTATAAAAGAAGGCATCACTTTGCTAATAGCCTTTGAGGATAACGGAAGTGCTGTTACTGCTGAAGCACCTCAATATGTGATCATGGATGTTTCGTATACCGAACCTGGGTTAGCCGGTGATACGGCAACCCGCACCTTAAAACCTGCTACCCTGGATAATGGAACAGAAGTACGGGTACCTCTTTTTGTAAACACGGGAGATACCATTAAAATTGATACCCGAACCGGGGAGTATGTTGAACGAGTGAAATAACTAATCATGAGCAAAAAGAAACCAACAAAAAAAGTCGCTCCTGCAAAGAAAGCAAGTCCGAAAACCCCAATAAAGACAACTAATTCTATGAGCATGAAAACCACTGAAATCAGAGACTTGATTGATTTTATTTCACAAACAGGCCTCAATGAAGTTGATATTGAAACCAAAGACTTAAAATTAAAAGTAAAGCGCGAGCCCGATCAAAAGGTTTACAAATCCAACACACCCGTAATTGCACAACCTGCTGCACCGGTTTCCACTGCTCCTGCGGCACAACCTGCTGCACCAGCAGCAACGAAAGCCGAAGCACCTGTAGCTGGAAATCTGATCGAAATAAAATCCCCGATGATCGGAACATTCTATCGTACAGCCAACCCGGATTCGCCTCCATTTGTGTCCGTTGGTGACTCAATCTCAAAAGGACAAACCCTTTGTATCATTGAAGCGATGAAACTATTCAATGAAATCGAATCGGAAGTCTCAGGAACCATTGTTAAAGTAATGGTGGAAAACGCAAATCCTGTTGAATACGATCAGGTGTTATTCCTTGTAGAACCCAATTAAGAAATTTATAGCAGAAACGACCTCCACGAATTGGTGGAGGTTTTTTGTTTAACCTAAATTCAAATTCTGTGTTTAAGAAAATTCTGATAGCGAATCGAGGAGAAATTGCGCTCCGTATTATTCGCACTTGTAAGGAAATGGGGATCAAAACGGTAGCTGTTTATTCTACCGCTGATCGCGAAAGTTTACACGTTCGTTTCGCTGATGAAGCTGTTTGTATAGGGGATCCTGCCAGCAAAAATTCATACCTGAATATTCCAAGATTAATTTCTGCAGCCGAAATCACCAACGCAGACGCTATCCACCCAGGATATGGTTTCCTTTCGGAGAATGCAGAATTCTCTTCCGTTTGCCACGAATACGGAATCAAGTTTATCGGTCCTTCGCCAGACATGATCAACAAAATGGGTGATAAAGCCACAGCCAAAGACACGATGAAAAAAGCCGGTGTCCCCACTATTCCAGGCTCTGATGGCTTGTTGGAATCCGTTGAGCAGGGGAAAAAGCTTTCCAAAAAAATGGGCTACCCGGTAATTGTAAAAGCAACAGCCGGTGGCGGTGGGAAAGGTATGCGGATCATCAAAGAAGAATCCGAGTTTCAAAAAGCATGGGATGACGCGAAACGCGAAGCGGGTGGCTCTTTCGGAAACGACGGTTTGTATTTAGAGAAATTTATCGAAGAACCCCGCCATATCGAAATTCAAATAGTTGGTGATCAATACGGAAAAGTTTGTCACTTATCTGAGCGTGATTGTTCAGTACAACGCAGGCATCAGAAATTGGTGGAAGAAACACCATCACCGGTAGTGAGCCAGGAACTTCGTGAAAAAATGGGTGCTGCTGCTATCAAAGGAGCCCAAGCTATTAAATACGAAGGTGCCGGAACAATTGAGTTTCTGGTAGACAAGCATGGTGATTTTTATTTCATGGAGATGAACACCCGTATCCAGGTAGAGCATCCAATTACGGAAGAAGTTACGGATTACGATCTGATCAAAGAACAAATAAAGGTAGCTGCTGGTGTACCTGTTTCCGGTACCAACTACTTCCCGAAAATGTATGCAATGGAGTGCCGTATCAATGCGGAAGACCCGGCGAACGGGTTTCGACCGTCTCCGGGAAAAATCACCAACCTTCATTTACCCGGTGGTCACGGAGTACGGATCGATAGCCACGTGTATGCAGGGTATACCATTCCTCCAAACTATGATTCGATGATTGCAAAATTGATCGTAAGCGGACAATCTCGTGAGGAGGTGATTACGCGAATGAAACGGGCACTGCAAGAGTTTGTGATTGAAGGCATTAAAACTACCATTCCCTTTCATATCCGGTTAATGGATAATGAAGTTTTCCGTTCCGGTAAATTTAACACGGGCTTTTTGGAAACATCTTTCGATTTTGAGGGTTTATAGCGAGAAATAGGTGATGCTTTAAAAATTAATGACCACACTTTCACTGGTTTAACAGCGAAGAGCGCCATGCTAACAAGACAATTGATCAATCAAACTCTTTGAAAGTAAATTTTTGACCGCCAACGGAAGCCTCGTACATTAAACCTCCCTTTGCAACTGTAAAAACTGCAACCCCGTCATTGTAGCGGGCATCAAGAGAAGCCCCTGCAGTTACCGCCACTGCAGATAATTGAGCCGAAAGTTTTAAATTTCCTTCAATAAAATTAGTATAAGCTCTTTCATCTTCAAAAAAAATGACTTCCATATAGGATTGACCACCCAATTGTAATCCAACAGTAAGTTGGCTTAAGGTAGTCTTGCCAACCGCCTTATCCTCTTTAAAAACAGTACCTCCACCGTGTGCTCCACCAACGACTGCAGCTCCCTTTCCCACTGTTGGAAAAATAGCAAAGGCATAGGATTCATTGAAAAATTTAGCCAGTCCGTTATCCTTACTAAGAAAAAGTTTCTTGGTTGCTAATGCCTTATCGATATCTTTCTGGTCGTCCTTGGATTGCGTCCAGGCAGTAGTGAAAAAAAATAGCGTAGTAAATAGAATAAAATATCTGATCATCTGCATTTTCTGAGGGTTAGCAAAGGTGAGATATAAAATTAAAAATAATCAGGCATTTACCCGGTATCTAACTTTCAATTTTTTTCAACCGTTTCAGTAATGGCGGATGACTATAGTGAAAAAATACATACAGGGGATGGGGATACAAATTGCTCAGATTGTCGACCGAAAGTTTTTTCAACGCTGCACTCAGGGCATTTCTACTATAATTTTCCTTCGCGTATGCATCAGCCTCAAATTCATTTCTTCTACTCAGCATACTCATGAATAAACTTGTAACTCCGGAGATTGGTGAAAATAAAATGGTAAAAGCAATCAGGTTTAAGTGAATTGCTTGTTGTGATCCCCCCAGTGCCAGCGAAACATTTTCATTGAAAATCATTAAGGATAAGATAAAAAGGGTAAATACAATCTGTATGACAGAAAGTACATATCCCCATATGATGTGTCGCTTCTTAAAATGCCCCACCTCATGTGCTAACACAGCAACAAGTTCTTCAGTAGTATGGTTCTCCATCAAAGTGTCGTACAACACAATTTTCTTTTTCTTACCGATGCCTGAAAAAAATGCGTTTGATTTTTTTGAGCGTTTAGACCCGTCCAATACGTAAATATTATCCAGCGGGAAATTAATTTTCCTTGCAAAATTTTCTATTGCATTTTTAAGTTCACCATCAGGTAGTGGGGTAAGTTTATTGAATAGTGGAAGAATAAGTGTGGTATAAAACATATTGATAAACAAAACAAAAACAGCAGCAATTATGGAAAACCAAATCCAGAAATCTGCGCCGATGAAACGAATCAGATAAATCAGCAAAGAAAGCAACCCACTCCCCCTATTAATGCCCCAGCAGGTATCCTTTTACCTTGTCAAAAACAAAGGTTTTCACTGTGGTTTTGTTGAAACCATATTTCTCTTCAATTACAAACGTACTATACCATTGAAAAGGCAAGGAAAGAATATCTGAAGCGATCATGATAGATCCAAAAAAAGCCAGCGCCAATACAATTTCAGTATCGATGAAAGGACGAAGCTGAGCATCCACCCACCCAAATCCTCCAAACCATAACAACAAAAAAGAAAGTAAAAAACTGAATCCGGAATAAAAGAAGGAAAATTGACTTTGCTCTTTGTGATAGTCCAATGACTTCATATACTTCTCTTTGTCATAGAAGTCCACCACCGCTGCGGGAATATCCCTGCGTTGCGCTTTCAAATTGATATAATCTAGCACCTCGCCAAACACATAGCTGACGGCTACAATAATCAAAATAATGGTAAGGATGATTTCAGGTGTTAGCGACATGCGTTTGGTTTATTATCTTTGCAGCAATTTACTGATGTTATGCGATTAAGAAAGGAAATTTCAAAGTGGAGTTTTAAAACATTCCTAAAATGGTTCGGAGGATTATTTCTGGTTTTAAATATTTTTTGCACTAGCTGGTTATGTCGATTATAAAGACCCGTTTAACAATCGGGAGTTTATATATCAATGGTTGATCATGGGGCTTTTTTATCCTCTTCTTCTCAGCTCCATTACAGCAACCGCATCAAGAAATTCAACCATCACGTTGGGGGACTTTGAAACAATCCCCGACTTCCGTAAAAAATTATTATCCATTGCTACGGATGGGTTTGCAATTATCAAAGACGAACCCGAAATAACAATGCTAAAACCTAAATCTTGGTTTTATAAAACATTCTATTCATGGACTGGATCCGAAAATATTTCCATCCGGTGGACAGACGAGGAAGTTATTATCCATGGATCACAGCGCAAAGTAAGCTCCATTGAAGACTCTCTTACCTGGAATAAAATATTTAAAAAATAATCATGCAAATTTCAATCAATACCCCTGCACTACTTTTTCCAGCGATCACATTATTGATACTCGCATACACGAACCGATTTTTAGGATTGGCTGGACTCATCCGAAACCTTAGTACCAAATGGAAACAATTTCCTGAGGATCGAAATATTATCCATGAACAAGTAAAGAAACCTTAAACGATTGATGTTAATCAAACAATTTGGGCAGTGCTTTCTTTTTGGATTATCGAATGCTGTTCCTTTTATCACTTGCACTTTCGCTAAATGAAATATTCATTTCTACACGCGCCCTGGAAATTGAATTGAAAGGAATGGAGGAATAATTATTGAACTTTTGCATTCACAAAAACCGGCGCTTGTTCATACCTCCAATCGTTTGTCAGTCTTGTGATTTGAGTTCCATCTGACTTCATTAAATAAATATCAAAATTCTCATTCTTCAAATCATCATCAAACACATGTGAATTCAATCTCCATCAGGGTGACCAAAATATGATATCCTTGATCTAATAAAAAATTACCAGGGGGAAGTTTTTTGTTTGTTCATTCTTATCGAGGTGGATAGTGAAAATGCTATAATTACCCTTTTGAAAAGACATGTACGAAATCGTATTTGAATTCTTGTCCCAAAAAGGAGGACCTGCGTGGTAATTATGCCAAACCACTGTGGTATCTTCCACAGGATAATGGGTCAACTGTTTTAACGCTGTTCCATCCGCATTCATGCTATACAACTCATCAACATCTTTCCTTTCTTTTGAGAAAGCGTCTTTCGAACCCCGGAAGATGATTTGCTTTCCGTCGGGGGAAAAAGTTGGATCATTAAAGGATCCCAATGGCGGAGTAAGTCTGGAAATAACATTACCATTTATATCAATAATATAAAAGGCCTTTTCTCCATCTGTTTTAGAGGTCACCAAAAATTCTGTACCATCGCTTCGGGAAGCCAGCCAGCTATCTGTTAACAGAAAATTTGAAATCTTCCGGACGTTTTCTCCATTCGCATCCATTTCATACATGAAATATTTCCGATGTGTTGTATCCCGGTCGGAGAGAAAATAAAGCTTATCCTTATGGGCTGCGTAAACCCAATCAACACCTTTCGAATTACTAATATTTTTTTGATCCCTACCATCCTGATCCATTACAAATATTTCATAATCGTCATTCAGGGTGTCGTACCAAACATTGTAAGCAATTTTTAAAACAGGAGGTTTCTCCGGGGTGGTGCAACTCCATATAATCAATCCGAATACAATACATCCAGTAATTCTATTTAGCTTGTTCATACGCCTCTTTTAGCCAATTAATCAAAGCCTTATCAATATCATTTTCATTTTCTACGCGAACCCGATGCGAGCACATGGCATTGAAACTTCCGCTTGCCTCCAATTTGCCGGAGGGGGGCGATCCTTTTAAATTAATTCCCACGTCCAATCGTGTTTTTGTGGAAGGTTGAATCAATGCGAATTGTTTTTTAGCACGAACACTCACGTATGCTTTTTTAGGCGCCAATTCCACATCTTTTCCAAATGTGCTCATCGCCTTGATTA
>CALOAV010000117.1:0-45136 GCA_942491425.1 uncultured Cytophagales bacterium
CGAGGGTACAATTTAAAGATTCGTTCTTTGAATGATGGACAATGTTGTAACAGAGATGAGAGACTTTCATCAGGAAGTTGTCATTGGAATGGAAACGAGTCGACCCCGCAAGGACAAAGTCGTAGGGCTCACGAAGTTCTGAGGAAATGAAATGTTGAAAGGTTGTCCTCTCGGCAAGGAGAGAATAGGCTCACTTGTCAAACCACCACAAGGTGCTTTGCTTTCAAGGCGTAGGTACTGAACGTTGTGGAAAAGGATGAACTGCTGTTGTATGGCAGAACAATTCAGGTATGGTCTAAGGAGATGAATGAGATGAGAATGAACCATCGCAGAGGTGTCGTAACTAACTTTGTTGTTGCTCAAAACCCGAGGGATCCGCGCCCCGAAGGGATCAGTCATAAGCGATACCTGTATTGCGGCTTATGATGGGCGACCGGCATAGAGATGGCATGACCTTAGACTGGGCTTTGTTACGAAACTGGGGAACCTTACTGTTGATGCAAAGGGAAAGTTATAAGTCCCGAAGGGATAAGACGAATACCGATACAACAGACAAGGGGCAGATCAGCTCGTAGTAGTGACGATGCTCTTGGAAACTTGAGCGGAGCGAAGGGGCTGACATGATTGGTTTTATTTTCAAGGATCAACTTTAAATCAAACGATTTACGGAATGAGTTTAGAGAAGAGAACAAAGTTGTTTCCCATTACCAGAGAACAGGTATGGGAATCGTTTAAACTGGTGAAGGCAAATGGAGGCTCGGCAGGAGTTGATGGTATTACCATTGAGGAAATTGCTGGGCATCCACGAAAGCATCTTTACCCGATGTGGAACCGTCTTGCCAGTGGAAGTTATTTTCCACCTGCTGTGAAGCGTGTGGAAATACCAAAGAGTGATGGAGGTGTAAGACCGTTGGGAATCCCCACGGTTAAAGACCGTGTTGCACAAATGGTGATCGCCAAAGAATTGGAAAAGCAAGTAGATAAACACTTCTCGCCAAACTCGTTTGGTTATCGTCCAGCCAAGAGTGCGCATCAAGCCATCGAGCAAGCCCGCGAAAATTGCTGGCGTTATCCGTGGGTGATTGATGTTGACATCAAAGGTTTCTTTGACAACATAGATCATCGTTTACTACTGCGTGCAGTTCGCAAGTTCACAGCCAAGAAGCATATTATTCTTTATGTGAAGCGATGGTTGAAAGCCCCAATAGAATTGAAGGATGGTACTCAACTCCAGAACATGGAGAAGGGTACTCCACAAGGCGGAGTAATCAGTCCGTTGCTGGCGAATATTTTTCTTCACTTCGTATTCGACAAATGGATGGAGGAAAAGTTTTCCAACAATCCGTTTGAGCGATATGCGGATGATATCATCATCCATGCGAAGAATGAACCAGAAGCGCGACACTTACTGAAGTCAATGAAGGCGAGGTTTGAGCAATGTAAACTTGAACTTCATCCTGCAAAGACCAAGCTGGTGTATTGTAATCGCAAGGGGAGACGTAAACGGAAAGAAGCGAAGGAAAGACAATTTGATTTTCTTGGTTACACTTTCCGTTCACGCAGCGTGAAGACAAAGGAAGGAGCAATCATCTTCGGATTCAGTCCTTCCATTAGTAGCAAATCCACGAAACGCATCAGCGAAGAAGGCCGCAAGTTAGGCTATCATCGTTGGACGCACCTGGATATTGTTGGCTTGTCGAAAGCGCTGCGCAGTAAGATCAGGGGCTGGCTCAACTACTATGGTAAATTCCATAAGTCAGCTATGAAGGTGGCCTTTCGTCATCTGAATAGCCGACTAGTAAAATGGACTTATAACAGGTACAAACGATTCAAACGGTGTAAGACATTACGGCCCGCAAGGTTATGGTTACGACAAATCTCTAAAGAGTATGCGTATCTGTTCCCGATGTGGCAACATGGCTTTACCCCGTGAACTTGATCATGAAGAGCCGTGTGATGGGAGACTATCAAGCACGGTTCTGTGAGAGGTTTAGGGGTGAAATTCCCCTTTACCTACTCGATCTAGTCCAATAGTTATTTGTGCAACTCATTCAACTTGTCAATGAAGTCGTTTCCTTTTTCACTGTCCGCCTCTAATAAGTCTCGAAAATTATCCGCGTAAATTTGAATGTCGTCTAAGTATTCATGGTCAATATAAACGACATTAAATTCGTTGTCGGTTGTTTTAACATTAGCGTCAAAACATAAAAGTCCGTAGTCGTGAAAATCTGCTATGTAAACATAGTTTCGTCCAATGATCTGTTCTGGTTCATGATATTTAAAAATGTGAGTATGTAAAACAGCTAGGGTTTTATCTGGCGGATGGGGAAAAAGATTCACCGCAATGTCAGGCAGCCTTAGACCATAGAAGTGTTTATATTTTAAATATTCCTTGTACGAAGTCGGAAGTGTCAGTCGTAACTTTTGTTCAAACTTTGTAATGTCAGAGTCGGTAATAATGCTGTCGATTGGTCGCCAACCCTTCCAGTCATCTGATGGTGGAATAGTGTCGTCAAGCATTTCTTGATTTATGTCGCCTGGGAGCATCATTAGGATTTTCTCCTTTGACATTTCTTTCAATGCATTGTCAACTGTTCTTTTAATCCAGTCCATTTGTAACTCGTTCTTTATTCTGCAATGACGCCCAACGTGAGTGTATATGCAGTTTAAATTTTCCTTTAAAATAATTAATAAAATTTATATTGCATATACACCGTGTTAGCGGTAGTTTTTAGTTTTCAGTCACATTATAGTCAAATGTGTATTTCATTGTCCGAAAAACATTTTCTTTATCCTGGGTCAATAGTGTTATTTCCGAAAACTTACTATGGCCAAGGATTCTCGGTTGAAATGCAATTATGACCGTGTCCGACTCAATAAATAGTTTGAGTTTGCAACCGCTTACATCATATGTAAGTGTGTCCACCGACGGGAATTGCTCTGTTTCGCAATCAACAAAGGCTTCCTTAATTTTAAAGTCCTTATCGGACAATGATATTTTTACTATAAACTCTTCGCCAATTCTTGCTGAGTCATTGATGGTTAAAATAACCTTCGGTTTCTCGAGTTTTTGTCCATTAGTGTTTTGTTCATTTAATGTCAAAAGCTGTCTACCATCTTTATATTCAAGGGGTACTTTTTCGCGCGAATGATTGTCGCATGAGAGAAGTATTAATATTGTAATGTAAATTAGATGCCGCATGTTTATCAAAAATTACCGCTAACACTTGTGTATAGTTATTAACTATATTATTACTGTGTAAATACCTTGTAAAAAACCACTTTTTAGTGCTAAAAAGCAAGATAATAGCTGATATTTAAATAGCGCACAATTATTCATTATTCTTACTTTTTAATATTTTGTTTTGAACGATATGGTCCAACGGACTTGTAATTTTATCAAGTCCAAAACGTGTTACCTGGGCGTAAATTTCAGTAGTCACCGGTGATTCATGGCCTAATAGAACCTGTATGTACCGGGTTGAGGTCCCGGATTCAAGTAAATGGGTTGCAAATGAATGACGGAGCATATGAAGTCTTACCCTTTTTTTAATACCTGCTTTCACAACAGCTCTTTTAAGTACCATACGAATGCTGCTTTCGGTATATCGGCTATTCTTAGCCCCCTCGAAAAACCATAAATTGGGTTTGTATTGCTTTAAATATTCCTGTACGATGGGGATCATATTTTTAGCAAGAATCGTCTGACGGTCTTTTAAGCCTTTACCTCCTCTGATGAATATCACATATCGATCCAAATCCACATCGCCTATGCGTAGATTTAGGACTTCACTCCTCCTTAAGCCGCCCGAGTAGGTTAGCATTAACATACAACGATGTTTCATATTATCAATGGCACTGAATATTGCCATTACTTCTTCCTCACTTAATACTTCGGGTAAGCGTTTTTCCTTGATTGGCCGATCTAAATCGTAAACCTTTCGTTCCTGTTTGAGGACCTTCTCATAGAAAAACTTTATTGAATTAATTACCTGATGTTTTTTACTGAAACTGACCTTTTTCTTTTCAGCCAAATACAGCAAATAGTTTTGAATATCAGGTTTTTCTAAATCCATCGGATGTGTATCCCTGAAAAAAGTAAGAAATGCCTTGAAATGCGAAAGATAGGTCCTATGCGTATTTTTTGAATAACCGCGTAAAACTAATTTCTGCTCCATCATTCGCAGTGATTGCTTATGGATGGGATGATCGGCTATGACAAGTAGGGAAGGATTATTCTCATTATTTATTTTTGATTGCACCTGTTGTGATTTAACGGTAAATGCAGTTATATCTAGCTGAACATGATCTTTCAATGCATTAACAAGTTGCTCAAACGAAATTTTATTTTTGGGGACATACCAACAGGAATTTGTCGAACTGAACTGGACACCAGATATTTTTTGAATTAAACTGATAAGTCCGAAGTCTTTTTCAAAATAGATACCATAATGGTGCTGACCCCGATGAGTCAATGGTTTTATTGCGATCTTTTTCATAAAACAGATTTTAGTTACTAGTGATGTTGTTAATCTATACGAAATAATTTATGAGAACTCGGCCAATTGGGTACTTAACCGGACAATATGCTCCTTGATAGTGATAGCGTCCGATTCCATAGCGGCAATGACAAGAATGAGTCGAACTAAGAAAAATTTAAGTGTATATTTAAACGTTTAATAAACGTTTAATAAACGTTTAGTGAATAAACGGTTAGCTATAATACTACTATGAAATACTGTGCCTGGTGTCAGGAGGTACTGGAAGGCCGTTCTGACAAAAAATTTTGTTCTCCTTACTGCAAGACTGCATACCATAACCAAAAGAATGTTGAAAAAGAAAAGGAATCGATTTTTTATAAAATCGATTCCCGTCTGAAACGTAATCGCAAATTGTTAATGAAGTATAATTTAGCAGGGAAAGCAACAGTCGAACAACAGGTTCTTTTTAAAACAGGGATTTTCTCCCAAATATTTTACGCATTACTGGCGGGCAAAAAATAATAACTTATACTTATTCTGCTACGAATTTGGCTATATGGAAAAGGTTGAAAATGGTAAAAAGAAATATGTTCTTGTTCAATGGCAGTCGTATATGTCCTGAAAGATCCTGCTTACTACATATAGAATATCAACTCACTATTCTGTAGATCCGTCGGCGTTCCTAAAGTTCTTCTGTAACTGGCCGTTGTGGTACGTCAAATTACCTTGATGAGATCCTATAATTTTATTGATAACTCTAATTGCCCGCCGAGTCCGAGTTCAATAATTTTTTGCAGGGTAGAAATACGTACTTCTTTTATGTTGTTCTCTATTTTCGAAATATAAGATTTTGTTGTTCCAACTTTTTCTGCCAACTCTTCCTGGGTCATTCCTTTTTCCAGGCGTGCCTGATGTAACAGCCCTCCGATTTTAAAATTTTCCGTAACCTTCTTCAAGTTTGTCTCTCTTTGCGGTGCCCTTTTTTCCATAATGCTTATCCTTAAATTGATCGAGGGTAATAACCTTGCTTTTTTTCGTTTTCATATTGTTCTTTTATTTTAAGGGCTTTTACAATTTCTTTTTTTGGTGTCTTTTGTGATTTCTTTTGGAAACCATTGGCTAATACAACCAGCTTTCCACGGTCGAAGAAACAGAATACCCGGAAAATATCACTTCCCTGCTGAATCCGTATTTCAAAAAGCCCATCTGTATTTTCAATGTGCCTTAAATATGTTTCAGGAACCCTGTTTAATTCTTCAATTAATACAAGTGTCCAGATTATTTTATCCCTTACTTTTTGTTTTTGTTTTCTAAAGAATACCTCAAAATAACCTTTGTACAATACGATTGTGCGGTGTTTCTTTTGATTATTCAATTGCAAAGATATTAGAAAGTTGTACTAAAGTGAAACTATTAATATCTTCTTTTAAAGCTATTATCAACCTTTTTTTATCGATGAATAAGATGTCTGGAGATTGATCTTAGTTTATTTATGACGGTTAATAGTTGCTAACGATAGTGTTAATAAAACAGAAAAAAACCCAGAAAACTTATATGAAATGCAGGCGGCCGGACGTTTTACCGCAAGCCCCTTTTCAATCGGTCCGGATTCTGCCTACAGTCCCAAATTGTAAGGATCCTGATTTGATTTTCGGTTACTTCATAAAGTAGCAGGTAGTCTTTTACAATCTTCATTCGAGTGTTCGCCTATCCGTCTCTTTGCCCACCTGGGGAAAATCCCGTATTATTTTTATTGATTCTTTGAATAGTTGATTGAGCTTCTTGCTGTAGCTGCTTGAATTATTTCGTTGCCGCCAATATTCAAGGATTTTCCTTCGATCCTGCTGCGCACGAATCGACCATACTACTGATCTAGCCATTCATCAATTTCCCGGTTCGCATCGTCATCTGTAAAGAATTTACCATCGTTAATTTGACTGCGTCCTTCTGCTATTGCGGCTCGCTGCTCATCCGACAGCTTATAAATTTCAATATCCTCCGTCCCTAGCTCAAGCAGCCTGAAAACTTCCTCCAGCAACTCACTGTTTTCAGTCTTCTGAATCTTTTCTATAAGTCTCTTTCTTAGCTCTACCGTCGACATAGCTCTCAAAAATTAGTGCGCACTACAATTTACGCTTTTCCGGCCTCTTCTAAAAGAATCAAGCTTCCCCAAAACGGCTACCACTAACTTTTGGCTGTGCTGAATGCTGGTATGGGTAAGAGATTTTACCGTGTATTCATAACGTTTGATTGTTGCTAAACGAGGTGTTGAAGATATGAGAAAAGTTTAAGCCAGCTTCGGTCAATTATGGACTTACCCGGACAATATATTCCCCATTACCCGTCAACCTACCGAATGATTGCAACCGCAGCCCCTTATCCTTCGACCATTGTTCAAAATCCGCTACTCCCGACGAGGCAACACAAATCAACAACCCGCCACTCGTCTGCGGATCGGCCAGCACCGCACGCTGCTCATCAGTAATGGCAGAAATGTGTTTTCCATAACTGTCCCAGTTCCGCTGTGTACCACCCGGCATACTTTTCTGCGCAATATATTTATCCAGAAAATCAAACTTCGGCACTTTGGAAAATTCAATCTCCGCAGATAATCCACTGCCCCTGCACACTTCCGTTAAATGCCCCAGTAATCCAAAGCCCGTAACATCGGTCATCGCACATACAGAGGGCATGCCCCCCAATTCTGCACCAAGGCTGTTCAATGTTAACATGGTGTCTACTACCACTTGCAAATCGTCAGGCTCAACAATTCCTTCTTTTGAGCAGTCGTTACTATACCAATGCCCAAGGGCTTTGTTAAATACAACTGCGCACCCTCCACTGCAGTATTATTCTGTTTTAGATTTTCTTTCCGAACACTTCCCGTTACCGCCAATCCAAAAATCGGTTCCGGACTATCAATACTATGCCCTCCCGCTAAAGGTATACCAGCCTTTTCACAAACACTTCTGCTCCCCTCTAAAACCTGCTGCGCCACTTCGGCAGATAAAGTATTAATCGGCCATCCTAATATGGCAATGGCCATCATTGGTTTGCCACCCATTGCATACACATCGCTGATAGCATTTACCGAAGCAATCGCCCCAAAGGTAAAGGGATCATCTACGATGGGCATAAAAAAATCTGTGGTGCTGATGATGCAGTTGCCATCACCCTGATCAAAAACAGCCGCATCATCACTGGAATGATTGCCGACCAGCAAAGAAGGAAAAACCGTTTGTAACGTGTCGGTCTTCAAAATCGATTCTAAAATAGCCGGAGAGATTTTGCATCCGCACCCTGCACCATGACTATACTGTGTTAATTTTATTTCACTCATTCAATTAATGTTCAACTTGTTTGCCTGTTCTACTAATTCTGCTGCGTATTTTTTTGCATCTTTTCCATCCCATGACAGGGTTCCCTTGATTAGTTCTTTCTTCTTCTCGGCACTTCGCTCGTATGCTTTGTCATAATAATGCTCCAATAATATTGAAATGGTGCTGTGCATATCCCCCTGCAATAATTTTTCTTTTGCAGCCAGGTAATGTTGCCCCCCTAATCGCTTATAAATCTTACCCATGGCATCCAGAAATTCTTCCGGATCTGCATCTCCGTATTCGTTTACCAGTCTGGCAACACGAATTTCCTTCGCCACTTTCATTGTAATAATGGGAGTAGCAAGCATGGTCTCCCAAAATTTTTCCGGCAAAAATATTTTACCAATAGCAATCGATTCATCTTCCACCCAAATTCTTTTCTTCTGATCCAGAAGAAGAATCTTTTCAAATAAATCATTTTGAAATTGTTCGGTGGTAGGTTGTGATGAAAACCCCAATCCGCCAAAGGCCGATCCTTTATGATTAGCCAGCGTCTCCAGGTCGAGAATTTGCTCACCGATTTTTTCCAATGCACGCAGTACTTCACTTTTGCCGCTTCCCGTATTCCCGCCAATGCGGATAAACGTAAAGGGTTTTTGAAACGATTCCTGGGCCGCTTGCCGATAGGCTTTGTATCCGCCGGTGAGTACTTTCGATCTGTACACCCACCATGCCAACAAACTGGGCAAAATTTTTCGACCGCATACCGCCTCGCCAGCAATGAACGATAAGCTCTTTGCCATTGGCAACGCGTTCTGCGGCGGAAGTAATGGCATTCAGTCGTGGTCCTACCAATTCGAATCCGGTACGGATGGCCTCCCGCTGTCCTTTTTGTTTATAGTCTGTGCCTACTGCTACCCGTTCCTCGTCATTCAGTAAGGGGATGTTTACCGCAGTGGGAATGTGTCCCTCTGCAAACTCCAACGGGGAGCGTACATCCACAGTGGTCAGGTTCCTTCGTTCAATCAAAAAATCTTCAACAGAGATATTCACGGTGCGAAGGTATACTTTTTACCGCAAAGGCGCTAAGGCGCAAAGAAGGTCAAAACAATTCTCATGACCTTTCAACTAGAAAATCAAAAAAATGCAAAACCCATTCTTTGCGTCTTAGCGCCTTTGCGGTTTAATCTTTTCTAATCTTCGAAGTTCACCCCAATGGTCGTAGCTATCCCAATCCGAACACCATAATTAAGATACTTTCCATCCTGAAATGCCGCAGCAGCTTCCAGTCGGAAGATGCGCAGTATACCATCAATTGAATATCCCACTTCTGTGTAGTTTTTGGAAGTAGGGGAGGCCAGATAATTGATAAAGATGTTTTCCTGAATACCCAGCATCCGGACATACATAAAATTAGTCACCAGGAATTTCCGGAATTTGTAGTGTGCATTGGCAGTCAAATATTTATCGGATGTGCTGTGCTGATAATAGTCTAACAACCGGAAACTTCCAACAGGATCATTGGTACTAAAAGGTGTTAAATTACCGAGGAAGTGTTTGTAATCCATGAAGTAAAGCTGATCAGCATTTAAAAATATGCCTGCCTTGGTTGCAAAATCAATTTTACCACGAACCCCAATTTTAAAGGAATGCTTGAAACCCAATTCCAGTTGGTCAAAATCCACATCACTATCAAATATGGAAGTAAATCCTTTTCGGTATTCAAAACTTAACACCGGTGACGAACTGGAGATTTCATACTTCCGTCCATTACGAATTCTAAACTTTAACCACGGACGTGCCGACAGTGAAACAGATCCGACAAAAGCATTGTGGGGATCAAAACCCGTATCTGGTAATTCATCGTTTACCGGACGATTGTCTGTATACGATTCAATATTTTTATTGTCGATTAACGTCCAGTCGGTGTTGTTTGTTAATTCATATCGCCGCATCCACGACCAGTCCGTTTCAACGGTTAGATACGGATTGATACGCTTTCGGAAGAGCGCATCAACATAATCCCGTTCATAAATTTTCATCAGGTTCTTCTCAAGGAACAACGTGGTAAAGGAATTCACAATTGGCCAGATTGGATTATCCATGTTGTATTGTTCAACATAACGACCGCCCTCCAATTCTAATCGGTAATTTCTGTTTCGCATGGTGAATTTCAAATTGCCCGATGCTTTCTCTCTCGAGAACGCATAACGGAAAACAGGACTGACGATTAAACGTGTTTTGTTCGTGTCCTGAAGGATTACACCGTACGAAAGCTTGTAGAAAAAATTAAACCCTTCAACAGTATTGAAATTTGGAACGGGTGTGTGAATTCTAAAGTTGGAGTGCTTTCCGGTTTTGTAGCTGTCACCTAAAACAATGTCCCAGGGTTGAAAGCCTTTATGTTTTGATTGCTTGGTAGTGTCGCCCGCTTCTTTTTTACGCTCAACTGCTGCCAGGCTATCTGATTTGTGATACCCCTTGATTTCAAGTTCACTTAATGGTATCGGACGGACGGCAGTCCAATACACGGAATCTTTTTTGTAGGCAAGTGAATCAATTTTAAATTCCCGGTTGGAAATTACTTCCGGTTCTTTTTGTTCTTTTTGCTCAGCCTTTTCATAAGCCTTCACTATCTTTTTTAATTCCTTGCGGGTAATCTCCTGCCCGTCTTCCAGTCGCTTCTGTAATTCCTTCGTTTCCTGGCCGAATTTTGTTTCAACAATTTCAGCACGCTCTTTTTCCAACTTCTCATCTACCACTTCCATTAACTCCGGCTCAACATACACTTCAGGATTGACGGTGATTTTATAATCACTAACCGAGGCCAGGTATTTATAAACAAATTCAAACCCAAAGAATTTTCCCTCTACATCAAACTGATGTGAAACCGGTAGCCAGGCTTTATCTTCAATCGGTGCAAACACCGACTTCATTTGAATTTTTACACCTAATTTTGTTGTTCTTAAATCAAAACTATGAATGCTCCACCAGTTTTCAACGATATAGAGCATCCCCTCTAAAACATTATCACCTCTCGATCGCGGAGTTACTTTAATCCGACTGATTTCGTAATCACGATCTTTAAATGTACCCTGATATTCAAACCGATAATAAGAGAACGCCCGGGGAGAAAGGGGTGTTACCGTTTCTGCAACTTCAGCCTCATAAAAGCTTCCGAAAATAAACTGATTAGGGGAAGTATTGTTATCTTTTCCATCACTTCGGATGGAAATCACCTTCTCCTCAAAAGTATTCGGTCGGGTGTACTTAATTTCGCTGACTGATTCGGAAATAAAAACGCGATCCTTTTCTATACCTTCTTTCTCCAGTGCTTTTTTTGCCAGCCACGGATAGTCTTTAAGCTGACCTACTCCTTTAATATACACGCGTGCTGAGTAGGTGTCTAATTGCTGCCGGTGATAATTGGCCTTGGCGATCGTCTTTCGCATGATGGTGTAGGCAGGATCTTCTTTCCCGGCTTCCACAATAACATCCCGCAACATCGTAACCTGGGCTTTCATTACAATATTAATTTCAAGGAGATCATCTTGCACCTGCACCTGGCGAACCTGTGTCTCATAACCTAAATACTGAAAGACAAGTTCGTATTGCCCGCTGGGTAAGGGGAGTTCAAAATACCCATTTTCGATAGTGGTGGTTCCCGTACCCGTTTGCTTCACATAAATTGTCGCATACCCTAACGGTGATCCTTCATCTGTTTTGATGGTGCCTTTTATTCCCTGCGCAAAAATATGTGCTGAAAGAAAAAGGAAGGAGAGTGTGAGGAGGGTTTTTGTAAAAAGGGTCATTCCATATAAAATTTTTTGTCCCGGATAATGGCTTCTACCGGATCAGGAACCAGATAACGTATCGATTGATTGTTTCTGATACATGTTCTGATAAAAGTAGCCGAAATATCGAGCAACGGGGCATCCACCATGGTAACGTTAGGATGCGATTTTAGTTTGGATGGTTGCACGTTGGGGCGTGGATAGACATAAAGACCAAAATCTTCGAGTATAATTTTATGATTCTTCCATTTTTCGAAAGAAACCAGGTTGTCCTCACCAATAATCACCACAAATTCCTTGTCGGGATGCTTTTCTTTCAAATGCACTAGTGTGTTGATGGTATAATTAGGTTTAGGTAATGAAAATTCAACGTCACTTACCTCAATTTTATAATTTTCATAGGCAGCAGCACGGACCATATCATATCGGTCAAAGTCGTGTAATAAATTTTTGCTGGCTTTAAAAGGGTTTTGTGGAGTAACAACAAACCAGACCTTGTAAAGGTCGGTGGTTTCAGCCATTACATTCGCAATGATCATGTGCCCTATGTGAATCGGGTTAAAGGAACCAAAAAACAGACCGATCTTTTTTTTTCCTTCCATTATCCTTAAGGTGATGTGATGGGAAACTATTGCTTACAAAAGGATTCGTATAAACGCTGTGCTTCTTTTAATGATTGATCAAGATTTTCGTTTATAAGAATTACATCAAACTTATCCTGAAAAGACATCTCAAACTTCGCTTTAAACAAACGTCTCGATAAACTGTCTTTTGACTCGGTACCCCGATCCGCAAGACGCTGCTCCAGTATTTCCAATGATGGTACTTTAACAAATACGGATAAAGCTTTATCACCAAAATATTTTTTAAGATTCAGTCCACCCTTTACATCCACATCAAATATTACATTTTTTCCACTATCCCAAATACGCTGGATTTCTGATTTTAAGGTGCCATAAAAGTTACCCTCATACACTTCTTCCCACTCAATAAATTCATCATTGTCGATTTTGACTTTGAATTCTTCAGGAGTTAGAAAGTAATAATCTTTTCCCTGTTCTTCTTTTACGTCCACGTTTATCACGTGTTGATGCGGAGATTGAGAAACCAAGGTCGGAGTTATTTTCAAGGAGATGTCTTACGATGGTAGTTTTACCAGATCCGGAGGGAGCGGAGAAAATGAACGCTTTTCCTGGCATTAACGAAGGGTATTTATCTTTGCTTTGATTTCGTCCACCAGGCCATCCGGGCAGGGGCTGGAACATTTTGCTTTTAGCAGATTTTTTAATGCCATTTCAAGATGGTAGGTTTTGAAACACGGCAGGCATTTTTCAAGATGATTGTCGAGAAATTCATTTCGCTGCGTTGTGGTGGCTTCACCATCGATAATCAGCTGAAGCATTTCAATACAATCCCGCTGGTTGGGGCAATTGTTTTCTTCGGGATTCTTGTCACTTGGCTCCATAAATTCAATTAATCGTTATAACCCATTTTTCTCGCGTATTCGCTCAATTTCTCCTTCAGTAAATTTCTTGCTCGGTGTAATCTGCTCCGGACAGTCCCGATCGGAATATCCAATATTTTGGCCATTTCATCATATTTGAATCCTTCCAGGTCACATAATATGATTACCGTTCTAAAATCGACATCCAGGGCATTCAATGCATTGGAGATTTCATCCCCGATCATATCCTGACTCGACTCCACCCGCAAATCGGTTGTTATCGGCATATCAACATCATCTGAGTTATAATAACTCTCTACATCCTGATAATCTACCTTATTTGGCTCTTTACTCTTCTTTCGATAATCATTAATGAAGCTGTTTTTTAAAATTCGAAACAGCCATGCTTTGGCATTAGTTCCTTGCTGAAAGGAGTTAATAAAGCGATAGGCCTTTAAATACGTATCCTGTACGAGGTCCTTGGCCGCATCACCATCCAGCGTTAGCCGAAAAGCAAAGTTATACATCGAGTTGGCGTGCGGCATAAACTCATTGTGAAAGATGTTGTCTCTTTCGGTATCTGAATAATTGTTTTTAGGGGTCTCTTCACTCATGTGCAAAGCAAAAATAACAAAAAGGATGAGTTGCAAAACAGATTACTTAACAACCCGCGTTCGATCCTTTAAATTTTAGTTATTTTGCTGCGATACCTGAACCCGGTACCCAAATGAAAATCAGTGGTTTTACATTTGTTAGAAATGCTACTAAGCTTTTCTATCCAATAAAAGCATCAATAGAATCCGTTCTCCCCATAGTCGATGAGTTTGTAGTGGCACTGGGTGACAATGATCCGGATGATACCACCCGGGAAGAAATCCTATCTATTCAATCAGACAAAATCAGAATAATCGATACGGTATGGGATTTAAAAAATTTCCCTAATGGAATGGAATATGCCCGACAAACTGATATCGCAAAGAATGCGTGTACCGGCGACTGGCTGTTTTACATCCAAAGCGATGAAGTCATTCATGAAAAATATTTGCCCGCGGTACTGGATCGTTGTACCGAACTCTTTAATGATCAGGAAGTGGATGGCCTGCTTTTCGACTTTAAGCATTTTTGGGGAGACTTCAACCATCACATTGTTTCGCATAGCTGGTATCCGGTTGAAATCAGAATGATCCGAAACAAAAAATCAATTCACTCCTGGCGCGATGCACAGTCTTTTCGAATTATTGAAAACTTCGATGGAAAAAGTTATTCGCAAAAAGCAGGAACCGAAAAACTCAGCGTTGCAAAAGTAGATGCCTGCATCCACCACTATGGTTATGTCAGACCCCCGCAACTAATGGGTAAAAAATCAGCAAACCATAATGCCAATTATAAAGGCACCGTTGCCGAACTTGATCTCACTGATGTTTTCGATTATGGGGATTTAAGTAGATTCACTTTGTATAATGATTCCCATCCGGAAGTATTGAAAGACTGGATTAAGAAGTTTGACTGGCAGGAATTATTGTATCCCAATATTCCTACTTCAAAAAAATATAGTCATGATAAGTTGAAGAATAAAGTTCTGACGTGTATTGAGCAGAATTTTTTGGGTGGGCGAACGCTTTTCGGATTTCATAATTATCATTTGTTGAAGAAGTAAGCTATGGTCTTTGTCCAAGCCATGGTCCGTGTCCTCACGAACCACCAATCCAACTCGCCCTGGCTTAAGTCTGTGGAAAGAGCGTTGGCAGGCGCGCGACTTAAGTTTACTAATAAAGAGAAGTTTGCAACTTCGACTTCAACTTTAGCCGCAGTTGCAAACTGCTTATTATTGGCAGGGCTTCAGTTGCAAACTGAAGCCAGGTGTTTAGATTCATCGCTACCGCTCTGAATGACGCTCTCACCGTGGTCTGTGACCTCACAGACCACCAATACTCACAACCCGTCCTGGTTTAAGTCTGCGGGAAGAGCGATTGTAGGTGCGCGAAGCCCTCAAGCTTACTTGAAAAAAAAGAAGTTTGCAATCCTTCGACTTCAACTTAAGTAGCAGTTACAAACTGCCTATTATTGGCAAAGCTCCAGTTGCAAACTGAAGCCAGGTGCGGGGTTCAGTAAGCCATGGTTCGTGTCTCCACGAACCACCAACCAAAGTCTGCGGGAAGAGCGATTGCAGGTCTGAGATATCCCAATCTTCCAACGTCAAAAAAATATGTTCATGACAACTTGAAAAACGACTTCCTAACCTTTAGTGAGCAAAACTTTCTTGGCACAACACTTTCGCTTTTTATTAACTATTATTTATTGCAAACTGATGCCAGCCGCTGTCTTTGTTCAGCTCACCCACCTCGGTTTGTGTCTCCACGGACCGAAATGCTCCTGGTCTAATAAAAGTCCGCGGCACGAAGACGGCCATTGCTAGGGGTGCGCGAAAATTGGGTGCAGAAACTTGACTCGCAAGATCAGTTGTATGCAATACTCCGACTTCAAAAGTATGGTCATGATAAGTTGAAAACAAAATCCTGCCAATTATTGAACGAAACTTTCTTGGCGCAAAAACACTTTTCGGTTTTTATAATTATTATTTATTGAAGAAGTGATGCTCCGCCGCTGTCTTTGTCCCCGCAGCTCCCCCACCTCGGTCTGTCCCCCACTGACCGAAAGGTGCTAGGTTTTCCATTCAATCCCCGCCAGCGTGTCTTCACCCGGCCATCTAAGAATAATCACCTTGGCTTGGAACACTTCATTCCTGAGTGTCCTATGGACAAAAATAGTAGCCAAACTCAAGAAGGGGTCTATGAATAGCCCAGACCCTTAATCAATCACCCACATCCCCGCCTCGGCCTGTGACCCCAAAGACCGAAATTACGCTCAACGATTTTATCGACTGGCTATCAACCCAAATGATTTGACCATATTAATAAACTCGATGCGATATCCTTCCTTATCTTTTCCCCGTGCCTTCCGCCAGTTGTGCTGCATCATCGTAATTGAATTTTTTAATATAATCTGAATCCTTTAACAGCATTCCAAATCCGGCAACCGAGGCAGACCATCTGAAATTATCGGAGGTTTCAGTTAATGCTTTATGACTATCCATTAATGGATGAACAATCAGCTTGCTGTCATCTTCATCCGGTTTTTTATAACGAAATTTAATCGTCATAATTTCTTTCGAAGCTTGCGCTGCTTCAGAAGCACGTTTGTTTGATTGATATTTTAAATCATCAACGCTATAGTCGCTATCAACACCCACCGGAATGATTTCATACAAGGCAGTAACGGTATGACCCGAGCCTAATTCGCCTGCATCTTTTTTATCGTTGTTAAAGTCTTCACTCTTCAGCATCCGGTTTTCATATCCAGTCAACCGATACGCTTTTACTTTGGCAGGATTGAATTCAACTTGAAGCTTCACGTCTTTTGCAATCGTAAAAAGCGTTCCGCCAAATTCATTCACCAACACTTTCCGTGCTTCCGTAATGTTATCGATGTAAGCATAGTTTCCATTTCCCTTATCGGCAAGAATTTCCATCTTGGAATCTTTATAATTTCCCATACCATATCCTAACACAGTAAGAAAAATACCATCCTTACGCTTTTGTTCAATTAGTTTCTCCATTGATTCATTGCTGGAAGCACCAACATTAAAGTCACCATCAGTGGCTAAAATGATACGGTTGTTTCCTCCTTTTATAAAATGATCTTTTGCCGTGGCATAGGCCAATTCAATTCCTGCACCTCCGGCAGTGGAGCCACCCGATTGTAATTTATTCAAGGCATCAAGAATTTTATTTTTTTCTTTTCCGGAAGTGGGTTCTAATACAAGTCCCGCGGCGCCTGCATACACTACGATAGCAACATGATCTTCCGGACGCAGTTCTTCCACTAACATCTTAAAAGAAGATTTTAAGAGTGGAAGTTTATTGGCAGCCGACATCGATCCCGAAACATCGATCAGAAATACCAGGTTGGAAGCCGGAAGATCTTCTGTAGGAATCTTCTTTCCCTGCAAACCGATATGAACAAGCTTATGTTTGGCGTTCCATGGTGCAGTCGATATTTCAGTATGGATCGCAAACGGATCTTTTCCTTTAGGCTGCTCATAATCATAATTGAAATAGTTTACCATTTCTTCAATTCGGATTGCTTCCGCCGGTGGTCGCTGACCATTATTAATGAAGCGCCTTAAGTTTGAATAGGAGGCGGCATCCACATCAATTGAAAAAGTCGAAAGCGGATCATTTAAGGCCACCTTGAAACCATTTTCTTCAACTCCTTCATAATGTTCTGTATTCGGATAGGTGGGTTGCTGCCATTGAATGGAATTGTAGTCAGCCGTGGCAGGTGCATACTGCGCATAACTATCAGATTTCTTGTCGCGCCGGGAGGTTCTTTCAGACTCAACACCAGCTGCTTTACCTGCTAATCCGGATACAACAACTTCACTAAGCTGCACATGTTTCCTGACTCATCGTGACGTTGATTACATCTTTACTACCGATTTTAATTTCTTTTGTCTTCAATCCAATAAAGGAAAAAACCAACGTTCCACCGGCATCAGGAATAGTAATGGAGTAATTTCCAAAGACATCGGTAACCGTACCTTTTGATGTCCCTTTTAAATTAATATTCACACCCGGTAATGCACTGGCATCCTCCGCCGCAGTAACTTTCCCAGTAATCGTTCGGGTCATCCGATAATGAAAAGATGACATCACCAACAATGCAATCAATAAGATTCCAATTTTCGTTTTCATATGTTCTAAATTTTGGTTTAAAGCCAGTATCGACCCCGCCTGTTTACCCGGCAGGAATACTTTTTTTGTGTTTGATTTGACATTGAGATGCTGACACCTTGAAGATTCCATAAGCCGAACAGAAAAAAATTACTATTTTGAAAAAATGCGCGTTTCCAAATCATATTCGGCCCTGAGTGATGACGAACTTATTCGTCTCTATAAAGCTGAATACGACCTCGAGATCCTTGGCGAACTGTATAAACGCTATACGGGACTCGTTTTTGGTGTTTGTCTCAAATACCTTAAAAACCGCGATGAGAGTCAGGATGCAGTGATGCAAATCTTCGAAAAACTAATAAAAAGCCTTCTGGAGCACGAAATCAGCCATTTTAAGAGTTGGCTATACGTCACCTCCCGCAATCATGTTTTGATGCAATTGCGTAAAAAGAAAGATATCTCGCTCCAAGATATTCCACAAAGTTTTATGGAAACCGATACCGAAATGCATCAGGAAGATGCGTTGGAATCGAATCTTACTAAATTAGAGAAGTGCATCGAGACGCTGGTAGAAGAACAAAAAGCATGTGTTACCTTGTTCTATCTACAACACAAGTGTTATCAGGAGATAAACACGATTACGGGATATGATCTGAAAAAAGTGAAAAGTTATATCCAAAATGGAAAACGAAACTTGAAAATCTGCCTTGAAAGCAATGGCTGATCTGAATAACGATATCGAAAAATATTTAAAAGGCGAATTGTCTCCGGCGGATCGTCATCGGCTCGAAAAACTTGCGCTGGAGGATCCGTTTTTAGCAGATGCATTGGAAGGAGCTGAAGAAATCAGTTCGGATGATTTTAGGGATGACCTGAATCAAATTCACTCACGACTGGACAAGCGGATTGCCGGAAAAGAGAGGGGGGGCTCGGGTTGGTACTGGCCCATGCGCATCGCGGCAGGGGTGATCTTGTTAATATGTTCAACCTGGCTGGTGTATTATTTTACAGACAACGAGAGCGCCAATGATCTTGCACTTAACAAAACGGAAGATACAGTTCCGGGTAATGTAAATGAACAGCCAATCATTAGTGATTCGATTACATCAGCAGAACCAGCCGAAACAGAACGCGTGACGTCTGAGTCCCAACCCGTGGAGAAGAAAAATCTGATTCCGGAAGCACAGCCTGCACCCGCACCGAAAGAAGTTGAAAAAGAACCGATTGCAGAGACTACACCTCCAGAACCAATAGCACTGGCTGAGGCTGAAGCGGATGCACTGGAAATTGCAGCCGTTGAAGAAGTTGTAGTCGAAAAGCCGGTAGCAAAAAAAGAAGCATTAAAAACGGTGACGCAGCCGGAAGCAATAAGTCGTTCCAGAAAAGCTGACGCACCTGCAGCTGCAGGTGTACCTGCATCGCAGCAAGAAATTAATGCAAAAGATAAATATGTTAACCGGGTGATTACCGGTAAGGTACTTGATCAGGAAGATGGGACACCACTTCCGGGCGTAAATGTAATAGTTAAAGGAACCACACGGGGGACGATGACCGATCTCGAAGGAAATTATCAGGTGGAGGTTAGCGATCCGAATCAAACACTGGTGTTCTCATTTATAGGATTGGAAACGAAAGAGGAAAACATTAATGGCCGCTCCCAACTGGATGTCCAATTGAATGAAGATGTCTCCGAACTGAGTGAAGTAGTGGTAACCGGATATGGCTACAGCGATACGGATATTTTTACCAATACCCTTCCTGATTATGTTGCAGCAGAACCCGAAGGAGGATTCAGAGCGTATAAGATTTATCTTGACGATAATCTGCACTATCCCATCCAGGCAATTGAAAACAAAGTGCAGGGTAAAGTGACGGTACGGTTTGAAATTTCTCCAACCGGAACTATATCTGATTTTCAGGTTACTAAGGGCATTGGTTTTGGTTGTGATGAAGAAGCCATCCGGCTGATCCGGCAGGGACCAAAATGGTCTTCGCCAAAACGTGGCGATACAGCGGTTAAAGGACGGGTAAAAATGAGAGTAAAGTTTTTACTGCCGAAATAAACCAATTTTTAATATTGTTAAACATGACAACTGTTTAACTTGAATAAAGTCCTTAAGCAACCGACCAAATTCAAACTACGATGGGATCAAGTTTTACGCGTTCTGAGAAAGTAACCATCATCATCATCGCTGGCGGAATTTTCCTACTGCACCTGATCGTTAATCTAACCGGAGCGTATGGAATTTTTCGCGACGAGTTATACTACATTGCCTGTAGTGACCACCTCGCATGGGGATATGTGGATCAGCCACCGTTTTCATTATTCCTGTTGAAAATAAGTCGCCTGATTTTTGGGGATAGTCTGACGGCCATTCGGCTTGTTCCTTCACTAATGCATGCTGCCACCATAATGGTTACCGGGATGATGGTAAAAGAAATGGGTGGAAAAATAGTAGCGATTTTTCTGGCCTGCTTTGCAGTAGCGTGGTCCATTATTCATCTGGCAATGAATCTAATTTATTCGATGAATGCTATTGACATTTTTCTTTGGGCTGTAGCCATGTATTTGATTGTTCGAATAATTAATACGCAGAATCAACGGCTTTGGATTTCGCTAGGGTTTGTTCTCGGTATAGGTCTGATGAATAAGATAAGTGTATTGTTTCTGGGTGCAGGTATCTTTGTGGGAATCCTGTTCACCAATCTAAGCTGGTTTAAGAATCGCTATCTATATATTGGAGGAGGGATCGCTTTTCTTTTTTTTCTGCCGTATGCTTTTTGGAATGTAATGCATGATTATGCCCATCTCGAATTTATAAGAAATGCATCCGGAGGAAAATATTCAGGCTTGAATGCGTTTACCTTTATTAAGGATCAATTGATATTACTCAATCCAATCAGTACACCTTTTTGGATTAGTGGTCTGTTTGCCATCTTCTTTTATAAACCAGTCAAAGAGTACAGAGTGATTGGATGGATATATGTAACGGCTTTTCTTATTTTAATTGTAAACGGATCGAGTAAAGGAGAATACCTGACACCTGCATATGCTGGTATTTTTGCTGTTGCCGGGATTTTTCTAGAACAAAAAGCGACTACTAAATATGTTGTCTGGATTAAATACGCATATCCTGCTTTATTATTTATCACAGCGATAACACTGATACCACTTGTCTTGCCTGTGCTCTCCGTTGAACAGTACATAACGTATTCCAAAAAAATGGGTATAGCACCCAGTTCAAGTGAGAACAAAGAGCTTGCAGAGCTCCCCCAATTTTACGCCGACATGTTTGGGTGGGAGGAAAAAGCAAATGATGTAGCCGCTGTATTCAATACGCTTAGTGAAGATGAAAAGAAGAAATGTGCTATCCTTTCCACGAACTATGGTCGCTGCGGGGCTATTGATTTTTATGGTGAAAAGTTAGGTCTTCCCAAAGCCATTGGCATCCATAACAACTATTGGATCTGGGGCCCGCGAGATTATAAAGGAGAGGTGATGATTATTTTAGGAGGTGGCATGGAAGATCATATCGACAATTTTGAAACTGTCGAACTTGTTAAAACTTCTACTTGTACGTATTGCATGCCCTACGAAAATAATGTGCAGATATTTTTATGCCGAAATCTAAAGCAAAACCTGGCGGAGATCTGGCAATTTGAAAAGCATTACGAGTAGATTCCCCACCCTGGATTGAAGTCCGGGTTATCAATTGCCCGTGGTTTTAACCACAGGTATTGATCATAAAATGTAATTAACGCGGACTACTTCCGTGAAAAAATATTCAATCTTTCCGGCCGCGTATTGTTGAATCTTTTTTCTGGTGAAACCAGGGAAGGCTTCAAACCGATATATGCTAAAGTAAAACGGTTCGACGGGTGAACCTCCAATCCCCAAATCTCCAAATCACTCAATCAACAAATGAACATGTCCGGCTGCGAAAAGTTAACTGTTCAAATCTGAACATCACCTTTTGGCACATCCCTGTTTTTATAGCCCGCATAGCGATTTTTTTTTTGGCATCATTATTAATACTACAATTAGGAATTAATTAATTCAAGATGAAGAAATATCAACTTGGTGAATTCGAAGAGATCGTCATGCTCACCGTAGGGGTGTTGTATAAGAATGCCTATGGTGTGTCCATTAAGAAAGAAATTGAATCGCGGCTCTCGCGAAAAGTGAGCGTTGGAGCACTTCAATCAGCCTTAAAAAGACTGGAGGACAAAGGCTACCTGAAATCATTCGAAGGAGAAACAACTGAAGAACGGGCAGGTCGGCCAAAAAAATATTTCCAGATTACTGCCTTCGGCAAGAAAGCAATGGAATACACGAAGACTACCCGCGATGAATTGTGGAGCGCGATCCCGAAAGTAGCCTGGAACTCCAAGATAGTGATTGGTTGATGGTTGTTAGTTGTTCGAACGATGACTCAAAAACCCAACACCCAATACCCAACACCCGGTCGACCCCAGGGGATCTTATTAAGTTTCTTCCATTGGTTCTGTGACCCGAAGTTACGTGATTCGATTGAAGGAGATCTGTTTGAATTGTATGACGAGCAACTCAAAAAATCAGGTAAACGAAAGGCAGACTGGCAGTTTTTGCTGGATGTGTTGTTGCTTTTCAGACCTGGCATTATCAAGACACCAGAATATAAAAATCTAATTACTTACGCCATGTTAAAGAATTACTTCAAAATTGGTTTTCGAAATCTGACACGGAACAAAGGATACTCCTTTATCAATATGGGCGGACTGGCCATCGGTATATCAGTAACCTTATTAATCGGATTGTGGATTCATGATGAAGTATCGTTTAATCGTGAATTTGAAAATTCTGACCGGATTGCAGCGGTTTTACAAAATGTCACTAACAATGGTGAGGTGCAGACATGGGGAAATGTTCCGTTTCCGTTAGCGGAAGAATTGAGAACCAATTATGGAGATGACTTTAAGCATATTGCTATGGCCGTTAGTTGGGGTGAACATTTGCTTACGCTGAATGAAAGAGTGCTATCACAAACGGGGGTGTATTTTGAAAAGGAAGCTCCGGCTTTGTTGGGATTAAAAATGGTTACGGGTTCGTCGAATATGGATGAACCGGCTTCCATTTTATTATCAGCTTCTACCGCAAAAGCAATTTTCGGTGATCAAGATCCCATTAATCAAACCCTTGTGATGGATGAAATGCCGGAAGTGAGTGTGATTGGGGTGTACCAGGATTTACCGGAAAATTCAACTTTTGGAAGCCTTGATTTTATTTGTCCTTGGGAACTTCTTTATAATAATGAACCCTGGTTTAAATCGGATGATGATCACTGGCGACCAAATTTTGCATTGCTATACGTTGAATTGAATGACCGGGCTGATTTTAAAACCGCATCGGCAAGAATTAAAGATGCAAAATTCAAAATGGTGAATGATCAGTTAAAGCAGAAAAAACCTGAACTCTTTTTACATCCTATGCGCGACTGGCATTTACGCAGTGAATTCGAAAATGGTGTGAATACCGGAGGCGCAATTCAATATGTCTGGATGTTCGGTATCATCGGCACATTTGTTTTGCTCTTGGCCTGTATCAATTTTATGAATCTGAGTACCGCGCGAAACGAAATCAGAGCAAAGGAAGTCGGTATTCGAAAATCAGTGGGTTCACTACGCAAGCAACTCATTCTGCAGTTTTTCAGTGAGTCTTATCTCATCGTTTTTATTTCTTTCGGAATTTCATTGGTGTTAGCACGACTGATCTTACCGTATTTTAATGAGGTTGCTAACAAGCAACTGACCATTCTTTGGGATAATCCTTTTTTCTGGGTCATTAGCTTCGTTTTTATTCTTCTCACCGCCCTTATCGCAGGTAGTTATCCCGCACTTTATCTGTCATCTTTTCGGCCTGTTCAGGTTTTGAAAGGAACTTTTAAAGCGGGACGTTTTGCAGCATTACCCCGTAAAATTCTTGTTGTAACTCAATTTACAGTTTCGATCACGCTGATCATCGGAACTATTATCGTTTATCAGCAAATCCAATTCACTAAAAACCGTCCCTTGGGTTATTCCCGTGCAAATTTGGTAAGTATTTCGTCACAGGATAATACGATTCATGAACATTTTGATGCAGTAAAAAATGAACTGGAACAAACCGGAGTGGTGGAATCAATAGCTCAATCGGGTGGTCCGCTAACTGCTGTATGGAGCAGCACGAGTGGAATAAGCTGGAACGGCAAAGATCCTAATCAATCAACTGATTTTGGAATGGTTGCATGTTCGTACGGTTATGGAAGAACCATTGGTTGGGAGCTTAAGGATGGACGCGACTTTTCGCGAGAATTTGGAACCGACTCCTCGGCCGTTATCTTTAATGAAGCAGCAATTAATTATATGGGATTGGAAAATCCTGTCGGTCAGGAAATAACCTGGTGGGATAATTCCTTCACGATTATTGGTGTGATTAAAAATATGGTGATGGAGTCACCGTATGAAGATCCTCGTCCGATTGTTTATTTTCTTTCCGAAGGATCGGGAAATATTACACTGATAAAATTAAAACCCAATGCAGTGGCCAGTGTGGCGATTACTGAGATTGAAACCGTATTCAAAAAATTAAATCCTACTCAACCATTTGAATATCAATTTGTAGATGATGCGTACAATCGGAAATTTGGCAATGAAGAACGCATTGGTAAACTTGCCGGCTTCTTTGCTATCCTCGCCGTTTTAATTTGTTGTCTCGGAATCTTCGGCCTTGCCTCATTTATTGCCGAACAACGCACAAAGGAAATTGGCATTCGCAAAGTATTGGGCGCTTCTGTATCAAAATTATGGCAGATGCTTTCCAAAGATTTCGTCATACTGGTATTGATTGCCTGCCTGATCGCAATACCCATTGCATATTACTCCCTCCTGCAATGGTTAATGGGGTATGAATATCGCACCGACATCAACTGGTGGGTTTTTGTTGTTGCGGCAGCAGGCTCATTAATCATCACATTATTGACGGTAAGTTATCAGGCAATCAGAGCAGCACTAGCAAACCCGGTGAAAAGTTTACGATCCGAATGAAAAGACAGACACCACCAAAATTCTTTTTGAAATTCTTCCGCTGGTTCTGCCATCCGAAGTTAAAAGATTCCATTGAAGGGGATTTGATGGAGTTGTATGAAGAGCGCGTAAAAGAAGAGAGTAAACAGAAAGCTGATTTAAAATTCATTAGTGATGTGCTACTACTGTTCAGACCCTGCATCATCAGACCCTCAGAAGGATATAAAAGATTAAACACTTACGGCATGTATAAAAGTTATTTTAAAATCGGATGGAGAAATCTACTCAGAAATAGGGGGTATTCTTTAATAAATATAGGCGGACTTGCAGTAGGTCTGTCGGCAGCTATACTGATTGGTTTGTGGGTTCATGATGAATTGTCCTACGATCGAAATTTTACAAATTATGATAGGATTGCTCAGGTTTTGCAAAACCAGACATTCAATGGTCAGGTGGAAACCTGGTGGAGCCAGGCACGACAGATTGCGCCGGAACTTCGAAACGTTTATGGAAGCGATTTCAAGTATGTGATCATGAGCTCCTGGAATAATTCCCACAAGCTTACCTATAACGATCAGGACGTAGTGAAGAAGGGAAATTATATGGAGCCTGAAGTAACTGAGATGCTAACGCTGAAAATGATCGCGGGGACACGTGATGGACTCAGGGACCCACATTCAATTTTGCTTTCCGAATCTGTGTCTAACGAAATTTTTGGTGAGGTATCTCCAATGGGACAGATTATTCGAATCGATGATCGATTGGATGTAAAAGTTACGGGAGTATATCAGGATTTGCCATACAACTCCAGTTACAACGAGTTAACCTTCATAGCGCCATGGGAGCTTTATGTTTCCAGCGAGAATTTAGAAGCAAGAACAGGGTGGGGCAACAGCTGGTTTCAGTCCATCGCACAAATTGCTGATAATGCCGATATGGATCAGGTGTCTCACAAAATCAAGGATACCAAACTAAATGCAGTTATTCGAGCCGGTGATGATGACGATCGGTTTAAACCGGAAATTTTTCTACATCCCATGAGTAAGTGGCATCTGCATTCTGATTTTAAGAATGGAGTCTCTACAGGAGGAGGTATCGAGTATGTATGGATGTTTGGTCTGGTAGGCGTATTTGTTTTGTTGTTGGCATGCATCAACTTTATTAACCTGAGTACAGCCCGTTCGGAGAAGCGAGCAAAAGAAGTGGGGATTCGTAAAGCAATTGGGTCGGTTCGAATGCAATTGATTAATCAGTTTTTCACCGAATCAATTTTGGTTGTTGGCGTGTCATTTTTATTGTCACTTATTATCACACAGTTGACGTTGCCATGGTTCAATGAAGTTTCAGGTAAACACATTGATGTTTTATGGTTCAATCCATTTTTCTGGATGATGGGTCTTGGTTTCACGATTATAACCGGAGTAGTTGCCGGAAGTTTTCCAGCGCTTTACCTTTCATCATTCAACCCGGTCCGGGTTTTGAAGGGAGCATTCCGGGCGGGTCGCTTTGCAACGCTTCCCCGAAAGATTTTAGTAGTAGCTCAATTCACTGTTTCCATCACGCTGGTAATCGGAACTATTATCGTTTTCAAACAAATTCAATTTGCTCAAAACCGGCCCATTGGATATGATAGTAGTGGTTTGATATCGTCACCGATCAGAACTGACGAAATAAGAAAACACTACGATGCATTTAGGAGTGATTTGCTTAACACCGGGGTTGTACAGGAGGTTGCTCTAACTGATTCACGGTTGACATCCACGTATGTAACAAATAGTGGCTTTACATGGGAAGGGAAGGATCCGGACATGTCTGAGGAATTTGTGACGCTACGGGTAACACATGAATTTGGTGAAATGATTGATTGGCAAATTCTTGAGGGCAGGGATTTTTCAAAAGATTATGCATCTGATTCAATGGCTTTTGTCATCAATGAATCCGCAGTAAAATATTTAGGTGTGGAGGATCCTGTTGGAAAAACACTTAAGTGGGGAGATAATGGTGAATATAAAATAATCGGAGTGGTGAAAGATATGATCACGCAATCCCCGTATTCACCCGTCAAGCAAATGTTGTATTTTTTAAATTATAAGCGCGTGTCTAATGTAAACATGAAAATTGCTCAAAACATAAATGCGACTGAAGCTTTAAGCAGGATTGAAGAAGTCTTTAAAAAGTATGATCCATCCAATGCATTTGACTATGCTTTTGCTGACCAGGAATATGGTAAAAAATTCGATAACGAAAGACGGGTAGCAAAATTGACTTCGGCATTTGCGGGACTTGCCATGCTGATTAGTTGTCTGGGACTTTTTGGGTTGGCATCGTTTATAGCAGAACAACGAACTAAAGAGATTGGTATTCGTAAAGTCATGGGGGCTTCAGTTACCAATTTATGGAAGATGCTTTCTGGCGATTTTGTTATTCTGGTTGTTATAGCAAGCCTAATTGCCATTCCAATAGCTTATTATTATCTGAGCGGTTGGTTGCATAATTACGAATATCGCACCGACATCAACTGGTGGGTTTTTGTTGTTGCGGCTGCAGGCTCATTAATCATCACATTATTGACGGTAAGTTATCAGGCAATCAGAGCAGCACTAGCAAACCCGGTGAAAAGTTTACGATCCGAATGAAAAGACAGACACCACCAAAATTCTTTTTGAAATTCTTCCGCTGGTTCTGCCATCCGAAGTTAAAAGATTCCATTGAAGGGGATTTGATGGAGTTGTATGAAGAACGCGTAAAAGAAGAGGGTAAACAGAAAGCTGATTTAAAATTCATTAGTGATGTCCTACTACTTTTCAGACCCAGCATCATCAGACCAACAGAAGGATATAAAACATTAAATACTTACGGCATGTACAAAAGTTATTTCAAAATTGGATGGAGAAATCTAGTCAAGAACAGGGCTCTTTGCAATCAACATGTCAGGCCTTGCGCTGGGTATTGCCACGTGTTTAATGATCATGTTATTTGTGGTTAATGAACTGAGCTATGACCGCTATAATGAAAAAGCAGATCAGATCGTTCGGGTGGTTTTGCAAGGCAGGGTGAATGGAGAAATTATAAAGGAAGCAGTAACAATGGGGCCAGTTGGGCCAACACTGAAAAGTGAATTCCCGGAAGTACTGGATGCTACGCGACTGCGAAGAATGGGAGCACCAAAAATCACTTATCAAGACAATACCTACCGGAATAGTGAGGTTGCGTTTGTTGACCCCAATTTCTTTGAGGTTTTTACGCTGCCTTTTATTCAAGGAGATCCCCATACGGCTTTGAAAGAACCTAATACCATTGTGATTACCCATGAACAAGCGGTAAAGTTCTTTGGCAATGAAGATCCAATTAATAAAGTAATCACTTTTAAAGATGATAACCAGCCTTACACTGTTACGGGTGTGATCGAAAAAGTACCCGATAATTCACATTTTCATTTTGATCTTTTTGCTTCCATGGAGGGACTGGCACATGCGAAGGAAGCCAAATGGCTAGAGTCCAATTATTTCACCTACCTGGTTGTTGACAGAAATACTGACCCGAAATCCCTGGAGTCTAAAATTGCCAGACATTATTGACTAAGTACATGGGACCACAGGTTGAGCAAATGGGAATGACCTATGAGAAATTTCAAGAGAATGGAAATGAAATAGGACTCTTCGTTCAACACTTAACTGATATTCACCTTTTCTCCGATTTTCCTGGATCCAGTGAATTAGAACCAGGCGGAGATATCACTTCCGTTTACATCTTTGGAGCGGTAGCACTTTTTATGTTACTAATTGCCTGTATCAACTTTATGAACCTATCCACTGCCGGAGCAACCAAACGTAGCAAAGAAGTAGGGGTAAAGAAAGTATTGGGGTCGAAAAAAAATCAATTGGTCCTTCAATTTTTAATTGAGGCATTTATATCCACCCGATTGCAATGGTTCTGGGAATCGTACTTGTATTGATGGCCATGCCCGCATTTAATCAGTTGTCTGGTAAAGAATTGGAACTCACGTTTCTGTTACTGCCAAACGTGATCAGTGCGCTTTTAATCCTGGGTGTATTCATTAGTTTGCTGGCTGGAAGCTATCCTGCATTTTTTCTTTCGGCAATTAAACCGATCAGTGCGCTTAAAAACAAATTCTCGAATGGAGGAAGGAGCAAAGGTATCCGAAGTGCACTGGTTGTTTTTCAGTTTGTAATATCCGCAACTCTGATCCTGGCGATCATTGTGGTGAATCAGCAGATGGCATATATTCAGGATAAAAACATTGGTTACAACCGTGATCAACGGATCATCCTCCGGCAATCCTACTTACTGGGGAATAATGAAAGCGTTTTTAAAAATCAATTACTAAATGATCCGCGGATAGAAAGTATCACGATGTCTGCATTCATTCCGGCAGGACCAACGGATAACAATATGGCAAGTGTATGGTCGGATGATAATAAAGATAACTTCAGAAGGACCATCATTTATGGAATCGATGACCAGTATATTCCGACGATGGGGATGCAACTTATTACCGGAAGAAATTTTTTGGAGAACACAATCGGTGAAAAAGATAAAGTTATCGTTAATGAAGCATTGATAAGGGCTTTTGGTATTGAAGGAAATCCAGTAGGCCAGACGTTGAACCGCGCTACCGACAATGAGGGAGGGGAACGGTCTCTAACCATTATTGGAGTTATTCAGGATTTCCATTTCCGGTCGTTACACGAACCCATAGCTCCATTGATGATGCAGAACACGCCGTACGGGGGCTTGATAATAAAAACGAATACAGATGAGATGGCCGATCTGATCAATAGTATCAACAAAAAGTGGCAGGCATTTGATGTTGAAGAACCCTTCAGCTATGCATTGTTGGATGAGCTGTACAACGAGACGTATCAGGCAGAACAAAAGATGGGCAATGTTTTACAGATTTTTGGATTGATCACCATTTTAGTGGCATGTCTGGGGTTATTTGGCCTGGTGACATTTACGGCAGAACAGCGCGTGAAAGAAATCGGTATCAGAAAAGTAATGGGTGCGAATGTTCTGCAAATAGTTACCATCCTTTCAAAAGAGTTAATGGTATTGGTGCTATTCTCTTTTATAATTGCCTTTCCACTTGGGTATTATTTTATGGATAAATGGCTACAGAGTTTTGCCTACCGCATTGATATACATGCCTGGGTGTTTGTGATGGCCGGAGTGTGTACCGTTTTGATCGCATTATTTACAGTGAGTTTTAAAACCGTAAAAGCAGGATTGGCGAATCCGGTGGAGAGTTTGCGGTCAGAGTAGTAAACATTTTAAAGGAATTTCTTCTTAAATTAGGGTAATGATGCACCTATCGGTGGATTCGTTGTTTGTATTATCAATAAATCATGAAACTCGCTAAAATCCTCTGGACAATTTCCTGCACTAGCTTAAGTCTATGGCTCCAGCGATGGCATGCGGGCGACTTAAGCTTACCAATAAAATGAAGTTTGCAACTTGCACCCACTTTGCTTGATCCTGGAATGAGTGTCGGCATTTGCGCGACTTTAAGCATTGGTTGATTTGAGGGTATAAAATTTGTTGATTTCTGTTGCAAACCATGCGCTGGCTTAAGTCTATGGCTTTCGCGATGGCACGTGCGCGACTCAAGCCTTTCAAATAAACGGAAGTTTACAACTTTAAACTCCGTAATTTCTCCTGAAAGGGATTAAATACCTATTTCCATAATCTTATTAAATTCAATGAAGAATAACCTTTAGAAAATAGCAATAGGGTGTAATGATTCCCGATAACTGCCACTAAACAAGAAAAAGATTAACAATGACACTAAAAAACACGATTAACTATTTCTCAAAATTAGTATCAGAGACGAGTAAAAAGTCTGAAATTAGGGTGTATGAAGAATTCATTCAATTAATAATCAGTTTAGAAAAGAAAAATTTATCCGAAACAGAAATACAATCCATAGAGAATGAACTCGATGCACTAAATTTCAAAACAACTACAGGTAACAACAAAAAATATTTTACCAGAGCACTGACGCAGTTTAAAAAATATTTAAAGGACACTTTTTCTCTGACCACTAAAGGATATTTTACCAACCTGGGAATAGCTTTGGGATTATCATTTGGAGCTGCTTTAGGAGTTGTGTTCTTACCAGGTTTTGAGCGATCATTGGGCATATCATTGGGTATCGGCATCGGTATGTTAATTGGTCTCATTGTCGGCAGGTATTTAGATGCTCAGGCAACCGTTTCAGGTAAAGTGATCTAATACCTTTATGATTAACTACTAGCAAAAGTGTGAGTGCGATTTTTATACCTACTGCCTTGGTTCGTGTCTCCACGAACCACCAAGATCGGGTCCTCGCAGAGTCTCCGCCGCGGGACTCTGCGTAGTCACGTAGTTTAGTTATTCCGCAGTCGGGGTTGTCACCGATCCGCTTTTAATTGTAAAAAATTATTCTGCTGATGTAATAACTTCGCATATCGACCACTAAACAGTAAAAACAACATTGAGCAGCGATTTCTATACATCCTCAATTCTACCCTATGCGCCCATCATCATTAAAATATGCAGGGCGTATACGGATACACAGGAGGATTATGAGGATTACTATCAGGAGGTCTGTCTGCAAATCTGGCGAACCAGTAACAACTTCAGGGAACAATGTAAGTGGTCGACGTGGATCTATCGGGTGACACTGAATGTCTGTTTGACTTTGCTCCGGAAAAAGAAAAACAACCGGCAGTACTTCGCTTCTGAATACTTACCTGATGAGGCATCGGTAGACAGTAAGGCGTTTGCAGACGAATCGCTGGAGCAATTATATAAGGCCATCCGGCAATTGACGGAAATCGACAGGGCAGTTATTCTGCTGTATCTGGAAGAACGGTCGTATCAGGAAATCGGAGATATTATTGGCACCAATGCCAACAACATTGGTGTGCGCATTACAAGAATAAAAGAACGTTTAAAAAAGTTATTAGATGGAAAAGTCAATTGAATCAATTTGGGAAAAAGGATTTTTGGATAGTGACGCACTCGTGGCACCCAAGCTTAATAATTTTTACAATCAGAAATCGAAAACACTCATCGATAAATTGAAACGCATGATGAAGATCAATATCTATGCGATTTTGATTTTTGCAGTTTTGAATGTGGGGTTGTCCGCAGCCCTGGGGATTCCGTATACCGGAGTCGTTGTTTTTTTCCTCTTTCTGTGGGTGTGCTGGATCAGTTTGAAGCGTGCCAAATCCATGAAAGACATTGATACCAGTTTAAGCAGCTATGAGTATCTTAAATCCTTTAACAGCTGGCTTCAATCGGCCATCACAAGCAATGTAAAAGTGATGCGAATTGTTTATCCATTATTTTTTCTCGCCGCATTAATGCCCATCGTGCAGTCATTAAAAGCCGGGGATAAAACGTATGAAGCAATATTGAATTCAGGATACCATCTCACCTTTGGGATTCCCACTTTTATCTGGGGATTAGCCCTGATCATTGCCGTTTTAATGTATGTCTTCGGTGGTAAAATTTACAAATGGGATCTTGATATAGTCTACGGACGTATTTTCAGAAAGCTGGAATCGATGATTGCCGAGATGGAGGAGTTGAGGAATTAAAATTAAAAAATTATGAAAAGCAAGAGGACTTTAGTTTTAGGAACAGCGTTTGGCGCTGCCATAGGAAGTGCATTGGGAGTTGTAACCCATAATTTGACTTTATGGTTAAGTTTAGGAATAGCAATTGGAACGGCAATTGGATTCGTAATTATAGAGGGGCAAACAAATACAGATCATTAAAATCTGAGACAAGGTTTACTCCACCGTCACAGACTTTGCCAGATTTCTTGGTTGGTCAACATTACAACCGCGCATCACAGCAATGTGATACGATAGCAGCTGCAATGGAATTACAGATACCATCGGCATCAGTGCTTCATGTACGGCAGGTACTTCAATCACAAACTCCGACATCTGTGGAATTTGTTTATCCCCTTCCGTGACCACAGAAATTACGCGTCCTTTTCGGGCCTTAACTTCCTGGATATTGGAGACCACTTTTTCATACGAACTATCCTGCGTTGCTATAAACACCACCGGCATCGCTTCATCGATTAACGCAATCGGGCCGTGCTTCATCTCAGCGGCCGGATAGCCCTCTGCATGGATATAGGAAATTTCTTTAAGCTTCAGGGCACCTTCTAACGCAACCGGAAAATTGTATCCTCTTCCTAAATACAGGAAATTGGAGACGTCCTTGAACGTATATGCGATTTCTTTAATTGCATCATTTAATGCTAATACCTTTTCAACTTTTTTGGGGATGTTCTCCAACTCCACCAGCAACTCATGAAATTTAGTGGTGGTAATGGTTCCTTTTTTCTGCGCCACGATCAACGCGATCATATTCAACACGGTAAGTTGGGCAGTAAATGCTTTCGTACTGGCCACTCCGATCTCCGGACCGGCATGGGTGTACGAACCTTCATGAGAAGCACGTGCGATCGAAGACCCCACTACATTACAAACCCCAAAAATGATGGCACCTTTTGACTTGGCCAATTCTATGGCAGCCAATGTATCCGCGGTCTCTCCGGATTGTGAAATGGCAATGATCACATCGCCTTCCCGAATGATCGGGTTACGGTACCTGAACTCGGAAGCGTATTCAACTTCAACCGGAATCCGGCAAAATTCTTCAAAGAAATATTCAGCCACCAATCCTGCATGCCAGGAGGTTCCACAAGCAACAATTATAATGCGCTCCGCATTGACCAGTTTGTTGGTGTATTCACGAATCCCCCCCAACACCAGGCGGCCGGTTTTAGAGTCTAGTCGGCCACGCAAACAATCCCCAATTGATTTGGGTTGCTCAAAAATTTCTTTCAACATGAAGTGTTCAAACCCACCTTTCTCAATGGCTTCTAACTCCAGCTCCAGGGTTTGGATGTGCGGTGTCATCGCAACATCTTCAATGGTTTTTATTTTTAACTCGCCATCCTTAATCACTGCGATTTCCAAATCATTCATATACACCACTTCATTGGTATATTCGATGATGGGAGTAGCATCCGAGGCCATGAAAAATTCATTTTCTCCAACACCAATTACCAACGGACTCCCTTTTCGTGCAGCAATTAAAAGCGAAGGGTCGTTTTTCGACATGATCACAATCGCATAGGCACCTACCACTGGTTGTTCAACGCCAGTCGAACAGCTTCTTCTAATGTGCAGTTGTTATTTTCCTGGATAAATTCAATAAAATGGACAAGCACTTCCGTGTCAGTATCACTTAAGAAAGTATGTCCTTTGTTGGTTAGTTCTTGTTTTAAAGAATTATAGTTTTCAATTATTCCATTGTGAATAAGGGCGATGTTTTTGGAAGCGGAATAATGGGGATGAGCATTCACATCGTTTGGCTCACCATGAGTTGCCCAACGCGTGTGCCCTATTCCGATTTGTGAATGCAGGTCTTTTTCGTGTAGGTACTTCTCGAGCTCAGAAACCTTCCCTTTCTTTTTGTAGATATTTAAACCCCCATTCAAAAGGGCAATGCCTGCGCTGTCATACCCTCTGTATTCAAGTCGCTTTAATCCCTTGATAATAACATCTCCTGCTTCGCGATGGCCTACATAGGCAACAATTCCACACATAGTTATTGGTTATCGAAGTTCGGTATGGTATAATAAATCTTTAATTTGATATTGTCTTTGTGAACACCAAACCTGCTAACATCCTGGTTGATCCGAATAGAGGCAGGTATGAGTGCAAATTCTGTGAATTGGTTTTTGTTGGCCTTAGCAATGCTAAGCTCCTGCAGGAAAACCGATAGAAATGCGCTATAGGAATTATTCGTGCTGGAATATTCAACTACCGCTGAATTACCGAGATCACCGATCGCTGTAAATACTGGAAAACGTGCGACATCGGGATCGGGGGCTAACCAACCACTATATGCAATTAGATTTAAGGTATCGGCATTTGTTTTCACAGGTTGTAAACGGTTGTTACTCTTTAACACGCACAACTTATAGGAGGAAGCGGGATTAAAATCGCCTGTCTTCTGTATATCTGTCATGCTCAGTTCAGCTGAGTTAATGACAATACGTGGGACCGTATCTGAACTTGAATTAATGGTTTCAATCGTGTCGATCAGATTGAAAAAATTTGAAAAATCAAGTTTGGTCATAATACCGATACCCGATTGTGAATAGCGTAAGTCATTGGACGTAAAATAATCCTGATAAAAGCTTATCCCGTCTACTTCAGTTCCTGCACGATCCGAACTGATGTGATTAAATGAAATCACTCTGGAAGAGGAATTTGGTGAAAAGGTAAACCGTAGTGTTCGGGTAACGGTGTCACCCGGAGCATGGTAGTATACGCCGATTCGTGAAAAAGCATCAAGAAATGAGAATCCCATGATTTTGTCACCGGTTACCGGGTGAATGGCCAGACCTTTATATTGCTGAACAAATTTATCAGGAAAATAATAAATGGAATCCGGATCTGCTCCAGTGGAATAATCCAGTGCCCGATTGAATAAATCAAGCCCAAAATCCTGAATTGGAATTCTTAGAATCAGCGTATCACGACTCGATGCTGGTTTTTCCAGTTCTTCCTTAAATTTTGAAGCATCAGGCGAAAAAGTTTGGGTGCCGAGGACGGTTGGAATAACCGCTTTCAGTGACCGGTTTTGATAATACGGAAGGGAATCATATTCTAATGGCTCCATCAACTCGAATACCTCTACGGTTTGATCTGTGGCTCCGTTTGTAGAACCCACTGCTAAATAAGAATAGCGGAGTTCAATAAATGCAGAATCAAATTGTGAAGAGTGATGAATTGTATCGCGACTAACAGGAAGAAAACGTGAATGCGGTATGGCAGTAACTTTCCCTAGATCAGCATCATTATACTCACCTAGCAAAAACTGACTTACCCCATTCGATAAAAATGTTGACGTACTTATTGAATCGACCAGATAATTAGAGGATTCAATTGGAATTTCAATGTATCGAACTGTAAATTTTGAATTTGGATTTTTGAATCCTAACAGGCTTGTGTCTTCTTCACAAGCAAAAATGAATGGGGCAACTAAAAGTAGTTGCCCTATTCTCCTAGCCCACAAGTTCATTATAGAGATTAAAATAAGATTCTGTATAATTTTCGTCTTTTTCGATGCTATCGATTTTCTTGGTGTTTTTAAATAAACCTTCAAGTTTTTTGTTTTCGCCGGCTGTAATCACAGCATCCGAAAACTCCATTCCCAGTTTGATGAACCCTTCGAAATCCGGGGTTTTTAGATGACCCAGCATGTTATCTTCAATGTCCATCATTTTTACTTTCTCCAACAAATCCCCTTTAAAGGTGTGATTAAAAGAGTTTTCATAAATGGTAAAAACAGACTTCGCATTTTTAAATAACGGATCGTTCTTATAGGTAGTTTTTAGATACAAAGGAATAAAGCTGGTAATCCAGTCATTGCAATGAACAATATCAGGAGCCCATCCTAGTTTACGGACCGTTTCGATCACGCCTTTACAAAAGAAAATGGCGCGCTCGTCATTATCCTCATAGAATTTATTTTGCTTATCATGAAAAACAGACTTGCGATGAAAATAGTCTTCATTGTCAATGAAGTAAACCTGAAGCTTCGCATTCGGAATTGAGGCCACTTTGATTACCAAAGGCTTCTCTTCATCTCCCACAGGGATATTGATCCCTGATAAACGCACAACTTCATGTAATCTATTCTTACGCTCATTAATAATTCCAAAACGGGGAACTAAAATCCGTATTTCCATACCTTTTTCCTGCATGGCCTGTGGCAGCTTTCTTACAAATTCTGCGACTTCTGATGTTTGTAGGAAAGGGTTTATCTCACTGGCAACATAGAGAATGCGGAGTTTTGACATATAATTGTTGATTTTAATGTAGAACGGAAATTGAAGCCACAAAATTACAAAAAATTACCCCGTTTTTCAACTTGTTTTAAGTTTTACCATATCTTTGCGACCCTTTTCTAAAAGGCCTGGAATGATAGTTTTCAAGGAAATCAGACCATTAAAAGTCTTTTTACGCGAAAAAAGACCCACAATAAAATCCTTAGGATTTGTTCCCACTATGGGTGCCCTTCATCGTGGACACAGCAAATTAATAGAAGAATCCACGGCCAGTAACGACTTCACAGTTGCTTCTATTTTCATTAATCCCATCCAATTCAACAAAACCTCTGATTTTGAGACATACCCCCGGGTATTTGATCAGGATATTGAACTTGCGAAACAAGCCGGTGTCGACCTGCTGTTTGCCCCCGAACCCGCCGAAATGTATGCTACACCATCCGGGATTACTTTTGATTTTGATGTGCTCGACAAAGTTATGGAGGGTGCCTTCCGCCCCGGTCATTTTAGTGGCGTGGCAACCGTCGTTGCAAAACTATTCAATATTGTTCAGCCGGATCATGCCTATTTTGGGCAAAAGGACTGGCAGCAATTTGCCATCATTACCAGGCTGGTTGAAGATCTATCCTTTGGGGTAACGCTGCACTGTGTTCCAACGATACGTGAAGCCGATGGTGTCGCATTATCATCCAGAAACCTGCGGCTGACAGCTGAGCAACGCAAACAGGCTCCTTTATTTTTTAGCGCGCTAAGTCATGCCAGAGCAATGGCTGCCACGCAAAAATCAACGACCGCTATAAAAACATCTGTAGAGCAAATGTTTGCACAACAGGAAGATATCAAACTTGAGTATTTTGAAATTGTCGACAGACGAAACCTTACTGCCGTTGATCATGTTGACAGCAATCAGGAATTAATTATTTGTATTGCCGGATGGATAGGGGATGTGCGTCTAATTGACAATATGTTTATTTAAGAAGTTGGTATGAAGATTCAGGTATTAAAATCAAAAATTCACAGAGCGAGGATTACACAAGCGGAACTTCATTACGTGGGAAGTATTTCCATTGATGAAGAACTGATGGAAGCCGCTAATATTATTGAAGGTGAAAAAGTTCAGGTCGTAAATATCAACAATGGTGAACGACTGGAAACATATGTTATCACCGGAGGACGTGGCTCGGGAACCGTTTGTCTGAATGGTCCGGCTGCACGAAAAGCTCAGGTAGGAGATATTGTAATTATTATATCCTATGCCTCAATGAAATTTGAAAAAGCAAAAAAATTCAAACCCACCGTCATTTTTCCGGATCAGAATAATAACTTGACGTAGTAAAACGATCCGATGTCCGCGAAGCTCAAGTCATTCATTCAGTATATTGTTATCATCACAGTTACCATTTTTTTGATTTGGTTTTCGTTGCGATCAGTTACACCGGAAGCGGGGGAAGATAAATGGGATTACCTGTTAAATGCATGGCATGAAGCTGACAAATTCTGGCTGATGCTTATGGCTATTATCGCCATAGGAAGTCACATGGTGCGAGCAATCCGCTGGAAGATGATGCTGGAACCTGTAGGATATCATTCAAAAATTAGCAATAGTTTTCTATCATTGATGGTAGGCTATCTGGTCAACCTCGTAATCCCTCGTGGTGGTGAATTGTCGCGGTGCTATAATTTATACAAACTGGACAAAACACCTGTCGATGTTTCATTTGGAACGGTAGTTTTGGAACGCATCGTTGATCTGATCTTTTTGGCCATTTTAATCCTCGTGTCGTTTGCACTTGAATCTGAAAAACTTTTCGCATTTATCGACACTCTACCACTCAAGATGGGCGGCAATACATCCATGGGATCAACATTGCCTTTTATCCTGATCGGATTAATGCTACTGGTAGCCGTTTTTATCTGGCTGGTCAGCAAGAATGAACGTGTTCGAAACTTTATAACCAAAACATGGGCAGGATTTAAAAACGGATTTCTTTCGATTTTTAAGTTGAAGCATAAAGGACTGTTTATTTTTTACTCTGCACTCATTTGGGCACTTTACTTTCTGATGAGCTATACAGTGATTATGGCATTCCCGTCCACTGCTGTACTGGGATTCAATGCAGTCCTCAGCCTGTTCGCTATTGGCGCTATTGCGATGGCGGCACCCCTTCCGGGTGGGGCCGGATCATATCATGTACTGGTTCCGGCCGGACTGGTATTTCTATATCAGCTGCCGCAAGCCGATGCTGTTGCGTTTACATTTATTTTTCACGGATGGCAAACCTTCATCATGATTGTGGTGGGTGCTGTTTCGCTTTTGATTACTTCAATTTTAATAAAAAGGAAGGTGGCTTAATGTTTCTCTTGACCTTGTTGGTTTTCAAACAACAAGATTGACATAATGTTACACTCCTGTTTGTTTGCTCTTGTTCAAAATAAACCAATTGCCATCGGGCCAAAATAGGACCCCAAGCCTTTCTAAAACCAAAACTTAATTGCGTAGCCAAATGGCTTCGCGATATCTGTAGCCAAATGGCTACGTAATGAATTAAGATCATTATCCCCGACATTTAGTTCGGGGTTAAAATTAAATTCGTGCATTGTGCGACTACCATTTTCTTCCTCTGGCTTCAGTTTACAACTGAAGCCTTGCTAATAGAATGCAGTTTACAACTGTGATGGGAATTAAAAATGAAGTTACAAACTTCAATTTATTAGTAAGCTTAAGTCACCCGCATCCCACCCGCATCCAATAGACTTAAGCCAGTCTTTTGAAATGCTTACATGCCAGCCACAATTGAAACACCTTTTCCGGAGCCACCCGAAAGGGTTCCTGCATTACGCGGCTGGGAAGATTGAATATTTTTCAAGGAAGTATGCTGCGTTAACTACCCACACCTTTGTTAGTTTTCATTGTCAACAAGCATCTAATCACTCTCCTTTTAAAACTATTTTCAAACAAATGCCGTTTTGTCATAGAATTACTTTTGGCTTGAAGCTTGTTAATACAGTCAGGACAATTGAAATTTGATAAAACTTAAATATTTATAATTATGGGAATGGGTGCATTAGTAATAGGACTTTTCTTTATGGCCATCGGCTGGATGGTCAGCTCACGCCTGAAAAATAAGTTCAAAAGATATTCACAAATCAGGCTTACCAAAGACCTGAGCGGTGCTGAAATTGCCCGCCTCATGCTGGCCGATAACGGTATCCACGATGTGAAAGTAGTGAGCGTTCCGGGGCAGTTAAGTGACCATTATAATCCGGCCAATAAAACCGTAAACTTAAGTGAAGGTGTATATAACGGAAGAAGTGCGGCCGCAGCTGCTGTAGCCTCCCATGAATGTGGTCACGCCGTTCAGCATGCCACGGCCTATAGCATGTTACAATTACGTTCGATGATGGTACCCGTACAAAATGTAAGCGCCAAAGTGATCAATATCATGTTTATGATGATGATGTTTGGTGCTGTTTTCGCCGGCGGATTTTTCTCTTTTAACACCGCCTTACTGGTTATTATCGCTTGTTATGGTGTATTTACACTTTTTGCTTTTATAACCTTACCGGTAGAATTCGATGCCAGCAAACGTGCCCTGGCATGGATTGAGCAAAGGGGAATTGTTACCTCACAAGAGCATGATATGGCAAAAGACGCACTTAAATGGGCGGCCATGACCTATGTAGTGGCAGCGGTAGGTGCATTAACCACCTTGTTTTACTATGTAATGATGTTTATGGGAAGCCGGGATTAAGGAAAAATATATTTTCTATCCCATTTAATTGGGCAGACCTGTTAATTTTACACCCGGAGGAAGCTCCGGGTTTCCTTTTTTAATGCCTACACCTATGAATTTCCAACTTTCAGAAGAACAATTAGCCGTAAAACAGGCAGCTCGCGATTTTGCACAAACTGAATTATTGCCGGGCGTTATTGAGCGGGATACGGAAGCTAAATTTCCAACCGAACAAATTAAAAAAATGGGTGACCTGGGCTTCATGGGAATGATGGTCGATCCAAAATATAATGGTGGCGGAATGGATACCATCTCCTACGTGCTCGCCATGGAAGAAATATCAAAAGTAGATGCTTCGGCTTCTGTGTGTATGTCTGTCAACAATTCACTTGTATGTTGGGGAATTGAAAAATTTGGTACGGAAGAACAAAAAGAAAAATACCTTAAGCCGCTTGCACTCGGTCAAAAAATTGGAGCCTTCTGCTTATCTGAACCTGAAGCAGGATCGGATGCCACCAGCCAGCGCACCACTGCTGAAGACAAAGGCGATTATTACTTATTAAATGGTACCAAAAACTGGATCACAAACGGAAATAGTGCCAGCGTCTATATTGTCATTGCACAAACTGATGTTGAAAAAAGACACAAAGGAATTAATGCCCTGATTGTTGAAAAGGGAATGGATGGTTTTGTGATCGGTAAGAAAGAAGATAAAATGGGGATCCGCGGGTCGGATACACATTCGTTAATGTTCACAGATGTGAAAGTACCCAAAGCCAACCGTATCGGTGATGATGGATTCGGGTTTACCTTTGCTATGACCACCTTAAATGGAGGCAGAATTGGAATCGGATCACAAGCATTAGGGATCGCGTCAGGGGCTTACGAACTGGCCGTGAAGTATGCTAAAGAAAGAAAAGCATTCGGTAAACCTATCGCCGAACACCAGGCCATTCAATTTAAGTTAGCGGACATGGCCACAAAAATTGAAGCTGCACGACTGATGATCTGGAAAGCTGCCTATCTGAAAGATCAGGGTCAGAATTTTGTTAAAGCTGCAGCCATGGGAAAGTTATTCGCCTCGCAAATTGCGCAGGAAGTAACCACGGAAGCGGTACAAATTCATGGTGGCTATGGATATGTGAAAGAGTATCACGTCGAACGCATGATGCGGGATGCCAAGATCACCCAGATTTATGAAGGTACTTCTGAAATTCAGCGGATGGTGATTTCAAGGGAGTTGCTCCGATAGGAATCGAAGGTCTTTCTCGTTACGCATGGACTTTTTTTTACCGCAAAGGCGCAAGGGCGCTAAGCTGTTGCATAAGAATTTTGATTTGCAATTTGACTCCAGAGCCTGAAATAAGATTCTTTAACCACATAGACACATAGGTTTTTTAGCACTTACGCAATGCACTGAAATACTCATTCACAAATGTCTTTTGGCCTTCATTAAATATGTTAGAACAATTGAAATTAATAAGTACTCCCTTAGGAGATTTCAATAGTTTCATATAGGTTAGAAGCTGCGCTTCAAACGCGTTTGTCAGTTCCTGCACAGCTTTTAGCTCTACCACAATACACTGCTCCACGAAAAAATCACATCGAAAATCCACATCCAGTACTTATTTCGTAGGTAAGATCGTCAAGATATTTTTTGGTTATCATATTGAATTCAAGTTTACATTCTATGTTTCTATGTGGTTTTTAATATTGTTAGATTTTTAACCACATAGATACATAGGTTTAGCAATATCCGCTATTGAAACAAGAACATACTATTGTATCTATGTGGTTAATTTTTTTCTAGTTATTGCAACCGCATAGACACATAGGCTTTAGTAAAGTACCCCTTCATAGAGGATTTCAAAAGCTTCATATAGGTTAGAAGCTGCGCTTCAAACACGCTTGTCAGTTCCTGCACAGCTTTTAGCTCTACCACAATACACTGCTCCACGAAAAAATCACATCGAAAATCCACATCCAGTACTTATTTCGTAGGTAAGATCGTCAAGATATTTTTTGGTTATCATATTGAATTCAAGTTTACATTCTATGTTTCTATGTGGTTTTTAATATTGTTAGATTTTTAACCACATAGATACATAGGTTTAGCAACATCCGCTATTGAAACAAGAACATACTATTGTATCTATGTGGTTAATTTTTTTCTAGTTATTGCAACCGCATAGACACATAGGTTTTTTAGCACTTAGGCAATGCACTGAAATACTCATTCACAAATGTCTTTTGGCCTTCATTAAATATGTTAGAACAATTGAAATTAATAAGTACTCCCTTAGGAGATTTCAATAGTTTCATATAGGTTAGAAGCTGCGCTTCAAACGCGTTTGTCAGTTCCTGCACAGCTTTTAGCTCTACCACAATACACTGCTCCACGAAAAAATCACATCGAAAATCCACATCCAGTACTTTACCTCTATATTCGATTGGAATCCTCATCTCTGTGGAAAAATTTATTTTTCTATGTAATAACTCCTCTTTCAAACACTGATGGTAAACACTTTCCAACAAGCCTCTGCCCATTGCCTTATGTACTTCAATAGCACTCCCAATAATTTCGTAGGTAAGATCGTCAAGATATTTTTTGGTTATCATATTGAATTCAAGTTTACATTCTATGTTTCTATGTGGTTTTAATATTGTTAGATTTTTTAACCACATAGATACATAGGTTTAGCAACATCCGCTATTGAAACAAGAACATACTATTGTATCTATGTGGTTAATTTTTTTCTAGTTATTGCAACCGCATAGACACATAGGCTTTAGTAAAGTACCCCTTCATAGAGGATTTCAAAAGCTTCATATAGGTTAGAAGCTGCGCTTCAAACGCGCTTGTCAGTTCCTGCACAGCTTTTAGCTCTACCACAATACACTGCTCCACGAAAAAATCACATCGAAAATCCACATCCAGTACTTATTTCGTAGGTAAGATCGTCAAGATATTTTTTGGTTATCATATTGAATTCAAGTTTACATTCTATGTTTCTATGTGGTTTTTAATATTGTTAGATTTTTAACCACATAGATACATAGGTTTAGCAACATCCGCTATTGAAACAAGAACATACTATTGTATCTATGTGGTTAATTTTTTTCTAGTTATTGCAACCGCATAGACACATAGGCTTTAGTAAAGTACCCCTTCATAGAGGATTTCAAAAGCTTCATATAGGTTAGAAGCTGCGCTTCAAACACGCTTGTCAGTTCCTGCACAGCTTTTAGCTCTACCACAATACACTGCTCCACGAAAAAATCGCATCGAAAATCCACATCCAGTACTTATTTCGTAGGTGAGATCGTCAAGATATTTTTTGGTTATCATATTGAATTCAAGTTTACATTCTATGTTTCTATGTGGTTTTTAATATTGTTAGATTTTTAACCACATAGATACATAGGTTTAGCAACATCCGCTATTGAAACAAGAACATAACTATTGTATCTATGTGGTTAAATTTTTTTTAATTATTGTAACCGCATAGACACATGTGCATGACTACCGGTAGGCAGGGTCAGGGTTTCATGGAATGACTGCGTGTTTTGGAGGTTAGCGCAACCTGAAACTTGTAACATCGAACCTGAAACCAACAATCCAAACTTTACCTGAATCTTAGGCTTTTACCTGCTGATTGATTTCGTAAATTTTTTCAGCGATCTCATTTAGTAAGGTCGGATCTTTTTCAAGTGCATTTCCGATCACAATCATATCAGCACCGGCTTCCAATGACTCCATCGCCTTACGACTGGTATCAATTCCTCCACCAACAATGAGCGGTACGTTTACTGACTTGCGAACAGTAGCAATCATCTTCGGACTAATGTTTCTTTCGGCACCACTGCCGGCATCCATATAAATCGTTTGGAGACCCAACATTTCACCGGCCATGGCGGTACAGGCTGCCAATGAATATTTGTCTTCGGGAATCGGGTTAGTGTTGCTTATATAGGCAACAGAAGTAGTACGACCTGAATTGACCAGCATATAGCCTGTGGGAATAACTTCCAGGGATGTTTTTTTAATAATCGGTGCAGCGATAACATGTTGGCCGATCAGTAACTCCGGATTTCTGCCGGAGATCAGGGAGAGAAATAAAATAGCGTCAGCTGAAGGTTCCAGCTGAATGGAGTTTCCGGGAAATAATACGACCGGGATGGAAACATATTCTTTAATCTTCCTGACAACTTCTGCTAAATTAGGTGTCGTTACCAAACTTCCCCCTACAAAAAAATAATCGACACAATTTTCACTGGCCAGATTGATAAGAAGTTGCAAATGTCCAGGGTCCTCCACCTTATCGGGATCGATCAGGACAGCAATTGATTTTCTCCCAAGCTGTTGGTTTTCCTGGAGCTTCTTAAGAATGGTCATCTTCAGACGGGGTTGGTTCTTTAGGAGTAAGTAATTCCAATAATTTTTCCTTTGCTAAGTTGAGGAGAAAAAAAGTTGCTTCATTGGCGAGGGTTGTGCCGATTTCTGATGCCATTGCTGAAAATCGGGAAGGCTGTTCATAAGTAGTGACCACTTCAGGCTGAGTCCTTTCGTCAGTTGCGCTCATGGTACTGGAAGCCATTCGCTTTTTCTTTCTTTTTCCTGCCGTCACCTGACGAAAAAGAATATACGTTAATGCCAACGATCCACCGATAATGAGTGTATTCTTAATGAGTTCAT
>CALOAV010000118.1:0-1420 GCA_942491425.1 uncultured Cytophagales bacterium
CCAGTTCAGCAAATGGAGTTGGTAACCACGAAGGTATTTTGCTTCCATCAGGGTTGGTTGTTCCGCTGGTCCATAAGCTCATGTCCATTTGGGTAACCAACTTGTCGTTTAAAACAACACTGATGTCTTTCCCCTGGCATGTAATGGTCATCCGGTTCCATTCTCCCGGTTGTTTAACCCTGCTTTCCGATGCTGCTAAATGACCAAAAATAGCAGCACATTGCCATGTTTTATCGGCATTCTTCCATTTGTCGCAATAGTCATCCGCAATTTGTATTTCTACCGAATTTGGGATCCAGTTGTTGTGATCACTGCAATAAACAATCACACCACTGTTTGTGCCTTCTTCCGTTTTGAATTCCAGATCAAGAATAAAATTGCTGTACCTGTCTTTACTCCAGATACACTGGTCTTCCGAAGCAGTTAATATACCGTCTTCAAACGTCCAGATACCTTCAGGATAAATGGCATTCGAAAGTTCAGTATTAAAAAGATTTGTCCAGTTTTCGGAATTCGGATGCTTGTCTTTTGGGTTTGCAAAAAGGTTTGATGAAATAAATAAAATCAGTGAAAGTAATAAAATTGAATTTTTCATTTAGTATGTGTTTAAATTGATTAAGATTATTGGATACATAGTTAATTAAATTTTGGGATTTCGTCAAAGGTTGTTTAGGGATGACATCTTTTTTTTTAGATGTCATCCCTAAACAACGATGGTTAAGCAAAAATTAATTTTCAGGAGAAATAATTTGATTTAGGAATTAGTCAGGTTTTGGCCACATTTGGCATACTACTTTTGCAGCGTTCAAAATTTAGTTTAGATGGCTTATTTAGATAATATCATGATCATCCGTCGGAAGTTGGTCCGTCGGGTGGTTCAACTATTAAATGAAGGTAAATTAGTCGATCAAATTGATCGTATTCCCCTGGGAATGTCCCCAAAAGAAACTGGAGCTCAACGCCGCTGCTGCATTTACAAAGAGCGTGCTGTAACACGCTATAAGTTGATGCCTGTTTTGGGAATGGGCGTGGAAGAAGAGGAAGACGAACTAACCCCTCTTTCCGATTTTGCTATAAAGGCATTAAACCGCGAAAAACCTTCTGGAAAAATTTTAACGGTGGTCGACGAAGCCTGTACTTCCTGTGTGAAGGTAAATTATGTGGTTACCAATTTGTGCCGAGGCTGTGTAGCCAGTCCTTGCATGGTGAGTTGTCCGGTAAATGCCATTCGTTTTAACAAGAATGGTTCGGCCGAAATTAAATCGGAGAAATGTATTAACTGCGGAAAATGTAAGGAAGCCTGTCCGTACCATTCTATTGTTTATGTCCCGATACCGTGTGAAGAAGTATGTCCGGTAGGGGCTATATCGAAAGATGAACGCGGCATTGAGCAGATTGACGATGACAAATGTATTTATTG
>CALOAV010000119.1:0-2500 GCA_942491425.1 uncultured Cytophagales bacterium
AAGGCAACGACTTACTCTCCCGGGTATTATCCCAGTACCATCAGCGCTGGCGGGCTTAACTGCTCTGTTCGGAATGGGAAGAGGTGATCCCCACCGCTATAGTCACCTTACAGTCTTTAGGAACTTTTTGCTCCTGTTAATTTCTTTGACAGTGCACGATGAAAGAGTAGATCTCGAGTATTTTTCTTCACTAGAAGCGTTCGGGTAATTAGTACTGCTCAGCTTTGACATTTCTGCCTTTACACCTGCAGCCTATCAACGTCATCGTCTATAACGGCCCTTAAAGGAAATCTCATCTTGAGGTGGGTTTCGCGCTTAGATGCTTTCAGCGCTTATCCCTTCCCAACATAGCTACCCAGCAATGCTCCTGGCGAGACAACTGGTACACCAGCGGTTAGTCCAACCCGGTCCTCTCGTACTAAGGTCAGATCCTCTCAAGCTTCTTACGCCCACAACAGATAGGGACCGAACTGTCTCACGACGTTCTGAACCCAGCTCGCGTGCCACTTTAATGGGCGAACAGCCCAACCCTTGGGACCTTCTCCAGCCCCAGGATGTGACGAGCCGACATCGAGGTGCCAAACCTCCCCGTCGATATGAGCTCTTGGGGGAGATCAGCCTGTTATCCCCGGCGTACCTTTTATCCTTTGAGCGATGGCCCTTCCATACAGAACCAACGGATCACTATATCCAACATTCGTCCCTGCTCGACCCGTCAGTCTCACAGTCAAGCATGCTTATGCTATTGCACTCCACGTACGGTTACCAAGCGTACTGAGCGAACCTTTGAAAGCCTCCGATACACTTTCGGAGGCGACCACCCCAGTCAAACTACCCACCACACAATGTCCCCCGCATACGCGGGGTTAGGCATCAGATAAATAAAGGGTGGTATTTCACCATTGACTCCACGACTCCTAGCGGAACCGCTTCATAGTCTCCCACCTATCCTACACATCATCTACCCAATACCAATGTGAAGCTATAGTAAAGGTGCACGGGGTCTTTCCGTCCCGTTGCGGGTACACGGCATCTTCACCGTGACTACAATTTCACCGAGCTCATGGCTGAGACAGTGCCCAGATCGTTACACCATTCGTGCAGGTCGGAACTTACCCGACAAGGAATTTCGCTACCTTAGGACCGTTATAGTTACGGCCGCCGTTTACTGGGGCTTCAGTTCAATGCTTCGCAGATTGCTCCACTAACATCCCCCCTTAACCTTCCAGCACCGGGCAGGTGTCAGGCCATATACATCATCTTTCGATTTCGCATAGCCATGTGTTTTTGATAAACAGTCGCCTGGGCCATTTCTCTGCGGCCTACCGAAGCTGAGGAGGCACCCCTTTTCCCGAAGTTACAGGGTTAATTTGCCTAGTTCCTTAGCCATGAATCACTCGAGCACCTCAGGATTCTCTCCTTGACTACCTGTGTCGGTTTACGGTACGGGTACCAATACAATATGCTTAGCGGGTTTTCTCGGAAGTCTGATTACGTTCACTATCTCTTTGGCCGAAGCCTCCGAGTACTATCAGGTTTCAGCAAGATGTGCGGATTTGCCTACACACCCTATACCTACGCCCTTTAACGTACTATTTCGTCAGTACGCGGAACTGTCACTACTCCGTCACCCCATCGCTCATATCGGTAGTATCAGAATATTAACTGATTGTCCATCGACTACCCCTTTCGGGTTCGCCTTAGGTCCCGACTTACCCGCGGTTGATTAGCATTGCCGCGGAACCCTTAGTCTATCGGTGGGCGGGTTTCTCACCCGCCTTATCGTTACTTATGCCTACATTTGCTTTTCTATCCGCTCCACAGCCCATTACCAGACTGCTTCTCCGCAAATAGAATGCTCCCCTACCAGTTGATATTGCTATCAAATCCAAAGCTTCGGTACTATACTTGATGCCCGATTATTATCGATGCTCTGTCGCTCGACCAGTGAGCTGTTACGCACTCTTTAAAGGAATAGCTGCTTCCAAGCTAACCTCCTGGCTGTCTCGGCAACTGAACCTCCTTAGTTCAACTTAGTATAGATTTTGGGACCTTAGCTGTTGGTCTGGGTTCTTTCCCTCTCGGACACGGACCTTAGCACCCATGCCCTCACTGCGCGGTATATTTACTAGCATTCGGAGTTCATCAGGATTTGGTAGGATATGACTCCCCCTAGTCCTATTGGTAGCTCTACCTCTAGTAAACTCAACCCGCACGCTGCCCCTAAAGGCATTTCGGGGAGTACGAGCTATTTCTCAGTTTGATTAGCCTTTCACCCCTACCCTCAGTTCATCCAAAAACTTTTCAACGTTTACTGGTTCGGACCTCCATTCCGTGTTACCGTCACTTCATCCTGACCAAGGGTAGATCACAAAGTTTCGCGTCTACTCCCACTGACTGTACGCCCTATTCAGACTCGCTTTCGCTCCGGCTGCGTGTCTTTAGACACTTAACCTTGCCAGTGACAGTAACTCGTAGGCTCATTATGCAAAAGGCACGC
>CALOAV010000119.1:7500-134236 GCA_942491425.1 uncultured Cytophagales bacterium
TATTGTGCCAGGTTTTGGCCGAATTGGTGTTTGCTGACTAAATCACATTCCACCAGCAAGTCCAGTGTGTTATAAACGGTGGCTCTGCTAACCCGATAGTTTTTATTTTTCATACTGATGTAAAGCGATTCTACATCAAAATGACCATCACGTGAATAAATCTCTTCCAGAATAGCATAACGTTCCGGTGTTTTACGCAACGCCCGATTTTCAAGGTAAGCCGTGAAAATCTTACTGACTTCTTCAAAAGCTGATGTATTCAAAACCATAATTCAACAAGAAAGCAAAGATAACATCCCGGTAACGGCATCCAAAAGGCAGAAGAAACTTTCCTGATGAGTTCAATTTCTGGAGTCGAATCGCGTTACTTTTACAACCCCTTCAACCTTTTGGAGCTTTTCAATAAGATGTTCAAGATGCCGCGTATCATTTACATACAGCATAATCTCGCCTTCGAATATACCTGTGTCGGTGTGAATGGACATCGAACTCATATTTACCTTCAGTTCTTCTGATATAATCTTTGAGATGTCATTTATAATTCCAACCCGGTCGGTACCCCGAAGTTTTAATCCGGTTAGGAAAGCAACCTCGTGCTGAGAGGTCCATTTCGCCTTTACAACGCGGTTTCCATGCTGCGCCAATAACTCGGGTGAGTTCGGACAATTCGCACGGTGTATTTTGATCCCCTCGCTTACGGTCACATAGCCAAATACATCATCTCCCGGAATCGGTGAACAACACTTGGCTAGTCGGTAATCAACCACATCCATGTCTTCACCAATCAACAGGATATCTTCATAGCGGCCTTTAATGTTTGAGATTTCATCCTCAATCATTTTCATGTCGGCCACCCGGATATTCGGTTTCGATTTGATGGGTGTTGCGGGCTTGTAATCTTTAAATTTTTTTAGTTCACTGGAGGAAATCCATCCTTTTCCCACCCGGAAATACAAATCAAGATGTGTTGGCGCTTTAAAAAAGTCGCGCATTTGTTCCAGAACAATTTGGGTCGGCTCTATTTTGAGTTGCTTTAATTTTCGAAGCACAATCTCTTTTCCCTCCTCTGCTGCCTTCTTTTTTTCTTCTTTCAGGTAATCCTTAATCCGGGCCTTAGCTTTCGATGTGACCACAAATCGAAGCCAGTCTTCATGTGGCTTTTGCTTTTGTGAAGTAAGGATTTCAATCTGATCACCATTCTTTAAAGCATAATTAATAGGAACCAATTTGTTGTTGACTTTAGCACCAATGCACCTGGACCCTATTTGGGTATGAATGTCGAAGGCAAAATCAACAGCTGTGGCACCATGCGGTAAGTTTTTAAGTTCTCCCTTTGGTGTAAAAACAAATACTTCCTCACTAAACAGATTACCTCGAAAATCATCGACAAAATCCAGGGCAGAGTGATTGTTCTGATCGAGCAAATCCCGAACCTTCGCCAGCCATTTCTCCAGGTTCGATTCACTTGACGATGAAGTGTCCTTATACTTCCAGTGCGCTGCATATCCCTTCTCTGCAATTTCATCCATGCGTTGGGTTCGGATTTGAACTTCTACCCATTGCCCGTTTTTTGCCATGACGGTGGTGTGAAGAGACTCATACCCATTGGATTTGGGGGTACTGATCCAGTCGCGTAGCCGATCGGGATTGGGAGTGTAATAATCCGTTACCACCGAGTAAACCTGCCAGCAAATGGCCTTTTCCTGCTCGATCGGGGCATCCAGGATTATTCGAATTGCAAAAAGATCGTACACTTCTTCAAAAGGGATATTTTGCTTTTTCATCTTACTCCATATAGAGTAGATGGATTTGGGGCGACCTTTTATCTCAAATTCAATTTCCTGTTGTTCCAGTGATTCTTTAACCGGTTGCAGGAACTGACGAATAAATTTGTTTCGGATGGTACGGGTGGCATCAATTTTCTTAGAAATATTGTCATACACTTCAAAATCAGTGAAGCGCAAATACAAATCCTCCAGTTCGGTCTTGATCGTATTGAGTCCCAGACGATGGGCCAGCGGTGCATATAAATAAATAGTTTCGGAGGCAATTTTTAGTTGTTTATTGCGCGGCATGCTCTCCAGTGTCCGCATGTTATGGAGGCGATCCGCCAGTTTTATCAAAATCACCCGTACATCATCGGAAAGGGTGAAGAGCATTTTTCGGAAGTTCTCGGCCTGTTGAGAAGTCCCATAATCAAAAACACCTGAAATCTTGGTGAGACCGTCAATAATCCGGGTCACTTTTGGTCCAAAAATCAAATTGATCTCCCCTAATTCGATATCCGTATCTTCCACCACATCATGGAGGAGGGCAGCAATAATCGAAGTAGTACCCAACCCGATCTCTTCTACGCAAATCTGTGCCACGTCCAGCGGATGAAAAATATAGGGTTCGCCTGATTTTCGGCGCATATCCTTGTGGGCATCGAGGGCCATTGTAAAAGCTCGCTTTATTAATTTGGCATCACCATCCCCTAAAGCAGGCTTGGCCTTTCTCAATAATTTCCGATAGCGATTAATTATCTCCCTTTTCTCCTGCTCGGCATCAATGACCATGGGTAATTTTAAGTTATAAACCCGTTAGATTTCCCTGTAAATATATTTTAAACTAAATCTTTTTCTAAAAACTTGTTCAGGCTTCTTTATTCCCGAATAATCTATAAATTTGCACTCCGTTTTCGGGCTCACCTTCGGGTGGGTGTCAAAAACACTTGCGGGTGTGGCGAAATTGGTAGACGTACTAGACTTAGGATCTAGCGGGGTGACCCATGGGGGTTCGAGTCCCTCCACCCGCACAATTTGAACCCTCAATGCCGGAATTATTTTTGTGTATTGAGGGTTCTTAATTTTTTTCATTCAATCAAAACACTTCCATTTTGGAGATTACACTCAACAAAAAGAGCAGCACTGAAGGTGTTATTAAAATTACGCTAAGCGAGGGGGATTATCAACCTCACGTTGAAGAAAAAATTAAGGAATATGCCAAAAAAGCTACCATTAAGGGCTTTCGAAACGGTAAAGTTCCGACCGGTGTAATCAGACGTATGTATGGTAAGTCATTGATGGTAGAGGAGATCAATTCTTTACTTTCCACAAAACTCAATGCGTACATCCGCGAAGAAAACCTGAAAATTTTAGGTGAACCCCTTCCAAATCACGATAAGGCTGCTGCGATCGATTGGGAGAATCAAAAAGACTTTGATTTTGAATACGCTATCGGCCTGGTGGATGATTTTACCTATGATTTTTCAGCCAAGGTGAAAGTAAAATCCTACCCAATTGAAATCGATACAAAAATGGTAGATACCACGATCAGCGATTTGAAAAAACGTTTCGGTAAAGTATCGTATCCGGAGACCAGTGAAATGGGTGATATTCTGGAAGGCGTACTTACCAATGTGGATCCTGATTTTAATTTGGAGCAGGTTCGGATTGAAACTGACAAAATTGAAAAGAAAGCACAGGGAACATTTGTTGGGTTAAAAAAGGATGAGGCGGTTACGTTTGATATCCAAAAATTATTTAAAGACCCGGAATCACTTGCGGAGCTCTTAAACAGGAGTGTTGCAGAAGCAAAAAAAGAAAAGGGATCATACACCTTAACCATTAGCACAGTAAGTCGTGTTGAACCTGCGGAGTTGAATATTGAACTATTTGACCGGGTATTTGGTAAAGATGCAGTTAAAGACGAAGCAGAGTTTATTGCTAAGGTGAAAGAAACTATCGGTGAGAATTACAACAGAGAAAGTGCGCATTTTCTTGAACATTCCATCGAAGATTACTATGTCGAAAATACAAAAATCAATTTACCAGAGGGATTTCTTAAATCGTGGTTGAAAAATACAGGCGGTGAGCAAATTACTGACGAAATCCTTGAAAAGGAATTTGGTGCCTATGTTCGCAGCCTCAAGTGGGATCTCGTTAAAAATAAAATTGCCGAGGATCATAAGATTTCAGTTGAGACTGAAGACGTCCGGTTGAAAGCAAAGGAAATGATTGTTGCACAGTTTGGTGGTCCTGCATTTGCAGAACAACTTGGAGATAAAATTGATGGTATCGTTGACAATTATTTGTCAAATGAGAACGGACAGAATTTCACCAAACTATATACCCAATTGCGTAGTGAGAAAATTCTTGCCCTGCTGAAACAGACCATTACGCTCATTGAGAAGAAAGTGAGTGTGGATGAGTTCAAAAAAATAATTGAAGAACATAAACACTAGTTCAAGCAATAAAAATTTCCTTCCTGCGACTTTTATTAAAAGGTAAACCTTTTCTTACCGGATTCAGTTAAAGACAATATTTCCTGAAAGTATTTGTATTGTTCGTATTTTCAGCAAAATTTAGCATTATCAAAAAAAACATCTCCATATTATGAGTCAGGAAAATGAATTTAGAAAATATGCGGTTCACCACCTTGGAATGAGCGGCAACACAGTTGATGGATACGCCCAACGCATCGACAACATGACCCAGTATGTAATTGAAGAACGGCCGGGTAATTTCAGGGCGATTGACGTTTTTACAAGGCTTATTTCCGACCGGATAATATTCCTGGGGATGGGCATCGACGATCAGGTCGCAAATTTGATAACGGCACAGCTTCTATTCCTGGAATCAACCGATCCGAAGAAAGATATTATCATGTATATCAATAGCCCGGGGGGTTCGGTTTATGCCGGCCTGGGTATTTATGATACCATGCAGTATGTTAATCCCAGCGTGGCCACCATTTGTACAGGACTGGCGGCTTCTATGGGTGCCGTGTTATTGGCTGCAGGTGCCAGTAAGAAGCGTTCCGGACTGCCTCATGCCCGAATCATGATCCACCAGCCGATGAGTGGTATGCAGGGCCAGGCATCTGACATGGAAATATCCTTAAAGCAAACCCTTGAGGTGAAGAAAGATCTTTATAATATTCTGGCCAGTCATACAGGTCAGAAATATGAAAAGATAGAGAAAGATTCAGATCGTGATTTCTGGATGCGCGCGGCGGAAGCCAAGACCTATGGCCTGATCGATGAGGTTTTAGAGCGTAAAAAGGCATAATTGAAGCAATTTCAAGGGACGGATTTTATTCCGTATCTTTGTAATTCTGCAAAAAGTAATAATTCGAAAAGACAATGGCGGAAGTAACATGTTCCTTTTGTGGTCGGAATAAGAAGGATGTGGACCTGATGATATCAGGGATTCATGCGCACATCTGTGATAAATGTGTCACCCAAGCCAATCAAATCCTTTCCGAAGAAAAGAAAAGTAAGCAGGAACCTGGCTCCACACCCAATTTTAAACTCATCAAGCCAAAGGAGATCAAGAAATTTCTGGATGAGTATGTAATTGGTCAGGACGAGGCTAAGAAAATCATTTCGGTAGCGGTTTATAATCATTTCAAACGCCTTACCCAGCGTGCACCTGATAATGATGTGACCATCGAAAAGTCGAACATCATTATGGTCGGTGAAACCGGAACCGGTAAAACCTACCTGGCGCGTACACTTGCCAAACTATTACAAGTCCCTTTTTGTATCGCGGATGCAACGGTGCTGACGGAAGCTGGATATGTTGGTGAAGATGTAGAAAGTATTTTAACCCGTTTGCTCCAGGCTGCTGATTATAATGTTGAGGCTGCTGAAAGAGGAATTGTCTACATAGACGAAATCGATAAGATTGCCCGAAAATCGGATAATCCTGCTATTACCCGGGATGTTAGTGGGGAGGGTGTTCAACAGGCATTATTAAAATTATTGGAAGGAACTTCCGTCAATGTACCCCCCCAGGGTGGACGAAAGCATCCGGATCAAAAAATGATTTCCGTTAACACGGAGAACATCTTATTTATTTGTGGTGGAGCCTTTGAAGGGATCTCCCGAATCATTGGTAATCGGTTGAATACGCGACCGTTGGGTTTTGCCTCCGCACAGGATGGAATGCATCCGGGTGATCTTGACAAGGATAATCTTTTGCGGTTTGTAACCGCTCAGGATTTGAAGAACTTTGGACTAATCCCTGAATTAATTGGCAGACTTCCGGTAGTTTCATTTCTAAATCCATTGGATCATGTAGCGTTAAAGAAAATCTTAACAGATCCGAAGAATGCACTTGTTAAACAGTACAGGAAGCTTTTTGAAATGGAGGATGTTGAGCTGGAATTTAAAGATGGGGCATTGGATTTTATTGTCGAAAAAGCACTCGAGTTTAAATTGGGGGCACGTGGACTGCGAGGTATTTGCGAAACCATCGTAAATGATGCAATGTTTGAAATGCCCACTGAGAAAAATACCGATCGTTTGGTAATTAACCGTGCCTACGCTGAAGAAAAATTCAGCAAGTCTCACTTTAGTAAGCTGAAAGTAGCTTAACTTTTTTCGTTTAAATACTTCATCATTAAGTCTGCCGTATTTGCTGATGCCGATCCACCAGCATCTAATGTATTGTAGACTTCATTGTATTCAGCAAGTATCCGTTCTCTGTTATTCTCGTTGGTAATCAACTGCTCCAATTCATAGGACAACTGCTCAGGATTTACATCCTTTTGAATTAATTCCCTGACTACTTCTTTACCGGCAACTAAATTCACTAATGAAATAAAGGGTACCTGAATGACCAGTTTGGCAAGTAAATACGATACCGGATTTGTTTTATAAACAACCACCTGAGGAACCCGAAAGAGAGCCGTCTCCAGTGTAGCGGTCCCAGAGGTTACAATCGCAGCTGAAGCAACGCTGAGTATATTATATTGTTCATCCTTCACGAGTCTTACGTTTGGAATATCCATAAAGTCAGCATACCTGGTGTCTTCCATGTTCCCAACACAGGCCACAATAAATTGGTACTGCGGGTTACGCCTTGCAACAATAGCAAGCACCGGATTCATTCGTGCTAATTCTTGATTCCTGCTTCCGGGGAGAAATGCGACAACGGGTTTCGTAGCTTCAATCGTATTCTTTTCTAAAAAATTTTCGGCTGGGGTATGTTTTCGGATCGCATCCAACACGGGGTTACCTACATAATCAACATCCCAATGGTAACGTTTGTAGAATTCCACCTCAAATGGAAGAATCACAAACATCTGATTTACATTTTTCTTCAACATTAAAGCCCTGCCTTGTCGCCAGGCCCACACTTTCGGAGATATGTAATAGAACACCTTGCGCTTTGTTTCCGTAGCAAACCTGGCAACCTGCCGGTTAAACCCGGCATAGTCAATCAGGATAATAACATCCGGATTAAAGGTCTGAATATCTTCTTTGCATTGCTTCAGATAGCCCGTGATCGTCCATAAATTGGAGACGACTTCAACAAATCCCATAAAGGCCATTTGGTTATAGTGGATCAGAATTTCCACGCCGGCCTTTTCCATTTCATCACCGCCGAAACCGCGAAAAACTGCCTGAGGATCACGTTTAAAGATTGACCGAACCAGGTTTCCTCCATGCAAATCGCCGGAGCGTTCACCTGCTATGATATAATATCGCACGGAACGAAGATGATACTATTCACCGAAATATTCAACATAATTACGCGGGGTTTCATAAAGGCGGATGCAATGAAGTTTTCCCCGTTCGGTGACCGATGGCAAATGGTGTTCGAGAATTTTCCAGATTTCCACAATCAGATTTTCACAGCTCGCCATTTTTCCAGCCATAAAATCGACATCAATGTTGATGTTTTTATGATCGAGTTTTTCGATGACCTCCGCCCGAATCATTGAACTTAGTTTTTTTAAATCTGCAACAAACCCTGTTTCGGGATCGGGAATTCCTTTGATGGTGACAATCAGCTCAAAATTATGACCATGCCAGTTGTCGTTGGCGCATGGGCCAAAGACCTCTATATTTTTCTCCTTGCTCCATTGATCATTATAGAGTTTATGGGCAGCGTTAAAATGTTCTTTTCGGGAGATGTAGAGCATGAGCAATAAATCCAAAATTACTTACGAAGATTGACTAGAAAATCGTACAATGCAAGTCATGAAAGTAAATTATCCATTCAACTCCTATCGAATTCCTGCAATAGTCAGTTAATAGGAATAAAAAAAAAGAGGTGCTAAGGCACCTCTTTTTTCATTTTAGTTGGATGTATTAATATCCATCATTTTGTGTCATTAAATTATTAGCTTGTATTTCAGTAAGCGGAATTGGAAGCGCAAACCGGAAATCACTGGCGGGTAAAGTAGCGGCAGTCGCTGACGGGGCGTCTTCAGTCAAGCGAGAAACAGCCAGACCTTTACGCTTTAAGTCCCAAAAACGATGACCTTCAAAAGCTAACTCTTTAAACCTTTCCGATAATATTTCATTGATAGCTTCTGCTTTACTTGCCAACACGATATCCACATGGTCTGAAATCCTGTTTGCTCTTACCATATTAAGATCACTTTCTGCACTATTTGCACCTGTTATCTTATCCTGTTCGGCTCGGGCTTCTGCTCTGATCAAATACATTTCAGCGGTCCGCATTAGTTTTGAATTGGCCACATTCTCAGTAGAACTACCATACGCACCTCCTGCATATTTACTGATGATTAATCCTGGTCTGTCAGCATTTGGTCTATTGCTGGCTGCCAATGCAGGTTCCGTCAAATAATACGCATTTAAACGTACGTCAGTTGCAGTATACGAATCGTAAAGTTTATTACTTACGGTCCAGGTAACTGTACCAATGTTAGCTGCACTGGCGGAAGTACCTCTATACAGGCTACCCACTCGTGCCATTGATGGGGTTCTAACGGTTCTAAATGCTTGCTCTGCATTACTTGCATCGGTCCAAATACCTGGGAAAGCTGCAATGGTTGCCAGCTCAAGGCCAGGAGTATTAATGTAATTGGAAGCATACGTTTCAGCTGCAGCCCAATCTCCCGAATACAATGCAATACGTGCATGAAGTCCGTTGGCGGCTGCCAAATTCGCCCTGTTTATGTCAGTTATACTATTCGGTAACAACAACTTCGCATCAGAAATATCGCGGTTAAGTTTTTGGAAATATTCACCCAATAAAATCCTACCCTGAGGCGCTAATGAAGGAGTCTCCATATATGGCATTGCAACTCCATTCGCGTTATAGTTACCACAATAAAACCGGAACAATTCAAAATGAGCATACGCCCGTAAAAAAAGAGCCTCACCCTTCAGCCTTTTTCTCAGCGTATTATCTCCTACACGGGTTGAGTCTGCCCCATCAACAAGTGCCAGCACTCTGTTTACCCTGTCAATCATTCTGTATTGTGGAGTGATAGCCGTATAGGTATCTCTGATTGAAATATCTTGCGGACCATATTGCCATTCATGGACCGTAGCAGCATTGTAAAACTCACCGGCAGTTTTTACTTCATCAGAAAAAACTGAATTAAGTAAAACTGTCATGTTGTTATCCAACCCACCGTACGCACCAATAATAGCAGATTCATTATTCGCTACTGTTTTTAATGCTACATCTCCTGCAATCAAATCAGTTTCTGTAAAATCCAGGTAATCGCTGCATGAACTGCTCCACAAAACAATTACCATTAAGAAATAAGAAAATATATTTTTCATAGTCTTATGTTAATTATATTTTAAAATGTTAGGTCTACACCAAAAACAAACATTCTTGGATTCGGATACTCAACCAAACTAATGTTATTATTATCCTCAGGATCCATCCCTTTCCATGGGCTCCAAATTTTTAAATTTTGGGCACGACCATAGACCTTAACATCTTTAAGAATCAGCAATTTAGGTATTGTATACGATACCGATAGCTCCCTGAATCTCAAAAACTTTGCATCCATTAAATCCGCAGACGTAAATCCTCTATCATATTGAGGGGACTGGTAAAACTTCTGATCTCCGGGCTGCATCCACTGATCTTCCAGCATTACAGCTGCCTGGTTAACGGCATTCACATAACCCGGTATACCGCGTACTACCCAGCTCCAAACGTTGTTACTTCTAACGACATCATACTGATAGCTAAAGAAGGTAGATACCTGAAAGCCTTTCCATCTTACACCTAAATTAAATCCTCCCACGTGCTTTGGAATGAAGGTTCCAAAATTAGCCACCTGACCAGCATCTGCCTGGGTCGTGGTTGTAGTGCCATCTTCTTTTCTATATACTGGTCGTCCAGTAGTTGGATCTGCACCAATATAGTCATAGGTATAGTGCGAGCCATACGGTAGTCCCTCTCTAATAAGGAAAGTTCCTGTTGCATATTCGTCCACACTACCTAAGTCTTCTATGTTGTTCACATTGATGGCGTGATTCCAACTTGCATCAATTGCCCAATCACCTCTTCTGTAAATATCTCCCGACAGCGTCATTTCAACACCTTTGTTGGTCATCGTACCAGCATTAATTGGGGTAGAAGTTCCACCAAAACCAGTAGTATTACCAAGCGGTTGATTTACGAAAAGATCAATCGTTGTGTTTTTGTAAAAATCAACAACAATGTTTGCCCGATTAAAAAGCGACATATCGAATCCGATATTGAACTTTTGAACTGTCTCTATTCTCAAATCAGGATTACCCGGAGTGGATGGCACCAAACCTGAAATTGAAGAACCGGCAAATGCTGTACTGGTTCCAAAGGTTGGCATTTGAGGCCCCAGGTAGTTGGGAACTGAATAGATTCCACCCACTAATCCATATGTACTCGTTCCTATACTACCGATATTTGGAACCTCACCATACGTCGCTCTCATTTTTAAGAGGGTAACTATATTCTGGCCTTGCATGAATTGCTCATTGGTTACATCCCAACCAAGACCAGCCGACCAGGTAAAAATCTCTTTGTTATCCTCATTCAGAATTCTGGAAGTACCATCCATTCGTGCATTAAGGTTTAAAGTATACTTGTCTGCATACGTGTAACGAGCAGTACCAAAATAAGAACGTATCCCGTACTTCGACTTGGCACCACTTCCATTTTGAGGATAATTTGTCTGACCAGCGGTGGTAGGGATGTTACTTGCACCTTGTCCTGTCTCTGATAGACGTGGATCCAGGTTAAACAATTGATACCCAAAGCCATTATTAGTCTGTTTAATCGCTTCAAAAAATGCCCCAACCTCAACTTCGTGCATATCATTAAAGAGTTTGCTGTAATTCAAACTAGAGGTGTTAATAATTTGGGTATTGCTTACAAAATTTTCTGTATGGTATCCCGAATTCTGAGATTGCGTTGAACCAACATAAGAATTTGGATCAATTGAATACATTCCCTGTATGTTAAGCATATCAACACCAAAATTATTTCTAAAGCTCAAGCCTTCAACAATATCATATTTCAATGTCAGACCACCCACCACTCTAAATTGCTTTTCTCTGGAAACGGTATTTTCCTGCCGCTCTAATGTATTGGCAATATATTTTGGTGCAAGTGTTGAATGTGCTCCGAAATCTAATGTGCCGTCATCTTTGTAAACAGACTCATACGGTTTTGCTCTCCAGACGGCTTGAAACGGGTTGACGGAACTATTCCCCAATCGGTCCCCAATGCTGTTATTCGTCTCAGAACTTACTATGGTGGCAGCTAAATTTAATGTCAACTTACCCAGTTCCTGATCGACATTTATTCTTCCTGTATACCGATCAAAGCCGGATCCTTCAGCAAAACCGTCCTGATGAAAAGCATTAAATGAAGTATAGTACCGGCTGGTTGCTGTACCACCTCTTGCTACCAACTCGTTGGTGTAGGTTCTGCCATTGCGGAACATGATATCATAATAGTCGCGATTGTTTGACCTGAATTTTGCCAACTCGGCATCTCTTCTGTCCTTTTCCGCTTCCGTTTGTCCTGCATAGGATGGGTTCTGTGGTGAGTATGCCCAACCGGGACCACTAATTCCAAAACCTGCCAGACCAAGCCGCTCTTCATATTCAAGTGCTTGTGCCGTAGTCATCATCGGGAAGTTGGTTGGAGGAGGTTGCATCGAAACACCTACTTGCGTACGGAAATCTATTGCATTCTCTCCTGACTGACCTTTTTTTGTTGTGATAACAATAACACCATTGGCTCCACGAGCACCATACATCGCTCCTCCGGATCCATCTTTCAAAACTGTTTGCGATATGATATCGTTGGCGTTAATTCCTGACAAATCCCCTGCTATCGGTACACCGTCAACAACATAAAGGGGTTGCGTAAAGGCGCCTGAAATAGAATTGACACCTCGAATTCTAACCGTGGCACTAGCACCTGGTTGTCCGCTACCCGAATTTACCTGAACACCGGCAACTCTACCCTGTAAAGATTGATCCAAGGATGCCATTGGGGTACGCTCAATAATTTCGGACCCCAGTACGGTTGCTGATCCTATGAATTTTCTCTCCTGACTGTAACCCGTCTCTGTCACCACAACCTCACTTAGTTGGGTAACATCGCTTTGCATCAGTACATCAATTTGAGATCGCTGGCCAACCAGGATTTCCTGCGTGGCGAGTCCAATAAAAGAAAAGACCAGTGTTCCGCCTTCTTCAGGAACTTTGACGGAATACATTCCATTGGCATCCGTAACGGTTCCGGTTGCTGTTCCTTTAAGGGTAACATTCACACCTGGAGTTGCAGTTCCGTCATCTGCTGACGTAACTTTTCCGGTAACTATTCTATCCTGTGCAAATGCATTGAGTGCACAAACACTAAACAGAACAATCCACAAGTTTTGTAGAGTTTTCCTCATATATTTTAGTTTTAGTTAATTTAAGAGTGTGAATAAGGCGAAAAAAAAACAGATATTTTCTTTTTCCAACTGCAAGTTTTATAAAATACCTTAAAAAGGGTTATTACAAAATTCGGAACTGTATTCTACGATTCAGCTGCCTCCCCTCTTCTGTTTCGTTAGACGAAACCGGTTTTGTTGAACCATACCCTCTTGAAATAAGTCTTTGGTCAGATACCCCTTGTTCTACCAGGTAGTTCATTACAGCTTGGGCACGCTGGGTGGATAAGGTTTGATTGTAGGCTTCGCCACCGATATTATCGGTATGTCCTCCTATCTCAATACGTACTTCTGAATTTTCTTTCATAAAAGAAATTACCTTCTGTAATTCAGGAATAGATCTATTGTTTATTTGGTATGAATCAAATTCAAAAAATATATTATTTAAAACTGCCACCGAACCTACCGCAACTTTTTCAAGCTCGATGTTTAAAATGATCGGTTCAAAGTCTTTTACTTTTGAATAATTGAAATTTAAACTTCTGAATAAATAGCCCTGTCTGCGTACGTATAAGGCATATTCAGCACCTTGCGTCAGCGTCATTAAATATTCCCCCGAAATCGAATCCGAAGACACTTTCGAAACCACCTTGTTTTGTTCAAGGTCAATCAATTCGATCACCGCCTTCAATGGCAATGCGGTTCCTTTGTCACTGACTATACCTTTGATATAATTTGTCCGAAATTTCAGCTGACTTTGTTCAGGGATTTCCATTTCATAAATTCTACCAGCCGAAAATCCCTGGTCCGTAAATTCCTCATGCGAATAATATCCTTTCTTCCCATCCGCAGTAATAAATAGTGAAAACTGATCCTGATGATTGTTGATGGGACGCCCGACATTTACCGGCTTTCCCCAATTGCCGTCCGGATTTTTTTCAGTATAAAAAATATCATATCCCCCAAATCCTGTTAACCCATTTGACGCGAAGTACAGGACCTGATTATTCACGTGAATAAAGGGAGAGATCTCATCAAACTGACTATTAATTGACCTTCCAAGGTTGGATGCTTTTGTCCATTGATCGTTGTCATCTAAATGGCTAACCCAAATATCTCTTCTTCCTAATCCCCCTCTTCGATCGGAAACAAAGTACAACGTTCGGCCATCTGCAGAAAGTGAGGGCTGTGATTCCCATTCATTGGAATTAATCATGGGGCCCAGGTTTTTCGGTTTCGACCACTCATTGCCGGTCTTTATACTCTCATATAAATCACAACTCCCAAATCCTTGTCGCCCTTCACATGAAGTAAATATTAGTTTTCTGCCATCTGCTGAAATCGTACAGGTTCCCTCGTTCAGCATCGTGTTAATATTTTCCGATAATGATTCAGGTATTCCAAACTTGCCATCCCTTCCTTTTTTGCTCATCACCAAATCTTCATCATGCTCGGGGCCATTACCCAGACGTCGGGTGAAAATAATGTTTTGCTGATCAGCAGTCAGTACCGGGAAGTATTGCATTGCAAAAGCATTTACCGTGTCGCTCAACGGACGCAGGTTGAATGCTGCTTTTTCTTCACTATTTTTTATAGCAAAGTCGGCGGTGTTGTACAACATCTTCGCACGGTCAATCTTTCGGACATTCTGCGTTTCGGCACTGAGAAATTTAGATAAGGTTTCCTGCCCTTTTTTATAATCACCGACCAGCAGGTAACTTTCCCCCAGGTCATACCAAAAAACTTTTTGCTTACGAATATCAGTGGTGAGGGACAGCCCGGTTTCAAAATTACTGATGGCTTTTGGGTACTCCCGTGTACTCATATACACCAGGCCCAGCCGGTAATAGGCTTCTACAAATTCTTTATCTTTTGCCAGCGCTTCATTCAATAGATAGATCGCCTGTTCATACTGCCCGCGTACGCGATAGTTATCTGCCTCGGTATAATATTGAATTGCCTTTTTCGACTTCGTGCTCAACGTATTTTGCGAATAGCCAACTGTAACAACACATAAAATAACCGGTAAAAGTAAACGCATCATTTCTAAAGCTAGTAAACAATATTGGATACATCAATCTCAGGACCTGCAAATCCCAGCATGGCATTAATTAATTTAAAGGCCTCAAAGTTTTTTATATCCTCAACGTAAATATCCTCCTCACTAATATCGTTCCACTCCAATAAATTTTGACGCATCGTTCCCTTTAATAATGCTGACCACGGGGTATACCAATGATTCTTTCTTTTAAAAACGATATTCGAATAGGATGAATCTGTAATCCTTCCATTCTGGACAATCAGGATATCGTCACACTCTTTTCGCTGAGCAAACAATTTATCAATTCCTTTTCGGTCTACATACTTGTGTTCATACCGAATATCATTATCCTCCACGAGTTTCAGATGCCGAATCATTTTAGGTTCATAGGGAAGGAACTGAATATCTTTTGACTGATCATCATACGTTATCCGGCACTTGAAAAGTCCGGTTTCAGGCCTTTCCAATGGTCCTAAAAAATCTTCCAGATTAAACCAATGATCTTCACCGAACAATAATTTAAATGCATGGTTCATGCGTTGCTCGTGGTAGAATAAATTATGATATTCTCCGTTTAATAATTTTATGGATTCAAGTAGAAGGGACATATACTTTATCTATGGTCTCCTGATATTCCTGTTCGGCATTGCTTTGTGTTGTGATCCCACCTCCACTTCGATAGCAATAGTGATCATTCTTTTTCTCAATGTAACGGATCATCACGCCACTATCAACCTGCCGGCCATCAAAATACCCAAACACCCCAGAATAGTACCCCCGTTTCTCGATTTCTGCCTGTGCAATAATGTCGAGGGTTTTAGCTTTTGGCGCCCCGCTTATCGAACCTGCTGGTAATAGTGAAATCAGGATATCACCCAGCTTTCCTTCCCAATCCCCCTCCAACTCACCAACAATTTCTGAACTTACCTGTAGCAGTTTCTTTCTATTTGTTTTGATCTCATCGATGTACCGGAACTTATTCACATGCACATTCTTTGCGATTACACTAAGATCATTTCGAATCAGGTCAACGATAGTGACATGTTCGGCCATCTCCTTCCCATTGGTTAAAATGATTTCGCGGGCATTCGGCAGGTCTGCATCAATCGTTCCCTTCATGGGGAATGCATGAATTTTGTTTTTTTGTATTTTAATAAATCCCTCCGGAGAAAAAACAAGGAAATTATCCTTTACCAAAAGCTTATACCGCGCTGTACTTTTATTGAAAATCTCAGCAAGTGAATTGCTCAATTCGATGGGTGTTACAATCGTCAGATTTGTTAAATAGGAATCTCCATATTGAAGATGTTGATAGACCCTGTCAAATTTTTCCTTATATAATTGAAAAGAAATGGGATGGGAGTGTATTTCGATCGCTTCAGAAACGATTTTTTCTTTACCGTTGGAAAATCCATTTACATCATATTGTATTTCAGCGGCATCCAGGTCAGCCAATTTCCAAGCCAACGGTTTTTCTAATTCAAAATCAATAACAAATAAAAAAGGGACGCGCTCGTGTCCCCATCTATTCAACTGCTCTTTAAAAGATTTAAGCTCCATACCGTATTACCGCACATTCATATATTTATGAAGCTGAAGCGAAATTTTCCAATGTGGATTGGCCTTGATGTAGTCTGTAATTTTAGGAACCATTTCTTTTTCTCTTGACCACTCCGGTTGTAAAAACAATTCACAATCTCCATTGACCATGGCCGCATGTTTTTCAGCCCATTCAAAATCACTTTGGTTATAAACTACTACTTTTAATTCATTCGCTACCTCATAAATCGCGGCGTGCGGTGCTTTAAATTTTTTTGGTGAAAAACACACCCAATCCCATTCACCCGTAATCGGATAAACTCCGGATGTTTCGATGTGGGTACGAAAATTTTCCGCTTTTAGTCGTGCGGTTAGCTTTGTTAAATCGTACATCACCGGCTCTCCTCCAGTAATAATCACAATTTCAGCGGCACTGCCCTTTACTTTTGTAACAATATCCTCCACAGCAATACGCGGATGTGCGCTTGCATCCCAGGATTCCTTAACATCACACCAGATGCAGCCAACATCACATCCACCCAGCCGCACAAAGTAGGCCGCATGCCCCTGATAATGACCCTCTCCCTGAATGGAATAGAAATCTTCCATCAGCGGAAGCATTGTTACATTAATAGGATCAGTATTTGCAATCACAGAAATCGTGACTCTGCCACTTTTAGTGTATTTAATAACAACGAAGTAATCGTCATCGGACCAACACCTCCCGGAACCGGAGTAATGAATGAACACTTAGATGCTACATTCTTAAAATCAACATCACCTTTCAATACCCATCCACGTGCATTAGACTTATCCTCTACACGTGTGGTTCCTACATCAATTACTACCGCTCCTTCTTTCACCATATCAGCGGTAATCAATCCGGGTTTACCCACCGCTACAATGAGAATATCACCCTGTCGGGTGATACCCGGTAAATCGGTACTATATTTATGACAAATTGTTACGGTGGCCCGACCGTGTTCTGCCAGCATCATACTTAGTGGGGCGCCAACCAGCCTGCTTGCGCCTACAATCACACAATGTCTACCTTCCGTTTCAATGTTATACCGTCTTAACAATTCCAGTACGCCAAAAGGTGTTGCGGGTAAAATCAGAGGGTGATCAGAAACGATACTACCGAAATTTTGATTAGTAAATCCATCCACATCTTTATCCGGACGAATGTGCTCCGTCACCGTGTACACGGAAATATGTGATGGTAATGGAAGTTGTACAATGAATCCATCCACATCATCATCATTGTTGATTTGTTCGATATGTTTTAGAAGCCTTTCTTCCGTTATGGTTTCGGCGAAGCGCATTAAGCTATAGTGAAAACCCACTTCCTTACAGGCTTTCACTTTACCATCTACATAGGTTGTACTGGCGCCGTCATCCCCCACCAAAATAATGGCGAGGTGGGGAATTTTGTTGTGTTTGCTTTTAAGCGCTTCAACACGTTCTGCAATTTCAGATTTAATCTGTGCCGCAATTTTCCGGCCGTCAATCAGGGTATAGTTTTTTGTCTCTACCATGTTTCAGATTTTTAATTTATTTTCAATACAGCCATAAATGCTTCTTGTGGAATTTCAACATTCCCCACCTGACGCATTCGTTTCTTACCTTTCTTCTGCTTCTCCAGAAGTTTACGCTTACGTGAGATGTCACCACCATAACATTTGGCGATTACGTTTTTACGCATCGCTTTTACGGTTTCACGCGCCACTATTTTTTGCCCGATGGATGCTTGGATAGCAATCTCAAACATTTGACGTGGAATCAACTCACGCAATTTTTCGCATAATTTTTTTCCCCACTCGTATGATTTAGCACGGTGTACAATAGCAGAAAGTGCATCCACCTTATCACCATTCAACATTACATCCAACTTCACCATGTCCGATTCACGGAATCCAATTAAATGATAATCTAACGAAGCATATCCTCTTGAAACAGTTTTTAATCGATCAAAGAAATCAAAAACGATTTCTGAAAGTGGCATTTCGAATGAAAGCTCGACACGATCCGAAGTAAGGTAGTTTTGGTTTTTAATGATCCCACGTTTATCAATACACAGACTCAACACCGCCCCTATATATTCTGACTTTGTAATAATCTGAGCCATAATGTAAGGCTCATTAATTTGCTTCATCATATTCGGTTCAGGCATTTCTGATGGAGCATTAATAGTGATTTCTTTTCCATTCGTCATTTCAGCTTTAAACTGTACCGATGGAACTGTGGTGATCACGGTCATACCAAATTCACGCTCTAACCGCTCCTGAATAATTTCCATGTGCAACATCCCAAGGAAACCACAACGAAAACCGAATCCCAACGCGGCTGATGATTCCGGTTCCCAAACCAACGAAGCATCATTCAGCTGAAGTTTCTCCATAGAGGCACGCAATTCTTCAAACTCGCTCGTTTCAACCGGGTAGATTCCAGCAAAGACCATTGGTTTTACGTTTTCAAAACCCTTGATGGCAGCGCCTGGGCGTTTAGCATGTGTAATGGTATCTCCTACCTTCACTTCTTTCGCTTCCTTTATCCCGGAAATAAGATAGCCAACATTACCAGCCTTAATTTCTTTTTGTGGACTCTTTACTAATTTCAGGACACCGATTTCATCCGCACCGTACGTACTTTTTGTGTTCACAAATTTTACCTCATCATGCTGCCGCATCGTGCCATTGAAAACGCGGTAGTACACTTCAACTCCACGGAAGGAATTGAAAACGGAGTCAAAAATCATGGCTTGAAGGGGAGCGTCAGGATCTCCCACAGGCGCTTTGATGCGATTTACGACAGCACTCAAAATTTCTTCAATTCCGCGGCCTTCCTTAGCACTTGCGTGGATTACGTCTTCCGGTTTACAGCCAATTAGCTCCACAATCTGATCGGTTACCTCCTCAGGCATAGCGCTCGGAAGGTCGATTTTATTCAACACTGGAATAATCTCAAGATCATGCTCCAGTGCCAGGTAAAGATTGGAAATGGTTTGGGCCTCAATACCCTGGGCTGCATCCACGATCAGCAGGGCGCCTTCACAGGCGGCAATGGAACGGGAAACTTCATAAGAAAAGTCAACATGGCCGGGGGTATCGATGAGGTTCAGGATATACTCCTTACCCTCAAATTTATAGTTCATCTGGATGGCATGCGACTTGATCGTAATCCCTTTTTCACGCTCAAGGTCCATGCTGTCAAGCACTTGTGCCTGCATTTGGCGGTCTGTTAGGGTGCCGGTAAACTCGAGCAACCGGTCGGCTAACGTACTCTTCCCATGATCAATATGGGCGATTATGCAAAAATTGCGGATATTTTCCATTCCCTCTGTTCCCTGAAAATTTTAGAACTGCAAAAGTAGCCTAAAATCTCGAAATTATTGAGAATAGATTACCTCCCAATTAATCGAGGTAAATGGGCAATATCCCGTTAAAGGCAAATGTGCATGTCATCGGCTTGCCGGAATACTCATTGTTGGCGGCGGTATTGTCCGTACTTGCATTTATGCTGACACTTACTTGTCCGGTGGTAGTGTTTATCGAATTTAGTTTGAACTCAAAGGTATGCCCTGACAAATCGGGGTCGAAATACGGATTTATATTCGTTCTGAATTGATCGCGGAAATACACACCAGCCTGTTCGCCGGAGAAGGTTTCAGTTGCTTCATCGTATTCAAAATAGATCCAGGCTCCTTCGTTCCAGTCCACATCGCCAAATCGTTCAATATAGATGTCAAAGGTACCGTCCTGATTATCTTCCATATAATTGCTATAATAATACAATGACTTAAACCCATAAGACGTCTTTTTGACTACGGGTACGTCATTACTGTTTGTTGTAGCAAAATCGATCGCCAGCGGTTCATTGGAGCCAAGGGCTTTTTCAAGGTCTGCCAATTGTTTCTCCAGGTCTTCCAAATCACCTTTTAAACAAGAAGACATCAAAACAACAAGCGGTAAAAAATATAAAAGGGGTCTTAATTTCGCTTTCATACTTAGAAGTTAGTTAGTGAATGTAGGTGAAGTTAATAATTATTTAATAAGAACGAGATGCTTCCCCATTGAAACTCATAATTATTGATACTATTCAGCTGCGCCATTTATTTGGCAAAAAAAAAGACCTGATCAAAAATGACCAGGTCCCATGAAATGTTATTTAAAAAAAATTACTAATAGCCAGGATTCTGTTGAGCAGCTAACACTGGATTAACGTTTGTTTCGGATGCTGGAATTGGCCAGATAAAACGATAATCTGCATAAGGAATTGCTTCCTGTGTAGAAATCACGGTAGCTGGGTCTCCGGTATAAAAAGCAGACCAGTTAGTTACTGTTCTCAATGCTTTGACCGGGATTCCTCCTGGGGAAAAAGTTGCATCTTGAGCTAACCTGTGAATATCACCCCAACGCAAACCTTCACACACAAACTCAATTCTCCGTTCTCTTAGCACTGCGAGAGCCAGATCATTTGCTGTTGCAAAATCGCCGATTACAAATTGATTAGCTACATCTGTTACTGATCGGTTTCGAACTGCATTTAATAGAGCAAGCGCACGCGCATCCACTCCCGCTGATTGTCTTTGTATGGCTTCTGCCATGTTTAGCAAGACTTCAGCATAGCGAATAACTGGAGCATTATCGGTGCGAGCCGTAGCGTCAGAATACTTTTTCGTAAACTTCGCTGCTCTTCCAGGGCCTGCTGCATCATCATCCACCATCAAAGAGGATTTTCTTAAATCGGTAGCAAGAAACCATGTATTATTCCATAAAACCGGGCTAATACAAACCAAAGCTCTTCCTGTAACAGGTGCTTTGGAGACATTGTACATTGTAGGCAGTGAACCGTTAACTCCCGCGTTATCGATATCATTATTTTCGGTTGAGAAAATAGATTCCGTATTATTCTTACTACCACCACTTGTGAATGGACCCATTGGAGAAGCTGTTAAAGAATAAGAACCATAACCTGCAGCAGGTGAAAATGGAGCAGTAGACTCCTTCGCTAATTTATTTCCTTCCGTCACTACACTTGCCCAATTTCCCATATGGAGGTAAACTCGTGTTTTAATCGCAACAGCAGCGGCTTTGGTAGCTCTTGTGATTTTCAATCCTATATTGGTTCTTGTCTCAGGAAGAATTAGTTCCGCCTCATTCAAGTCGATTAATATCTGATTGTAAGTCTCTTGAACAGTGCTACGTCCAATCTGGCTCCCTGCATCTGCTGCTGCACCGCCAGTAATAGGTTCGGTACGAATAACCACACCGCCAAGTGGAGCATTTGGATTGTCTGAGTAGGGCCTTGCAAAATGCTTCAACAATTCATGGTGTGCTAGAGCTCTTAAGAAAAGCATTTCCCCTTTATAGTAGACCAATAGTGACTGAGGTAAAGCTGCACTAGGTGTCGTCTTATTCAAACCATCCAAAACAACATTTGCCTGATTAATTAAAGCATAAAGTGTTTGCCACATGTAATCATTGTTAGCAGTGGTAGGACTATAACTTGCATCATAGGTAATACCATAAAAACCTTGCGTACTAATTACATCTTCACCACGATTATCACCTTGCTCTACATGAGCGGCTCCAAATGGATAACCTCTAAATACGGCTCCTGAAAGACCACCGGTATAAAAACCAGATTGCGCTGCATTGTAAACTCCAACCACAGCCAATTCAATTGTACTCGGGGTTGAAAACGCGGTAATATCAGAAAGTGAGGTTGAAGGTTGAAATTCCAGCAAATCCTCACAAGCAAAAGCAATCATCAACCCTGTGATGAGAACCAGCTTCGATAAAAATTTCATATTTATAATTTTCATTATTATAATTTTAAAGACCTATGTTGATTCCAAAAGTATATGTTCTAAAAATTGGATTGGTGTTGTAATCAATACCGGCACCCAACTCAGGATCAATTCCTGTATACTTTGTAAATGTTGCAAGATTTTGACCTTGAACAAAAACACGAACACTAGACAACTTAAAATCACCGGTTTTTTCAAGAACAGATTTTGGAAGCGAATAGCCTAGCACAATGTTTTGTATTCTCCAAAAATCACCATCCTCAACAAATCTTGAAATCGCCTGACCTGCCTGGTTTACCTGAGCATTTCTGTTCAACCACATCTTCGGAACATCCGTGTTTGGGTTTTCAGGAGTCCAGCGATTTAACAATACAGTACCGCTATTGGTGAAGTCCTGGTTGTATAAATTATCTTGTGCTGTTTGGTTATAAACCTTGTTGCCACCTGTATATCGTAGGAATACTTCCAGTGAAAATCCTTTATAACTAAAAGTATTGGTAAGACCACCATAGTATTTTGGGAGGGTCGATCCCAGCACACTGCGGTCACCACCATCTTTGACATCAGCAGTACTTAATGGAGCGGCAATTCCACCTTTGGTAGTCACCGATTCATCTAAACCATTGGCAGCATCATAGTACGAAAAGGTTCCTGTATTTCCATTTCTTTGAACAATCTCACCATTACCTTTTATATACAATGGATTTCCATTGGCAGGGTTAACACCAGCATATTGAAACCCATAAATTGAGTTTTGGCTTTCACCAATACGGGTGATGGTATAGTTGCCAATAAGTGGAAGTGTTTCACCCAGAGTATTATTTGCAAGTGCTATAACTTCATTTTTGATTGAGGTGAAGTTGGCGTTAATATCCCATCTGAAACCATTCTTATTAATGGCTGTAGCGTTGACTGTAAATTCCAATCCACTATTTCTGATCGCACCCACATTGGTACTTATTGAGTTATTAGGAATTCCAACTGACGGTACTGTAGGGGCATCCAAAATTAGACCATCTACATCATTTGAGAAATAATCAAATGTCAATGAGAAACGATTGTTTATAAAGGCAAAGTCACCTCCAATATTTAGCTTTTTACTGGTTTCCCATTCTAGATTTGGATTACCGGCTTGTGAAAATTGTGCACCGTTTTGACTACCATATCGTCCAGCTCCATATAAGCTTTGGTATGGAAAGTAACCGATGTCTACATTACCAACTTGTGCGTAACTGGCACGGAGTTTAACACTATTCATAATGTCCGCCAGACCAGAGTTCTGATAGAACCCTTCCTCTGATAAACGATAGCCAACCGAACCACCGTAGAATATACCATTTCTATTGGTTTCCGGTAGATTAGACAGCGCATCATTTCTTAAACTAACGCTAAGCAAATATTTTTCCTTATAGGAATAATTTGCTCTTCCAAAATAGGAGATAAATCCATTTTGTGCATAAGTACCACCCGATGTAGGTGTTACAAACTGACCTGAAATCAGGTTGTCAGACATGAAAAAACGGTCAGAAAAGTTAGCACCTTGTCCTGAAAAACTATTAACCGTCGTTTGCTGATATTCCGCGCCAACAACAAGATCAATTCCATGATCTCCAAAATCCTTGTTGAAGTTTATTGTATTTTGTGAATTCCAGCGTGTTACCTGTCTAAATGCCTGGTACACGATACCATTAGATCCACGTCCATCTCCATGACGAGGGTCGAGTGATTGAAAATCAAGATTTCCCAAATAATCTATCCCAAACTGAGTACGGAAGTTTAACCCATCGATGATGTTTACTTTTCCATAAATATTACCAAGAATACGATCTGTCTTTGCCTTAAATTGGTTGTTAGCCAATACAAATGCAGAGTTTGTATAGTTGTTATCAATATTGCGTGTATTTGCGCCAGTACCCAGAACTGAATTGTCTGGTGAAAGATTAAAGCCGGTTGGGTTTAATACGTCGTATGGAGAAACGTTAGGGAAAAGCCTTAACCCCGCAGAAATATTTCCAGAAAGAGCATTTGTTCCGGTATTAAGGCCGGTAGTGTTCGAACGGGTAATAGACACCCCTGTTCCAAATTCCAAATACTTATTGATTTTATGATCAAGATTTCCTCTGAAGGAAAGGCGATTGAAATCATTTGCCACAATTGCTCCTTCCTGATCCTGATATCCAACAGAAAAGTAGTAATTAGAGGATTCACTTGAACCGCTAATCCCTAAATTATAGTTGTTAAATTTACCTTTTCTGAAAAGAATATCTTGCCAGTCAGTTTGGATTCCATTTGGATCAGCGAATGCTCCTGCAGCTGAACCAGAATTTGTTAATTTTTCATTTGCAATTAGTATGAATTGATCGCTGTTTAATACATCAAATCTATTTACCTCTTCACTAAAACCAGTTGTCAATGAAAAATCAACATTCATTTTGCCCTTATTTTTGTTACCCCTTTTAGTTGTTATAAGGATAACTCCATTGGCTGCTCTTGAACCATAAATTGCTGTTGCTGCACCGTCTTTTAATATCTCATACGATTCAATATCTGCTGGATTGATATCCCCCAATGGGTTTGTAGTCGCAACAGCACTTTGATCACCTGTAATCATTGGTACTCCATCCAATACCACCAAAGGGAATGTCCCTGAGGTAATTGAGTTTACACCCCGAATGTTAATGGTGGGAGTTTGTCCAATAATACCAGATCGAACGGTCACTTGAACACCTGCAGATCGTCCTGCTAATTGAGTATCAAAACTTGGAGCAGCTAATGATGACAATGCTGAACCGGAGATAGATGTCTGTGAAGAGGTAACCGTTCTACGATCCTGAGTACCGTATCCAACAACCACAACCTCACTTAACTGAGTAACATCCAAACTTAGTGAAACATCAACTATACTTCTGTCACCGATTGGAACTTCCATTGATTGAAGTCCAATAAATGAATAGACCAGTGACCCTCCACTGTTAGGAATAGCCAGCGAATACCGGCCATCAGCATCCGTTGCTGTACCATTGCTGGTCCCTTTCAGTACCACATTCACACCTGGAAGTGCCGAGCCATCTTCTGTGGCTGTTACTCTTCCCGATACGGTCCGCTCCTGTGCCCAAACTCCGTTGGAAAACAAGAACAAAACCGTACTTAATACAAGTAAAGTTTTCCTCATACATTTAGTTTTAGTTAATAAAATAAGTGGCCGAAGGTAGACTGTGAAAACCTTACATTTTTCGAGAAAAAATTTTTTAATGGAATTTTAATTTCAACCCGCGAAATTTTAGAGAATTAAAGCAATTGCCAACATCGGGTTAAATGGTCTGTTCGACCAATCTGCAAGATTTTATTTTGAGTATACCACATTTTGCGGTATGGATTCGAAAAGCATTGCTTAGCGAACCTATTTAGAATAAACCACTCCCTCTTTCATCACAAAACTAATGGACTCCAGTGTTTTAATGTTCGTCAATGGATTATCATCCGATGCAACAATGTCGGCGATCATACCAGGTTCTATAGAACCTAGTTTATCATCTATGCCAAGTACCTTCGCGTTGATACTTGTTGCAGATTTTATCGCCTCCATGGCCGGCATTCCGGCCTCCACCATATACCCAAATTCTTTTCCATTCTGGCCATGCGGAAAAACAGCAGCATCTGTACCAAATGCAATCTTTACTCCCTTTTTATAAGCTTTCGCAAAAGTGTTTTGAATTTGGGGGCCAATCTCCAGTGCCTTCGGAACCACGAGAGGATGATAATATCCGGGAACTTTGGCTTGTTCAGCAACATATTTACCTGCTGTAATGGTGGGCACATAATAGGTTCCTTTTTTGATCATTAATTCCATTACCTCTTCGGTCATCATTGTGCCGTGCTCGATTGTTGTAATGCCGGCCATCACTGCGCGCTTCATCCCCTCTGTTCCATGTGCATGCGCCGCAGTGATCATCCCATAATCATTTGCTGTTTCAATAATGGCAGCCAATTCTTCGTCCGTAAACTGCGGACCTGATCCGTCCTTTGCAATACTCAGTACGCCACCTGTAGCTGTAATTTTAATCACATCCGATCCATCTTTATACCGCTGGCGTACCGCCTTCCGGGCATCTTCAGGACCATTGATAACGCCTTCCTTCGGCCCCGGATCACCCATCAAATCTTTTCGATATCCATTGGTAGGATCTCCGTGTCCTCCTGTTGTAGCAATTGTTTTTCCCGCGGTAAAAATCCTTGGACCGGCTACGGTTCCCTGATTGATCGCGTTGCGCAAGGCAATGTTGACACCAGTGCCTCCTAAATCACGCACAGTAGTAAACCCTGCCATCAGCGTCTTCCTGGCATACAAGGTTGAGCGAAATGCAATATCGGCTTCATTCAGCGTGAATCGCTGCAGGGCATTGTCTTTACTCGTCTCCCCTTCAATATGCACATGCATATCAATAAACCCTGGCATAACGGTTTTTTTTGAAAGGTCGATCAGGATGTCAGCGGATCCGGGTTTTGTAAAACCACTGGATACTTTCATGATTTTATTTCCTTCAACTTCAATCGTCATGTTCTTTTGAAGTGCATTACTTTTCCCATCAATTAAGTTTCCACAATGTATAATCGTTTTTTGAGCGAAAAGCGTGCTACAATACAAAAGGAGTAGTGCGGGTAAAAATTTTTGCATCTATACAGCAGTTAAGGTTTCAAATATTTTTGGGTCAATTCCTTTAATGAAAGCAGTTCATCACTTTCCATTGCCGCAGCCCGAACGTGCAGCATCATTTCAAACATCACTTCCTGATCGTATCCCAGGCCGGCTGCTATTTTCGAGCAGAATAGTATCTCTTCTTTATAAAGACGTTCATCGATCTTCATCAATTGCACCAGGCTAAAAATGTAATCGAATTTTTCATCATCGGTAAGATCACTGGGAATTACCAAATCATGCCGCCGATCAAATAACGGTTCGATTTTTTCATGTGGAAGGCCATTGGCCTTTCCTATCGTACTGATATAAACCTTTTCACGATCGGCAACCGTACCATCAATCCGGGCTAAATTAATCAGTAATTTCATCTGCTCCATAACCGCCATATGCCTTACAGGTTTTAAGTGTTGATAATGAAATTCGTATATAAGAAACCAAATATAATTATTTGTATTGTCTTACCTTACAAACCAGTATCCTTCAAATTAATAATTGAATGAATTTCCTCGCGCATGCATATCTCTCCGGCGACAATCAGAAACTCCTGGTTGGGAATTTCATCGGGGATTTTGTGAAAGGGCGTGATTTGCACGAACGGTTTGTTATAGACGTGGCGAACGGAATTGAACTCCATCGTATGATTGATGACTATACTGACAATCATCCTGTGGTAATGGAAAGCAAAAAAAGATTACGGGATACCTACCGGCATTATGCCCCGGTGATCGTGGATATGTACTATGATCATTTTTTAGCATCGAAATGGAAACAGTATCATCCGCTTCCGCTATCCGAATTCGCTTCCAATACCTACCAAACCCTGCTTACCAACGAATCCATATTACCCGAAAAATTTAAATACATGTTACCCTACATGATGCGTGGCAACTGGCTGGTCAACTATGGAAAGGTGGAAGGAATTCAACGTGCATTAACCGGCATGAGCAGGCGGACATCCTTCCACTCGAAAATGGAAGATGCCGTGAATGACCTGCGCAAACATTATCAGAAATTTGGGGATGAATTTGAATTGTTCTTTCCTGATTTGATCGGGTTCACAAAAAAGGAAATAGAAAAATTTTAGGGGACTTTGACAAAGTCCCCCATACCTATTTTATTTCCAATTCAACCTCACTGCTTTCTCCACCATTAATAAATCGGAACGTATATTTCCCTTTCTCTGCATACTTCATGGTTGCATCAGTCGGGGCAGCCTCTTTTTTCGATTTACCTTTCTTCGGAGCTGCCGGTACCGGGGCAATTTTTACATCCCAGGCAACAGCATTAAATCCTGCCGCACCGCTTGCCTCCAGTTTCCGAACAATATTTTTATTACCATCCAGTATCTCAACTTGAATTTTATCGGCAGGCGAACCAACAAAATATTGAATGACCACTTTTGGCTCATACGGTGTATCCCAGTCTGCCGCTTTATTTCCCCACCGTGTACTGTACCGGATATCTGCTGGTTTAAATGCCACAACAGGTTTGCCGGTAACTCCGGATTTTAACTGCTGCAAAGGCTTTACATCCACTACAAAAATACTTCGTCCGTGTGTTCCTACGATCAGTTCATTCTCCCGTGGGTGCACGATCATGTCATAGGCAGCTACTGGTAATAATTTATTAAAAAGATGCCAGGTATTACCCTTATCAAACGAAGCATAGGTCCCGTTATCAAGTCCGCAGTAAAGTAAATCAGGATTAACAGGATCCTGAATAATTACATTGGCAACGGTTTCCGGTAAATTGCCCTTTACGCTTTTCCAGCTGGCACCAAAATCATCACTCATAAAAAGATACGTTTGAAACTCATCATCGCGATAGCCATTGAGCGAAATAAAAACAGTTCCTTGTTTATGAGCAGAAGGCGAAATGCTGCTTACCCATCGATTCGCGGGTAAGCCGGATGTAATCAAATCCCATTTAACACCACCATCCTTTGAAACCCATGCATTACCATCATCCGTCCCTGCATACAACACTCCGAATTTAAGTGGCGATTCTGATAACACGGTAATGGTTGAGAATGGGACGTTTCCATTCGGTAAATTCTTTGTCAGATCATCACTGATTACTTCCCAATCATCCGCTTTATTCATACTCCGAAATACTTTTTGGGCACCCATGTAAACAATATCCGGATTGTGTTTGCTCAATAAAATAGGGGTGCGCCAATTCCAGCGAAGCGGTGCTTCACCAATTTCATGTTGTGGGGTAATGCGGGTCGTTTTATTTTTATCCAGTTCGAGTCGGGCGTAATTTCCGAATTTTAAACCTGTATAAACGAGCTGACTATTTCGGGGATCTGGAGCCACCAGCATTCCGTCACCACCATAAATTCGATCCCAGTGCTTACTGCGATTAGGCACCGATCGGGAAGAACCACGCAATACTCCATTATCCTGTAACCCACCATAAACATTATATGGTTCCTCCATGTCTACATTCACGGAATAAAACTGACCGACCGACATATTATTGATATGTAACCAATTGGCGCCTTCATCATAGCTTTGATACAAACCACCATCATTTCCCAACATAATATGCTTTTTGTCTTTTGGATTAATCCACAACGCATGATGGTCCACATGCACATCTCCAATGGTATCCAGCCGATGCCAGGTGACACCACCATCTTTTGATTTTAACATCGGCACGCCATAGATATAAATCAAATCCGGATCATCGGGCGTTACCCGCATTTCCGCGAAATAATATCCATAGGTATAAAACACGGCATCAAGATCATAACTATTCATTTTTTTCCAGGTGGTTCCGCCATCATCAGAACGGTATACTTCAGCGCCAATGATCTTGGTATTGAAAAGATTGGCATTTGCATCGGCTCCAAAATAGTCAGCAATTGCTTTTGGTAAATACGTGTCTTCCCGTACTGCCTTTTTCACTACCGAAGCATTGTATTTTCTTGGGAAACGATTGTTTCTCAGAAATTCATCCAATTTCTTATTATCCAGTTTTAAAAAATCCTCTTTCGACATCGAGCGTAAATCTGCCATTGAAAGATCCTCTTTTTTTGGCGCTTCTGCTTTTTCATCTTTTACTTCACCCTGATTATCAAGGATTGCATACAATACATTGGGTTGTGTTAAACAAACATCCAAACCAATTCTTCCTACCTGCTTGCCTTGTGGAAAACCAGCCATCGATTTGCTCCAGGTCTCTCCCCCGTCTTCTGATTTGTAAATAGCTGAGCCAACACCATTTCCTTTAAAATCCCATGCCTTCCGATCGCGTTCCCACGAACTTGCCCAAAGTTGTTTTGGATTTTTTGGATTGATGACCAGATCGATTACCCCAGTGCTATCATTAATGAATAATGTCTTCTTCCACGATTTGCCTCCATCCGAAGATTTATAAACACCCCGCTCCGGATTTTTGGAATACAATGCACCAATCGCTGCTACCCAAACGGTGTTATGATCGGTAGGATCAATCACTACCCGACTGATATGATGCGAACTCGTTAATCCGATATGCTCCCATGTTTCACCCCCATCTGTAGTTTTATACATTCCGGTACCGGCATAACTGGAGCGGCTTCCATTCTTTTCACCTGTACCTACATAGAGTATTTTTGGATCAGATTGTGATAACACAAAATCACCCACTACCATGCCATCTGAGTTGTCAAAAATTGGCTCGAAGGTGATCCCATTGTTAATGGTCTTAAAAAGACCCCCGGAGGCATAGGCTATATAAAATTCCTTGGTGTCGTTCAGGTTCACGTCCAAATCAACAATGCGGCCACCCTGTACCGTAGGACCAATATTCCGCACCGGATAATTTTTCAATAACGAAGACTCAGCTAGTTGGGCTCGCGCTTTCAAACTTGAAGTTATATCTGCCTCTGTTGAAGGTTTTACCTGGCTAAGCGCAAGTGTGGATAAGAAACAAAGAATTAGAACAAGATACTTTTGCATTGCAATGGGTTTAAAATCGAAATAAATGTATGCATTTAACCATCTTTATGGTTAGGAGGATTGAAGTTATTATTTTAGCGGTTTCAAAAAAAGATAAATGAACAACGACCCCGAATTAAACGGAAAATATCTGGGCACCATCAGTCAGGATTTTGTAAAGATTTCCGATACATTAAAAGAAGCCTCGTATCAAATAAGGAAGCGTGGCTTTTCCGAATATCCGATTTTCCCGGTGTGTAAAACAGCCCAACCGGTTGGACAACTTTTAATTGATACTAAAACCAACGATACCCTGTGGAATTATTCTGCTTCGTTTTTAGATGAGTTTGTTCAACGCGAACTGGTGATGAAAAATAAAGAGGATGCATTCAAAGAAATCTACAAAGACCCGGATGAGTTTTGCTGTCTGTTTATCATTGATGAAGAGTTTACGAACTTTCTGTTTATTCCCTATCCGGTGGATTAGTTGTTAATTATGAGTTAGGAATTATTAGTTATGAGTGATGAACTATAACGTTAGAGTCACTCATAATTCATCACCCATAACTCATCATCCCCTAAAATGATCCCACCCCTGTGCTTTCAACGGCACTGCAGTCTGCCCTTTTGTTACCATGATATTCTGGTGCTTCTGATCATGGATGTAGCCAATGAAATGAATATCCGCGTGGTTTTTTATCTTTTCGTAATCGGCAGGACTAATGGTAAACAACAACTCATAATCTTCGCCGCCATTTAATGCACAGGTAATCGGATCTACTTTAAATTCAATTGCAGTATCGTAGGTATTTTGGTCAATCGGAATTTTGTCTTCAAAAATCCGAATACCAACCTGTGAGCTTTTTGCAATGTGCAACAGTTCAGAAGCCAGTCCATCCGATACATCGATCATCGATGTGGGTTTCACTTTAAGCTCCTGTAATTCATAATAAATATCCGTCCGGGATTCCGGCTTTAGCTGCCGGCCAACGATGTAGTTATATTTCTCAATGTTGGGCTGCATTTCAGGATCAGCAAGAAAAACCTGTTTCTCCCTTTCCAATATTTGCAAACCCAGATAGGCTGCACCTAAATCACCGGTCACGCATATAATATCATTATTCTGTGCACCATGGCGATATACCAGCTGGTCCTTTGGCGCACGACCCACAGCGGTCACCGATATAATCAATCCGGAAGCTGAGGAAGTGGTGTCGCCTCCCACCAAATCAACCTTGTAATTTTCACATGCCATTTGAATCCCTTCGTACAACGCATCCACCGCCTCCAATGAAAAGCGATTACTCAATGCAATACTCACTGTGATTTGTTCAGCTTTTGCATTCATGGCAGCAATATCGGATACATTCACGGCCACGGCTTTGTAACCTAAATGTTTTAATGGCATATAGGAAAGATCAAAATGAATTCCTTCCACCAGCATATCCGTGGAAATCACCAGCGCATCTATTCCATTACCGGCATCAATCACCGCCGCATCATCGCCAATTCCTGTTAAGGTGGATGGATTTACGCGTGCAGCTGTCTTTTCAATCCGGTCAATCAGCCCAAACTCGCCCAATAATTCTATTTCTGATCGGTTTTCTTCCATATCCATCCGTTAAAACTGCGGTTAATCTCGCAAAAGTAAGACTATAACCGAAAATGACCTTATTTCTATGTTTGGCTATGTATCTTTGCACCAATCGTTTTTTGAACTATGAAAAGATTAATCGGCATATTTTTATCAGCAACGCTTCTTTTAGCTGCCTGTGGCCCTAAACCCTACTATAAAACCAGTAAGGGTAAGAAAAAGCAGAAATACTATAATAAAGTGCAGTACGGCATCGAAGACCCGGGAGCAAATCCCGTTTACAAAAACAAAAAGAAAAAGAAGAATTAGACCTCTTCTCAAGACTGGTTTTCCTTTCTTCGCAAATAAAATATACAATGTTCGACCCCTTCAGGGTCGGATCAATTCCTTGAACCATATTCTATTAAGATTAGAACCCTACGGGTTCTGCATACCGTGTAGGAATAAGCAAAAAGCAGATTGAACGCCCAACAAAGTCAGTACCTGAATCTGAAATGGCAAATTATGTAGCTAAATGACTACATATTATCTGTAGCCATATGGCTTCATATTAAATGCCACTTGAAGGTCGAACCTGATTTTGCCCTAAGAAACCTCCTGACAAAGTTCAATCAGTACCCCATTGGTGGTTTTAGGGTGCAAAAACCCAATCCGCTTGTTGTCGGCTCCTGCCTTAGGGGTTTCATTGATCAGTGTAAATCCCTTTATCTGATATTCATGAAGGCTTTTTTCGATATCTGCTACTTCAAACGCCAGATGATGGATGCCTTCCCCGCGCTTCTCAATGAATTTGGCAATTGGTGAATCCGGACTGGTGGCTTCGAGCAATTCAATTTTCACACCTGATACCTCAAAGAATGAAGTTCTGACCCCCTCTGACTCAACTTCTTCAATTTTATAATGGTCACGGCCAAGAAGGTGACCAAATAAGGTGTTTGCAGACTTCAGATTCCTGACGGCAATTCCAATGTGCTCAAGTTTTTCCATGTTGGATTACGGTTAAAATGCCTTAATTTTGCTGTTCTATTGTAAATAAGTCGTCAAAGTCCGAAACTTTTGCTTGAAATCGAAAGTTTTTGAATTGAATTAGAAACCATGGCAGAAACCCTAAGCGATACCCACGTTGAAGTTGCCCGCATCCAGCAGGAAATAAAAGACCACCTGGGCGTTCGGACCAGTGACCTGATTTTTGAATTTTCACAGGTAGACGGGAAGGTCAAATTGGATTTGATCACCATCAACCCCAAACACAATCAGGCTTTCCTGTTCCAATCGGTAATAGCCGCTGAAAAAGTAGATACCCTCAAAAAAATGCTGGATTACGTTCAGCATACCAAGGAGAAAGAAAACTCCTATACCATTCAATGGGTAGCCAAGAGTGAAAAAGAATTGCATACCTCGTATTTCAGAGCTTCCAACGTAATGGATGCATTGCAAAAACTTTATTATGGTCGTGATATGAACACAATTACTGTTTTTAGCGTTGTACTGAATCCAATATCCTGATTATGATTAGTGTTACTGAAAAAGCAAAAGAGCAAATACTGCAGTTGCAGAAAGCAGAGGGAAAGACTACGGAGCACAATATCCGTGTGTCGGTAAAAGGCGGAGGTTGTTCGGGCTTGATGTACGACCTTGATTTTGACGATGCCACCAATCCCAACGACCAGATCTTTGAAGACAAGGGAATCAAAATTTTAGTGGACAAGAAAAGTCTGCTCTATTTATTGGGAACAACCCTCGACTTCTCTGATGGCCTAAACGGAAAGGGCTTCCAGTTTGTAAATCCAAATGCATCGCGTACCTGCGGATGCGGGGAAAGTTTTGCGGTGTAATAAATCAATCGTTTACCCGGTTCCGAATATCTCCCAAAAATTAAAGAACTAACAACTATTTACTGACGAGGGAGTTAGCGCAGCGTCCCCTTCGGGAGACGCTGCGAGAACATGAGTTTTGCAGTGTAATAAATCAAAATCGTTTGATACGAATTCACTAGTCCTGAATGGCCGTCCTTATTCCCACACAGAAGAATTAACCATTAATAACTAATCCTACTTTCTTTGTCAAGTTAACCTGATTTGATTTGAAGACCAGCAGTTTCTCACGAAGGACACTGAGGTTCAAATCAACATTCATGGTATGTTTTCTTACAGCCAGAAGGCTATTCAAATAATTAAAATATATATCATTGGTGCTATCGTGTCGAATGAATGATTGTAATTCATAGAACGTTTGCAGGCGACACGGATATACACCAACATTATATACGCGGGTTTCACCCGCTGCTACAAACATACCGCTCCTCCTGAGCTGGATTAGTGAAATTAGAAAATTAGAACTAGCCCGGCAGGGTATGAAATCGTATTCATTCTGGTTGAACTTGACAAAGTAGGACTAATAACTAACAACTAACCTAGTGCTTATCCGATAGCTTCACACCCGCAGGTATAGCTACGTCCAAATTATTCTCGGCAGGAGGTACAGGGCAAGAATAATTAGGGCTATAGGCACAATACGGATTATATGCCTTGTTAAAGTCAATAACAATCGTGTCACCAGCAGGTACTCGTAAATCAATATAACGTCCTCCACTATACGTTTCTATGCCATTGGTAAGGTCAGTGAAAGGAAGAAACAAATAATCTTTATACTCCTCTTTTTCCTGAAGTCCGCGATCCATATAGATTGTCAGGTTGTATTGAACCCCGTCAATCTCAAAAGTCGCCACCCCATATTTTTCATATGTTGGTATTCGGCTGGTTGAGGTTTTCATTTGGATGAATTCAGGGGCTACCATCCTGATCAAAGTTGCGGTAACATTGAACTGCTCATCAATGGGATAAAAGTCGTGTCCTTTAAATTTTTTACGAACTTTGGAAGGAAGCGGAGATTCCTGAGGATCCAAATAAGAAACATTCAATTCCCGCTGAAATTCTTTAACCTCATCTTCAAAAGTTTGCGCATTCAATAGGTTGGACAGAACAAGGAAGGGAACTGCAATCAAGAGAAATTTCATAGTGCTAATGGATTTGCTGGCAATATACTTTTGTTTTCCAAAAGCATCAATTACCATTCATCCAATTATTGAATAGCTCGGTATTGAAATGCTATAAACCTTAAAGTCTTTTCTCTACCTTCCGTATAGTCGAATTATGAAACTAAATTCCATGAAAGCAAAAAATTATTTCCCGCAGTGTATTACTCTCCTGGTTTACCTGTTTTCAACTACCGGTTTAAATGCTCAGGGCATCAATGGGTACTACCAGGAGCCAACATTAAGTGGTGACAAAATTATTTTTACAGCTGAAAGTGATCTCTGGTCTGTACCGTTATCCGGGGGACTGGCTCAACGGCTTACTTCTCATCCCGGAGAAGAATCCAATCCAACTGTTTCGCCCGATGGAAAAACAATTGCTTTTACCGGGAACTATGAAGGCACTACTGATTTATATACCATGCCTATCGCCGGTGGACTTCCTAAACGCTGGACGTATGGGGAGTTCGGTATCGCTACTACCTGGACTCCACAAGGAGCGCTCGTTTACACCACACGCAACTATTCAACACTCCCACAACTTCAACTGGTGAAAATTGATCTTTCCTCCTATTCAAAAACACGGGTTCCACTGGAACAGGCAAGTGAAGCAACTTATGATGCTACCGGTAAAACGGTGTATTTCGTTCGACCATCTTATCATGGCAATGTTACTAAACGCTACAAGGGTGGTACGGCACGGCAAATCTGGAAATATACGGAGGGTACTGCAGAGGCCATAAAACTTACCACCGATTACGCAGGCGAAAGTCATCACCCGATGTGGTGGAACGGACGTGTTTATTTTATTACAGATCGGGATCGGATCATGAATATCTGGTCAATGACCGATGATGGTAAAGATTTAAAACAACATACCCGGCAAACAACATTTGATGTCCGCTATGCTTCATTGGCCAATGGAAAAATTGTTTACCATTCCGGTGCTGATATCTGGCTGTATGATATCGCTTCAGGAAAGGATCAGTTGGTCAACATCACCTTAGCTACCGATCTGGACCAACTTCGCGAAAAATGGGTAAAGAACCCACAGGAATATATTACCTCCGTTCACATTGATCCTTCCGGGGAAAAAGTAATCCTGACTGCACGGGGAAGAATTTTCGTTGCACCGGTTAATGGAAGCCGTTTTGTACAAGCTTCCCGCAAGGAAGGTGTTCGGTATCGTGATGCTAATTTTATTAACAGCAATGAACTGGTTACACTATCCGATGAATCCGGAGAATTTGAATTGGTGAAAATTCCAACTTCCGGAATTGGCGCGCACACTTCATTAACGAAGGATGGTAAAATTTTGCGATTTGATCCCATGCCTTCACCGGATGGCAAGTTCATCACCTTTACAGATAACAATGAAGAGCTATGGATTTTCAATTCAGAAACAAAAACCAATAAAAAAATCTCTACCAACCAGGAAGGTATTGGAGGAGTATCCTGGTCACCGGATAGCAAATGGTTAGCCTTCACGCAAGCAGCAGCCAATAGTTTTCGGCAAATCCATTTGTATGATGTAGCAAAGGGAAGTTATATCACCTTAACAACCGATCGGGCAAACAGCTCGGATCCCTGCTGGAGTCCGGATGGTGAGTGGATTTATTTCATATCGGATCGCAATTTTCAATCCATTGTGGGAGGTCCATGGGGACCGCGTCAACCGGAGCCGTATTTCGATAAGCAGGAAAAAATTTATCAGATAGCGTTGCGAAAAGGACTTCGGTCACCATTTAAGCCCGTGGATGAGTTGACATCTGAAACGAATTCCAAAAAAGAATCCGGAGCAGTTACCGTAGTAATCGATAAAGACGGAATCCAACAGCGCATTCAGGAGGTTCCAATCCCTGCAGGAAATTACAACAGCCTTTCGGTAAATGATAAGGGGGTATTTTTTATATCAGGTGAAACCGGACTGGGTGCCAAGCGCCATTTAATGGGGGTAAAAATCAGCAACGAGAATCCGGAACCAACCACCCTTGTTGAAGATGTGCGGGGATATGAATTATCCGGTAATGGTAAAAAATTACTGATTAGTAAAGGAAGAGATCTTTATGTCACCGATGCCGCTACCAGTCCGATAAAACTTAACGATGATAAAGTTAATCTAAGCAACTGGTCATTTTCCATTGATCCCAAAGAAGACTGGAAACAACTTTTCACCGATGCATGGCGAATGGAGCGTGATTATTTTTATGACCCCAACATGCACGGTGTTGATTGGGATGGCATGTACAAACGCTATCTCCCACTCGTGGATCGGATCACTACCCGGGCCGAATTGAGTGATCTGATTGGTCGGTTCGTAGGCGAACTGGAAGCATTGCATACCAGTGTTCGTGGTGGTGATCTGCGGGAAGGTCCGGATGATATCAATGTCGCAACCTTAGGTGCCCGACTGTCCCGTGCAAACGACAAGGGGGGATACCATATTGATTATATCTATCAGGCCGATCCTGATTACCCGGATCAATTGTCGCCGCTTGATCAACCGGATATAGAGGTTTCCGTTGGCGACATCATCACCCACATCAACGGTGTCGAAACGCTTTCCGTAGCGGATATAAATGCATTGTTGAGAAACCAGAATAACAAACAGGTTCGATTGGGAATTTCCTCATCCGCAGGAAAGCGTGAAATTATCGTGACTCCTACTACCGATGAGTTTAACCTCCGCTATTCCGACTGGGAGTATTCGCGCCGGTTGGAAACTGAAAAATTGGGTAATGATCAAATTGGATATGTACACTTACGGGCTATGGGAAGTGGTGATATCTCCCAATGGTATCGCGACTTCTATCCCGTATTCAATAAACCTGCATTGATCATTGATGTACGATCCAATCGGGGTGGTAATATCGATAGTTTCATTCTTGAAAAGCTACTGCGCAAAGCATGGTTTTATTTTAAAAGTCGTGCCGGAGAACCAACCTGGAATATGCAGTATGCATTTCGCGGACACATGGTAGTGCTCGTCAACGAAAACACCGCTTCCGATGGAGAAGCATTTGCTGATGGCTTTCGAAGATTGGGCATGGGAAAAGTAATTGGTACCCGCACATGGGGCGGTGAAATTTGGTTGGGATCACAAAACCGCTTGACCGATAATGGACTGGCACGAGCGCCCATGATGGGCGTGTATGGTCCGGAACGCGAATGGCTGATTGAGGGTCACGGGCTGGTCCCGGATATTGAAGTAGATAATCTGCCGCATGAAACCTTTATGGGAAAAGACCGGCAACTGGAAGCGGCGGTAAAACATTTGCAGGAATTGTTGAAGGCGGATCCACGAACAGTACCGGCACCACCGAAACATCCGAAACCAGGATTGGACCGGGATTGACCGGGATTTCCTGGATTTCCAGGATTAATGGGATTAACGGGATTGACCTGAATTCGATAGATGGATTGATGGATTGATTTTGGATTATTATTAATTAGTAAAACGTTAGCAATTATTTATATGAATGATGAAAGAAGAAATACAGGATGACCTTACGTACAAGATTATTGGGTGTGCATTAAAGGTACATAACACTTTAGGCAATGGTTTTCAAGAGGTAATTTATCAACGCGCTTTAGCAATTGAACTTTCTAATGCAAATATTGAATTCGTCCGGGAGCAAAGGATTCCAATTTTCTATGGAGATGAACAGATAGGAATCCGGCGTGCCGACTTCCTGGTGGAAGGAAAAGTGATACTCGAATTAAAAGCAGTTATACGAATGGACGATGCTCACCTTGCACAAGGGTTAAATTATCTGGAGGCGTATAAAATGGACAAAGGATTACTCATCAATTTCGGTGCCCCCAGCCTTGAAGTCAAGCGCTTACTCCATCCAAAGAAGAGAACCCGCTAATTCTCATGGATTTAATCCCGGTAATCCCGGTAATCCCGGTCAATCCCGGTTATCGCGATACATTTCAACTCAATCGCAATCGGTGTTGGTAACGCATTCACTTCAACAGTTGTCCGGCACGGTTGATTCTCTTTGAAGTATTCTGCATAGATCTTATTAAAGGTTTTGAAATCATCTTTCATATTGGTAAGAAACACCGTCACATCCACCAACTGTTCCCAGGAGGATCCGGAGGCTTCCAGGATTACTTTCACGTTATGAAAAACAGAATGGCATTGTTCTTCGATATTATAATCAACAATCTCTCCAGCTTCATTTAACGTAACACCCGGAATTTCTTTTGTCCCTTTTTTCCGTGGGCCAACACCCGAAAGAAATAACAAGTCACCAACACGTCTTGCATGAGGATAGGAACCAACGGGTTCGGGTGCTTGATCGGCATGTATCTTTGACATAATTCAATTACTTAAAGAACCAATTTAAAATAATCCAACCTAAACCATAAATGGAGCCGATTGCGAGTAAAAGAGAAATAATTACCAGTTTAATTCGCCTGTGCAATTCCATCCTTTCCGACTCACGAATGGAGGCAATCAGGTTTCCACGATCCTCTTCTGATCTTTCGATGCTTTCAAATTCGTCTTCAGAATTTCTACGCTTAAAATTCTCCAGCTTATCTCCATATACCTTCCTGGCTTTTGAAAACGCTTTTTTGGATTTCTGGGTGTAAATCCATTTCTGTAATCCAAAACCCATATACCCCATAACTGCTATCCTTTAATTACTCTATTCCAAAAACCAAACTCGCCCACATACTTTCATAGTCGGCATTTGGTTTTTCTGATTTTTTCATCTGCACGGTACTGACCATCCAGGGACCTTTCGTACTGATCGGAAATTTAATCGCTCCGTCATCTTCAGTGTAGATGTTTTGAAGGAAGATACGATTACCCACATGACTCCAAACCTTTACCAACGTATGGGGCAAAGGCTTCCCCTGATAATACACTACACATCCCAAATAATCACCTGTAGTAATCGCATACGGATTAGCATCCGGCACGATCTCCAATTCCATTCCTGTTCTTCGTTTGTAGGTGTCATCCGTACCCTTTCCAACCTGCACCATTAATTTTGCATACCTTCGGTACAGCTCCCTTGCTCCGGTTTTGGCCTCCCCTTTTTTTTCACGGTCAGTAATTATTTTGTCGAGCCCATCTTCTTTTAAATACGCATTGAATTTCTCAGCATCCAGTTCAATAAAAGCCTGATTACTCTCCAGGGTGAATACAGAAGTCCCCTGCTGGTTTAACAAGTATTCAATCGTACTGGAGGTTGCACGGTTTGCAATTGCGGTGAGGTCTTGTTTACCAGCCTTGTTGTACAAAGTAAAGTGTTCGATTTCATGACGCGTCAGATCCCAGGCCTTTCCCGTAAACGCTTCTCCAACCTGTAATTTAACTTCTATTTTTTCACCAATATCAAATACAAATTTTTGTGGCTCCAGCCAAAACTCATGCGCCTGTGCCAGCCAGGAAATCAGTAATAAAATAATAACACTTATCGTCTGCTTCATCCTTATTAGTTTAAGGTTACACGTTTGAGGTTACAGGTTCGTGCAACTTTAAACATGTAACTTGAAACCTGAAACAATTATTTATTCATTAACTCCTCAATCTCCTCCGCTTCAACAGGGATATTTTTCATCAAATCCACTAATCCATTCTTGGTGATCACAACATTATTTTCAATGCGTACCCCCAATCCCTCTTCTTTAATATAAATCCCGGGCTCGATGGTCCAAACCATTCCGCGTTTCATTTTTTGATACATGCTTCCCACATCGTGGACATCCAGCCCCAACATATGGCCCGTGCCATGCATGAAGTATTTCATGTATGCTGGTTTATCCGGATGTTGATTTTTAATATCCGTTTTGTCAATCAATTTCAATTTGAGCAATTCACCTTCCATCACCTTTTGAATCTCCTTATGATAATCAAAATAGACCACACCCGGTTTCATGATTTTCATTGCATGACGCATCACTTTTAGTACCGAATTGTAGACCTCCTTTTGTCGCTTGGTATACTTTCCACTTACCGGAATAGTCCGCGTCATATCAGCATTATAGTTCGCATACTCGGCACCGACATCCAGCAGTAACACATCACCTGCTTTACAAGGTTTACTATTATCAATATAATGTAACACGCATGAATTTGCACCCGAAGCAATAATGGGTTCATACGCAAAGCCTCTTGATTTATTGCGTAAAAACTCATGCATGAATTCTGCTTCAATTTCAAATTCATGCACACCGGGTTTCACAAACTTTAATATTCTTCTGAATCCCTTTTCCGTTATGTCGCATGCCTGTTGCAATGCACTGATTTCTTCGCCGGACTTAACCGTTCGCAGTTTCCCCATGACCGGCGCCAACCGTTCGTAACGATGCAATGGATATTTTTCCCTGCACCACGAAATGAATCGCATATCACGTGTCTCCACCTGTACATCAGCTCGGTAATGATCATTGGTATTTAAATACACATGCTCAACTCCCCCCATCACCATCATGGTATTAAACACTCTGGGAAATTCAGAAATCCACATGATGGTTTCGATGCCGGTTGCTTTTCGGGCTTCCTCCTTTGTAAGCTTGTGTCCTTCCCATGTGGCAATCAATTCACTGGTTTCCCTAAGAAATAAAATCTCCCTTAATTTTTTGTCAGGAAAATCCGGGCACAAAACCAGTTTTGTTTCCTCCTGATCTACTCCGGTCAGGTAAAACAGGTCGTTGTTCTGCCGGAATTTCATTGTACCATCAGCATTGGTAGGCATGATATCGTTGGCATTGACCACCGCTACCGAATCGGGCTTTAATTCTTTCACCAAACGTTTTCGGTTACTAACAAAAAGTTGTTTTGGTAATGGATCGTATCGCATAAAAATTATTTTCTGGCAAGGTAAAAAAAATAGACTTTGTCAAAGTTTAACCCTGCGGATCGTTTACCTCATCGGTATGAACATAGTTAATCAACACAAAAGTCACCAACAGCCCAGAGAAAACACCTTCCAGCGCGACAATAAATGCCGCCATATAGGCATTCAGGAATCGGCCCATCGGTTCGTTTTCAATAATGGACTGCATCATGGCATTATCGAGCTTCATCCAAATAAAAAGAAAAAGTGCAAAGACCAGTGACCCCACAGCTCCCGTTGCCACTCCTGTGATCAAGGCACGAAAATAGTTTAAACTGTCACGATGGGTAAGTCTGAACTTCTTCAACGCATAATAGATCCCTGCCACCAGAATTAATAAATTGATCAGCCGTAGTTCTACATGATGGGATAGTCCCGCTAGTTTCATGATAAGAAAAAAACCGATCAGGCCAGCCGCAATGCGAAGGCCATAACTTTCGGGGATACGATTGGGATCATTGAAGATGCTCATAGTCGATGGGAGTTTGGTTTAACTGTAATTTTTAAATTTTACCAGACATATTCAAATAAAAAGCGGGTTATTTAGTTGGCTGTTTCAAATCTTTCAAAAAACACCAATCCAAGACAATAGACAATAGACATAAGACCTTAGGCATTAGACTCAAGACTCAAGACGAAAGACTTGCGACTAGCAACTAGTTGACTGTTTCTCTACTTTTAAAACGTTGTTCTTTGAATAATCTCAGTTCTTCTTCCCTTCTCTTGAGTTCTTCTTCATCCGGACGGTAGCTGATGAGCTGCTTCAAATCTGGCTGGCCTGCGTCAACCCAGGCGCTGTACCAACAGTTTCCGATCATTTTAACAGCCGCACGCATTTGTCTTTCCACCATGCCCCCCAACAGCGAATGATAAACCCGCGCATACTCAACAGCAACCACACGTTGTGTCTGCCTTCCGCGCGTTTCAAAACTGAATTTTTTCTCCTGCATTTTCTGATGTAGTTTCTTTTCAATAGATAACACTGAATCCAGTGCATCGTTCGCAGAAGTTACTGCCTGCCAGGCAGCTTGTTGAATATTTTTTAAATACACCGCCCGGCCGACCATAAAATCATAATCTGTAGCAAACAATTCCGGCAACCGGGATTCCCACAAGGCATGAATACCAATTTGATCAGTTAGCTGCCCATCATAATTCTCAGTGGTGTGCAACGGTACATGTGCATCTGCAATGTAATGCCCCAAGTCTGCCGATAATTTTAGTATTCTATCCGGATCACGGATCATCATTGCATCGCGTAATTGGTTGTATACCCGCACGATATGCCAGGGTACGATTCCATACAGTTGTAATGTGTCTTCCGAATAGCGTTCGACCGCCTCGTTCCAATACCTGGGCATTTTATAAACCGCGCTATCACCATAATGATCAATATCAATATAATGACGAGGTCCTTCTTCTTTTATTACATATCGCCGCTTATCCGGATTGACAGCAGCTTCCGAAATAAAATCAATATTCTTTTTGTAGAAGCCTATCATATCGGCAGGAAGAATGAAGACGGCCAGCCGGTTAATTTGCTGATGCGCATAAAACCCCCAACCACTCGAAAGCACAAGGATACCGGCAAAAAAAAGGATGCTGGAAATTATCCTGGATGCCTTTACTTTGTGCGACCAAACGCCTTGACTTATGAGAAAAGTGTTTTCCTTAATACCCGTATTATCGTTCATAATATTTGTAGCTAACGGTGATCCATATCCACGCAATGAAAACGTAGATGTATTACATTATATCTTCAAACTTAACCTCTATGATTCAACAAATGTTATCACAGGAGAAGCTTCGATAACCATTGCCTTCAAAAAAGCAATGAACGTTTTCGAGCTTGATTTAATTTCTGCTAACGGTGATAACACCGGGATGAAAATAACCAGTATTACTGAAAATAAAAAGTCCATCAATTATACGCATCAGGATCATCGGATTAAAATTTCTAAATCCATTGCTGCCGGTGATCAATACATCTTTGTTATTTCGTATGGCGGTATTCCCAATGATGGACTTATCATCGGTAAGAATAAATATGGCGATCGTACATTCTTTGGCGACAACTGGCCGGATCGTGCGCGGCATTGGCTCCCATCTGTTGATCATCCGGCAGATAAAGCCAGTGTTGAATTTATTGTAACCGCGCCTATTCACTATGAAGTTATTGGAAACGGTATCAAACGTGAGGAAAGTAATCTCGACAACAAAAGAAAACTAACCCACTGGCGTGAGACTGTTGATATCCCGACAAAAGTAATGGTGATTGGTGCCGCCCGATTCTCCATTCAGTATGTTGATAAGGTTGATGATATTTCTGTCGAAAGCTGGGTGTATCCGCAAAACCGGGAGGAAGGATTTCATGATTATGAGGTGGCCGTTCGGGTTCTGGATTATTTTATCAAAAATGTAGGACCATACTCGTATAAAAAATTAGCCAACGTGCAGTCAAAGACACGGTTTGGCGGGATGGAAAACGCCAGCAACATTTTTTACTTTGAAAATTCGGTCAACGGGAAAGGAGAACGGGAAAGTTTAATCGCCCATGAAGTCGCCCACCAATGGTTTGGAAACTCCGCTTCTGAGAAAGACTGGTATCACGCATGGTTGAGTGAAGGGTTTGCAACATACTTTACCATTCTTTACAATGAAGCAACGTATGGAAAAGAGGTTGCCGCGAAAGAAAGAAATACGGATCGAACACAGGTTATCGAGTACTATAAGAAAAATAAAGTCCCGGTAATAGATACTTCCATTTCGGATATGAACAAGGTATTAAATACCAATACATACCAAAAAGGAGGCTGGGTGCTCCACATGCTGCGAACAGAAATGGGTGACGACAGTTTCCGTGCAGCCATCCGTGAATACTATAAAACCTACCAAAACAGCAATGCCCTGACTTCCGACCTCCAAAAAATTGCGGAAAAACATGCCGGAAAAGACCTTGGGTCATTCTTTAATCAGTGGCTGTTTACGGCAGGTCACCCGGTAATTAAAGGAGACTGGAAGTATGATCAACAGTCTAAAAGCATAGAATTATCAATTTCACAAACCCAGGACAAAGCTTTTGACTTTCCACTCGAAATAGGAATTTACCTTGAAAACCAACCCCTTCCGCTAGTGGAAAAGGTTCAAATTGATAAGAAATCTCAGAAAATCAAGATCCCGGTAATGGCCAAACCCATTCGCCTCCTGCTGGACCCCAACACGAATTTACTCTTTGAGGGCGGATTGGATCATTGATTTTTTAGGAAGTATTGGCATTTTAGATAAATCAAATTACCTTTGCAGTCCTTAAAATTTGACAAGAAGCAATGGCAAATCATAAATCGGCAGAAAAGAGAATCCGTGCAAACGAGAAAAAGCGTGTTTTAAACCGCTATCAGCACAAATCAACCCGTACGTTCATCAAAAAATTGAAAGAAACGGAAGTGAAGGCAGATGCTGAGAAACTATTGTTAGAGGTTACTGGAATGCTTGATAAATTAGCTAAAAAGAACATTATTCACTGGAAGAAAGCTGCGAACCAAAAATCAAAGCTTACCAAACACGTGAATTCTTTGGCATAATTCAACGCATTTGAAAATACTTTTCCCTTTCCGGCCTCCGGGAAGGGTTTTTTATTTTATAGGGGTTTCCTAACTTGGTGTACACCGTTAGCAATTATTTATGAAATCAAAAACCTCCTCCCCGTTGGGGATCAAAAAGTGGGCCCTTGAAGACCGTCCACGCGAAAAACTACTCCAAAAGGGTACTGCTGCATTATCGGATGCTGAACTCGTAGCGATTCTTATCGGCTCCGGAACCAAAACCCTCAGTGCCGTGGAAGTTTCACGTCAAATCTTACAGTCGGTGGGCAACAACCTTGACAAGCTTGCTAAACAATCCGTCAATGAGCTGATGAAAACCAGGGGTATCGGTGAAGCCAAAGCGATTAGTATTGTGTCGGCCCTGGAACTTGGCCGGAGACGGAAGGATTTTGAGCCCGATGAAAAACCTAAAATTAGCAGTTCTCAGGATGCTTTTAATTTAATCAAGGGGAGTCTGATGGATTTGCCCCATGAAGAATTCTGGGCCGTGTATCTGAATCGCGCCAATCGGGTAATCCTCAAAAAGAAAATCAGCGAAGGAGGCGTTTCCGGTACGGTCGCCGATCCTAAAATTATTTATAAGTCGGCATTGGAAAACCTGGCGAGTGGAATCATTGTGGTTCATAACCACCCCTCCGGTAATTTAACGGCCAGCCAGCAAGATATTGCGCTTACTAAAAAACTGAAAGAAGGCGCAAAAGCACTTGAAATACAACTGCTCGATCACTTGATTATTGCCGGCAACACCTATTTTAGCTTTGCAGATGAAGGTATGTTGTAATGGATCGGAAAATTTTTACAAATAATAATACTTTTGTGAGGTGTAATGTTCGTTAAACACAGAAGTGAAAAAATCGATATCTAACATCAATGTTCCGATAACTGTCCTCTCTCTGGTGTTACCAGTGATCATGTGGGGGCTTTATACTCTGGAGCAATCACCTGATCCAACACCTCCACCAAAAGAAGAAAAAATAGTAATGATAGACCCGGAGCCTAATCCCTATTGGGAAAAGGTGCTGGAGGACTATTCTGCCTATCTGATCAACCGAATGCAAAAAACCCATACACCCGGCGCTGCATTGGCCATCGTTCAGGATTCTACCATCTTATTTTTGAAAGGTTTCGGGGTGAAAGCCATCGACACCCAGGACTCCGTTGATGTGAATACGGTATTCAGAATCGGATCCGTATCAAAAAGTTTTGCAGCCATTCTTACAGGTGTGTTAAAAGATGAAAACCAACTGGACTGGAATGACTATGTGGTCGATTACGTTCCGGATTTCCGATTACAATCTGAAGAGCAAACCAAAAATCTTCAACTGAAACATGTTCTCTCCCATACCACCGGATTACCCTATCATAGTTATACGAATCTGGTAGAAGAAGGAAAGGAGTTGAGCGATATGCTCCATGAACTCAGCACGTTAAAATTGATCGGCAAAGTAGGTGAAGTACACAGCTACCAAAATGTTGCCTACAGTCTGATTGGAGAAGTAATTGAAGCCCGTATGGGAAAATCATATGAACAGGTCATGCAAGAATATTTGTTGCAACCTCTCGGAATGGTCAATACCTCCCTGAATTACGATGCCTTTGTCAATAACCCGGACATCGCATTACCTCATGCATACTATCGGCGCAGACTAAAAGTTACTGCAATCACCGATACGTATTACAATGTTGCCCCTGCCGGGGGAGTTAATTCAAGTATCAAAGACATGGCAGAATGGATGCGGGCACTGCTGGGTTATCGCGAAGATATCATTTCAAAAACAACATTAGACGATCTCTATAATCCGGTGATCCGCACCGCCACACGACATCGCTATTTCGGAAACTGGGGCCGCTTGAAAAAAGCATACTACGCGAAAGGATTCCGTGTTTTGTATTACCCAAACGATACATTAATTTATCACGGTGGCTATGTTAACGGATACAGAAGTGAAGTCGCCATGGATCCGCGCGACAACATTGCCATCTGTATTCTGACCAATTCCCCCAATAACTTAATTGATAAAAGTGCCTCTGCATTTTTTGATCGCTACTATGTCCAACGCGACTCCATTTTATTTTGGGATCAAAAGAAGCAAATTAATTTTTAGTGCTGTGAAAGTTTTCGATAGAGTCAAACAGACTCAGTTATTGTATATTTAAATTTATGAGCACAAAAAAAATTGTAGTGATAGGCTTTCTTGCTGTACTGGCAACCGTGCTGTACTTTTCAATGCAAGAGGATACTCCTGCTGCTTACATCGATCAAATTGAAAAAGAACGAAAAGAGAAAAATCATTTCATGCGAAATAATGATGCCTCTCCTTTTGCGGATAGCAGTGATGCTTTTACCGAACTTAAGTTTTTTCCGATTGACGGAAATTATCGGGTTAACGCGAGCCTTACCCCGGTGGAAAACAAAAAAGTAGTGACACTGTTTACCAGTGATGGTAAAGAACAACGGTATTCAGAATATGCACATGCCGAATTTTCGCTGGAGGGTGTTGATTGTGAACTATTAATTCTGGAAGTAATGGAAATGGGCCCAAATCGTGGTATGTTGTTCCTGGCTTTTGGTGATGAAACCAGTGCTGTTGAGTCGTATGGTGCCGGACGGTATCTTGATGTTAAAAAAGTACCCGGGAGTACTTCCATTACATTGGATTTTAATTTGGCCTATAATCCCTATTGTGCTTATAACGATACCTATTCGTGCCCGCTGCCACCAAAAGAAAATCTGTTACCCGTGGCCATACGTGCCGGGGAAAAACTTTATCATTAATATTTATGAAGAATTCAATTTTACTTTTCTGTCTGTTGCTAGTTTCATCCATCGCGATTTGCCAGAAACCAGCAGATCCATTTGCGCACACCTTCTCCATTGTAGCACGCGATCCCAGCACAGGTCAACTGGCGGTGGCCGTTCAAAGCCATTGGTTCAGTGTGGGAACAGTGGTGGCCTGGGGTGAAGCAGGTGTCGGTGTTGTGGCAACACAATCATTTGTCAATAAATCATTTGGTATTCGTGGTCTCGAGTTATTAAAGCAAGGAAAAACTCCTGAAGAAGCGGTCGGGATATTGCTGGGTGATGATGAAGGAAAAGATTTCCGTCAACTGGCGATTCTGAATGCTTCAGGAAAAGTAGCTACTCACACCGGTGCAAAGTGCATCGATGCCGCCAGTCATTTTGCCGGCGATGGTTTTTCAGTTCAGGCTAACATGATGCTAAATGACCAGGTGGTTCCCGCCATGCGTGAAAGCTGGACCACCAACAGTGCGTTACCTTTTGCTGAGCGGATAGTTGCTGTATTAAAAGATGCTCAAAAGGCTGGTGGTGATGTTCGTGGAAAACAATCAGCTGTATTATTAGTCTTTGCTGCTGAAGCTTCCGCTGAACCCTGGAATGATAAATTAATTGACCTTCGTGTGGATGATGCTGAAAACCCGATTGAAGAACTCGAACGCCTGCTCAACGTACATCGTGCATATGATCATATGAATCAGGGTGATCTGTACGTTGAAAAGAATGAAATGCAGAAGGCCATGCAGGAATATAATGCCGCCATGAAAATGTTTCCTCAAAATCTGGAGATGCAATACTGGACCGCTATTACATTGGCAAATAATAAAGAGATAGAACCGGCCGCCAGGATGCTCCAAATAATTTACAAACAAGATGCAAACTGGCGCGAATTAACGAAACGGTTGCCAAAATCGGGCCTGTTAAACGTTTCTGCCGCAGATCTGAATACCCTGACGAAATAAGCCTCCAATTTCTGCTGAAGCTATAGTCCATTCCACTTAAACCCCTTATTTTTGAGGGCTTTGTTTTATGCATTGCTGGTACATACCGGCTATTTAAATTAATCTATGACGATCTCCTATAACTGGCTTAAAGAATACATCACCATCACTGAGACACCTGAAGAATTAGGTCAAATCCTAACCGGAACTGGTCTCGAAGTAGAGTCGATTGAAAAATTTGAGTCCATTAAAGGCGGACTGGAGGGGATTGTCATCGGAACCGTCCTCACCTGTGAGAAACATCCCAATGCGGATAAGCTTTCTATTACTACCGTAGATGTTGGGCAGGAAATACCGTTGCCCATTGTTTGTGGTGCATCAAATGTGGCCGCCGGTCAAAAGGTGGTAGTCGCTACTCCCGGGAGTATGCTGTATCCATTTAATGGCGATCCTTTTCAAATCAAAGCAACAAAGATCAGAGGTGAAAAATCGGAAGGGATGATCTGTGCAGAGGATGAGATCGGACTGGGCCAAAGCCATGAGGGCATTATGGTGCTGGATACGGATTTACCCAACGGTACTCCTGCATCCGAATACTTTGAAATTGAAACCGATTATATCTACGAAATCGGGTTAACCCCCAATCGTGCCGACGCCATGTCGCACATCGGTGTTGCCCGCGATATAAAAGCGGTAACCGGTCGTGATATAACCTGGCCTTCTGTGGTAGACTTTAAAATTGATAACACCAGCAGAAACATCCCGGCAACGGTAGAAAACACAAATGCGTGTCCACGATATTCCTCTTTAACGATTTCCAATGTTACCATTGCTGAATCACCTTCCTGGTTAAAAAACCGGTTATTGTCGATTGGACTGACGCCCATCAATAACGTCGTAGACATTACGAATTACGTCTGTCATGAAATGGGACAACCACTTCATGCCTTCAATGCCGATGCCATCAAAGGAGGTGAGGTGATCGTAAAAACATTACCAGCAGGTACCAAATTCAAAACACTGGATGAAAAGGAGCGTACGCTCTCTTCTAATGATTTAATGATTTGTAATGCACAGGAAGGAATGTGTATTGGTGGTGTATTTGGAGGTATTGGGTCAGGAATAACTGAAGCTACTAAAAATATTTTTCTGGAAAGCGCCACGTTCTCTACCGAATACATTCGCAAAACGGCCATGTTCCATCAATTGAAGACGGACGCCTCCTTTCGAAACGAACGTGGAACCGATCCATTGCTTACAGTGACCGCGTTAAAACGAGCTGCGCTTTTAATCAAGACTTTAGCAGGTGGAGAAATCTCTTCGGAGATCACGGATGTGTTTCCGAACCCAATTAGCAACCGTGAGATCCTCGTAAAAGATAAAAATGTAAATCGGCTGATCGGAAAAGAAATTCCACGAACACGGGTATTTTCCATTCTGGAAGCATTAGAAATCGCGATTATCAATAAAGATGAAACTGCATTCACCGTTTCAGTTCCTCCCTATCGGGTCGATGTGGTACAGGAGGCCGATGTAATTGAAGAAGTGTTACGCATCTATGGATTCAATAACATTGAACTGGAGGAGTATGCTGCTTCAGATTATTTAGCTGAATTCCCTGAAAAAGATATTGATAAGTTTAAACGATCCATCAGCGAAATGCTGGTAGCGAATGGATTCTATGAAATCATCACGAACTCGCTGACCAACGCTGACTATCAACAAAAACATGGATTAACCTTTAAGGGAGCGGCCGTCGAAATGCTCAACAAACTGAGTGAGGAGCAGGGTATTTTGCGCCAAACCTTGTTATTCACGGGATTGGAGGCAGCCTCTTATAATATCAATCGGAAGCAAAAGGATTTGAAGTTGTTTGAATTCGGGAAGATATATGATAAAGTGGAGGGTAAGTACACGGAAGAAGACAGACTTGCCTTGTACATGACCGGAAACAATGAGGCTGAAAACTGGCGAAATCCAAGCAAACCGGTTACGTATCACGACCTGGCCCAGGAAACGGTTCATATCTTTCAAAAATGTGGATTATCGCATCTGCTTGAAGAATCTACAGACCATCCATTACTGGAATACGGCATGCGGATACTGGCAGGGCAGAAAGAAGTGGGTATTCTTGGGAAAGTAAAGTCATCGTTGCTTAAAGGATTCGGAATTAAGCAGGATTTGTTCTTTGCAGATTTTGCAACATCTATACTCTTCAAGAAATCAAACCCAAAGGTGGTAGTGGAGGAGGTATCCAAGTTCCCTGAAGTTAGACGGGATTTATCATTGGTGCTTGACCGAACAATCAGTTTCGCTGAGATTCAAGCCCTGGTAATGATGACAGAAAAACGATTAATCAAAAAGATTACGGCATTCGATGTCTATGAAGGGAAAAATATTCCAGAAGGGAAAAAAGCGTATGCATTGGCCTTTACGCTCGCTGATGATAAAAAAACATTAACGGATAAAGAAATAGAAAAGACAATGAGCAGGCTGATGACTGCATTTGAACAGGAATTAGGGGCAGTTATCCGAAAGTAATTGTGTGAGGATAAAATAATTTTGATTATTATTACTGCTAGTTAGTAGTCCTTCAGGTACTACTTTTAGCCAAACATGCTATAGATGGATCAAGACTTATTAAAAACCAATCTCGCTGGATTGGAGCGCAAGATTATGGTGCTCATCAACGAGCACAAGAATTTAAAAGACGAAATCAAAAGTCTAAAAGTTGAAAATCAAGAACTTAAGTCTGCTATTAAAGCCCGTGACGAGCAAATTGGCAATTTTAAAAATCAGATTAAAATCACTAAAATTGCAGATAGCATTAACCCGGAAGACGGAAGTGCTTCGGAGTTGAAGAAAAAGGTGGATGAATACATTCTTGAAATAGATCGTTGTATCGCCCACTTTAGTAAATAAAATAAATTGTAACGACCCTTAATGTGGAGGACCTCTCAATAAAGATAAAAATAGCAGATCGGGAATATCCGATGAAGGTAAAGCTTCAGGATGAAGAAAGGATACGGACGGCTGGCAAACTTATTAATGAAAAGTTAAAGTCTTATCGAGAGCAATTTGGTATAGAGGACAAACAGGATTTATTGGCCATGGTGGCCTTTGATAGTTTAGTTGATAAAATGGCTATTGAAGATACTCATCAGGTTATCGATGAAACTGTGTTTGAAAAAGTAAATCAACTAAATCACCTCGTTTCACAATCTATTTTATAATCTTCACTTCGTAGTAGCATGTCTTGATGCGGGTTTGCCAAAACCTTAAATACTACGTCCATGTCAACTGACTATATTATTATACTATTTGGGAGCCTGCTGGTAACGATTGTGCTCAGTATTATCATTGGTAACGTTCTTTATAAAAGAAAATACAAGCGCAAAACCGAAGAAATTGAAGAAAAATCTAAGCTTCTGACAAAAGAAGCTGAAATCATGGCCGAAACCATGAAGCGCGATAAGTTATTGGAGGCCAAGGAAAAGATTCTGAAATTAAAGACAGAATTCGAAGAGGAAGCTAACCGCAAGAAGAACCAAATCATTTCCAATGAGCAAAAGATCAAAAATCGTGAACAATCCTTATCGAAAGAACTGGAGCATATAAAGCGCAAGGAAGCAGAACTTGATGATGCCAAAGAAACGCTCAGTAATCAATTGGAACATGTTCGTAAACGAAAGGAAGAATTAGATTCCTTTAATGATCAGAAAGTTCAGATTTTAGAATCCATCTCCAAGCTCACTGCCGATGAAGCCCGTGAGCAATTAATCGCTTCGTTAAAAGATGAAGCCCAGACAAAGGCATCAAGCTCTATTAAGGATATTATGGAGCAGGCAAAATTAACGGCCACCAAGGAAGCACGAAAAATTGTTGTTGAAACCATCCAGCGTACTGCCACCGAACATGCTATTGAAAACTGTGTGTCGATATTCAACATTGAGAGTGACGACATTAAAGGAAAAATCATTGGCCGGGAAGGAAGAAATATCCGGGCATTGGAAGCCGCAACCGGTGTGGAGATCATTGTCGATGATACTCCAGAGGCTATTATCATTTCTGGTTTTGATCCTGTGAGACGGGAGATTGCCCGACTTTCACTGCACCGTCTGGTTCAGGATGGACGTATCCACCCCGCCCGCATTGAAGAAATTGTTGCCAAGACCAGTAAGAATATTGAAGACGAAATCACCGAAACCGGCGAACGGACGGTGATCGATTTAGGTATCCACGGCCTGCATCCTGAATTGGTACGCATGGTGGGAAGAATGCGGTTTCGTTCTTCTTACGGTCAAAATTTATTACAACACTCCCGCGAAGTTGCTAACCTTTGCTCCATAATGGCCGCAGAGCTGGGCTTGAATGTCAAACAAGCCAAACGTGCGGGCCTCCTCCACGATATTGGTAAAGGTATGGCCGGAAGAATTGGAAAAACCCCATGCCATTGTTGGGATGGAATTGGCGGAGAAATACAAAGAACATCCTATTGTATGTAATGCCATTGGTGCACACCACGATGAAATTGAAATGACCCATGTCATCTCCCCGATTATCCAGGCGTGTGACGCCATTAGCGGCGCCAGACCGGGTGCACGACGAGAAGTGATGGAACAATACATCAAGCGCTTGCGTGAACTGGAGCAGCTTGGTGTAAGTTTTGATGGTGTTGAAAAATGTTATGCAATTCAGGCGGGGCGTGAGTTGCGCGTAATTGTTGATGCCGAAAAAGTGACGGATGACCGTGCCGGACAATTAAGCTTTGACATCTCCCAAAAGATCGAACGCGATATGCAATATCCAGGACAGATTAAGGTAACCGTTATTCGTGAGATGAGGAGTGTTGCCTACGCGAAATAATTGTTACCCGTCAGATCGCTTGGAGAGGTCAGACGGGTTGCCCTAAAATATCTTTGATTTCTAAATGCCACTCATAAGCAATTCAAACTACAAACCACTATGGTATTATCCGGGTGGGCATAGCGAGACCATTTTACCAAGCATATTTAGAAAAGTAGAAATCCCTGCCTACCATCGGGAGCGGATTACCACACCCGATTCCGATTTCCTTGACCTCGACTGGCTCAAACAGGAAGCAAAAAAATTAGTAATTCTTTCGCACGGACTCGAAGGAAATAGCAGCCGTCATTACATTAAAGGCATGGCAAAGATTTTCTTTCAAAATGGATTTGATGTACTGGCCTGGAATTGCAGAAGCTGCAGTGGTGAAATCAACCAACAACCCCGTCTGTACAATCATGCCCTGTATGATGATTTACAAACCGTTATTCATCATGTTGAAAAAAAATATGCTTCGATTAGCCTTATCGGATTTAGTTTGGGCGGAAGTCTATCCATCAACTACTTAGGCCAGGAAAAACCACCAGCCAATATTTCGTGTTCAGTTTGTTTCTCTGTCCCGTGTGATTTAAAAGGCAGTGCAAAATTATTGGATGACAGTTGGTTTAATTTTTACCGAAACAGGTTTCTGAAAAAATTAAAACGAAAGATTGCAGAAAAAGCGATTCAGTTTCCAACGCTGCTTGATACCGACGGAATCGAAAGCATCAGTACTTTTTATGATTTTGATAGCCGGTATACGGCTCCGTTGCATAATTTTTCATCGGCTGAGGAATTCTATCATAAAGGAAGTGCAATCAATTCCCTGGAGGGAATCCGGATACCTACCCTTCTTGTGAATGCGAAAAATGATCCGATGTTACCCGCTTCGTGTTATCCATATGAACACACCAGCCATCACCCTTTTGTACTTTTAGAGACACCTATTCGCGGAGGTCATGTAGGATTCCCGACAACTTCAGTATTCAATTGGATGGAGCATCGGGCATTGGAGTTTGTGATGGAGCATGGGTAATTACCGCAGTAACTGAACCCATCCTTTTATCGTCTGCTCTCTCTTTGAAGGATCAATTGTAACAAACCGAACGATGGCAGTAAAGTAATAAGTACCCGCAGATAGTTTTTCACCTTTACTGTCGCTCCCATCCCAATCAACATACATATTACCATCCGGAGCGGATTGATATGCATACACTTCTTTACCCCATCGGTTAAAAATAGTAATGGAAACATGATTAACAAAGCGTGCACAACGCGATCCATCAACCACCATACACTCTTCACCGGCATCTACCCGTTTTCCAAATGCACTGAAGGTATCATTACAGCCATCGCCATTCGGAGTGAAAACATTGGGGAGTTCATAATACAGGCAATTATCATTACAGACTTCATTGCTAAACACACTTTCAACTCCATGTTGATTCACTGCTGTGATTTTATAACACCGTGCCGGAGAGGGTAATAAGCTATCATAATAAACGGACTCCACGGTATTACCGACTAAAACAAAATTACCTCCAACCTCAGTGGCAGCGTAGATGTTGTAGGAAGTGATATCAGCCCTGCAAGCACCACTACCCTTTACCCATGAAAGTTTGTTGGTAAATTCATTTTTATCACACCACTCCGATGACCCGTCATTACAGGAAGGTCCTTCTATTTGCACAAGTGGTGGGCATACATCAACTTCAGTGGTGGGCTGAAGCCAGATTACCTGACTAAAATTTCTTAGCGGACTGACAATTTTAGGATTTCCATAGGATCCCAGGGTTTCTATCTTATATGCATAAACCACATCCGGATTCAGCGGCAGGTTATTAAACTTCCCTTCATCCTTGTACTGAAATCCATTTACAAATACATCAACACTGTCAATTAATTCCAGGTTATCTTCTGTTAAACCGACTCCCCGATAAATCAAATGACGACCCATCGGGCCTAATGCGTTTGACCAGGGAACGGAGGCCGCCCATTGAAGTGTATTGGAACCATCCGCTTCGATTCCTTCAAGGCGAACCGAGGAAACAACAGAAGAGGTGTCGATTGGAATGGACTGTTGATTTATTTGTTTCCAGGAGAGTACTATCCGATAATTAAAGACCAACGCTTTTGAATTAATTCCCTGATCTAACCAGGATGTATCCGCAAGCGGGCCCTCATATATTTTTGAAATATTGGTATCCTCTTCAAATCCTTCAGAACGATACACTTCATATTGATAAGGAAGGGAACCCTGGGTCAAATCGCGGTCATACGGAGATTGCCATTTGAGGAAAATTGCTCCCTGCTCAGTATTCGTTTTCATCACGGATACATTGGTAATAATGGGGGCTTCGACCAGGATAGGTGCCAGGCATGTATCCATGGAAACCAGACTTGCCGCACCACATGAATTATTGATAACCCCCAACAGCCGATAGCAATACCGCACACCATCCTGCAAACCCTTTCCATTATTGGTGTCTACAAAGCTATCATCAGTCGCTGGTCGCTCGGCTATTAATGCATACCCCAGACTGGGCATACCGGTTTCGCAGGCGCTGGGTGTATACGGAATTTCTGCAGCCCTTCGCCAGATTTGAATGGTTGCGACATCTTTACACACATCCAGATTCCAGGAAATTTTTGCACTGCGGTTTGAAAGATCTAGTGTTAATTCCTCAAAAGTTGGTGGGGGTGGTATTACTTTCACTCGCCAGACAGCATAGGTTTGCAGGGGAAGGCCAGGTGAAGGATCATCCGAAATGCGAAAGGAAATTTGATAATATTGTTCCCGTGCATTTTCACAGGTGGGTGTCCAGTTTAAAGTTGCCAGTGCATTCGGTGAAGAAGGTTGAAAAGTAGTTGGTGAAAAAGTAGCAGTACCATTAAGAAAGATCTCTGAATACGCCTGTATCCTGACAGGATGATTTTCAGGATCAGTACCGATGACAGGAATTGATAGGGTTGTTCCGCTAACCACACAGGTGTCGTTCGGGATGATGATTTTAGGACGCAGGTTATTGCAGTCATCAATTAGGATCTGCATATCACGAATGACAAAGCCGATACTCATATAGGTACAATCACCAGTTTTTCGCCATTCTGTTACCTTAATAGCGACACTATATTCACCTACTGCATCCGGCGCATCCCATGCTAAAACACCGGTTATTGGGTCGATGGAATATGTGGGCTGGCCATTTCCTGCTTCGTTTCCAGTATTGAAGTCTGAATAAAAATACTGATTATTAGGATATAGATAACTTTGAACATTCAAACCCTGATTACTCTTAGGGATCACGATCGAATAGGAAAGACTATCGCTATTTTCATCAACTCCCTGGGGTGCATGAAAAAAAAGTTGCCCAGAGCATCCACGATCAACCGGAGGAACCAGTAATACCGGGCCACTATTCCCTGCGGTAAACGGATCATAAAGAAATCCGGACTCGATGTAAAATCTGGTAGTCACACTACCATCCATATTTAATACTCCTTCATTTCGATTCGGCTCCCGATAACTAACCACATAAAAGCCTCCAGAAGGATAGGCATGCTCAACCGTAAAGATGATTTCTCCAATACCAACTCCAAGATCAGGTCGGGGAATACTTTCTGTTTCCGGAACCAGCATGGAGCTGCCATCACCAAATTGCAGGATATCATCAAGACCACTCGTACCTCCAAATTTTATAGTGCTTCCTGAATTTACCCAGGCGTGGATAGTGATTATAAAGGTGCCAGGACTGCCTGGTTTAGCCTTGATGTGGATTTCACCTGCACGCAAATGCGTGGCCTGAACCTGGCTGGAAATCAGGCCCGCAAGTATTGAAAAAATAAAGATTCCCAATATTCGTTTTCGCACAACAGGGAGGTTTAATCAGCCTAACGAAACCAATGTAAGAATATTTTAAATCCGTTCGAGAACCTTTTTGATTAATGAATCGACGGCCTTGTTCGGGTTTTTGGAAAACTTATTCTTTACCCGATTGGCAATGATGGCATTTACACTAATCACTTCATGCCCCAACAATCTTGCCATGGCATAATAGCCGGCAGTTTCCATTTCAAAATTGGTTAACCAAAAATTACTTTCCCGGTGGTGATAACGATTCAAATCATCGAGTAATTTGGGATAACGCAACGGGATGCGAATTTGTCGCCCTTGTGGAGCATAAAAACCTGGAGAGGTTACAGTATTCCCCTTAATCATATCCGATCCAATCCGCTCCATTAGTAACCCTGATCCTTGCACAACATAAGGAGGGAGTGGAACCCCGCTTGCTTCATGAACGCCTTTACTAATTTCTTGCTCGTACTTACTCATCGGAAGATTATAAAAGCTCATCAGGTTGTCAAATCCTACTGCATAATCCGATATCAGATGGCAGTCTAAAGGAATATCTTCCTGCAACGCTCCGGAAGTTCCGATTCGAATCACTTTTAATCGTTTCCGTCTGGTTTTAGGTTCACGTGTTTTTAAATCAATATTGACAAGCGCATCCAGTTCGGTAAAAAACAACTCAATATTATCCGTACCTATACCTGTACTGATTACAGCAATCCGTTTCCCGTTATACTTCCCCACATTGGTAATGAATTCCCGTTTGTTCATTTCGAATTCAACATCATCGAAATAGCGGCTTACATTGTAAACGCGGCTCGGGTCACCTACTGCAATAATGGTATCGGGAATGTGTTTAGGAAGCAGGTTAAGGTGATATACACTTCCATCCTCATTCAGGATTAAATCGGTGGGAGATATTTTCTTTATCGGTGACAAATCAACTATGCTTTTACAACCTGGGCAGGATTTCCGAAAACCGTTTCTCCTGCTTTCACAGTAGCAATCACCACTGCCCCTGCTCCTACCCGTGCACCTTTACCAATAGTAACACCACTCACTATCGTAACACCGGATCCTATGAATACTTCTTCTTCAATGGTAACACCTGCATTCACCAGACTGCCCATGCCAATCTGAACATAATCACCTACCGAACTTTCTGAACCGATAATGACTCCTGCATGAATTAGCGTATGATTACCAACCTGTGCTCCGGCACCAATTTTGACACCCATGTCAAGGAAATTTCCATGTCCAAGATGAACCGATTCCGGAACCAACGCAGTTCCATGAATGGCATTCACGGGTTGTACCTTCCGCTTTTCATGAAGCATCTTAACCAGACTTTTTCGCAACCTGTTTTCGTCGACCGCAACAAACGCCTCACACTTCTTCCCTATTAACTTGAGAAAACCATCATCATCCGTTGCGCCGAGGACCGACACCGTATCAATTTCTTTACCATGAAGGGATTTTGCATCATCCAGAAATCCATATACTACAACTTCATTCTTATCAAAAATTTCTTTGGCTGCCCGCCCCAGGCTACTGGCACCAAAAATGACTACCGGATTTTTCATGTTAAAGATTCATACGAAACCTGCAAGTAGTCTATGGTTAAATTAGACCAGCATGCCAGCTATTTATATTGATACTTAATAGAATACAAAGATAACCGCGACCCCATTAGCAAACAAGACGCCACTTAAGTAAACCGCTTTCGTTGCAACAGCCACGGATTAGCCCGTAGTAAAAGAAAGATAAGAAAAGGATAAAAACCTACACGGTATCGCACCAGTGTCCCCAGATTAGGGGTTGATAGTGCCAGAAAGGTTGCCAGCAAACCGATAAACGTTAATGTTCCCAGTACCAACAAATAATTTGGTGACTTGATGCATTGACGTACCTGCTTTAATGCTCCAACAAACAGGATGAACACCATAAATGATTCAATCCCTGCAAGAAATTGAAATAATGATTTTGTGTTCCAGATAAAAGGTTGAAATATTCCGGAAATCAGCGCCCAGGGAATATTGATTATCAGGCTGGCAGGAGTTGCTTTTAAATGATAATAGGTAACCAGGTTTTCAGGTTTAGATAAAACCCGGTACGCTTCATAGTTCTTAATAATAACATCCAATATCCGTGATAAATGAAAATTAGGATGAAGTTGTGTAACCAGGATCAAAGGAATCATCATCACCAAAAAAAACAGAAGTGTGATCGTTAACGGACTGTGAAGTGGCTTGATCCTTAGAATTAATCGGACCAGTAAAATCCCACCCATTGCCACCAGCAGCATGCCAGCAAAATAATATTTCAAATTCCATAACAACCAAAACCCTATTGCAAGAATCAACACATCCCTAATATGTAATTTTCTTTGCACCCAGAATTTCAAAAAAACAGCAACCACAGCAAACAAACCAGCCATCGCGATACTCTCCTTCATTAATCCTGATGACCAAAACACCACCGAAGGAAAAAATAGAAATGCCACCACAGCTGCCTTTTCAGTAGTGGGGAAAAAAAACACGATCTTTTCAACTAATTTCCATGCACTGAAATATGAAACAAATGAAAATAGGACCGCGACCATCCAATAATTGCCAAAACTTACCCAGTATCCAATCGCGGTAAGTTTGCTGAAAAACAATGCCCGGGGTTGGATATTTTTTAATTGTGTCCAGATGTCAAAATCTTCATTGCCGTGCCATAGAAATCGAAAAAATTGGTAGGGATCTGAGGATACGATTGAGGCTATTTTTTTTCCATCCTCAAAAAAATTAAATGTATCGCCACCGGGATAGTACTGCGAATACAACCAACCAATACCGAGTCCACAAAGTACTTTGAAGAAAAGTCCGGGAAGAAAATAAACTCGAATTGACCTGTTCGGTTTTTGATATTCTTTTACACAAAGGAAAATCAAAAAGCCAATAACACTAATGGAGAGAAAATAAATCACTTCGGACTAACCAAATGAACGCCAATAGAACAGGACAGACAACCGCGCTTAGCGCAATACTGATTATATAAACCAATCAATGCTTGCGAATCAAATGCTGTCTTCCCATCCCAACCCAATTCTTTCCATTTCCGGATAATTGCATTCTTCTCAGGTGGGATCTTTTGTAAAAATTCAATTGCTCGTTCCATATACAGGTAATTATCCGTCCGGTTGCCGTAAGCTGCTAATAAAGGTACAACAGAATTTATAATAATGGAGTGTATAGAGTTCTTCCCCATTGCCGAAATTTTTGAGCCCGACTTTTTTCGAAAGTGATAATGCGTTTGCCAATAGGGAGAATTTTGGTTCAAAAACATGCTAGCCAGTACCCACCGATCATCGATCGACAGTATTCGGGAGAAAAGATTCTTGTGGTTCAACAATAGTGCAGCAAATTGACTGATTCGAACCGTCGGAAAATTCGCTGGCCGTAATCGAAGAAAACGCCATTGTGAATAGTGAAGAGGCTCCAATGAATACTTTTTTTGTAAGATTCTGTATTCCCTTCTCAATATCTGATAATACTCATCACCCTTCGACAAAGAAAGCAAGCCTGCCTGTCCGAATAACAACGCTTCAACCTGAACCCGGTGATCGAGATGTTTCAAAATAATTTTGTACGGTAGTGACTGAGCAAGTAAAATAAAAGGTTCTTCATTTACTTTGAACCCAAAATTTTTACAAAGCAATCGATACGTAGTTTCTTCCCAATCCTGCTGGGTGATTGCCAGGAGATTGAGCACGTTTTCCGATTTTCTCTGCAGGCGTTGCACCAGTACCTGATCAAGTGTCGCAAAGCGGATCACGTCTGGGACTTGCAATAATGAATTTGAACAGGGAATTGAAAAATTACTTTCCACCAATCGCCGGTACCGGTCTATCAGCGAATGATCAACACGACCTCTTAAAGTAATAGTGGGGATGATGGTACCATCCTTTCTTTTAATGGAGGAGTCATCTTCCCACACAACATGAAGGATCACATTGTCATACGCGGCATCGTGATGGTGATGGTGATCATACCATTGTGAAGACTGATAGTGAATCTCTACATGGCCGATCCATTCAATTCCGCCAATGCGTATTCTTGCCTGGCTAAAATCCGGTCCTGCATCTGTATTGTGCTGACCTATTTGCAACACCTGAATACCTTCACCTTGTGTAGTTTCAAGTGAGGTTTTATCAAAATACTGATATTGCCATATATAATGGAGAAATGATTCTTGCATGATTGCTAACGTTAACATTTAAATAAACTCGACACTTATACTAGCCGCGGAGACGCTAAGACGCAAAGAAATCGTAAATACTTTGCGTCCTTGCACCTTTGCGGTAAAAACTAATTCTTAGTATAAGTTTAGTGGTAGAGACATATGCTCAAAACACTAATTAAGCGAGTTTACAAAAAACGATCGAGATATCCTTTCATTTCGATTTGTACTTTCGCAGCGGCGGCACCTGCTGCTGCCGCAAAGTCCTTTTCGCCCGATGCATAAATAATGGCACGTGCTGAGTTTACCAGCAATCCACATTCTTTTGTGAGGCCATGCTCAGAAACCATCTGTAAATCGCCACCCTGTGCACCAATTCCCGGAACCAAAAAGAAATAGTCAGGTGCCAGGTCGCGGATAAACTTGAATTTCTCTGCCTGTGTCGCCCCTACTACATACATTAATTTTTCAGGTGTCCCCCATTCCTGGGATTTAATGATCACCTCTTCATACAATTTCCTTTCCGTTACCTTCGATTCAATCAATTGAAAATCTGCACTCCCTGGATTGGAAGTATGGGCCAGTAAAATCACCCACTTATCTTTAAATTTCAGAAAAGGTTTTACTGAATCTTCACCCATGTAAGGCGCTACGGTAATCGAATCAAAATTCATTTGTTCGAAAAAAGCTTTTGCATACAAGGACGAGGTATTTCCAATATCACCACGTTTAGCATCTGCTATTGTAAAAATATCATCAGGTATATAGTCCAGTGTTTTCTGAAGACTCTCCCACCCCTTCGGTCCGAGCGCTTCATAGAATGCAAGGTTAGGTTTATAGGCAACACAGCGTTGCTGCGTAGCGTCGATGATTTGTTTATTAAATTCAAACACGGGATCATCGTGCGTCAAAAGATGGGAAGGGATCTTCTCAAGATCGGTATCAAGCCCAACACATAGATAGGATTCTTTTTTCTTGATCTGTTCAAGGAGCTGCGATTTATTCATATACTGGAGTTAACGGAGAAGTAAGGATTTCATTTTCCTAAATAAGAGGTTTATAACAAAAGAAGCAATCCTTTGCGGGATTGCTTCCTTGATTCTTTTATGGATGGTGTGCTATCGCAAATCAACCACTTCAATTCCCGGATATTTCGATACATCAAACGTGAAGAAGCTATCATCAACCTTAATGTTGGGAACGAATTTAGCAATAGTATACGTGTACCGATTTTGACTTTTATCGAACATCGTCCAGCTTTGGATACTCTTATCCTTTTTTGAAATGTTCATTCTAATCTTAAAATATTGGGCATCTTTCTTTTCAGGAACCAAATCAATTACATGCGATAAAACGCCATCAATGGTTTTATCCTCCAGGTACAAATATTTAAATCCCTTTTTATAGGCATCGTAGATTTTTGCCGGATTGATATCCTCTGAATCAGGGTCGTAATTGTCAATATTCACTTCTTTAATATCAGGAAGGTATGTCCACATGGTGGTTCCATTGTTAATGATCTCCTGACCATCCAACACCAGCTTAAATTTTCCTCCCTTTACGGTAATCTTTCCACTAAATTTTTCATTGAGCTTTTCTACATCATTGATGAGCGTATAAGAAATATTAGCTTCGAAAGCTGTTATTTCTTTGTATTTCTGGCTCATCGCGTCTAATATCTCTAATGCTTTCGGGTCATATTGGGCGTTGGCAACATTTACCAAAAACACTGAAATCAATCCAAATATTAACTTTTTCATTTTTTCCTTCTCCTTTTACCTACAATATATATTACTGATTATGTTTTTCTTTCAATTCATTCAATAATTGTTCCAATCCCACTTCATCCTGAATCAGAACCTCCCGGGCCTTACTTCCCTCAAACGGCCCGACAATTCCTGCAGCCTCCAATTGGTCAATAAGCCTCCCTGCCCGGTTATAGCCCAACTTCAGCTTTCGCTGGATCAGCGAGGTGCTTCCCTGCCGATGGGCCACAATCACCCGGGCAGCATCTTCAAAAAGCACATCACGATCGGTTAGATCAACTGCACCAGGACCGCTATCCTCATCTCCTTCAAATTCCGGCAATATATACGCCGATTCATATCCACGCTGAGATCCGATAAACTCACAAATCTTTTCAATTTCCGGGGTATCAATAAAAGGACACTGCAGACGCAATATTTCCGAACCCGTAGAAAGCAGCATATCTCCCATCCCCACCAGCTGATCTGCCCCTCCGGTATCCAAAATAGTTCGGGAGTCAATTTTTGAAATAACCCGAAACGACAATCGCGCAGGGAAATTTGCTTTGATTACACCCGTAATGACATTCACCGAAGGACGCTGTGTAGCAACAACCAAATGGATACCAATGGCACGCGCCAACTGAGCCAGGCGGGCAATAGGGGTCTCTACTTCTTTACCAGCCGTCATCATCAGGTCGGCAAGCTCATCGATAACCAACACGATATAGGGAAGAAAGCGATGTCCCTCTTTTGGATTGAGCTTCCTGTCAACAAACTTGACGTTGTACTCTTTAAGATTTTTTGCCCCGGCATCTTTCAACATTTCATACCGGTTTTCCATCTCAATGCATAACGCATTCAGCGTGTGCACTACTTTGCGTGTATCGGTAATAATCGCTTCCTCACTGTTCGGCATCTTCGCCAGGAAATGACGTTCAATTTTGCTGAACAGCGACATTTCCACTTTTTTCGGGTCAACCAAAACAAATTTCAGCTGGGAAGGGTGACGCTTATAAAGAAGGGAGGCAAGAATCACATTTAGCCCTACCGATTTACCCTGACCGGTAGCACCCGCAACCAACAAGTGGGGCATCTTTGTCAGGTCTACCAGGTAGGCTTCATTGGAAATGGTTTTTCCCAATGCAATCGGTAATTCCATGTTGCTCTTTTGGAATTTTTCGATTTCCAAGACCGAGCGAATGCTAACCATCTCGCGGTTTTTATTGGGCACTTCAATACCGATCGTTCCTCTTCCGGGGATGGGTGCGATTATACGAATGCCAAGGGCAGACAGCGATAAGGCAATATCATCCTCCAGATTTCGGATTCGTGAAATTTTAATCCCGGCATCCGGAACGATTTCATATAGTGTAACCGTTGGGCCGATCGTTGCTTTAATACTTTGAATCCCGATCTTAAAGTTGATTAATGTTTCAACAATGCGATCCTTATTCTGAGTTAGTTCTTCCTGCGTTACCTGGACTTTACTGGCTTCAAATTCTTTCAACAAATGAAGGGGCGGAAATTTGTATCCACTTAAATCCAGCGTCGGGTCATATACTCCATGCTCGGCAACCAGTTTCTCTGCAACCTTATCGGTTTCCGTTTTCTCTTCAATCGTAAACTCGGGCTCTACCACTGTAGTCTTCTTCACAGGCGGTTTTGGAACATCCAGTGGCAACTCGTGGGTAGCTTCCTGCTCCTTCTCAGGGACAGGTTCAGGTTCCTGTTTTTCTTCCTTGGGTTCGACTGGTAATTTTTCAGGCCAGTTGTCTTCATCATCGGTATACGCTGATCCTAATAAACCATCCTCACCATCTTCTTCACCATCCTCCTTCATAATTGCATCCAGCCCCATTGGTTTTGGATCTTTTACTTTAAAGGCCGTGATAGCCGTTACGTTGAAGTAGAAAATAATGAAAATAAATAATGATAAAATCAATAATAGAAACGTTCCCCAGCCGAATAGTCCATTGGCAAGTTCTGCCAGAGTAAACCCAAGTCCACCAGCAAGGAAACTCCATTCACTGACTCCTGAATTGATCAAAATCATATATCCCAGTAAAAGGGATAACCAGAGAATGGCAAATATCGAGAACATCAGAAACGAAACAACCGGGAGCAGCCGCCGCTTGAAGACCAGTCGAAAACCGATGGCGAAGAAAAGGGGTGGAATAAAGAAAGCCGAGATTCCAAACCAACGAAAAATAAAATAGTGTGATGCGATAGCCCCCCACAATCCCAACCAATTTTCAACTTCCTTGCCCGATTCGACAATACTCCCATCGTTCAATGCATCCACCACGCTTTGATCGGCTTGCCCGGTGAATAAATAGGATATAAAAGAGGTGATTAAATACAGTGAGGCAATTAATAAAAAGAAACCGGCGGCAAGTTTAAACCGCGGATCCTGAAGAAATTCAAAACTCAACTTCCTCCCGGACGACTTGTTCTTTCCGTTTTTGCTTTCCTTCTTGAAGGTATTGGACTTATAGGTGTTTTTCGCCATCTTAATAATTGGGGCAAAACTAAGGAAAAACAGCGAAACTGTGATACTTTACCGGTTTTATGTTCAATAATCTACATTCAGGATAGTCCAGTAAAGCCTCCACTTCGCCACTAATCCGTTTTGTTCTAAAATTTCAAATTGCCATAAACTTAAGGGCATAAAATCAGTTTGTTCAACCTCTTCTGTTTGTCTGGTCCTGTGCCGGCGACACCGTTCCAGTATTGTTTCCACATTGGTTATTCATTAAATTGTTAAAAACTTTCGTTTTTGAAAAAGAGTATACTAATCGTTGTGATGCTAATTTACGCCACGAGCGTATCTGCTCAAGAAAACGTAATTGACAGTCTGGAACGAATTGTCTCCCTTCATAGAAATGACACTACTGAGATAAATACCCTACTTTTACTGTGTAATGAATTTATGCGAAAAGACCTCAAAAAAGTAAAGTCCTTCGCACATCAGGCCATCATCCTATCGCGAACAAAGGAAGCAATACAACAAGAAGGCAATGCTTATTTTTATTTAGTATCCGCTCATCAAAATAGTGGCGACCTTGATAGCGCTTTGTTTTACCTCAATGTTTTAGGAAAGTTTTCTAAAGCAAATCCAAAATATTGGAAAATTGCTGCAAATTATAATCAGGCATCAGGATTATTCTACAAAAACACCGGACAGCCTAAGAAAGCATTACCCTATTTACTTAACAATATCAGTCTAGTAATCCCCGTTAGCGAATATCAAGCGGGTATCTTTTTAAATATTGGTAACACCTATAGTAGCCTAAGTGATTATAAAAATGCTGCCAGCTATCACCTCCAGGCATTGACATTGTTCGAAAAATTAAATTCAAAGCGTGGGCAATCATTTTGCTTACAAAGCCATGGAAACGATTTCATTGAATTACGACAATTTGAAAAAGCAAAAGGATATTACACACGGTCACTTGCCTTAAAAGAAGAACTTCAGGATAATCGGGGCATCATCACTGCATCCATCGGTCTAGGGGATGTCCAAAAAGAGTTTACACAATATACCCTGGCAGAAAAAAATTACGAACGGGCGTTGCGAGAGGCACAGGCTATGAAACTATTGGCAGATGAGGCACGGTGTCATTATCAACTCTCTCTACTCTATCAGAAAATGGGGGAATCTCAGAAAAACTATTCGGCCATCACTCAGGCACTAAAATTAGCCAGGCAAGCTGGAGACAGCACATTGAGTGCTAAAATTAATGGAAACCTTATCGCCTTGCAATTCAAAGAAGAAAAGGAGAAGACAATGGAGTCTACACTAATCACAAACCTGAATACACTGGTGAATTCCGGCGACAGAAGTGGTGAAGCATGGGAATATTCCCGACTGAGTGAATACTACGCCTCCAAAAATCAATTTGAAAAAGCGTTCTACTATTTAAAAAGACACGAAGAACTGAAAGATAGTATTCAAGGCTCTGAAGTTTTGTTGCAAATGAAAAATTTGGAAGAAAAATATCAGAACGACAAGAAAGAAAAAGAAATTGAACTCCTCAAAAAAGATCAGGAACTGCAGGCCCTTGCGTTAAGTAAAGAACGCACCAATGTAACCCTCTTTGCATTTGCCCTCATCTCCGTTGTGATCATCAGCATTTTATTGGTAAACCGGTATCGCATTATGAGCCGCTCCAGTCGTGAACTTGAGTTGGAAAAGGTACGCAACCACATCGCCAGGGATTTACACGACGATATTGGCTCCACTCTTTCCAGTATTAATATTATGAGTCAATTGGCAATGACTGGGGATGCACATGAACATCTTAAAAAAATCACACTTCATTCTGCACGGATGATGGAAAACATGAGCGACATTGTGTGGTCAATCAATCCAAAAAATGATTCACTCGAGCAAGTAGTTTTAAAGATGAAAGAATTTGCCTTTGAAATTCTCGAGCCAAAAGAAATTACACCAATATTTCATATCGATAATCAACTTGCTAAAATTAAATTGGATGTAGCGAAGCGAAAAAACCTATTTCTTATTTTCAAAGAAGCTATCAATAATGCTGCAAAATATAGTGGTGGAAATAGCGTCTCCATTTCACTTATTACTGAGCAAAATAAAATTCAACTTTCTATTTCTGATAACGGTAAAGGGTTTGATGAATCAACAATAAAGCGAGGTAACGGATTGATCAATATGAAAGAAAGGGCTGCTTCCATTGGTGGTAATTTTTACCAACGCACGAATGCCGGAACGGGTACAGAAATACACCTCGATATACCCATCACATGATTGAGGTATTTTTTTTTACTTAGCATTTAAGAAAATTTGCCATAAGGGGTACTTGCATGGATTTATCAATATTACTTTTTGAAGACAATCAATTGCTTCGTGAAAGCATCGGTGGAATGATATCACTAAAGGAAGGACTAACACTTTCCGGTGCGTACGAAAATGTTCTAACGGTTAAAGAAAAGGTGGCTGCAAATCATCCCGATCTCATTCTGATGGACATTGACATGCCCGGGATGAGTGGAATCGAAGCCGTCAAAGAAATTCGACAATCAAATAATCAGGTACCCATTATCATGCTTACTGTATTTGATGACAATACCCATGTATTTGAAGCCTTGCGTGCTGGCGCTTCGGGGTATTTATTAAAGAAGCATATTTCTGAAAAATTATTCGATTCCATCCAGGAGGTACTGGAGGGTGGTGCACCAATGAGTCCAAGTATTGCAAGGATGGTACTCGCTGCTATGCATCAAAAGCCGGTAATTGAAAATCCTTACCAACTCACCGCGCGTGAAAGTGAGATTCTTACTTCATTAAGTAAAGGGAATAGCTATAAAATGATCGCGACTGATTTGCACATTAGCATTGACACCGTGCGCACCCACATCAAACACATTTATGAGAAGCTACATGTGAGAAGTCAGACGGAAGCTGTGTCAAAGGCCATTAATGAAAAATTGGTGTAAATAAATTCTGAGAAGAACAGCACAAGCAAGATGAATAAAAAATACTTCGAAAAAGCATTTTGGATCATCGTCATTGCACTAAGCACTTACTATTTTTATCGCGGGCTCCGTTTCCGTTTTTTTGAAGAGGGTCTAGGTGAATCTTTATGGAATAAAAAATTCTGGTATGTTTTTCATATCTCGTTTAGTATTGCCCCATTACTCCTTGGTCCAATTCAATTTTGGAAATGGTTTCGTCAGAATCATACCAAATGGCATCGCTTTCTTGGGAAATTTTACATCATCGGTTCACTCTTTGGTGGATTAACGGCACTGTATTTAGGAGTCACCATCGGATCCGAATATGAAGGTTCTATTGTACCCCTTATTTTGTTGTCATGCTTATGGATATTTATGACCAGTGCTGCCTGGATTACAATTTTAAAAAAGAATGTGATTGCACACCGCCTGTTCATGATCCGCAGCTATTCATTCGCGCTTGTTTTTGTTTTTTTGCGGATCATAGGCGACCTCCCATCTGATAAGTTTTTCTTTTTCATTCAATCACCAGCAATAAAAGATGCTACACAAGAATGGTTAAGCTGGGTCTTGCCCCTATTGGTTGTCGAGTTCAGTCTATCGTGGTGGCCGCTATTAAAAGGAGAGGTCCAAATGTCGCTTCAATCAAAAGGCAAAAACTAAAATCGGGTTTTATGAGAAAGTGTATTCTTCTATCAACAATCCTAATTCCTTTTTTAATTTCTTTTGCTAATTTATATGCCGCCCAAACCAGTTCCATTAATATAATTCAACTCGATAAAAAAATAGATTCCTTATTCACTCCGTTTACCAACCGCAAATCGCCAGGATGTGCCGTTACCGTTATCGAAAATGGAGAAGTAATCTTCAGAAAATCCTACGGCATGGCCAGTGTTGAACATCAGGTTCCTTTTACCCATCAATCCGTTGTAACCCTTCCGTACTCTGAAGCAAGAGAATTTATTTCCATTGCAGTCATCAGAATAAATTTTAAACACTTCCAAATGAGAAAAAACTTTTACTTCATCATCAGCATTATCTTTTGGCTCCTAATGATGATTGGATTTGCTGACAATTGGTTATACGACACCAACCAACCGAGTAACTTCATTCCTAAATTTATCGTTCACGCTTTTTTTGCCTTTAGTTGGTTTTCATTGCTCGTAATACAAACGGGAATGATCAGAAAAAATAATCTTAAGACACATAAAAGTATTGGCATTATCGGGATGGTCGCTTTTGCCGGAATGGTTTTAAGTATAGGATACATTTATCTGGCAAGGTATTTAGAACTCGGGTATATGGCATCTTTGTCGAAGATGGTGTTCTCGCAATATTTGTTTGCTACTGTTCTTATCATTATTGGATTTACCAACAGAAAGTCAAATGCGTTGTCTCACAAAACCAATATTATTTTCGGATCACTTTTTCTTATGCAGCCGGCCATCGACAGAACTGTTGGGCATCTTTTTGACGAACAGTTTATATTCGTTTGGCTTCTTATCTACATTATTCTTTTCACAACCTTCATTTGGTATTACCGGAAAATAAAATGGCAATTAGCAATTGGGTTTACCGTCTGGCTTGCCGGACTCATTAACCAGATGATGCATGAAGGTTTGTAGTGAAACGCACAACCATCTCCACTATATTCTGGAAATAAATTACTAATTTATGGAACATAAAAAATACAAATTTAATGGTGCATACTAAAAACGTATCGGATAACATAACCCCTGCGTTCCGGTCGGTATACATCGCCTTCGATTCTCATCCTTCCTATAAAGGGGCTTCTACCCATATCCATTATATGTGCCAAACACTTTCGGAATGCTTTGGGCCCACCCTTCTGCTCACATTGAAAGGAGAGGATAAAGAAATCAGAACACCAACAATTCACCAGTCTTGTTTTGAATCAACAGAACCAAATCTTTTGAAAAGAGCCCGCGACTTTTCCATGTGGGTAGACACCCGACTGTCACAACAATACAATTTAGAAATCGGACATTTCAGAGATGTTTGGGGAGGAATGGCCGTTTTAAACCATCCACATATACATCCCATTTTTGAAGTGAACAGTTTCCCTTCTATCGAGTTGCCCATTCGCTTTTCACAACTCCCTGCCAATACCCTTGAAAAACTGAGAGCTTTAGAAAATCATTGTCTCCTCTATGCGAAACAAATCATCACACCTTCGTATACCATTCGAAATGCGATTTTAAAGCGAAGTGTTGAAGTGGAGAAAATAGAAGTAATCCCCAATGGAGCGATGCTATTAAAGCGGGTAAGTGCCCCAATGCTAGCAGAAAAGTTCATCGTATACATCGGTGCTTTGCAACCCTGGCAAGGTGTTGATGTCTTATTTCGGGCAATGAAATATTTACGTGATAAAAAAAATCTACGCCTGGTGGTCTGTTGTTCTCATCCTGAAAACAAATCAAAACCCTACAAAAAATTCGCAGAGAAACTTAACATTTCCGATCAGGTTATCTGGAAGTACCAATTGTCTAAATCTGCACTGGAGGATATTGTTCAACACGCGTTACTTTCAGTTGCACCGTTGACGGAGTGTAGTCGAAATATTGAACAAGGTTGTTCCCCGCTAAAAATATTTGAAAGTATGGCGTGTGGCGTGCCGGTAGTCGCCTCTGACCTTCCCGTGATACGGGAGATTATTACCCATAACATAAATGGAATATTGGTAAGGCCGGGGAGGCCTGCCGAAATAGCCAGGGCGATACGCATACTCCTTGACTATCCTGATCACCGAAAACTGCTTGGCGAAAATGCGCGCCAATCAATAGCAACATCCTACACCTGGCCTGCAATCCAGGCAAATTTGAAAACCTGTTATTTAAAACAATCCGCTAACCATTTTACTAATTCTTATAAAGTCGATCAATATGGCTAACGCTAAGAAATTTTACCAATCCCTTACCCTTCAGGAGAAACGTTTTATTGATGATAAAACGATGAGCACCACCATGAGCGTAAAAAACTGGATTGCCTTCTTAACCCGTGCAAGTGCGTACGATGCTTACCGGGATAAATTGGCCAGTAGATCCGGATGGTCGATTGCCCTCGGGGTATTCCTAACCATCATTTCAACAGTGGTCTACTTTAATACTGAAATTTCCTGGATCATTGCGTTTCCTGCTGTATTTGGATTTGTTACCGCATGGTTAATTTTTCAGCGTGCTACCTTGAAAAGCAGAGACTTAAACAATTATTTGCGAATGTTTTTTATGCCCTTTTTAAAAATGATGGAAGACTTTGCTGGGCCTGAAGCAAAATTTTCTGCCGCTGTCGACTTTCGGGATCCACTTAAAAGCAATACACCCACTGCTTCTACAGTAAGAGGACGAAGCATGAGATTGTATCAACCAAAATATATCGCCGGAAAAATTACCATTAAGGATGGTACATTTTTTGAAACTGTGATCGCAGATGATATTAAAGTGTTCAGTTATACTAACGCAAATGGAAAGTCTAAATCAAAGACAAAGACTGTACATCATTATTTTATACGCATGTCTTTACCTAAACAGACGTACCGATCAAAAGGTCTGAAACTGCTTCAGGGAATGACATTCGAAGAAACAAACGATGCCCTCATTTACAAACTAAAGGGAAAAGCTAAAGAAATGAATTATGGCATCCTCAAGTTAAATACTTTTCAAACGGGCATAAAGCATATCTATATGCAAGTTGAAAATTTGACAGCACCACCTACGGTAGAGTCGTCAGATAGAGTCAAAAATGATACACCCAAATCAACTAGTGAAATTCAGGAGGGAGTCACATCTGATGGAAATTCATCCATTGCCGCAACCTTTTGGGCAAGCACCTATTTTCAAGACCATGATTATACTAGTACAGATTTCAGGGATGATGTTCCCCTGATCATTGATGAAGAAAATGACATGAACATTTTTGAAAGCTGATGAGCGCGTACCGGATTTTATGGCTCACAGAAAATTACCCACCACAACGGGGAGGTATGGCACAATCTTGTGATCGAATTATTGATGGTCTCAGAAAGGAAGGTTTCATTATTGATATCTTGCATTTTTCAGAAAGAGGTGTTCCTTTTCAATCTATACAACAACTTAACGGAACGTACACCAGTATTTCGTTTCAAGAAAGTGAATCCCATACGTTAAACCTTGCCTGGAACTATCTCCAAAAGAAAGAAATTTCAATGCTCGTATGTTTTGGCGGGTACTTAGGAGTATTAGCCGCACCTGTATTTGCCAGGTGGTTGGGTGTCCCCTTACTCACCATGATCCGTGGCAATGATTTCGATACCTCCATTTTTACTCCCCGAAAGCGTGATTTGCTAAAGGATTTATTCGAAGTATCTACCGCCATCTGTTCTGTCACAACAGACAAAAAAGAAAAAATAGAAAAGTTTTTTAGCGTTAAAGATGTTGCCTACATTCCAAATGGAATTGATTTATCTGCCTGGCAACCCAGTCGGAGCGAGTTGGATTTTGCCACAAAATGGAAATCGGAAAATGCCCCCGACAAATTGGTGGTTGGCATTTTCGGGCAATTAAAAGCAAAGAAGGGGCTTGATTTTTTTATTCATGCTGCGGTCCGCATAACGGACCATGAACAACTCCACTTGTTGCTCATTGGGGAAATTGCGGAAGAAACTCTTCAGCTTTTGCAAGACGCAGCAATGGCGTACTCACATTTTTCTTTTATGGATCGGTACGAGTTGATGCCGTATTATCTATGTTGTGATTGTATTGCCATTCCATCCTATTATGATGGAATGCCCAACGTTCTGCTGGAGGCAGGTGCACTTTCTATTCCTGTATTAGCTTCCAATGTAGGAGGAATGAAAGACGTAATTGAACATGAAGTTGGCGGATTGCTTTTTGAACCCGGAAATTTAACGTCGTGCAGTGCTGCACTTTATCAATTTACTGCATTGAGTAAAGAGCAGCGTACCACCCTCGGCAAGAACCTATATACGAAAATTGAAAGTACTTATACAAGTAAACAAGAAACCCAACACTATGAAAAATTATTTAAAAAAATCCTGGATACTACTGGCCCTTCTCGCATTGTGCAAATGCACCCCGTCCAGTAACAATAATTTATCCTTTCAAGTAAATGATTCCGCTGGAGAAACAATAGCGCAAGTCAATATTTCCGAAACGATAACGGTGTCTTCAAAAGACAAAACACTTAGTGGTGTGTTCAAAAAAGAGAAGCGTAAATATTATACATCCTCAAACCAGATGGAATATGCGGTAAAATTTTCTGATGACGGATTCAAGTTACGCGACCACAACGAACAACTTCTTTGGAAAGTGAAATTATATGATGATAAGATTAAGCTCGGCAATAATGAAGAAATGTCTGGAGCCTACGAGATCAAACTCAGGGAGGGTGGAAAAATAAAACTGGAACGATACGAATCATTGATTTCTGAATTGCGCACCGATGAGAACGCTCCAACCATGCAGGTTGATGATTTTACTGTGGAAGGTTGTGGAGGTTCACTCGCCCCAGCCATCCTTTTGATAAAAGATCTGAAAGAATTTGAAAAGTACATTTTAATGGCAGAAATCCGTGCTATAGGAAAATGAAAGTATTCTATACAATGGGTGGAGGTATCGGTCATCTATACCGTGTCTTTATATTTATAAATCAATTTAAGATTAAAGACTTTAGGATCCTGACATCCAACCAACTTGTATACAAACTTTTCGAACCTGCAAACATTTTATTCCTATCTCCAGAAACCTATCCATTCGAAGCTCAGCATTTTTTTAGAAAAATATTTCCAAAGCTTATAGTGTCTGATGTTTACATTGACACCTTCCCCTTTGGAGTATTGGGGGAGTTATCTTTTAAAGAATGCGCTAAGACAAAAATTCATTATTTGGCAAGACGTTTGGTTTGGGAGCAATACAAACACTTTAATAAGGAAGAATTTAAGTTTTCTACTGTTTATCAAGTTGAACCATTGGAGAAAGAGCATGAACAATTTATAGAAAACCAATCCAAAGAATTAATACAAATCAATTTGAGTTATCCATTGCCGGATACCACCCGAATACCTGTTAACAGAATACCCAAACAAAAACCAATTTGGCTTATCGTACATACTTTTAAAAAAGAAGAGGTTGAAACGTTGTTGCAGTATGCGCAGGAAGCAGCAATCCTTCAAAACATTACTCCTTTCTTTGTAGTACTGAGCGATCAACATGTTGAAGTTAAAAACGGAATTTGTCTTGCGTATTTTCCTGCCGCAGACTGGTTTCCCCTCGCAGACCATATTTTTACCGGGGCGGGGTTTAATATAGCACAACAAATCCGACCTTTTCTTGCTAAAGCAACCCTTATTCCTTTTCCTCGATTATATGACGATCAAATATGGCGGGCAGCGAATATTAGAGAGCTAGTCTGACCCTATCACATCATTATGCGATGGCACTCCACCAGAATCCATGCTACATTCGTAGGCAACAAGTTGATCGTAAGTATGCGTAACTATTTTTCTACCCTCATTATTTTTTCGTCAGCGATTGGATTAACCGGAGTCTCATGCTCTGAAGATATTTCGGATTGCCCATCCCGGATGTGTATTGTGGCTGGTGGTTGGATGCTAACAGAGGTCTACATTGATAATGTGAAAGACAACACCAGCGATTTGAGTCAATACAGGTTAATACTCAATGCACCCGCTCCTACCACCGCCACAACATCTGATTTTGACCGCACCCAGCCTAGTGGTGAAATTGATGCCGGCACCTGGTCGCTCGAAAACAATGAAACGGTGCTCCGGCTTATCCCCGGCAATGATCCAACGTTCACGGAGGATTGGATTATTGAATCGATGACCCCGCGAAAAATGGTACTCGTCCTCAATCGGGATATCACCATAAAAGATGGGCCTGTGAAAATTGAATTGGTGTTGGAACCCTTTTAAGCTAGACGCAAGTAACAAGACATTAGACATTAGATTACCCTAGACTCAATACTAACTATCAGTACTAAGGACTCAGACTCAAGACTTCACCATATGAAAAAATTATACCTCCTTATATTCCTATTGATCTCCTTCACTTCTACCGCACAGCAATGGTCCATTGGAGGAAAGGCGGGTGCAACGTTTTCCAACTATAAAACCAAAACGCCTTGGAAAGAAGTAACGAACATGGGATTCACTGCGGGTGTTACCGGATACCGCCAGATCAATTCAAACTTTGGGCTACTGGTAGATCTTTCCTACATCCAAAAAGGGTACTACCATAAAATTTGCAATACCATCTATGATCAGCTGGAAGCGAATTACCTGGAGGTTCCAATTATGCTGGACTATCGGTTTATTGTTCCCTCCCTGCAAAACTGGCGTGGTCATTTCACGCTGGGTATTTATACAGCCTATTGGTTGAGCGGAAAATACAAGATGGAAGGGTTTGATGAAACCAGTGAAGATTTTGACTTTAACAAAACCGGAGCTTCCCGATTTGATTTCGGGCCCAATGCCGGAGCACGCATTGAATATATCCTTAAAAATGGAAGCCTCTCGCTCGACTTCCGATACGAAATGGGGATCCTCGATCTTCAAAAACAAGCAAATGATAATACAAAAAACACAAACCGTGCAATGATTATTGGCATTAGCTATTTGAAACCCATTGGAAATTAATTCTGACTATGAAACGAAGGACTCTCTCTTTTACTATTCCTCTATTGTTCAGGCATTTGGATTTTCACAGATCACCAGCACGTTTGATACGGATGCCGATGGATGGATCCTTCGAAATGACGGTGACAATGTAACGACCACAGTGGTGCATACATAACACGGAGGAAATCCAGGTGGATATATCTCTGCTACTTATGCTAGTAATAGTGGAACCACCCAAATTCAATATTGGGTAGCGCCTGCAAAATATCTGGGAACGCAAGGCCTCCTATCCATTGATAAGAATTTTAAATTTGACATGCAGCAATCTGTCGCAGGTACAAATTCTTCTACGCGAGGTGACATCAGAATCATAAGCGGATCAAATAGACTTTTCTATTCATTTCCTTCTAAACCTGCTGTTGCTCCACAATGGTCCTCTTATTCTTTACCCCTTAACGAAACTGGTGATTGGCACTGGGGCAGTTTACTAGGTCCCATCGCGACTCGGAATCAGATCATTTCAGTACTATCCAATATTACTGCAATTGAAATCAATGGAACATACGTAACAAATGCAGCATATACATCTGCAATTGATAATGTAGTATTAGAGCAGGGATTGGGATCCTGCCCCTACTGTCATTTCACTCAGTTCAGCTCGCTCTGGAAAGCCAGGCTCCTCCATCACGATTCTGGAGCCAGGTTTTGGGTCAACTGTTGCTGAAAACGAAGTCTACTTTGGTTCTGTTGGTGGAACGATCACCAATGCATAATTCAACTTCATTAACGTAACGGTTCCTGTTGGAGCTCCATATGGAACTATCACTGTTATCAACAAGACTACAGGGCTTTCAAAACAATCAGCAGAAGCTTTCAATCCAACTTTTGATGGTGGCGGAAGGATCATCCCCGCATCCTTCAAATCAAAAATTGATATCACGCTTGATCTTGGAGCCGGAAATAATATTCGAGGCCTTGCAGTTGCAGATATTGATGGCGATGGTTGGAATGATATTCTTAGTTGCTGAGTCAATGACAATCAATAGTATTTCGATTTTTATCGAAACCTTGGGTACGGGTGGAGAATTGTCTACCACTTCGTTTTCTCCTAAAACATCAATAGCTGGTGGAGGAAATGGAGGAGGACTGACGAATTGTAGATTTGGATGGTGATGGGAAACAGGATATCGCTACGGAAAGGACAACTGCTTCAGCAACACAGTTTACTACTTTTCGAAACACAAGTTCAGCTGGAAACATATCTTTCGAATCTCCTGAATACTGGCCGGGTTTGGTATACTCGGGATCATTATCCGCGATTGAAGATGTGGATGGTGATGGTCGTTTCGATCTAATTGGGCAACATGGCAATGGTAGTGGTGGTGGATTTTTGGATTGCTCAAAACATTAGTAGCTCAGGCAATATCGAGTTTGGCACATCCGTGAGTTATTTTGGAAGCACACTATTAGATGCCGGTGCTGGGGTGACTACAGGCGATTTAGATAATGATGGAAAACCAGATTTTGCAGTAAGACACGGTTTCGGAAATCGATTTTCGATCATTAAAAATAATTCCATACCCGGAACCATTTCGTTAGGAAGCACCCTTTGAAATCGTCCAATCAAGTAATGGTGGAATTGTGATTGTCGATTTTAATCTGGATGGAAAAAATGACCTCGCCTGGAAACAAGGCTTCACTAATGATGATGTTCATATTCGACTTAATGGTAATACCGGTGGACTGCTTGCCGTCACAGATTTCGATACAGAAATAATTCTCAATTCGGATTTATTAAACTACGGAGCAATTTCCTTTGGGGATATTAATGGAGATGGTAAACCTGATATTCTGGCACTACTGATAGCCGTCAGATTGGTGTATTTGAAAATATCTATGATGGCGGTGCCTTTACAGCATCTTCTTTTATCCGTTCGCACATGTATATGAAGCTTCTGGGATTTCCACGTACCCAACCTCCATTATTCCCAATGACTTAAATGGAGATGGCAAACCGGATCTTGTCGTCGGGATTACAAACGTAACCCCTCGAAAGATATTTATCTATGAAAATAAGAATGTCATCGCACCAGTAATTTCCCTTACGACCGTTTCACCATTAAAAGGAGAAATTGGAAGTACCGTAACGATTACGGGAAACCATTTTTCAACCACTCCAACAGACAACGTTGTTCATTTTGGTGCAGTAGCAGCTACAGTTCTTACTGCAACCCCAACTCAACTCACCGTTTCGGTACCTGCAGGCGCCACGATTGCTCCCGTTAGTGTAACGCGAGATAATTTAACTTCCCGCTATCACCTTCCCTTTGTGCCAACTTTCGGCCCTGGAGTTGTTTTTGACAACACGCATTTTGCTCCTCCCGTCAATTTTCTTTTAACTACTGCTGACTATGATATCGAAGTCGCGGATTTGAATGGCGACGGTAAACCAGATATAGTTGCAGAAGGTCAAACAAACCGTGCATATTCATTTCTGAATACCCATACCAGTGGAGCAATTTCTTCGTCTTCGCTCATTGCGAATGATACTACTTCAAGTACCACCTCCAATCCGATTCTGGTTGATATTGATGAAGATGGACGCCAGGATATTTTTAGTGTTAATGGAGTATATAGAAATATTAGTACCAGTAGTAAAATAGATTTCATGCCGCTTACTAATTTTTCTATCGGATCGAATGTCTCCTTTGCTGATTTTAATCTCGATGGAAAAACAGACGTCCTGGGTGCGAATGGAACAAATGTATCCATCTCAGAGAATCGATCCGCGCGACCAGAGCCTTTTGTAACGGGTGCGTATCCAACACTAAGTACAAATTTCAATTATGGAAAGCCGGCAACTGGTGGAGGAACCGCTTCCGCAGATTTTGACAATGATGGCTGGGTAGATTTTGTAGCAACCAATCCGCTAACCGACAATTTGACCGTATGGAGAAACAACGGCGAATTCAGAATTTCTACCACTCAATTCAGCGCACAACCTGTGATTACCACAGGTGACAATCCAGGAAGAATTTACAAGGGTGATGTTGATGTAGATGGGAAGATGGATTTGGTTCTCTACTACTCCAACACAACTACCAGTCAATTTATCACCGTCCTGCACAATCAAAGTACACCCGGAAACATCTCGTTCAACCGGGTCGATTATGCATTTGGGGCCACCGCTACCGTCGCCCATATTGCTGATTTAGATGGTGATGGTAAACCCGAAATAATAGTAACCAGCGAAACAAGTGATCAGTTTTTCATTTTTAAGAATACCTCTACTCCCGGAACAATCGATGCTTCCTCTTTTGCCACACCTTTTTCTACAGCTGTCAATAATCCCCGGGGTTTGTCGACAGCGGATTTAAATCTGGATGGCAAACCGGAAATCATTATCGCAGCTAATCCCAATTCACTACTGGTCTACGAAAACCTGATCCCGATTGGTCCAACCATTTCTATAAATCCTCAACCAGTTTCAGTGGCGGTATGTGATGGAGAAACAACAACCCTTACTTTATCAGCAACAGGGGATACTAATCTTGTTTATCAATGGCAAAAATTTGATGGATCCAATTTCAATACCATTTCAAACACCGGTGGATATTCAGGAACAACAACTACAACACTCACCATTAATACTACCGGGAATTTTGGCGCTGGAGATTATCGCTGTCTCGTAAAAGGTGATGTGGCTCCAGACAAATTTTCAAATACTGTCACCCTTACGGTCAACACAGTTCCTGCTGTGCCTTCTGTAACACCTGCCAGTAATTGTGTTCCTGCGGCCATTACACTTTCTGCTTCGGGTGGAATCAATGGCCAATACCGGTGGTATGATGTGGCAACCGGAGGCACCACCATCGCCGGACAAGTGAACAGCACCTATACCACTCCCGTGATTAATTCCACCACCAATTATTTTGTGGCCATCAACAACGGACTATGTGAAAGTCAGCGTACCCAAGTGACGGCTTCGATTATTCCGCTAACAAAACCAACGGCCACCGCATCGCGACCCATTGTCAACAATGCCATAAACATCTGCGATGGAGAGGATGTTACCCTTACCGCGCCCAATGGATTTTCCAACTATAACTGGTCGAATGGTGCGACAACACAAGAAATTACCGTCAACATTTCAAACAATTATTCATTTACCGTCACCGATGCCAGTGGTTGTGTGAGTCCTGCTTCAGATCCCATTGCGCTTACCGTCAATCCCTTTCCGGTGGCAACAATTTCAGTCGCCAGTGGAATGCAACTCACAGCTTCTTCCGGTGACAGTTATCAATGGTTCCACAATGGAAACACGGTCAACGGTGCTACCGATCAGTCGTTTGAGTACAATGTACTGGAATACGGCGTATACGCGGTAGCGGTTACCTCAAATGGTTGTACCACTACCTCCAGTGATTTTGTTTATCTCATTACCGGATTTGAAAATCATCAGCAGGGTTTAAAAATTTACCCAAATCCAGTTGATGATAATCTTACCGTAGCATTCCCTCCGCCTTACAGCATAACTATTTTTAATACTACCGGCAAGCTATTGAAACAGGTTGAGTGTAAAGTAAATAGTACATTAATCGATTTTAATACATTAGCAACCGGTCTTTATATCCTCCAAATTAAGAGTGATAAAGGAACATTTTACCAACGTGTAACAAAGCAATAACAGCATTTTTGAGTACCTGGAATTATGAAAAAACCTCAATTCTATAAAAACGCGTACCTCTATTTTATCCTCGCGGCGGTAGTTACTTTTTTTGCGTTTATGCCGTCGTATTTTCAACGATTGGAAAAGACCGATTCGAGTCATCATTTTCATGGGATAGCCGCCATGTTGTGGCTAATCATGATGATTGTACAACCGTTACTGTATCGAAATGGATGGATGACCTGGCATCGACGGATTGGAAAATTCTCCTTTGTTCTTGTGCCTGTTTTCATTTTTAGCGGAATAAACATGGTGCAGGTAATGTTAATAGGAAAAGATAATTACCCCCCGCTGCTACCGTATCAATTGGCGTTTATTGATTTCTTTACGCTCATCATGTTTCTTGCCTTTTATGTACTTGCAATCAAACACCGCAGAAATGTTCAGTTGCATTCGCGCTACATGGTGGTGACAGTACTGGGAATCTTGATTCCGGCCATCACTCGTTTTCTTTTTTTACTTTCCATTCATTACGAGCTTTAGTATGTCTTTACATGTAAGCTACGTGATCATCGAAGTAATTTTACTGATCCTTTTAATTGATGACAAACGATCCGGTGAAATCAGGGTTCCTTATAAAATTGCGCTTGCTTTATTTGCCCTCCAACACCTTACCATGTCCTTCGCGAAAGACTGGGACTGGTGGTGCCGATGGATGGATACATTCGCTGGTATTTAATATCCATCCTAAAATAAACGCAATCACTTGATGCTAGTCAGTGGCCAAAATAAAAAGGAAAATTGAAATTCAGGCGGACATTAAATACGATTTCCGAAACATGCATCTAAATAATTTTATTCTTCATCGCATAGTTTACGAGAGCTGCCGTGTTTTTTGCCTGCAGTTTTGATAATAAATTTTTACGATGTGAATCGACCGTTGATGTGCTTACGAATATTTTGTCAGCAATCTCCTGGTTGGTTAGTCCTTCAGAAATTAACGCCAGCACTTCCACTTCCCTGCGGGTAAGTACTACATTACTTTTCGAATCACCTTTTGGAAAATCTTTCCAATATTCATTACCAGTAAACACCGTTTGAATTGCTTCAAGTAGTTCCGAGGCCGATGTGTTTTTAAGTAAGTAACCGGATGCGCCACTCTGCCTCATTTTCTCCCAGTAAATACGTTGTTCAAAATTTGTCAACGCCAAAATCTTTACCGACGGAACTCTTCGCTTTATCTCCATGCACAAATCAATTCCACTTTTATCGGGAAGGTTGATATCCATTAAAATGACATCGGCCTTATTATTGACAAAAAAACCCAGACATGATTTTGCATTAAAGGCAACACCCACCACCTCCACATCAGGGATGTTTTGTAGCATCGTGCTAAGTCCCTCTACCACCATCGGGTGATCATCAACGATGAATACATGTATCATGATAATGCAATGGTTATTTCTACAGTAGTTCCATTGGTCGAAGAATCAATTTCCATCTTCCCATTCAATAAATCAAGACGATTCTTAATATTCGCCAACCCTGCACTATTCATGTCACTTAACTTGTTTTTATCAAAACCAATCCCATCGTCTTCAACCGTAATAAAAAGCTGATCATTGTGCAGTGATAGCTGAACAAGAACATGCGTTGCCTTGGCATGCCTCAATACATTGTTAAGAAGTTCCTGAATTATCCGAAAAGAGTGGATTTCCACTTCCCGTTGAAGCCGTTCGGAGATACCGATGGCATTGAAATCAATCTTCACCAGCCTGGTCTGCTGAATACTCTCACAAAAACCCCTGACTGCCTCCCGTAATCCAAACTTTACTAATACTTCGGGCATCATGTTGTGTGCTACCCGCCGTAATTCCTGAATCGAGTGATCCAGCATATCCATAGCTCGCTCAAATACAAGTGTCGAATCGGAGTCGAGTATCGTACTCGTTTTCATATTGGTAAGCGAAAACTTCACTCCTGAAAGCATCCCTCCTAAACCATCATGAAGATCCTTTGCCATCCGTGCCCGCTCCTCCTCCTGTCCACGGATAATGGCTTCCGACGCCATCAATTGTTTCTCTTTCTCAAGCTGATCGATTCTTGATTGTTGTAGTAAACTGTCTCTGTCACGCAATTTCTTTTTCTGATAATAAGTTCGAAACGCCAATGCAACAATTGCTCCAACCGCCAAAAGCGCTACAATAAGACTCAGCAAATAAATCCGGTTTTGATGAGCCTGCTCTTCAAGTTCATTAATTTGGTTTTGCTGCTGTTGGCTTTTAAACTCCGCTTCCAGACCCTGAATGTTGTTGGCAATGCGCTCATTAAAAATAGAATTTTTGAATGGAATCGCTCATAAAGGCATAGTGATTACTTAAGCTGTAATTCTTATTGACCAACGCAATTTTTGAAAGTTGATCCATCGCTATAAAAATATGAAAGGGATAATTGTTTTCCGTGGCAAGTTGCAAGGATTCAAAACCAAACTTCTCGGCCTGATCAGGTATTTCCGGAATACAAATAAAATATGGAATACCCGCGAAGGGCAATAACAATGGATTCCTCATCGTCCACATCTTTTGATAATCGCATGGTTTCATCCAAAAATGGTTTGATCTCATTAAACTTCCCCTTTTTGATATAAGCGTCCACAAGATTTAAATTAACAGTGATTTGCGACCAAATATTATCGGTTGCCTGCGCCAGTCCAAGCGACTCCTTTAACAAATCAATTGCTTCATCCGGTTGGTTTAACTCGGTATAAACCAGTGCCAGATTGTTTAATGCGACAATTATATGATAGCTATTTCCGGATTGCCGGCCATAGGAAAGTCCGCTCCTGCCATACGCTAATGCTTTATCCAATTGTCCAATTTCACGATACACAATGGATAGATTGCTTGAAACACTCGACAGTCTGTCGACCATTTGCAATGCGGTGTACACTTCCAAGGCCTTCAGTGTGTATTCAATGGAAGCCTCATAATTTTTTAAATTGATGTACGAGGATCCGACATTACCCAGACATGCAGCGAGGCGCTCCTTATTTCCATATGCCCGCGCAATATCAACACTCTGTAAATTCAATAGCAGAGCAGTATCATATCTTCCCAGTATATTGTAAACGTACGTGGCATTCGTATAATATTTTATTATGCCCATCGTATAATTCAATTCACGGCTCAGATTGAGTGCCCGCTCATACAACAGTAGCGCAGAGTCAGGATTATTGTTTTCATACTGCTGTCCTAATTGGATGTAGAGTAACACCCTGTTGGTATCAGCTGCTGACTTTCTGAATTCTTTCCAAAGACTATCGCGATTCAAAAATTCCTGAGAAATTGAATCGTAAGAAACAGCTGATAAACCAAGTAAAAGTAAGAAACCAACTTTCCGCATATGGTACAAAGCTAATGCAAGTCTGCATTCAACGAACAACCCTTACCAAATGAATTTTTAAAATCCCCTTTTTAGGGGAGAGAAAAATTCCGACCACCGACGACCTTCGTTCAGGAATAATCAAGTAACCTATGAAAAAACTTTTGACCTCGGTTTTAATGATGCTTGCGGGTTTTCATTTAATGGCCACCGTTTTAACGGTAAGTAACAACCCTTCCAGACCCGCTCAGTACGCCACCTTTGCTGCGGCACAAACCGCTGCGATCAGTGGGGATACGATCTATATTCATGGTTCTCCCTTTTCCTATCCGGCCCTCACATTAACCAAACGGCTGGTGGTCATTGGCGCCGGGTATAAACCCAATACACAATATGGTCAACCCACTACGGTTGGAAACATTGAATTCTTTAATGATTCAGGATTACCCGATCCCAGCGGCTCAGTATTGATGGGTCTGAATGGAGGCATTGTTAATTGTACTGGAACGGAACGAAGCAATAATATTAGAATTTTGAGATGCAAACTAACCTCTATCTACTTGCAAGCACCATCATCTTCGTTCGTAGATGGCTGGGTAATTTACAATAATATCTTAGCACAAGTATATGCGGCAAACGGTTCGCGTACTTCACCTGGGCCGACAAACATTATCATTGCGAACAATATTTTAACAGGTCAAATCGTAGCCATAGCGAGTAGTTCAATTGTTGTGGACCACAATTTATTTTTATCGTCCAGCAATACTTCGTCAGTGTTCAACCTGATTTTTACCAACAACATTTTTATACGCAGTTCTGGAAATTTAATGTCGAATACTGTGCTCTGCTCTTTTAATAATAATATATCCAACCAAACTACAATCGGATCAGCCAGTGAATACAATCCCACGAACAATTTTGTTACTACGTACATCGGTTCAGGCGGAGGAAGCAACTCCGGTTCCGGAAATCAAATGGGTATTGACCCCTTATTCGAAAATGTAACCAACAATGATACCTACAACGATACTTTCAACTACCGTTTAAAAACAGGATCACCCGGGAAAAATGCGGGAACTGACGGAACTGATTTAGGAATCTATGGTGGCTCATATCCGTTTCCGAGTGGTGGTGCAATCGGCTCTGGTTTTGATACCAGTCCGATGCCTCCCATTCCACAAGTCACTGAAATGAATATTTTAAATGCAACCATTCCGGTAAATGGAACCCTCAATGTGAATGTAAAAGCGAAGGTGAACAACTAGATCCATGCGTAGCCTCATTCTATTATCGTACTCCTGTTACGATCCATCCGTTACTGCACAAGTCATTAACCGGGCGGAATACTTTATTGATTCCGATCCGGGAAATGGAAATGGGAACTGCGGTTAGCTGTTTCATCACCCGCTTGCAATGTTAACTTCTCCTTCACTGTTCCTACAACATCCTTGTCTGCAGGGTTTTCACACATTGGGATTTCGATCCCGACAAACAGTAACAGGTTTTTGGAGTCATGCGGCATACAGTACTTTTTATATTGTTCCACTGCATCGCATCATTCCAATTCAATAAACATTGTAAAAGCAGAATACTTTTATGATACCGATCCCGGAAATGGAATGGGTGTAAATGTTCCATTGTCGCCACTGTCCCAACCCAACCGTTTCCTTTACAACGTCCGACCACCAGTCTAACCTTCCGGATTTCACACCCTACACTTTCGCACAAAGGATGATAAAAATAAATGGTCGATCGCGCATATCCAGACCTTTTATATTGTACCTCCGCTCCCGTAGTGGCTCATCAGCGAATTTAGTAAAAGCTGAGTATTTTTTTGATACCGATCCCGGCCAAGGAAATGGTACTGCACTTACGATCACCGCAGGTGCATCACAAACCAATTCTTTCCAATTCCGATTACCGGATTGACAGCAGGTTTTCATCGGCTAAATGTACGCTACAAAAGACAATGCAAATACCTGGAGTCATGCGCATCAACAAATATTTTACATTACACCACAAAATTCTTTCCTGGCAAGCAACATCGTGCGTGTTGAATATTATGTAGACACAGACCCGGGTTATGGACTTGGAACACTGCTGCCTCTTTTACTGACGGTGCCAACAGTTGATTTTCTTCCGTTAGCCATTAACACAACAGGAATACCAGTGGCAATCATGTGCTATATGTTCGTGCAAAAGATGATAAAGGTTTTGGAGTGATATTTCCAGTGGAACTTTTACAATTAGTAATTGTGTACCACCAGCGCAACCAACAGTTATGTGATCACGCGTTGCGGAACCGGAACTATTTCCTTAACTGCAACGGGAGCAACCGGCACGCAGGAATATCGCTGGTATGATGACCCCATTGCAGGAACACAACTTGGAATTGGATCACCATTTACAACCGCATCACTGATTTCCAGTCAGGTATTTTACACTACGATCTATGATCCGGCAACATTGTGCGAAAGCTCACGGGTGGCTGTAAATGCGAATGTCATCAACTTTGCAAAACCAGTTTTAAACACTTCGGGTACCATTACTTTATGTGAAGGCGGAAGTGTTTTTCTGCAGGCTCCTGCAGGATTTACAACCTATTTATGGTCAAATGGTGAAACCACCCAACAGATCACAGCTTCCATTTCCGGTAACTACTTTGTATCCGTCGGTAATGGAAGTTGTTCCAGCGAGAATTCAGATCCCGTAAATCTTACACTGATTTCAGCGCCTGTAAAACCAATCATTCAGGTTACTGGAGATATCTGCAGTGGAAGTCCGGTGGTGTTGAGCGGTCCGGTAGGATTGGCTGGTTATATTTGGTCTACAGGCGTAACTACCCCTACGCTTACCATTAATCAAGCGTGTAGTTATTCCCTTCGCGTGTTTGATGGGGTGGGTTGTCAAAGCCTTTCCTCCGACCCTATCGTGATTGGTGATGTGACCCCTGCAACCATTACCCAAGTTGACAATACACTGATTGCAAGTTCAGGTACTTCCTTTCAATGGTTTTTATTCGGGCAACCAATTTCCGGTGCAACAAAGCAAATTCTTGAAATCAATTTATTTGAAGTTGGAATTTATTCAGTGGAAATCATGCAGGGAAATTGTACATCACTTTCGGATGATTTTATCTACCTGATTACCGATGCAGAATCGGACATCCAGGAAATTAAACTATTTCCAAATCCGGTTACTGAAATTCTAACCATTGACAATTCCAATGAACACGCAAAAGAATTTAGAATCCATGATGCGCTGGGAAGAACTGTGGTCACAAAGAAACTAATGGTAGGAGAAAACAAAGTCGATGTTAACGAGTTCGCCATGGGAACGTATTGGATTCTAATTGAAACTTCCTCGGGTTTAAAAATTTATAAAATTCAAAAACTGTAATCGTAATAGAACAAATTCAATACGGATGAAAATCAAATCAAAATTAAAAATGCTCTTTATAAACCGGTCGAAAAAAAATCTTTGGATCGTTCTCTACCTCTTGTTATTCAATTTTCAGATTGTTTCGTTTACCGCCTTAGGACAGTACACTAAACTTTTTGACTTAGGTAATTCACCAGGGAGTCATCCCAATGGTTCGTTAATCTCAGACGGAACATTTCTTTACGGAATGACCTCTGGAGGAGGGGCAAACGATTTAGGAACGATATTCAAAATCAAACCTGATGGCACTGGGTACGCGACATTATTGGATTTTGATGGGATATCAAAAGGAAGTTATCCTTATGGCTCTTTAATGTCTGAAGGTGGGTTTTTATATGGCATGACATCAACAGGGGGCACAAATGATCTTGGAACTATCTTTAAAATTAAGCTTGATGGTTCCGGTTACAATAAGCTTCTTGATTTTAATGGTAATATTAATGGAAGTTACCCAAATGGTGATCTCATTTCAGATGGAACATTTCTCTATGGGATGACCTATGGTGGCGGTGAGTTCAGTTTTGGGACAATTTTTAAAATCAAACCTGATGGAACTGGGTTTGCTACTATGCTCGAATTTAAAGGAATCTCAAATGGTAGTGAACCTGCTGGTTCGTTAACGCTGGAGGGAGGATTCCTTTATGGACTAACAAGTTCCGGTGGTACAAATGACCTGGGTTCTCTTTTTAAAATTTCACCTATTGATAATACCCATACAAAATTATTTGACTTTGTTGGAAGCGCATCAGGAAGTAATCCGTATGGGTCTCTCCTTTCGGACGGAACGTTTTTATATGGCTTGACAAGTCATGGGGGGGCTGGTCTTTTTGATGATGACGGAATAATTTTTAAAATTAAACCTGATGGCACTGGATTTGTCAATTTACATACGATGCAGGGATCTTCTGATGGAAGTGAACCCTATGGTTCACTGATTTTGGAGGGAGGTTTTTTATTCGGATTGGCAAGTTACTACGGCAACGATTATGGAACGATCTTTAAGATCAAGACTGATGGAACAGGCTTTGTCAACTTACGTAGTTTAAGCGGAACGACAGATGGTGACGCTCCCTATGGTTCTTTAATATCAGACGGAACTTTTCTCTACGGAATGACCGAAAGTGGTGGCAATAGTAATTTAGGAACAATTTTTAAAATTAAACCCGACGGCACAGGATTTAACAAGCTGTATGACTTTAGTCTAGCGGGCAATAGTCCTTATGGATCGCTTGCTTCAGATGGAAATTTTCTCTACGGAATGACCGCCGGAGGTGGGGCATCTAATAATGGAACGATTTTCAAAATCAAACCAGATGGATCGGGTTATATCACACTACAAGATTTTAATGGATCAGGGAATGGAAGCAATCCGCAAGGATCACTATTCTACGATGGTACTTCTTTATTCGGCATGACCTATTCGGGTGGGTCAAGCAACTCGGGAACAATTTTTAAAATATTGCCAGACGGATCAGGATTTACAACATTAAAAGAATTTGACGGATCGGATGGTGATCGAGCCTATGGCTCCCTGATTTCCGATGGAACTTTCCTTTATGGAATGACTTCTGAAGGGGGTTCGGATGATGGAATAATTTTTAAGATAAAACTCGATGGCACAGGCTACACCATACTCTCCGAATTCCAATTTGCGGGAACCGGTTATCAGCCCTTTGGCGATCTTTTTTATGATGGGACTTTTCTTTATGGAATGGGGAGAAATGGTGGAGCGAACAGCAATAGTGGTTCCATTTTTAAATTAAAACCCGATGGAACAGGTTTTACAACCATATATAGCTTTGGCGCATCTTCGGGTGATGGAAGTACTCCATATGGATCGCTTATTTCAGATGGAGCCTTTTTATATGGTATGACGCAGTTGGGCGGAATGGGGGGAGGTACAATTTTTAAAATCAGACCGGATGGAAGCGGCTATGTGAAACTTCAAAACTTCTCCGGTGTCGATATTTTTGATGGCAGTAATCCATATGGTACACTCGTTCTTGATGGAAGTACGCTTTACGGGATGACATCAACTGGTGGCGCAACTAATTTTGGAACGGTATTTAAAATACATTCGGATGGTACGAATTACACCAAACTACTTGACTTCGATGATGCTATAAATGGAAGCAATCCACGTGGTGCTTTGTTGCTCCTGGCAGGATCGCTATATGGTATGACACAAGCTGGAGGATCAGCTTCCGGAGGAACATTATTTAAATACTCGCTTAGCGCTTGTCCAGACGCTTCCATTAGTGCAACAAGCACGGACCTCACTGCTTCAATCGGCGATAGTTATCAGTGGTTTCGAAATGGCGTGGCAATAACAGATGGAATAAGTCAATCCATTATTTACAATACCCTCGAATATGGCGTATACAAAGTTGAAGTAACCACAAACGGATGTACGGCAACTTCCCCTGATTTCCTCTATCTCATAACAGAAAATGAAGAAACACCCGATCAACAATTTCAAATGTATCCAAATCCGTTTTTAGATAAATTTTTTGTCGACTGGAAATCAAGTGAGCCCGGAGCATATCAATTAACAGATTTGTTGGGCAGGCAAACAACTTCTCAACCCTTGACACAAGGCATGAACGAAATCGAGACATACACTTTATCGAATGGAATCTATCTGTTAACAATACAAACTGGTTCAAAAATATATAGCAAAAAAATAATCAAGCACTAGAATGATGAATACACGATCAATAATTTCAATATGGCTAATCAGTACACTACTTGCATTTTCTTGCAGTCCTGACTTGCCGGAATGCCCAAACAAAATGTGTTTGCTTAGCGGCGGATGGGTACTGACCGAAGTATATGTCGATGGCATAAAAGACAATTCCGATTTAAGTAAATACCAACTGATCCTTTTGGCGCCAGCGGCCAATGCCACTTCCTCAACATTCGATCGTACCCAACCCAGCGGTTCCCAGGATAATGGAACATGGTCAACACAAAACAATGATCAAATCTTACAACTCATACCAGGTAACGACCCTTCACTAACGGAAGACTATGTGATCGAATCCTTCACGCTTCGCGAACTCGTACTGGTAATCAATCGCGCCAGCAATAAAACCGGTCCCTCGCAAATTAAATTTTTCCTGGAACCATTTTAGGTATTAGACATAAGACGGTAGACATTAGACATTAGATTCACTAGTTAATACATATTACTCAGGACTTACCACTCAAAAATCCCATATGAAAAAAATATTCGCTTTCATTCTTTTCGTCCTTCCACTATCGCTTTTCGCACAATGGTCAATTGGTGGAAAGGCCGGTGTGACCTTTTCCAACTACAAAACTAAAAGTCCTTGGGAGGAAGTATCCAATATAGGCTATGCTGTCGGTATCTCCGGATACAATAAATTTAATTCAAATTTTGGATTGTTTTTGGAGTTGCAGTACATACAAAAAGGATATAACCATCAAATTTGCGATACTTTTTATGATAAATTGAAAGGGAACTATATCGAAATTCCGCTCCTTCTTGACTATAGTTTTATTATCCCATCACTCGATAATTTCAGAGCACACGTTAATCTGGGTGTGTATACCGCATACTGGGTAGGCGGCAAGTATGAAACGAAAATTGATGATGAAGCCTTTACTGAAACATTTGATTTTGAGAAAAATAACGCCTCTCGATTTGACATTGGTCCTAGCGGGGGTGCAAGAATAGAGTATATTCTTAAAAATGGAAGTATCTCATTAGACTTCCGATATGAAATGGGTTTAATCGATCTTCAGAAAAAAGTTAATGACAATACCACCAATACCAATCGTGCAATGATCATCGGGGTTACCTATTTAAAAGCATTGAACTAACCGATTCGAACGCTAATAAAATTACTAAACAAGAACAGAATTCAGGAAGCTTCCGCTAACGTTTTCTTTTCTACGATCTTCATAACAAGAATAACTCCTGAGTTTAAAGCAGGTAAAATCACGCTCCGATCATAGGGTTAATCTAAACCCTACATACAATTTATTACAAAACCCAATCACTAACTATTATCCCAAAAAAAAGCCTCCCCGCAATGGGAGGCCTTTTTTAAATACCTTAGATTTTAAGGTTGGATTATTTCATCGTCGAAAAAAATATTAGTTTCCCCCGCTCAATTCAGGTTCATCCTGACTTAACTCTTCAAACGTCATTGCTCTTTCAATACTTAAATCAAGTTCTTCCATAAAGGCATCCCAGGATCCTACACCATACATTTCCTCAAAATCCTTTCTGAAATTACCAGCTGCATCCATGGCTGCCCAATTCGCATAATTATTGATCGTTACAGCACCCGGGCCATTAGACGGACCCACCCGGGTTGCCAGCATAAAGGAATTCCTGGATTTTCTTTTTGCGTTAACCGCCATTACCTTTTTCATTTGTTCAACATACCGGTTCATTTGGCCAGGCTTTACATAATTGAACCACAGTCTGCCGATCGGTAAAGAAGCAGCACCTTCCGGTTGATAGATAACGTCTTTATTCACCCGCCAATACGAAACCTCACCAAAGGAGGCAACATAGGGGACAACATTTTTCTCCCAATCCATATCATGGTCGCCCTTACCAGGACGATTGTCCATTTGAGTCCATGTCGTGGGTCCCATTACCCAGTTATAACTGCCGGAGTTAGGGCCCGTGATGATGTAACTGACGCCTGCTTTATACGGATCTGCATTATGAAATTTTTTGTTGTGGGCCGCCATTCCCTTTTTAAACAAGTCCAGTTTATCGGGTTTGGGTGTTACGGACATTACCTCGAATTGAAGGTAATCGGTTTGTGCCATGGTTATAGTGAATGTAAATACCATCACGACCAGCACGAGCAGGAGTTTTTTCATAAAATTTAAGTTTAGGTTTAAGAAATAATAAAATTCAAGTAGGGTATATCTTCCCTGATCACTTCTTTCTTCCTCCACAAATTTCTCCGCTAGTTATTCTGAGCTGAATCGCCCCGTGCAACACATATTGCACCCGTTAGATATTGTATATAAGATAGGGCATTTTGATCAAGAGACCAAATCATTTCAGTTAATAGATCTACATTATCAGCCTGTAACATCCTCTCCACTAGGTTTCTATCTTAATAATCGCTAGATTCCATTTCAAAGATTTTGCAAATCGGATTTCTAACCCTTACCCTAACCCCAAACCCATCATCATGAAAAATTTATTACTGTACGTTGTTGCAGCGCTGCTAATGGTCAACTGTCAGCAAAATGAAACATCATCAGTTGAAGAGAATACAATGGAACCGGAAGCACCCTCCATCGTTGGCGCCTGGGAGATTGTAGACTTTACTTTGTCATCACCTGACTCTACCTGGAAAGAGGATGCGCCGTACCGAAGCGTAATCATCTTTACGAAGAAGTATTATAGTACAGAAATTGCCAGAGTTGAGCGGCCGTCATGGGCAGATCTACCCAATGGAGAAGAGCGTTCTGCAGAAGATATTAGTAATGCCTATAATGGATTAACTTCCAATTCCGGTACCTATGAAATTCAGGGGGATTCCCTTGTGCGTACTGCATTGATTGCAAAACACCCCAATTATATGAATGATGAACCTACTAATTCCGTTGGCTTCAAACTCGATGGCGATAAAATGACCACCACTAATCATGCGAGAAACAATGCGGAAGTACTTGTAACCACTACGTACAGAAGACTGGAATAAGGATTACTGTTTGATCCTGAAAATACCTGTGCCATTGGTGCAGGTATTTTTTTATTTCACTATTTTAGAAATGGCAATACCCTTCTAAAACATGAACAATTCAATCATCAATACGCTTCTCTATTTATTTCTAATCCCGTTGATTTTTTCATGCTCGAATCAGCAGGAAAGTTTGGAGACAACTGAAAGACCCAATATTCTCTTCATCATGTCCGATGATCATGCCTATCAGGCCATCAGTGCCTATGGCAGTCCAATTAATTGAAACGCCAAATATTGATCGACTTGCAGATGAAGGTATGTTATTTACAAATGCTTGTGTGACCAATTCTATTTGTGCACCATCCAGAGCAACAATTCTTACGGGAAACATACCCATATCAATGGTAAAATTGACAATAGTATTCCCTTTGACACTACCCAAGTTACCTTTCCCACAAATTATTTCAAAAAGCAGGTTATCAAACAGCCATGTTTGGTAAACTACATTTTGGAAATAATCCTAAAGGCGTTGATGATTTTATGATTTTACCCGGTCAAGGAAATTATATCAATCCAGATTTTATTACACCAAAGGGGATACCAACTATTACAGGCTATGTAACCGATATTATAACCGATCTTACCATTGAATTGGCTGGATAAAAAAAGAGATAAAAAAAACCATTTTTGATGATGTATCTTCATAAAGCTCCCCACCGCCCATGGTGGCCAAGTCCGGATAAATTTAAAGAATTTTCAAAAAAACATTTCCAGAACCGGAAACTTTATTTGATGATTATGAAAATAGAGGAACGGCAGCAAAAACAGCAGAAATGAATTTATTGAAGCATATGATGTATAGTCATGATAGTAAAATCTACCTGAAACAATGGAAAGAAATGGGAAATTGTTAAGCCAGTCTGTTGGAAATAAAAATGCCTTTAAAAGAATATATCGATTGAATGATGAGCAAAAAGCAGAATGGGAAGCTATTTTGGATTCCTATCAACGAAGAATTTAAAATGCACATTGGCCATCAATGACTGATGAAGAAAAAATGAGATGGAAATACCAACGCTATATGCAGGATTATCTTGGTTGTATTTCCTCAGTTGATGATAATGTTGGAAGAGTGTTGGATTATCTTGGATGAAAGTGGATTTGGCGAAAATACAATTGTTGTTTATACTTCTGATCAAGGATTTTATCTGGGAGAGCATGGCTGGTTTGATAAACGTTTTATTTACGATGAATCTTTTAAAACACCTCTTTTAGTCGATGGCCAAACAAAATAAACCAGGAACTACGTAATGACGAAATGGTTCAAAATCTTGATTTTGCTCAAACCTTTTTAGAGCTGCCGGAATTGAAGCCCCTGATGATATGCAAGGTGAAAGTCTGATGCCATTTTAAAAGGAGAAAATGAAAATGGATTAGAGATGCCGTGTACTATCACTATTATGAATACCCCTGCAGTTCATATGGTAAAAACGTCATTATGGAATTGTCACTAAAGAATTCAAACTGGTTCATTTTTATTACGATGTTGATGAATGGGAACTGTACGACCGAATAAAAGATCCTGATGAGATGAAAAATGTCTACCATGATCAGGCATATGCAGAAACAGTTGATCAGCTTAAAATTAAGCTACAAGCACTACGTATAAAATATAGAGATTCAGTTGAACTGGACCAGAAATATATCGAATTGTATACTTCCCAATAACATGATCTTAGTTGGTGTCCGCATTACATTTAAATAAGATTAATTACTATTTTTAGACCTGCTGGTTAACTTGGGAAACCAATCCAGTGTTATGGACTAAATTAATGTTAACTGCAAAAATGGGGTCAATACTTAAGGGTTTCGAATATGATGTTTTCATCTCCTACCGGCAGAATGATAACCGGTCGGGATGGGTAACCAAATTCGTTGCTGCCCTTCAGGAAGAACTGGCCGCTACCATTAAAGAACCCCTGTCCGTTTATTTTGATTCAAACCCAACCGACGGACTACTGGAAATTCACCATGTAGACAAAAGTCTGGAGGGTAAATTAAGATGTCTCGTTTTTATTCCCATCGTATCACAAACGTATTGCGATACGAAAAGCTTTGCCTGGCAACATGAATTTTGTGCATTCAATAAGATTTCAAGCGAAGACGAATTTGGAAGAGATATTAAACTGAATAGCGGAAATGTCTCCAGCAGGATTTTACCTGTAAAAATTCATGATTTAGACGCTCAGGACAGTGCGCTCTTTGGTAACGAATTGGGTGGCGCGCTCCGCTCAATAGAATTTATTTTTCGTTCTCCAGGTGTTAACCGACCCCTGCGGGCTGATGATAAGCGTGAAGAGAGCCTGAACCGGTTAGCTTATCGTGATCAAATTAATAAAGTCGCAAATGCGATTAAAGATATTACAAATGGTATGCGGTTTCCTGACCGGACCTCCAGTAATGATACTTTTCAATCACTGGATGAGCTGGTTCCTGAACCGGGAGGTGCCGAACCACCGGCACAAACTCAACAAGCCCAGGATAAATCAATTGGAGTATTGCCCTTTGTCAGTCTTTCGCATGATTCCTCACAGGAGTATTTTGCCGATGGCATCACGGAGAATATTATTATTCAATTAGCAGGTCTGCCACAATTGCGGGTAATTTCCCGCACATCGGTAATGCGCTATAAAAATACGACGCGCACCGCTCCTGAAATTGCCAATGAACTGGGGGTAAAATATATCCTTGAAGGTAGTGCCCAAACCCATAATAATAAAGTTCGGATAACCGTACAGCTTATTGATGCCCTACAGGATAAACATGTCTGGTCGAAGGTATTTGTGGAGAGTATGGATGACATTTTCACGATCCAGAGTAATGTCTCTGAGATTGTGGCGGGTGAACTTCAGTCTTCATTAAACCCAAAACAAAATCAGAAGCTGAAGGAAATTCCTACAAAAAACCTGGAAGCTTACGATTTATTCTTAAAAGGCCGTCATGCATTTAACCAATGGAGTGTTGATGGGTATCGTACCGCTTCGGAGTATTTTTTGAAAGCGGTCACCATCGATCCTGAATTCAGAGAGGCGTATTCTTATCTCGCCAGTTCATACTCAGCCCGGATGTCCTGGAATGGAGATTTATCCCCCAACGAAGCAAAAACGTACATCGAAAAATATTTAGAAAAAGCCTGGAAAGGAGGTCCTTCAGAAAATGACTATCTGACGAAAGCTTTTTTTGAATTCTTTATTAACAAAGATTTTACTGCGGCCGAAAAATTCCTGGAGCAAGGTCTGGACATTGGCCCTAACAATGCTAATATTCTATATACGTACAGTTATGTACTAAACATGATGGGGCGTTTTGACGAGGCGTTATCGTATGTTGAAAAAGCCAAAGCCATTGATCCCCTTACGGTAGCATACTTCAACTATAAAGCCATTAGCCTTTATTTTATGAATCAGTTTGAAGGAGCCGTCAATACCTTATTAGAAGGACTTCGGCTATACCCGGGAGTAGTTCGCTTTTATGACTATTTGGGGAGAACCTATTTGACCCAAAATGATTTTGCGAGTGCGATCGAATCGCTGGATCGCGGACTTCGAAGCTCAATAATCCGTCCACCCTCGATGGTTGCCTACCTGGCAGCGTCCTATGCGGGTTCAAAAAATGAAAGAAAGTCGACCGAGCTGCTTACAGAACTAATCAACCGAAGCGAGACCGGTGAAAAAGGAGTAAACCTGTATGTGGCGCTGGTATATTCATTCATTGGAGATATCCCTTCTGCCAAAACCTGGATTGGAAAATCACGGTCAACCAACGACGTTGATCTGATCTGGTGGCATGTCGATCCGCTTTTCAAAACGCTGCGAGAAGAAATTGAGGCGTCTGCATTGATCGGACCTGATTTTGCGGGTGCCGAGACACATATCCTCAATAAGATCAAGGCCGAACTGCCGCATTATGAATATCACAACCTCGATCACATTAATGACGTACTGCAAGCTGTTATAGAAATTGCAAAAGCAGAGAATTTAAGTGATGAGGAGATTAAACTTTTACGTGTGGCAGCCTTATTTCATGATTCTGGATTTATTTATTCGCCCAAAAATCATGAAGAAAAAGGCGCTTCATTAGCTAGTGAAATTCTTCCAATCTATGGATTCAGTGAAGATGAAATTGCGACTATTGGGGATATGATTAGATCAACTCGAATCCCGCAAACGCCATCTACCAAACTGGATAAAGTCTTGTGTGATGCTGACCTCGATTATCTGGGAAGAGAGGATTTCTATTCCATCGGATCAAGGCTTTACGATGAATTCAAAAAACAGGGGATAGTAGAAACGGAAAGAGAATGGAATTTAGTACAAAAAACTTTTCTGGAATCGCATCGGTATCATACTGATTACAGCCTAAAAAAACGTGATCAGCAAAAAAGAGAAAGACTTCAGGAAATTATTGAACGGTTAAAAACGCGATCATAAGACAACCGCCTCCTCTATCTGTTCCCCAACAAAATACATGTCCACCTCACCGATATTTTTGGCAGATATTTTTCCACGGTGGAAGCAGGTGAATTTATCTTTAATAAAATTATAGGTAGTCGAGGAGATATTCACTTTACCAGGTTCTCCATTGGACTCCATTCTACTGGCAACATTAACCGTATCCCCCCATATGTCATAGGCATACTTTTTCTTTCCGACCACTCCGGTTAAAATGGGACCGGTGTGAATACCAATCCGCAATTCCCAAATTTGCTCTCCCCGGCTTTTCCGGTCTTCAATTTGTTTCTGCATGTACTGTTGCATTTCAAGCGCCGCCAACACGGAATGCAAAGCGTGTGTCTCGCTCGCTAATGGAATACCTCCCGCGCACATATACGCATCCCCAATGGTTTTTATTTTTTCCAGGCCATATTTTTCAACAATGTCATCAAACTTGCCGAAATAATCATTCAGCTCAGCTACCAATGCCTGGGGTGACAACTTTCCGGCAATGGTCGAAAACCCCTTGAAATCAGTAAACAGAACAGTAGCATGCTCATAGTACTGTGTTTTTGCAAATCCATGAGTCTCCAGTTCATGTGCCGTTTCCGCAGGAAGGATGTTTAGCAATAAATCTTTTGAACGATCCCGCTCATCTTTAATTATCTTGTTTGTTCGCTGGACATATTTGTACCGATTGTAAAAGCCACCGATTACCAGAAGTAGCAAAAATCCAGTAACAGCTGCGGCATAATTCATGATCTTCTGCCGTTGAATCGTCGCTTCCTTTAATTGCTGATCTTTCGTGAGTAGATCGATCTCACTTTCTTTCTTTTCTAAATTAAAATTAAAAAAGAGTTGTTGTACTTTTTTATCGTTATCAGCATTGTACAAGGTATCTTTAATACTACTAAAAAGTGTATCGTATCCATAAGCATTTTTATAATCCCCTACCTGGGCATACGAAGTTGCCAACCCCTGATACGCCTCCTTCAGCTGAATTTTAGCATCGATCTCATTTGCAATAGTTTCTGTGTTTTGAAAATAAGAAATTGCGTCTCTATATTTTTCTTGTTTCTTTTTGGTCTTGGCGATCCCCAACAAACTTTGGCAGATCTCCAATTTTGCATCCAGGCTTCTGGCAATTTCCAAAGCCTTGTTCTGATAAAGAAGTGCTTCATCAAAATTCCCTTGCTCCGCGTAAACCTCCCCCAGCATATTGAGCGGAAAGGTTGCATCAATTGTTCCGCGGTAAACTTCCAGCGATTCATCCAGATAATAAATCGCAGAATCGTATAATTTTTTCTTCTTATAGATTTCACCCACATTCATGGTAACAATTCCAACTCCATCCTGATAATCAATCGCATTGAATATAGGAAGCGCCCGTAAAAAATATTCCAGTGCCTTACCTTCAGTTGAAGGATGGTTGTTGTAAACGGTTCCAATACCATTCAATGCCGTACCAATCCGCAGCGAATCGTTTAATTCTTCGGATATCTTTAACGATCGTAAATGAAAGTCAATTGATTTGGTGTTATCGCCAACATTAAAATAGGTGGACCCCAGATTACTGAGAATATTGGCAACTCCAACCTTATAATTCATCGAATCAAAAATTGCCAGGGAATTCTGAAACTGGGTAACCGCATCAGGAAAGTTAGACTGAAAATAATATCCTAACCCAATCGTTTTATAAGCATACGCCAGGCCACTTGAAAACTTGATTTTTTTCGCCAGTGCGGCTGCCTGCTCACCGTAACGGACAGATTCCTTGGGATCAACACCATAGTATGCGATTCCCAGGGAAATTAAATCATTGACCCGAAGTGAGTCCTCTTCTCCAGTATTAATAGCCTTTTTAAGATCTTCGATTTCTTCGGTCTGAGCATAAGACGATAAAACAAAAACTGAAAAAACTAAAAACAATACAAAATTCTTCATCAAACGCATCACAAGGGTTTATTGCCACGAATGTACAATGATATTCATTAAAAATCCTGACCGGTTATAAAGAAAAAGGGAATGAAGTCTCCCCCATTCCCTTTTAGTTTATATCGACAAAACTTTACTCTTTATAAACTTTCAGAACTTTTATTCCGGCCGCGTGTGCGATCTTAATGATATAGAGTCCTTTTTCTTCATTTGATAGATTCAGTTGCAGGGTTTTCGATTCATTTTCCCAAACTGCCTGAACGTTTCGCATTCTTCCAATCCTGTCAACAACCTGTATCGAAGAGGCGTCAGGTTGCTCGGTCATCGCTGCAAACGATATAGAAAGATAATCCTTAACAGGATTTGGATACGCTTTTATTTCATCCTGCTGTTCTGTTGAAGCATATACGGCCATTTGTTCAACTGGATCTGAACCTTGTGATGAATAGGAAGTTGTACCGGATTTAGATGATGCAGAACCGGATTTTCCTGTCACAGCACCTGGTCTGATCGCAATTTGCTGTGCAACCCAGACCTCCTTATCGGTAGCAGTCGCAGTTTTAGATCCTGTTGCACCGGCATCAGCTTGTACAAAATACGCCATCATATTGGAGGTAAGTCCATTCTGACTATTAGGAGCATCATAAACTTCAGTGGTTCCAACCGGGGGTGTCCAGTATGAATCTTTTTTATTGGCAAAAAATGTCATCACCAATGCATTGCAGAAATTCGTATTCACGGAAGGGGCAACAGCTGAGTATGACTTGTTTCCGGAATTACCTGCACTTGCCAGAATTGGATTATCAGTATCCGCACCTTCAATTCTGGAAATACCAATCGACCACTTCGGACTATTGCTCAGATCAAAGGTATAGCTTGATGGTTCGCTTTCCCCCGCTACCTTATAAAGGGTTGCCATTCCCAGGTTATTTCCCTGGTTTGCTGTTTGAATTGGGTGCCAACCTGCCGGAGGAATGACGGTGGTGCTGTTTCCTTTTTCATATACCACTCCCACGATCAACAAGTCACCAATGCTGGTACCCAACGGAGTAGTTACTGTTGGCGGACTGCTCGAACCTGAACCAGCAGCAGTTTCAGCGGAAAGTATTACTGGCGGGGTTGGACATACAATTGTAATCGAGGTATTCGCAAATGAAGGATTGTAATTTTCATTCCCGGCAAAACTTGCTATCACATCATAGGTGCCAATCTCCACCGGAGCCGTTACAGCTGGCGTGTATTCAAAAGTGACCATCGGGCTTAATACATCGTCTATTCCACCTACTCCGTATGCAAAACCTGCTGCAGGTTTAGGTGTACCATCATATTCAAATGCACCACCCGTTAGCTGTATATAAGAATCGGCTTTATCGATGGTGAAAGGAGCAGATGTATACGTGATGTTGTAATTATCTGCTTTATCAGAAGCATTTACAGAGCCGCTAATGGTATAAGGAGAACCACCAACATCTTCACCCTCCGTTCTGGAATATTCAACGGCAATTGAATCTGCTTCTATAAACCCTGATATCGATCCGGTTAATTCCGGATCGGGATCACCATAGATTTTTGCAGCAGGATTTGCAGTAATGGAGGCATTCCGATGATGAATAGTGAAATCTGCGGTATCATACGTTATACTATAGTTATCCAAAACAGCAACCGGACTTAAAGTGGCAGAAATCTTGTATGGGGAAACACTGACCATCTCACCAGGTGTTCGGGTATATTCCGCAGTTATTTCATCCGTTGACAGAAACCCTGTTAACACTCCCGTAAAAGCAGGATCAACATCACCATAAATTTTATCCGCAGTATTAGGTGTCACAGAAGCCGCTTTAGGTGTGATCGTAAAATCAGCAGTATCATACGTGATTGTATAATTGTTCAACACATCCTCCGGGCTTAATTGTGCTGTAATGCGATACGGCGAACCCAAAACCGTTTCTCCAGGAGTCCGTGTAAACGCAGCGGCTATTTCATCGGTATCTAAAAATCCGGTAAGTGTTCCTGTTAAAATTGGATCACCCGCTCCATAAATTTTAGTTGCTTCAACTGGTGTTACGTGTGCCTCTTTTGGTGTAATCGTTATAGAAGCTGAACTGTCTGCCGGATTGTAATTGTCGTTACCAGCATAAAAAACATTCAGCTGATAGGAGCCAGCAGATTTCGGTGCCAATGCTGATAGCGGGTACGTTGTCACACCGGTGCCCTCATAAGTAAATGTAACCTCTGGGGCAAGTGTATCTTCAATACCCCCCACACCATAGGCAACGGCAATTCCTGGTTTCACAGCACCGTCATACAGATAAGTTGTATCCCTTGCATGAATCCTTGCGTCTGCTTTATTCACTGTCAAATTTCCGTACACGTATTCCAGCACGTAATTGACAGGTTCACCTGGTTGTAATTCGGTGGCAACAAGTGATACTGCAGGAACAATTTCATACGTACCGGCTGAAACAATACCTTCACTTCCATGAAGGTTACCTTCCGCATCTTTCAATTGATAGGCTATGGATTCAATTGAAGATTCAATATCATCAACATACTTAAATCCCTCCACTGTAATTTCATAAGGAGGTTGATCTCCCCCATACACTATTTCAGCATCGCTACTGGTCACTACAAGGGTATCTTTTAAGATTGTGAGTGTACCAATACCATAGGTGATATCGAAATTACTGGAATTTTCTGTCATGAATGAACCAGGAACGATCGCGTGTGTTCCGGCAGTTGTTCCTGTAACCATCGTAATGGAAAGCAAATCGGGTAATTCATAAAACTCAACACCATCTTCGATGATTGGCGGTTCATCATTAAAGACATCCAACGAATCAATAATTACTACCACATCGCTGTTGCTTGCTACACTATCCGCTCCAACGGTTTCACTGTTTACTAAGGCGCGTGAATAATTGACCAACGCTCTGGAGTTTACTAAAGCCCTTGAGTAATTTACAAGTGCTCTGGAATAATTCACTAAGGCTCTGGAATTAACCAGTGCACGGGAATTTACCAATGCCCGGGAATAATTGACCAATGCTCTTGAATTAACAAGTGCACGGGAATACGAGGTTATTAGATTGGCCGTATCCGGACTTACCTGATATTCAAATATGGATTGCTTATCAAAGTCAACCACGTAGGTTGTATCCGTCTCAATAGTTGGCACTCCATTCACCAACGCACGGGAATAATTGACTAAAGCACGCGAATTAACCAATGCTCGTGAACTCACCAAAAAGCTTAGGTTCTGTAAATCGGAATTCACCAACGCACGGGAATAATTGACAAGAGCCCTCGAATCTACGAGTGCAATGGCATTTTGCGTAATGATTTCCTGGTGATCAAACTGTATTGTATTTAAGAATGACTCGTTTCCATCAATATTTGTATCATCATATTGATACGAATACGTTATTCGATCGTCAAATTTTTCACCAAAAACAGTCTCCAGATCATTGGGCGTAATCAGTAATGGCAACTTTTCGATAGTAAGCAGGCCATTGACAAACGTATAGGTGTACAACTCTTTAAAAGAAATATCCAATTCCTGATCAGCTGTGATGATATATTTATCCACATTGCTCATGCTATTCGCCGGGGTAGCAAGTGCCAGTTGGGTAAGCCCGAGATCTTCAATGGTTAATCCCATGGCAGGCGTAAGTGTATCCCCATCCACCAAAATGGTAGCCGTTAATTCCGGTATGAGTTCTCCGAATTTTTTGGACTTATTATCCGCAATTACAGTGATTTGTTTCTTTACAATTCCATAAAAGAAAAGAGAATCTGAAAGACCACCATCTAATCCACTCGGTGTAATCGAAGAGGTGATTACCTGAATAGGAGGATTTCCGGTAAAACCCGGAACGGTGGTTTGCAATTCTGTTGAACTGATGTAATTCGTTTGCAGTGCATTGCCCCGGAATAAAATTTCTGAATCGGAAGATAAATTTTGACCCTGAACCGTTAGCAAGAATTCTGTTGCACCCGGTACATACGAAGAAGTATCATATACCAACGCTGTAATAGTAGGTGCAGGAGAAGCAATGGTCGCAAGGGATGCATCGGCCTGGATAAATCCAGCACCTGATTTCGAATCATACCCTAACTCATGCATATCGATTGAACCGTTCTGTAACACCTGACGAATCTCAGCCGGTGTATATTGTTCTCCATTATAATATTTTGATCTTCCTTCGATCAAAAGTGCAGCGACTGCGGCAGCATGAGGCGCAGCTGCAGACGTTCCGAAGAAATTATAAAACCCATCGTTCCCCGCAGGTACATCATAATCGACATCCAGGCCGCCTAACTGAACGGTTGTATTGACACCATTCGGTGCAGTGAAGTCCGGCTTATTACGCATTTCATTATTCACCAACGTTCCTCCGGTGGAAGAGAACGAAGCCACGGTAAGGGGCTGTATTCCGTCCGGTCCAACAAACCCAAATTCAGGAGTATTACTATACAGAACAGCACCCACCGTCATGGCGCCAGCTGCATTTGCCTGACCAACAATGGTGGAGGTTCCCGTATTGAATTCATTAAACGTAATTTTATCTCCTCTGAATACGATGTATTTGAATTTCACATTGCCGGTTCCTGCGGCACGAATAACCATCAAATTTGTTGTGGATTCTGATTGAACAGTAAAGGGTAAAACTTCTATCGGATCACCCCCTAAATTATTTCTGTTAAATCCAAACAACGTTGCTCCTGTATCGTCGGTTAAATAAATATCCAGATCATTAACAGTTCCGGTTTGTGTTTGCCCCAACGAATAAATGGCATCCTCCCATTGCATCACTAATGTATAGGTTCCGGGGCCAACCGTAATGTTTTGAAAAATATCTCCTCCACCGTAATCATGTGCATCACCAACAATGCCAGCGGGTGCCGGTGCTGGTGTAAAAACACCTTCATATGATTTACTGCCAAAATTTCCTGCGGCCGTAAAATACGAGACACCCTTCGCGGTTACAGAGTCTACCGCCTGGGCTACCTGACCATCCTGAAAGAAAGGTTCGGTGATATACGTGATATCATCCACAATAATGTCACACGTATCTAGTTGTAGCTCTTTAATTCCTTTTGCAAAATCACCCGCCGTAATAAAACCAGTGCGGAAAGCAAGCTTGGCGTCAGGAGCAATGTCATGGACGATTTGAAGCATCGCCCTTCCTTCATCAGAGCCGCCAAAGGGTGATTCTTTTAGCACGGTTACATCCGTTGGAAGGTCATCATTTAATACGTTTGCCAGCGCGGGGTTTCCCGGTTGCTTATTATAGCTATCAGAAAGTACACCGACTTTTACACCCTTTCCACTTAAGTTATAACCCAGGCGAACAAGATCCGAACGCATGGCATCATCCCCTTTCGTTGAAATAGTTCCGGCATTTCCAATAGCAGGAAATGCTGGGCGCGCAAAATTAACCAGCGTAGGAAGTTCATTCAATAACGGGAGTTTGGCAATTGGAAAAAGTCCGGTGATAATTAATGGGTTGTCTCCATTATCAATTTCATTGGTTAGTCCATATTCCGGGGTTCTCAAAAGGGCAAGCAACGCATCCCGCTGCCCCACAATTGAAATAATCTCCACCAGCACATTGCCCTCCGTGATACGATAGATGAAGTTGTTGTCATCCGCAGCATTTGGATCATAGTTTTGTGAAAGCGAGTTCAATTCAGATCCAATTAAATCTGTAATTTTCCCCTCCAAAGGCGGCGTATAATACGGACAAATTTCAGAATAGGTAACCTTCACATCGTCTGTTGCCGAACATACACCGGTGGTTGCTGCAAAAGAATCCTTTGCTACCACGGTATAGCTAGTGGTAACAGAAGGCGTTACCTCCAGGCTGGCGCCGGTTCCTACAACTTGTCCCTCGACAAACCATTCATAAGTGTACGTTCCGGAACCTCCACTCGCACTGGCGGTAAGCGTAGTCGTATTATCCTGAAAGCAAACACTGGCATCAACACCAGCAGAAACTGTAATCGGATCGTTTACAAACACGGTAACCATATCAACTGTCGCGCAGGAACTTTGACCGCTATTACTAACCGTGACTGAATACGTAGTGGTCGATTCAGGACTTACGGTAATCGAAGGGGTCGTCATCCCGTTGCTCCATAAATAAGTATACGGTGCGCTGCCACCAGTAGCAGTGGCAGTAAGGGTAACTGAATTGGATTCCGCACAAACCTGCACATCGGTTCCTGCATTTACTGCTGGGGGTGTACACGTACCAAAGGGTTCATGGATAATCGTAACCCCACTCCGAACATTCACTTGTGTTCCACTCCAGAGAGCACCCGTTACATTTGTTTTTCCTGTGCCTGATCCAACGTTTATGGCCGCATAGGGAGCCCATACTGTACCTAACCATTTTGATTCTGAACCTGTATTCCCATTGTCAATTTCAAAAGCATATTTGTTTTTTCCTGAACCTTTGCCATGTACCTCCGTAAAAATCCGGGAAGCACTTCCTCCGTTTATCATTTCAATACGGAGCTTACCCAAATCTGCATTATCGTGAATATAAATTAAAAAGGTGCCGGTAGGATCATTCTGAAAGTCAAAAATGAAGGTATTGCTGTTCTTATTGCTAATTAAGTGAAGCACATAGACGCCAGTACCCCTAAATTTCAACGTCTTATTGCCGGATAATTTTACATCATCATACGCACCAGGAGTAATTGTCTGGTTAGACGTAATATCAGGCATATCCTGATAGGATGGAAAGTTAGTAATCGGTGGAAGGGCTGGAGGTAATGGAATGGTTGGAATACCCGTGAAGTTTCCTCCCAGTGGAGCAGGCCCCGAATACGAAGTACCCGTAGGGTGTGTTACACTACCTGCAACCACACCACCTCCAATAACTATTTTTCCATTCACATTGATGTCACCCCCAATATTTACTCCAGAACCAATGGAGAGTATTGTGCCACCAAGCGAAGAAGTGTTGGCAGCAGCAATAGAACCAGTAACCGTGTTGCTATTGGCCAACTGAATAGTTCCTTTACTATAGAGGTTGCCATCTATTGTTGAGGTCCCGGTTGTTTTTATTAATTTATATCCACCGATCGTCCCCCCGATCACAGTCGTTGAGCTTGACAGTTGAACAGCATAACCCGGGCTGCTACAGGAAGATGTTCCCGGGCCTCCTTCACCCGCAAACAGAACAAAATCCTCCATTTTTTGTACGGTCTGACTTTGAGCGGGGAAGTTTATTATTAAAAAAAGGAAAAGCATTCCAAAAACAAAACGTATTGGATTACTTACGCATAACAAGGATATCCGTACCATAGATTTTTTATAGGTTAAAGCCATTTCAACTATACATAGTCAATAATTACTACTACTGGAATACTAAATAAGAGGGTGGGGTACCTGTAGACAATAGCCTACAGGTTATCAGGTTCTAATCGGTACGAAGATAAAGTAAATACTGAAACATGGAAAGAAATTCTGAGTTTTATCCAATAAAGTTACATCCCCAAATCACAGGGCAACACCACAAGGATATTGATCATATCGTCTAAAAAACGCCAAAATGATCGATTCGGAATCCTGGAAGAGCCAATTTTTCCTCCTTTTATTTTATAACACCGACTTTTGTTACGTTGCCGATAATCCAAAGCGTTTAACCATATCCACTTTTAACCGCACATCCATTTCTTCCGTCATTCTTTTTTAAGAATTCTTTAGTTTCGAATCCATTTTTGCCATTACGGCATTTAATTTCTAAACCTATTAATTCATGAAGAATACACTCATTATTTGTATTGCCCTGTTCCTGTCGGGTTGGGGAGCCTGGGCTCAGGAAACCTTCCCACTAAACGATGTTAAGGATAGTCGATCCGGGCAGTATGCATTTACCAATGCAACAATTGTAGTAGATCCCCAAACTACTATTCAAAATGCAACATTGCTGATCAGGGAAGGCAAAGTTGAACAAGTTGGTGCCAATCTTACCGTTCCGAAGGGGTACGTGACGATCGACATCAAGGGAAAATTTATTTATCCTTCCCTAATTGATATGTTCACCAGCTATGGCCTTCCCGAAATGGAAAGATCAAGAGGGGGAAGAGGTTTTGGTGGAGCCGAACAAATAGAAACGAAAACCAAAGGAGCTTACAATGCGAATGAAGCAATCAAATCCCATTATAATGCTTCCGATGAATTCACTGTTAATGCTAAAGATGCAGATGAACTTATTAAGTCAGGATTTGGTGCCGTTCATACGCTAAAAGCAGACGGACTGGCAAGGGGTACAGGAGCGTTTGTTACCCTGAATAAAAAAAATGATAACACATCATTATTAAAGCAAAAGGTATCTGCCAATTACTCTTTTGTAAAAGGATCCTCCACTCAATCTTACCCGATCTCCATGATGGGCTTCATTGCCGTCCTTCGTCAGACCTACATGGATGCAAGCTGGTTTGGAAGCCAGAACCCCAGACCTTTCGCAGACAATTCTTTAGAAGCCTGGATTCAAAGTCAGCGTTATCCACAAGTATTTGATGCCGGAAGCTGGGAGAATGTTTTACGCGCCGACAAGGTGGGTGATGAGTTTGGTGTCCAGTACATCATTAAAAGTGCTGGCGATGAATACAAACGGATCAATGAAATCAAAGCAACCAAAGCAACGCTCATTGTTCCGGTGAATTTCCCGGATGCCTATGATGTTGAAGACCCGCTGGATGCGCAGAATGTTTCGCTGGCGGATATGAAGCATTGGGAGTTGGCCCCCACCAATCTGGCGAGCCTTGAAAAAAATGGAATTTCTTTTTCAATCACTTCTTCAGGTCTTCGAAAAATTGATGATTTTTTACCGAATATCAGAAAAGCTATTGCCAATGGCCTGACCGAGACGGCAGCATTGAAGGCCCTTACCACAACCCCTGCACAACTACTGAATGTAAGCGATCAGGTTGGTAGTCTTAAAAAAGGAATGCTTGCTAATTTTATTATCACATCAGGAAAATTATTTGATGAAAAAACAATCATCTATCAAAACTGGATTCAGGGTGAACGCAACAGTATTAAACCATTGGAAACAAAAGATTTCAGCGGTCTGTATAACCTGAGTATAAACGGACAAACCTATCAGCTTGAAATTTCCGGTGAAGCAGGCAGTCATAAAGCCAAAGTAAAAATTGACACCACCTTCACGGATGCGAATGCTACCATTACCAATGACCTGATCACCCTAAGTTTCAAGCCACAAAAACAAGGTTCAGAAAGTATCCGTCTCTCCGGATGGGCAACCTCTACCGGCTGGAGTGGTAAGGGGCAATTGATTGATGGTACCTGGATCTCCTGGAGCAGCGTGCGCTCCGGTGATGTAGCGGCAACGAATGCGAGAAGACAAAGAGACGATGAAAAGCAGGAAGAATTAGGTAAACTGATCTTTCCATTTGCTTCCCATGGGTATCCTGCTCTTCCGACCACCGAAACGATACTGATCAAAAATGTAACTGTCTGGACAAATGAAAGTGACGGTATTCTTCAAAATACAGATGTGCTGCTGAAGGATGGTAAAATTTCCAAAATCGGAAAAAACCTTACCGAATCCGGAGCAACGGTAGTTGATGGAATAGGTAAACACCTGACTTCAGGAATCATTGATGAACACTCCCATATTGGAGCCGCCAGCATTAACGACATCGCAACCAACTCAGGTATGGTACGCATTGGTGATGTGATCGATCCTGAAGCCATCAACATTTACCGGGCACTTGCCGGTGGCGTGGTGGCCGTTCAAATTCTGCATGGATCGGCCAATCCGATCGGTGGACAATCCGCATTGGTAAAATTACGCTGGGGAGAATCTCCCGAAAATATGAAGATTCAGGGAGCAGATGGTTTCATCAAGTTTGCGCTGGGTGAAAACGTAAAGCGAAGCAGCAACGCAAGTTCCATTCGCTACCCTCAAACCAGAATGGGTGTTGAACAGGTATATGTCGATGCCTTTACCAACGCAAGAGAATATGAAAAACAATGGAAAGCCTACAATAGTCTTTCTGCAAAGGAGAAGGCTGGTGCACTTAAGCCTCGCAGAGATCTGGTACATGAAACCATGCTGGAAATCTTAAATAAACAAAGATTTATTTCCTGCCACTCGTATGTGCAGTCAGAAATTAATATGCTGATGAAAGTGGCGGAGCAATTTGATTTTAGAATCAATACGTTTACTCACATTTTGGAAGGCTATAAGGTTGCCGACAAAATGGCCGAACATGGTGTTGCCGGATCTACCTTCTCTGATTGGTGGAACTATAAATGGGAAGTCCGCTATGCCATTCCTTACAATGCCGCACTGATGCACCGTGCTGGTGTAGTAACAGCCATTAATTCAGATGATGCTGAAATGGGGCGGAGATTAAATCAGGAAGCTGCCAAGTCAGTGAAGTATGCGGGTATCTCGGAAGAAGATGCCCTTAAGATGGTAACCCTCAATCCTGCTAAGATGCTGCACCTCGACGATAAGATGGGTAGTATCAAGGTTGGTAAATCTGCTGATGTGGTGCTTTGGAATGATCATCCACTTTCTGTTTATGCTAAACCACTCAAGACCATCATTGATGGTAAGGTGTACTTTGATGTAGAGAAAGACGAAGCAAATAATAAAGCACTGGATACTGAACGCGCTCGCCTAATTCAAAAATTAAAGAATGCTAAAAAGTCTGGCTCACCAACGCAACGCGGTATGGGCCGCAGTCAGGTGCAATTTCATTGCGATGATGTATTGGGGTTTGAAACGGTGATTGAGGAGTAAACTATTAAAAAAAGAAATTATGAAGAGAATAAACATATTCATTTTAGCCGCCCTGATCACAGTAAATATAGCATGGGCGCAGAAGCCGGTACCTGCAGCTCCGCAATCAAAACCGATTGCATTAACCGGCGGCACTGCACATATCGGGAATGGTCAGGTGCTGCAAAACGCACTCATTACTTTTGACAAAGGAAAGATTACTACTGTAGTGGATGCTACCACCGCTAAAGTAGATCTGTCGGGATATGAAGTCATCAATATTGCTGGCAAGCATGTCTACCCGGGATTCATCCTCCCCAACTCGCAAATAGGTCTAGAGGAGGGACGTTCTATACGCGCCATGAGTGATTCAAATGAAGAGGGTGATTTGAATCCAAATGTTCGTGCGGTCATTTCATATAATGCGGATTCAGAGTACCCACCAACTTTTCGATTCAATGGTGTGTTACTTGCTGAAACCACACCCCGCGGTGGTACCATTCCAGGTTCATCATCCTTAATGGAAATGGAAGGATGGAATTGGGAAGATGCTTTGCATACGGCGGATATGGGTATCCATTTAAATTGGCCAGCGATTACGAGGCGCCAATTCGACTTCAATACTTTTACTTCCAGTGAAGCACCCAACAAAGATTATGAAAAGGATGTCACCAATCTGGAACATTTCTTTATGGACGCAGCCGCGTATGGTCAGCAATCGTCGAGGGAAGAAAACCTGAAACTTGATGCTATGCAGGGATTATTTGACGGATCGAAAACATTGTTTATTCATGCGGATAATCCAAAAGAAATCATTTCATCCATCAAGAGTTCTCAACAAAGTGGAGTAAAGCGAATCACACTTATCAGTGGAACAGGAGCATTAATGGTAGCTGAATTCCTGAAAGAAAACAAAATTCCCGTGATCCTCCCAAAGACACACAATCTGCCGGATCGTGAAGACGACGATGTGGACCTACCCTATAAACTTCCTCACCTACTAACCCAGGCAGGCGTGATGGTTTCGCTAAGTAGTGATGGCTCGCTTCACGGTGGACGGAATCTGGGTTTTTATGCAGGCACTGCTATTGCCTATGGAGTGGAAAAAGAGGAAGCATTAAAAATGATTACCTCCAATACTGCGAAAGCACTTGGCGTTGATAAAAGAGTTGGCACGCTGGAAACCGGAAAAGATGCTACTTTATTTATTTCTGAAGGCGATGCATTGGATTACAGAACCAATGTTTTACTGCATGCTTTTATTAGTGGCAAGCACATTACCCTTCCGGGAAATCAGCAGGAGTTGTATGAACGCTATTCCAAAAAATACGGTCAGTCAAAATAATAGTTAATGAATAATCAATTTAAAAAAGGCAGCTCATGGAGTTGCCTTTTTTTTGGTGCATCGACCGATACTGATATGGATAAGGTATTATCCTGATTTTAATCATTCCCAATCTCGTAAAGTAGTATTAACTCAAGTCTTGAAGCTATGGATTCTTCCATCGGAAGAGCATGAATCTAAATGACGGAACGGGTTAATCAAATCATCCAAAATCTTGACACACATTCTATGGAGTCGGTCACGGAGACCATCCAGACTGTCAAACAACTTGCAAAGTTAAGTGAATCGGAAAAAATTGATATAGCTACTGCCCTCACGGATGTGTTCTATCATACTCATCATACCGGCTCTACACATTTTCCAAAGTTGGCTGTGCATATTGAAAAGCTGATTGCAGGATTTGGTCCCGAAATGATACCTTACCTATTCGTCGAAATGCTTGAAGCCGATAGTGAATCAGCGGTGTATTTTAGTAAGACGCTGGCACGAAACGGACAAGCGGGCCTTCACTACCTTCTTGAAAGACTTACGGATCTTCAAGACCATGAGAGTGACCTCATCAATATCGTCCAGGCATTCTCCTTTTTTAAAATTCCTGAAGTCGCCACAGCACTGCCAGCGATTCTCACTATTGCCAAAAACAAAAACTATCAAATCACCTCGGTTGCATTGCTTACAGTAGGACGGTTGGTGCAAAAACTTTCCCCCGTTGCCTTTAATACTGCGCTGAGAGAACGCTTGTATGATGCGGTTTTTAGTTTCATGTCACACGCACAAGCATTGGTTCGGAAAAATGCCGCGTATGCTCTTGGCAAGATGATGCGCAAAGGATTATTGTCAGATGAAAATGAACTAAAACTACAAACCGCATTCCTTGCCATTACTGGGAAGGATGATCAGCATAAATGGGATAGAGCTTTTATTGTACGAAGAGAAGCGGAGGAATTTTTACCCTACTTCCGCCAACGGACCCACTACACTCAAAAATATATACAGCAATTTAAAATTATTACAAAGCGGTTACTCTGCGCGAATACCTATCACTTTAGTATCGAGGCACCGTACATAGCGCAAAAGATTGAGGGTGGGCAGTTCATCATTATTCGACCTCATATTTTCAGCGAGCGAATTCCCTTGTCGGTATGCGGATGGGATCGAAAACGCGGTCTTCTCGATATCATTGTTTCGGCAGTTGGCAAAACAACAACCGAAATTAATGCGATGGAACCAGGAGAAATTTTTCAAGATGTTGTTGGGCCCTTAGGTGAGCGCTCCGTACTTCCAGAGAACAGAGGTACGTGTATCGTGATCGGTGGCGGTTACGGAACAGGCGCCATTATTCCAACGGCAAAGGATATCAAACTCCTGGGAAATAAAGTAATCGGAATTGTGGGGGCCCGCAGCGCAGATAACCTGATTATGCTGAGTGAACTAAACCAGGTGTGCGATGAAGTACGGGTTACCACCAATGATGGGTCGATGGGCATGCAGGGATTCGTGACGGACGCGCTCCAAAAAATTCTCGAACACGAGAATGTGCAATATGTCCTGGCAGTTGGCCCGGTACCAATGATGAAAGCGGTGAGTGAAATGACACGCGATAAGAAAATTCTCACCTATGTTTCACTTAACGCCATTATGGTAGATGGTACCGGTATGTGCGGAGCTTGTCGTGTCACCGTTGGAGGGGAAACAAAATTTGCCTGCTTCCATGGTCCTGACTTTGATGGGCATAAAGTAGATTTCGAGAATTTGATGAAGCGGCAAAAAATGTTTGCTGCGCAAGAAAAAATTGCGTTTACAACGATGAATGTTTAAGCACTTTTAAGATGATGGCGGATCGACCCACATTAAGTAACAAAGAAAGAATAAAACTTCCTCATCAGGAAATGGCACTGTGTGATCCTCACTCCAGAATCAAAAACTTTGATGAAGTACCAATCGGATATTCCGCCACCCAGGCATCAGAAGAAGCAATGCGTTGTCTTCAATGTAAAAAGCCTGCCTGTGTTGGGGCGTGCCCGGTTGGAATTGACATCCCGGGCTTTATTAAATTGATTGAAAAGGGAGACACGGCCGCAGCCGCAAAGAAAATAAGAGAGACCAATTTCCTTCCGGCAATATGTGGAAGAGTGTGTCCGCAAGACAAGCAATGCCAGGCCGTTTGTGTTGTAGGAAGGAAAAACCTTCCTGTTGGAATTGGAAACCTTGAGCGGTATGCAGCAGACTATGAGCGAATGAATGGTCTACTTGAAATTCCTGAAATAGCAGCGCCGACCGGAAAACGTGTTGCCATTATTGGTTCGGGTCCAGCCGGTCTAACGGCAGCCTATGAGTTAGCCATTAAGGGACATGATGTTGTGGTGTTTGAAGCCTTTCATCGTGCAGGCGGTGTTATGGTATATGGTATTCCACGCTTTCGGCTTCCATTAAAAATTATTGATCAGGATATCCGCTTTCTTTCGAAGCTCGGAGTACAGTTTGTTTATAACATGGTGATTGGAAAAGTACTCACGCTGGAAGATTTGTTGCACCGGGAGGGATTTGATGCCGCACTGATTGGTACGGGTGCCGGACTTCCGCGCATGTTAACGGTGCCGGGGTCAAATGCGAATGGCGTGTATTCGGCAAACGAATACCTTACTCGGATTTACCTGATGGATGCAAATCACTTCCCACAATACAGTACACCGGTGACATCAGGGAAAAAAGTGGCCGTCATCGGAGCGGGCAATACCGCCATGGATGTTTTACGGACCGCCAAACGATTAGGAGCTGTGTCGACCTGCTATTATCGAAGATCCAGAGAGGAAGCCCCTGCCCGCACGGAAGAGTTGAAGCATACCGAACAGGAGGATATTAAATGGTGTTGGCTTTCCAACCCGGTGGAGTTTATTGTGAATGAGGATAATTTTGTACAGCAAATAAAATGCGAGCGGATGGAGCTGTCTGAGCCGGATGAAACCGGACGAAGAACACCGCTTCCAACTGGAGAATTTTTCGTTGAAGATTGCGATACCGTTGTAATGGCCCTGGGGTGTAGTGTCAATCCGATCATTCCCTCAACAGACGCTGAAATTAGCACCAACAAATGGGGTGTCATTGTGGTCGACAAGGAAACGTGTCAAACCAGTAAGAAGGGAGTGTTTGCCGCTGGGGATGCCATCACAGGCGGATCAACCGTAATCCTTGCCATGGGCCAGGCAAAGAAAGCGGCTTCAGGTATTCATCAATACCTGATGAAAAAAGAAGAGGATAAAAAAATGGATTTAAAAGAAGAAGATACGATACCAGAATTGGATATAGCACTTCATAATCCATAACAACGTTAATATCATTAATATAATATTAACCCATTGTTGTCTCTGCGCGTAGCCACTTCGACGAAGGCAGCGGGGAAAATATTTAAAATTATGTTTAACCCCTTTTGGGTTCCGGTTTAAATTTGTATTTATCCATCCGGACGGCATCACGGTAGATCAAAAACCCCGACATTTAGATCGGGGTTTTTTGATATCTGCCTATACTTGCTGAAAAGATTTGAATTCCCGAAATAAATTCTTCTTAGTTGAAAATCTTCCCCTACAACGTCTTCGTATACACACATACCTTCTTCATCACACACTCCTCACACTTCGGGTTTTTCGGCCGACAGATTTCTCTTCCTAAAAAAGAAATGGCCATCCCCGCTTCCCCCCAGTCCTTTTGATCAATAATTTCCATCATCTGCTTTTCCAGTTTCTTGGGATCGGTACCCGTAGCAATGCCTAACCGGGGCGCTACACGAACAACGTGTAAATCAACAATGATACCTTCTGCATCCGCTCCCAACTCCCGCATAATCACATTAGCGGATTTCCTGCCGATACCGGGTAATACCGTTAATTCTTCCAGCGTCTTTGGAATTTTTTTATCGGTCTTCAGCTGACGGGCAATCTCCAGCAACCACTTCGTTTTCTTTCGGGAACTCCTGATTTTGCTGATCATCTGCAGCAAAGTCTCTTCATCGGCTTTTGCCAGCGCCGCCATATCGGGATACACATTGAAAAGTTCGGGTGCAAGCTTATTGATATTCCGGTCGGAATCCTGTGCAGAGAGTACAACCATCACCAATAATTGATAAGGATTGTGATGATGATCCAACGGATGCTGCTTGTCTTTGTACTTTTTAATCAGGGGCTTGATTTCTTTTTGCCAATTGTGTGTTACCATTTCAGTTTTGTTGGTTGAATAAATTTAAAGAATTATATGTTATCTTTAGCGTATGTCTTCACTCCTTCCTGGTTTTGAGTACGATATATTCATTAGCTACCGTCAGAAAGATAACCGCTCCGACCAATGGATTACCAATTTTGTACAATCCTTGCGGGAAGAACTTGATGCTACTTTTAAGGAAGAAATCTCTATCTACTTTGACTCCAATCCACATGATGGGCTGCTTGAAACACACGATGTTGACAGTTCACTGAAAGAAAAAATCAAATGCCTTGTTTTCATCCCCATCGTTTCGCAGACTTACTGTGATCCCAATTCATTTGCCTGGCAAAAGGAGCTCCTGCCATTTCTTGATTTCGCCAAGCAAGATGAATTCGGGTTGGATATAAAACTTACAAATGGAAATGTGACCAAACGAGTCCTGCCGGTTCGTATTCATGAAATTGATGAAGTTGACAAACAACAATTTGAGAATGCGATTGATGGAATCATACGACCTGTTGATTTTATCTACAAAGAACCAGGCGTCAATCGCCCACTTCTTTCAACTGACAGCAAAAATGATAATCAAAATAAAACCGATTATCGGAATCAGGTAAACAAAGTCGCCAATGCAATTAAGGAGATTGTTACTTCAATGAAGGGCGGACCAGCCCAGTCACAATCCCAACCATCTCCCAAACCAACATTTAAAACGAGTCTTTGGAGTCGGAAAAAAATAATGTTCGGGGTTGCGGCCGTTTTAATTGCTCTTGCTGCTTTCCTTTTTTACCAGTTTAAGTATGCAGACATCAATTCTACTCAGTCAAACGAATTTAAGAAGTCCATTGCTGTCCTTCCATTTGATGACCTAAGTCCTGGTAAAGACCAGGAATACTTTTCGGATGGTCTCGCGGAAGAAATTATCAATGTGTTGATGCAGATTCCCGAATTAAAAGTTGTCGGTCGAACTTCTTCATTTTCATACAAGGACTCCAACACGGATATAAAAACGATTGGCACCAGTTTACAAGCATCGCATCTCATTCATGGAAGTGTTAGAAAATCCGGTAATGCGGTAAAGATACAGGTGAACCTGATTGATGCAAAGACAGGACTTAATATTAAATCGTATTCTTTTCCAGAAACTCAACTTGAAAATATTTTTCAAATACAGGAAAGTATCGCCCAATCAGTAACAAATGATCTGAAACTATCGCTGTTTTCGACTCAGGGAAATGAGATTGCAACATCACAAACGGATAATCCCGAAGCATTGGAAGAGTTTTTCAAAGGCCGTAAGCTTTGGTACGAACGAAAAAATCTATGGGAAGCGGTTGTTCATTTTGAAAAGGCAATCTTTCTCGATCCAAATTACAGTAGAGCCTATTCAGCTTTGGCGGAGACGTATTGTGTTTTGCCGACGTATACTAACCGATACAATTTAGGTTCAATTAAAGTTAAGGTCTTTGATGCAATCGAGAAAAGTCTTACTCTCAATCCAAAAAATGCAGAAGCATACACGGCCAAAGGTCGCGCAGAATGGAAATTTAGATTGGATCGAAAGGGTGCAGAAGATTCATTTCAAAAAGCATTGGCTATCAATCCCAATTATGGGACTGCATTGGCCTGGTTTGCACATTACTATTTCGAGTCGCTTCAATTTAAGAAGGCAGAGGAATATTTTCTAAGATCCATTGCAATTGAACCCCGATGGGCATTGCCGTACTACGAATTAAGTACAGCTTATCTTTGTCTTGATGATTTTGAAAAGGCCTATACTATGAGTGTCCAGTCAGAGAAGCTTCAGCCTGATTTTATAATGAATCACCGGGCTAAATTTTGCCTGGCACTATATAAAAATGATTTTCAGAAAGGTATTGAATATTGGACTGATTATTATACTCAGAGGTGTATCAGCTCGCAGTGTAGTGATAGTGATCTGGAAATTACACTTGGAATATTGGAAATGCTTCAATCCGACAGCATTAACCAGAACTACGTTGACAAAATCCCCACCTTAAAATTTAGTATCGATAGAGTTTTTTTTACAGTACTTAGTGGAGAGAAGAAACAGTTGCTAAATGAGTTAACAACATTGAAACAGGAAAATAGCTATGAGTTTATTGCTGCTATATACCAGCTCTATCAATTGAGAGATTTTAAAAATGATCCCGAGTATATAGACATAATTAAATCAGTAAACGTGAATTAGCCATTTCATTCGTCCTTATCTTCGAGACAATTTGTAGTAGTCGAAACAATTAAACGGTTATCTTCTCGGACTCCTCATCCTGGTTGGCTGTGCAACTCAACAAAATTGAGGTTAAAATTTATTAAATAAAATGGTTACATTAGTCGGATGCCATCGATCCTTCCAGATTATGAGTATGACATATTTATCTCTTATCGCCATAACGATAACCTCGATGGATGGGTATCTAATTTTGTAGCGAACTTAGAAAAAGAACTTCGGGGTACAATTAAAGAACCGCTCACCCTTTACTTTGATAAAAACCCACACGATGGTTTGCACGAAACCCACAACGTAGACAAGAGTCTCGAAGGAAAACTCAAATGCCTCATCTTCATACCCATCATTTCCCAAACCTATTGCGATCCGAAATCCTTTGCCTGGCAACATGAGTTTGTAGCCTTTAACAAACTGGCGCAGGGAGATGAATTGGGTCGGGATATTACACTCTATAACAGAAATGTCGCCAGCCGAATTCTTCCTGTCAAAATTCATGAACTGGATGCGGAGGCTCTCCCCAAGTGCATCCATCTCTCTTAATCAACAGTAGTGGTATATCATATTTTCCCAAATCCATCGAGTCTGAAATGGATGAAATACGCGCCATAGTGAGAGACACGACATGGAAAAAATTCAAATCAAGGCAAACGACGTACCTTCTTGCTCACTATCCAGTTTAACGATGATTTAATGCAAACTGTTCGATGCTGGGGCTTTTACAAAAGCATGACGATTCAACAAAGTGCCAAGACTTGTTGCGTTTTGTCGGCGCGCCCACAGTCATTTCACTGAAGAGGATCAAAGAAATCACTCTGAAAGTGGCCCAAAATGCATCTTGCAATCAACAATCACGCACTGGTCTTCTCTGATCACAATTGGGCGCTTGTAAAGAGGCGCCGACATTGCGGAGACATTGATCGTCTCGTCTTCCCTGCGTTGTGACGATTTGAATCAATCATCACGTGAAGTCGTTATTTTGCTTGCGGTGCCAGTGTTCACGTAGAATTGTACGTAGACGCTGATTCAAACGATGGGTACACCTGAGTGGTGAGAAGGGAAGAAATTGGTAGCAAATCAGTGTTAACGCTGGAGTTTGCAAGAAACTCATGGCTCGCAAGAGATTTGAGGGCCGAATCGAGACAATTGACCTAAAATTTCTTGCAACCCCTGATTTGCAAGAAAACCAGACAATTTCTTGGTGGTGCAAGAAATTAGGTGTTGCAAGAAATCTTGCAAGAAATTGAGAATTGCAAGAAATTTTGCAAGAAATCAGCCCTTTTTTCTTGCAAAACGAGGAAATTTCTTGAAGATCTGTGTGCAGTGGCGCGGATCGATCGAAGATTCAAAATGACTTTTCAAGTATCAAACGTCATGCATGGTACAGAGTACGATAGATGATGCTATCATAGCTATGCCGTACATCAAATCATTGAAATCTACGCCAGTATCCATTTTAATCAAAGCTCTAGCATTCACGAATTCCCGTTGCGCCACAGCATTCGTTGGCGACACCATCAACGCAAAGCGCCATCCCGCGCCAAACGCGCCACACTCGCCATGTAGAGAATGGCATCCATCCATCATGCGTGCTAGATGAGAGTCACAATGTTACTCACTCTTATAAGTCAATTACGTTTGCATAGAGCAAGTTGAAAAGCTGTACATGTACACTGCATGCAGAGAGTCTGAAATACCGCCGTGCGAGATTTCCGCGTCGTGACTTTTTGGCGATTCTGCCAGACGTTCTGCGTGCAATCACGTTCCAACGCGCCCACTGATCTGAGGCATGGTCTCTCACTCATGACTTAAGCTGGACTTCGAGATTGAATCGCTATTGCTTGGAGCATGTCGTCACACTCGGACGCGACGGCGCCCTCCAAAGACTCTTTTTCTGGCGACGCGAGTGATGATGACGGCGAAATGAGGGAAATCAATGTCATCACAGACAGTCCGACGGATGAAACAGGGGATGCCAACCCAAATGACACTTTACCGCACCAACAAATGTCGATTTAGAAGTTTCAGATGAATCCATGTCAGAAGTTCCGTTAGAAGTGACGCACTCTGGAGGAATTATCATAGACGACATTGAGAATATGGAGCACAACGACGAAAGCAACGAGGATGAGGGGAAGGATGAAGAAGTAGGCTTGGTCGCTGCGGTGCCAGTCGTGCAGTCAGAACGAGATTCAGACAGCAAAAGCCATGAGCAACAAGGCAAGCCGGCTGTTGCTCACAAAGACAGGACGCGCGGTGATACCTCCTCGGAACAAGGATGCTATAAAGCAGAAACGGTGGTTGATTTGTCTAGCAATGTCATTCGTGGTGATTATTGTTGCAGTTGTGGTACCCTGTGTTCTCCTGCTTCCTAAAAAACAATAATACGACGGAATCTGACCAACTAGGTACGTCAAGATTTACATCATGCATTGTCTTGTTTGGCTATCGACAACTAAACATTCTCTCCTTTTTGCAGACACAAACGTACCGTATGCAACAGTGTCGCCCGAGCAAGAAGAACTCTTCACCATCGTGACCAAGGCGCTTGATAATGTTGGGGTCAATACACAATACTTTTTGTTTGAAAAAGGATATCAGTACAAGTCATTTCATTGGCTTTCCGGCAATGCGAATCTTGCAGGCATGATTGAATCGCAACGATTGCAGCGCTTTGCTCTTGCAACACTGTACTTTTCCACGTACAATGTTCCAAACGAGTTTGCTGATGACCCGGGTCCTTGGACTGATGACCGTCACTTTGGTTACCGATGAGTCAGAGTGCGATTGGGCTCATGTGCGTTGCGATGCCGAAAATAAAACGCAAAGACTAATATTTCAAATCAACAATTTCAGTGGCAAACTTCCAATGGACCTGGCCGTGCTTCAAGATACCTTGGAATATGTTGGATCTCACTTCCAACTTGCTTCACATGGGGAAGTGACTTTCACGTGTTTGACTACCTTGCGCAGTCTCAAGTATTTGGATTTGGATGACAACTTTATCGAAAGTAGAGGTGGTTTGCCGCAGAACTTCAAACAATGGGAGAATTTGGAAGAATTCAAAGCGTCGTACAATCTCATGAGTGGACCGCTCGACAATGGAGTTTTGGAAACGTTGCAGAAATTGAGTACAGTTATAAGGACGCTGGCGATGGGCTCGAAAGAAGTTTTGCTGCGCATCGTCACGAACGAACACGACTGTTCATGTATCAGCTTGTGATCGGACTGGATTCTGTTTCCAGGGTGTTGCGTGGGTGAATTCCGACGGTTAGTTCCTTCGCGGGTTGTATTGATGTTTCATACGCCACTCATACACTCACTCACTCTTTCATATCTGCTACTTGTAGCCCATTTGGAGATTGAATCTAACTTTTTCACGGGGAGCTTGCCCTTTTTGGAACAAATGCCGGAATTGACGTACGTCTATCTCCGACGCAATGATCTTTCCAGTCATTTAAACTTTTTGAAGGGAGATCGATTGACCAACTTGTTTCGTTTTTTGGTTGGATGGAAATGACATTACCCGCACCATTCCAACTCAAGTGGGTGGACTCACTTCTCTGGCAAGTTTTTCCATCGCAAATGCCAGTTTGACGGGAACAATACCAACGGAGTTAGGTCTCCTCCCTTGCTCAACAGAGTTTGGCTCTATGGCAATGACTTGATGGAACTGTTCCAGAAGCCCTGGCAAACAATACGTAAATTGGAAATTTTGGAAATTCAAGACAATCAGATTCAAGGAAGCATGCCTTCGGGAGTATGTGAAATTATACGAACTTCGGAATATGAAAACAAGGCACTAGTGGCGGATTGTGATTTAGTCCAAATGCGATGATTGTTGTACCAAGTGTGCGTAATGTAGGTGTGCATGCAGCATGCAAGGGAATGGATGGAGGCGGAGGATTGGTGGATATATGGTGGGAGTATGAAAAGCGAGCGGTGATATCAACTCGAGGACGACAGTTATTAGCGAGAGAGTTTGGTTTCTTGATTAGTAGTAGTTGAACAAAGTAGGTGGCTGCATGAAAATGTTACAAGAAAGTCGAGTAGTGCCAGGATACGCCGCTCCGTCATTCGTCTCGTCAGCTCACCTTGTTGGTGACAAAATGACTAGTGAGGATGAAAGTATCAAACGTCGATGTAGGCAACCATGATTGTTCCACAAAGTGCTCTAGCTTTCTTACTACACGTTAGTGTAAAGATCAATATGTTGATGCTACCACTATTGTTGTGATCTGTACGATTTTTTGACGTTTTTGAGATGTTCATATTGACCCTTAAAGTTTCATACGTCATGCAGCGAAAAGTGAAGCACAAAATTCTCACCATGACGTGAAGAATCCATCGTCCTGTCACCATTGCGGAGGTGCCTTGCGCTCATTCATCAAACAGAAGTGATGATTTAGTCATTAGAGTGTCCACTGATGAAATTTAAGGGGTGAAAAGAGACGAGAATGTGGAAAAATCTTGGAGGCAGTCCTTTACTACGCTGGGGACGTGTGCATCGCGCCCGAGTGAGTCGTTGGAAGGAATACAAGAGCCGCATGTCTCTGCCAAGCCATGAAATATCAGCACGAAAAAGAAAAGAGTCATATCAACATGAATGACGATCGTGACAAAGAAAGGCGCAATCGGTGTCTTCCTTTTTCTTCGGTTCGTTCTCCATGCTGGTGCATAGCGCTATTCTCTTTGTTATCAATGTCGGCAACAATTGATGGACTAAAAAGCGCGCCCCCGCTTTGCCGCATTACAGAGTCGTAGCCTTGCTTCTGTGTTGCTCCAAGAGGAGGAGTGCCCTTTTTCTTCTTTCAGTCATGTCAGTCGGCACGCTCTCCGGTGGACACATTGCTCGGATTTCGTAGTGCAGATTTCAAGTGCTCGATGTTGAGTGCAATGTATCACTCTACTCACTTCTTTGCTAACCTTCTTCTTCCTTTACCTCCTTTAGCTTCCCTGCCTTGCATAAAAGGTTCGATCAAGAAGCAACAAGCGGCAGACTCCGTCGCCACTCCGATAAGGAGAATCAATCCAATCTCCTTTCTCCACGAACTCAAGAGCACCCTGTCGATGAGGAAACCAATGGCAGACCAAGAATGACGCTGTTAGTGTCATTTCTTGTCTCTCTAAGGTATCCGCATCTTCATGGCTTTCTCTCGCTCCAGTTTGACTGACGACTCAACTGAGGCTTGAAAGCGACTGAGCTGAAACGCCCCATTCGCCTCTTGCTGCAGAGATCCCTATGGCTCATGACAGAACGGGTGGTGCCAGTGCTACGCAAAAGGAAAGAATGAACCGGGATCTTCTGGTTTCCCTTCCAATGCCCAAGAGGACCACGTCGATGCGAAGAAAGCAGTGTGACAAAGAAAGGCGCTTCAGTGTCGTTCTTTGTTCCTCCTTGTTTTCCATGCACATCCTCGCAGCTCTTTTTGCTGTTGAAGATTCGACTGAGGATTGCAGAGAGACACACGATGCTTCTGTGTGAGTCACCCAATTGGCTTGGTACTCTTCTTCATTCCTCCGTCCCATCCACGAGCTAGTGTTTCCGTTTCTGGTGGGCGCGAGAGATGTCGGAGGCGAGATGAACAATCGCACGCACGCGTTCTTTGTTGTGCTCACTCTCATTGCTTTCCGTTTTCATTTCCAGCCCTTGGCTCTTGTTCAATCAGCCCTTTTCCGCAGCGAGCATTCGATGTGGTGTCTGCATTCGGGTCGTCTCCGACAAGAGATTGATTCCACCTCTCCTTCCCCGCGACTTTTTCCGATACTGATGCCCCCCTCCCCCCTTCCCATGATATCTTTGTCTCTGGAGGCCCGTCTCGTTTGCTCTTCAATGCTTCTCGTGAGACATTTTGATCACAATGGCATTGCTGGCATCACTTTCCTACAATTCAAGAGAACAGCGTGGCTGGGGAGAGATTCATGACCGAGAATAGGACTGTCAGTGTCGTTTGTTCTTTGCCGTGTCTGAGCTCTTCCATGTCCCTTTTTGCAGCTCTCTTCGATTTGATAAGGCTGGGGATGAAGACGACTGCAGAAGTGTTGCATGATGGCAGAAAAGCGCACCCATGTCTGCTGCGCTCGCTTTTCGCATTGCTCCGGTTCGCTGAGCACGCCTGCATTGCGTTTCGATGTGATGATGGCAATTGCAAGCACTTTCCGAATGACGCTTTGATTGCTTTTGAACGAGATGATTGTGCTCCACTGTCGTTTGCCCTCCAGCTCGCACAAAAGGGATGGACGAAAGCTCAGTCTTGGCGCGGCAACATTGGAAGATGTGCAAGGGTTCCTGCCAGTTTTAGCAAGGTTGCCGACAAGGAGATTGAAGAATCTTCTTGTCCGTCACGTGCTGATCCTGCCACGCTTCTTCCCGTGCGCAGCGCTGCAGGAGATCCGCCTCCTTCGTTCTTTTCTGCTTCTCACTTGAGAACCTTCAATCGCAATGGCATTACACTGTTGTTACTTTCCTGCAAAGTCAAGAGGACCATGTCGGCGCGCAGGAGAGAGATCGAGACCAAGAATGGGGCTGGTCGTGTTTGTTCTTAGTCCCATGTCTCTTTCTGTTCTCGTGTTTTACGATTTGACTCGACTGGGGATAAAACACTGTGGAGGCTTTGGATGATAGTAGAAAAGCATTGTGCTTCTGCGTCATCTTCAGAATGTCCCACGGTCGCGTTCATTGTCCAGCTGATACAACGTTTCACGTTTCGAGCCGTATTAAGTGGCAAGTAGCCTTTTTATACGGCTTGTTCTCAAACGTGGAACGAGAGGAATTGCAAGTTCTGAGGCATGATTTGTACTCACTGTTTGTGCTGCTTCTTTTCTTTCGTTTGCATTCCAGTTAGCACAAAGGGATGGAACACAAATCTCTCAGCTCTGGATCGCGCAACATTACAAGATGTACAAGGGTTCGTGCGTATCGTCGTCGTCTCCGACAAGGAGATGGAACAATCTTCCTTTTCTCCGTGACATTGCTGATGCCTGCACGTTCCTTTTGTGCATGCGTGCTTTTGCCCGCCTGATGAATCATCTTTATCGGCACTCGAAATGGATGGAAGGAGGAATGGATCGATCTTGATAGAATAGAGTCTCTCGCTGCTCTACGGCAGTCTTTGCACGTCCCACAAGACTGAAATGATTAGGTGTGCTCTTGTTCGTCGGTGCCGAGCTGTGACGAAGCGCGGATGAAAGTAGCTGAAGACAAGGATATATAAGTTAGGCCATGCATTTAGATTAAGTACAACCCACACCGTAGAAGTTCTCTTTTTTTGTGGTCAGTAAGTGGACTCAG
>CALOAV010000120.1:0-23591 GCA_942491425.1 uncultured Cytophagales bacterium
GCGCAACCAGGTTGGCATAGCCGTGGGTGAATCCATGTTCTTCTTTCAACATTTTCACGATTTCACCGTGTTTCTCAAGCTTACTTTTTTTGACAAGCGCAAGCCAGGTTTCAAATTTCTTACCGGTTTTCTCTTCCAGGTTTTTGATCATTGTGTCTTCCATATCTGCATTTTTATTAAATAAATTAAACTATCGCCAGGGACCAGTGTTAAAATATTCCTCAATTTTGATCCTGAGGGAAAATATTATTTCGGTCATCATTCCTGAAGTGCCCTTTTCTTAATCATTCCTCCTTTTATATCGTTCACACTACTCTCCACCACAAATGCATTCTGATCGATTTTCGCAATCTCTGTTTTTAGTTTTTGCAATTCTAAACGGGTAATAACCGTGTATAGAATATCATATTCCCGTTCATGCTGACCGGTTTTGCCATACCCTCCTTTTCCATGTAGAACAGTAACTCCACGTCCTATATGGTTAATGATTGCACTTTTAATCTCATCACTTTTTAGGGAGATGATCGTCACGCTGGTATATTCTTCAATACCATGAACTACAAAATCTACTGTCTTGGAAGCTACCAGGTATGTCAAAATAGCATACAACGCTGTTTCCATATTGATCAAGTATGCTGCAACACCGAAAATTATAATATTAAGAACAAGAATGATATCACCGACTGTTAATGTCGTCTTTCGGCTTGTAAAAATTGCCAGTACTTCTGTACCATCAATCACGCTTCCACCCCGGATAGACAACCCAATGCCAAGGCCAAGAAAAAACCCACCAAAAAAGGCTATCAATAATTTATCATCCGTAATCATCGGATAGTGGACAAACGCCAGTACAATGGCTAAGCCAACAATTGCAACTAACGTCCGAAAAGCAAACTTGGGAGAGATTTGTATATACCCAATCACAATAAATGGAATATTGATTAGCACAACCAAATACGAAAGGTCAATACGGGTAAGCAAATTGACGAGTAGGGAAATACCCATGACACCACCGTCTAAAAATTGATTTGGGAGTAAAAAACCCTTCAGACCAAAAACCTGCAGAGAATACACCTAGCAAAATAAATAGTCCACTTTTAACCCCACGCTCTATATTAATCCTCCTGATGCGGAGTTCTTTTAATTGAATAAGGCGTTGACGGGTGGACATTCCCGAAGATAACAAAAAAATAAAAGGGGCAACCGTATCGGTTTGCCCCTTTCACAAACTTAACCAAATATTAATTTTTCTTCAGCCCCGGTTCGCGCGACAGGAATTCATCATACAATTGGGTGTGGCGGCTTACCATAGGGATTTGCCATCCGTTAATAAATACCTGAATAACGTTTGTCTTTGTTTCAAATGGATCGCCATCGCAAATAAATAAATTGGCTGATTTTCCCACTTCGATAGAACCAAGTTGGTCGGCAACTCCAAAAATTTCTGCAGGTACAATCGTAACTGCTTTCAGGGCCTCTTCTTTTCCCATTCCATAGGCTGCAGCAAAGCCAGCATTGAAGGGTAGATTTCGAACATTTTCAGCCTCCATTGTTTGCAAGGCAACCTTCACACCCGCTTTTTGCATTAATCCGGGATTTGCATAGGGTTTATCATATCGATCATAATCGCGTGTAGGATTACTGAGTACCGGACCTGTAATTACCGGAATTTTAGACTTTGCAATCTCTGCTGCTACCCGCCAGCCTTCGGCTACTCCGGTAAGGATTATTTTTTTCACTTTCCGTTCCTTCACCCACTTTAAAGCAGCCAGAATATCTTTGGATGCATTAACCTCAATCATTAAGGTGCCTTCTCCCCTTACAACGGGCAAAAAAGCTTGCATTTCAGGATAGTAGTCCAGTCCATTTCCTTTCGTAACAGAATCCAGCTTATGATATTGAACTGCTTTATCCCAAACCTCATTCAGTGTAGCCAGTGCTTTTTCAGAAGCTTTCTTTATGTCCTCATCAGAACGCCGGTCAAAATTGCCACGTCTCCCGGTATTTGGAAAATTCAGGACGATACCTTCAAAACCTGCATACATTTGATCCGGAGTGTACCCGAATAAATTGATCAGGGCTGCGGTACCGGCAAACATTCGGCCATCTGGTTTAGTAATCACCGTAGTCACGCCACTTACCCGGGTTACCGGAATCAATACAGAATTCGGGTTCACCGCAGTAAGGGCCTTCATCTGCGGAACAATATCACCGGTTTCATTGTGATCTTGTGTCCGAGGATCAGAACCCACCTCTGACAACCCTAATCTTGTTCCGCCATCGATCATTCCCGGATAAATCCAGGCTCCTTTGCAATCAATTACGGTTGCACCGGCTGGAGTTTGCACGTTCGCTCCGACTGCGGTTATCTTACCCTCTGTAATGATCACTGTGCCATTTGATATTTGTCCTTTCGTTACCGTTTCAATGTTTGCATTTCGTCAAGGCGAAGGTTCCATATTTTCCTTTCAGGTCTTGAGCATCCAGGTGCACTACTAACATACAAACCAAAGCAACCACCAATCCTGTTAAACTATAAAGTTTTCTTTCCATGATTCTTTTCTTATTTAATCTCAAATAATTCCATCCCCAACTCGAGTGCCCCTTCCATACAATTGTCGTGATGCTCGTAGGTATAAAATGTACCAACATCAACGGTCTGACGCGGGTCTACATAGATGCGTTGATCATCGGCATCCTTTTCACGATCAAACTCAACAACACCATCTACAACAGTGTATACATCGGAATGGCATATATTGATAATGGATGCGCACTGAAGATTGCCACATCTCGCTTCCTTTCCAACTTCCAATGATCCAACCCGGCTGATCAATTCCCAATTGCTTGGCAGGGTTTATGGTAATCAGTGCGAGTGCCTGCTCATCTGTAAGCCCCCCATACTTTTGTGTTTTGGCTGCCTCATGGTATAAGTGACGAATCAACTCACCGGAGTCTGAATTAATGGAAGTGGTCACACCATTCCTGGTTAGTATTGTGGCATTGTAGGCAGTTGAATAATACACCTCAAATTTATACGCCCACCAGTCTGCAAAAACAGATGCCATGGCACCAGCTGCAGCCAACTCTGGGGCTACCTTGAAGCCCTCATTGACGTGTTGAAACACCAGGCGTTTGATACCAAAATCTTTACATACTTTCAATAACATATAGATTTCATCGGCTCTGTAGGAATGACAATGAATAATGATATTACCTTTAAGGATATCGGCAAGCGTTTCTAACCGAAGATCGTACGCAGGAGGAGTACCCCTAAAGCCTTTTGCAGTTTTAGCTTTATTATAAGCAGTCCATTCTGCCATGTACGCCTGTGCTTTCGAAAACGATTCACGAATCACAAATTCAACCCCCATCCGGGTGCTGGGTACCAGCCCATTTCCACCGTGGGTACGAGTTGGATTCTCTCCTAATGCAAACTTAATTGTGCGGGGAGCCCCTGCCATGACCAAATCATTACCATGAACGGTACCGTACCGATGTTTAATCGTTTCACACTGACCGCCAATTACGTTGGCTGAACCGTGCATGGCATGTGAGATCGTTACTCCACCCGCCAGCGCCTGATAAAGTCCAATATCCAATGGGTCCAACGCATCCCCCGTGAATACTTCTGCAGTAACCGGGCTGGTACCTTCATTTATGGAAGACAATGCGATATGTGAATGCGCATCAATAATGCCGGGCATAACAAATTTTCCGGTTGCATCAATTTCCAAATATCCCTTCGGTAAGGAAAGCCCTTTACCGATTTTATCGATTTTACCACTCTTGATTAAGACATCCGTATTCTCAAGGGTGCCATTTGTTACAGTAAGTACCGTACCATTTTTGATCAGCAAATTTCCCTTTTCCTGGGCCTGTCCAGAAATAAAAGTAGTGATCAGTATGAGAATAAATATTTTTTTCATGATCATCATTGTTTTTAATTTTTAGGATCCTTTATTCCTTCCATTGGGAAACTACTAAATTGACCAATCGATGCGGTACCACTAAAATTCTCGCCCTCAATGGTTCCACTGCATTCAACTGTTATGGTTTGGCCATTAAAAGAAACAGTATAGCTAAACTGTAATTTATTTCCATCCAGCTCCACTGCATCCATTGTAATTTCCTCCGGTAGGCGTCCTCCTGAAATTGTTCCGGTATAGCTCTCTCCCTCTTTTTTAAAATTGACTTTCCCTTCAGTATCTCCCTGTGGGGTTTCTGTTGTCATTGACCAACTCCCGGATAGATCAACTTTGGCGTTCGGGTTTCCCTTTTTGGTTTCCTTCACTTCATAATGTGTTGGCATTCCCTCTACAAAAACATACCTAACTTTTGCTTTCTCAGAAAAGTATGGCTTATCGGTGATAACAATATTTGCCATCTTACCTGCATCAATCGAACCCATACGATCAGCTAGACCAAGAAGTTGTGCCGGTGAAGTCGTCAATGCAGCCAATGCCTGATCTTCTGTTAATCCAGCTTCAATCATTCTTCTTAGATTGGAATGAATATCTTTTGATTTTGAACTAAGTGTTGAAAACCCAAATGTAAATCCAGCTTTTTGAAATTCTGCTGCCTGGGAAGCGTACTTCATAATAAACTCTTCTTTGCGTTTCTCCAATGCAACCTTTTCAGGACTGTCTTTGGCAGCATTTGCTTCCTTCTTCTCCTCCTTCTTTTTTTCCGGTAAATCAAGGCTTAAAAAAACTTTTGCATTTGATGTTTTAACTTCACTAATAATATCCCATCCTTGTTTTAAGTCGCCTATTATCAAAGAAAAACCAAGATCCTTTTGTAATGTAAGTACACGTTGTGTCTCCAATACCTCTTCTGTTTTAAATAATACCGGTTGCCTTCCATCAATTACCGGATAGAATGATTCCAAAATACGATCCGTTGTAGGACGTTCCAGCGAAGAACGATTCGCAGCATACATCCCTGCATACCCATGAGAAATGACAGCTTGTCGATACAACTGCCGATACTTGGCCATTACTCCCATGACCGTACCGGGATACATTCTTTGCGCTCCGGATAATTGAGAGAAGAGTGCCGAATTATTTACCAGTACCATTTCATCTGCAGAAGCACCTCCTAACAGGACGATCGCACCCTTACCTGGAAGCATTCTACCGTATGGGACGACCTGTGCAACCGTAAACCCCACAGCACGTAAATCTTCAATGCTTTTATCGCCTGCGTCCAAAAAATCACGAACATCAAGTTGGGGAGTTATTCCTGCCAAATCCGGGGGTGGGTTACTTCTGTCTTTCGGTGGCTCTCGCCGGTCGTCCTTTGGCTTAAGGACCCCTGTATTGGAAAGACCATCTATAAAACCTGCATACGCATACATGCTGTCGGCTTTAATTACGATAGCATCTGGGGGGATAGAAACATTTTTTCCAACCGAAAGGATAAGGCCATCTTTTACAACGATTGTCCCCATTGACACTACCCGACCTGGAGCCTGGACAATGTTAACATTTAAAATTGCGTAGGTTCTGGAGACCGGCCGGAGTTCGTCCAGTTTGCGAAAAGGCTAACCCGGAAGACACACCAAAGTGCCAACACTAGTATCCCTCTCGAATTACGTATCAATCGTTGTCTTGTCATTCGAAAATATAGTTTAGGTTTAGAATCAAAGTTTGGTGAAATATAAGTGAAATACGGTGTGTCCATCAACCCAAGTACAGGAGTGGCAATAAAATTGCATAAAAGGTGCAGGGTCTCTACTTCCCTCTTTTTGGTTAAAATACCGATTCACTACAGATTTCCTTCAATTCATTACAAAAGGGTTTAGTATCACGAATCCCAACCCGATACTTGTACCGTATAAGAAGCAAGACCCTGTTTTTTTATCAAATAGTTTATGACCATGAAACAAATTGCATCCGTTCTAATAGCCTTTTTATTTTTCCTTCCCGCGTTGGCTCAAAAGGAAGAAGCGAATAATAAAAATTCCTCCATTCGAACCAGTGACAATGGTGTCCACAAATGGAGCACTTCTCGTGGTTCGACAAATTTCAATATCGAATTTAGAGGTGAAATCGAAGTTACTGATGACGATAAAGATATTAAGAGCATAAGCAGCGACGGCTATCTGGAGATTAGCAAGACCGTTTTTGGAAGCAAAAGGGCCATCATCATAGAATCTCAGGGAGGCACTTTAAAAAAAGAGTATTATGAGGGTCGCACTAAAGTGGATTGGGAACCAAATGGAAGAAAATGGTTGAGTGAAATTCTTCCGGAAATTGTTCGCAACACAACATTAGCTGCTGAAAGCCGGGTAAACCGATTCTATAAGCAAGGAGGAGCCACGGCAGTAATTGAAGAGATCAAAATTATTGAAAGCGATTATGTTCGTTCACGGTATGCGAAATTATTGTTACAGAAAGATATCAGGGATCAGGAATTACCGGGTGTCATACGTGGTCTTTGTAATTCAATTAAGTCCGATTATTACCTTGCATCCTTATTAAAGGACAACTTGAAAAAACTTCTTTCAACAAAAGAAGCGACTGATGCATTTATCGAAGGAACCAAAAACATTTCATCAGATTATTACAAATCCACAGTATTAAAAGAAGGTGTTGAAACTTCTTTGCTGCGTCTCCAAGTCAGATTAAAAGCATCCTTAATTCCGCCTCATCAATTGAATCCGACTATTATCTGTCTACGGTACTAAAAACCTTATTAGATCAACGAAACGTTAGTGATGAGACTCTTGGTGAAATGATTGAAATCAGCAAAAGTATTTCTTCTGATTACTATCGGACTCAAATTTTAAAGAAAGGATTAGAAAAAGCGGATCTTTCATCCGCCTCCATGGACAAAATGGTCTCCGCATTGGCTGATCTTAATTCCGATTACTATGTTTCAACCGTGTATACAACGATGAGTGAAAATGATAAACTAGACCCATCTGTTCAAACAAAGTTGATCAAACAAATTGGAAATATGAGTTCAGACTACTATGCCGCAAATTCATTAAAAAGTTTGTTGGTGAAGCAGACCTTCACGGATGAAAATTTTGAGCTCCTTGTGAATGCTGCCAGCTCAATGTCTTCTGATTTATATGCGTCCTCCGGTTCTAAAGAGGCAGCAGATAAAAAATTGAATTCAAAACAATTGATTAGTGTACTTCAAGCTGCCGGGAATATTCGATCTGATCACTATCTTCTCCACTGTGCTGTGACTTAGCCGATCAGGTGAAGACAACAGTGATGCTTCTGTAAAAGATGCCTATCGCCAAACGGCAAAGAAAATAAAATCAGAGACCTATTATGGTCGGGCATTACGTGCTATTGATTAAAATTAGTATTCGCATGGCAATCGTCACCATAATAGTTGGTAAATTCGATTGCCATGCAAAGCCTCCGAATCATAGAAAGTATGCCGCTGACTTCGCGAAAATTAGGACTGGTTTTCATCGTTTCCGGAATTACAGGATGGCTCATCTACACATATTTATATTACAGTGAAACTGGAACAACCCCTGTCATTGCAGATGCAATAGTTGTCTATTTATGGTGCTTTTTCTTTTCCGCACTTATTGGATTGGTACTATACCAACTCAGCCAATGGCTCAACCGGTACCTTACCTGGAAAAATTTTCCGTTACGTTTTATTATCGGATATCTTGTTCATACATCCTTTGCAATTACTACAGGGGCACTCTTAATTTATCTATATACCCTGCTTGCCGGACCCATTTGGGAAGGGTTCTCGTTTGAAAGTGAGGCCATCGGATGGAAGTATAGCATACTCATTATTGTTGTTTTGTTTGTTTACGATGTTATTTATGCGCTGCTCTTCTCATACCAACAATATGAGGTCGTACAGATTGAAAACCTTCAAAACAACAGACGCCAATTGGAACTTCAATTTGAAGCACTTAAAAGCCAGATCAGTCCACATTATCTCTTTAACAGCCTGAATACAATTTCATCACTCCTTTATAACGACCCTCAATCGGCGGAACAATTCATCCGAAGGCTAGCACAAACCTATGAGTATATCCTTTCCACCCAGCAGAAAGAATATGTTTCCGTGCGGGAGGAGGTAGAATTTGTAAAATCATATTATTATTTGTTGCGGATTCGTTTCCAACAACTTCTTACCCTGGAGATAAATTTACCAGGCAATGTAATGGATACACTCATTCCACCACTTACGCTTCAAATGCTGGTGGAGAATGCTGTTAAACACAATGCGATTCAGCCGGATCAACCCCTGTTTATCTATATTTCCGCTTTAGACAATACGTATCTGAAGATTGCAAACACAAAATCCAGTACCACGATTCAACCTACCTCCTTTAAAGTGGGATTAGAGAACATAAAACAACGGTATCTTTTCTTAACCAATAAAAAAGTACAGGTAACAAATGATTCACAATTTATCGTTTCGCTTCCTGTAATTAAGGAAATAACCCACCAAAAAAATACAGCCTGATTTTGAAAAAATATTTTATTCATAGTGTTGTTTTTCGATTGCTTTCTCCATTGATTTTTGGTGTTATCATTTATCTGCTTATCCTATTGATTAATAACAATGTTGGTCAGATATATGAAATTTTAAATAGTGAAGAAATCTATCTTTGCATTGGCCTTACTTATCTTTCCTTTGAGGGAATGCGCATTATCATTTCAATTTTACACAAGCATTTCAATAGCAATCCGTATCAAATTCCTATTCAACTCCTTTTAACAACATTATTTACAGTTTCGATTGTTTGGATATGTTTATCAGCTTATTTCTCAATGATTCTCGGATTTAGCATCAGCGCCAAACAGCTAAGTTTATTCTTGATGCTGTTTGCGGCTACTTGCTGGCTCTACAATATTTTATTTTATAGCAACCATTTTCTTCAAATAGGAAAACACAGTTAAACTTGAAACCGAAAAACAACAGCATCAGGTATTGGAAATGGAAATGAAAGAGTTTACCAATGAAATAAACCCTGACCTTTTATTCGAAGGTCTTGAGAGTTTAATTGGATTACTCTATAAGGATGTCGAAAAAGCCGAAGAACACATTGATAATTTAGCCAGTACTTATCGGTATGTACTCACTAACAGAAAACAAGAATTAGCGTCACTTGAAAGCGAGATTCAGTCGGTGAAGACACTACTGGCAGTGCTCAATGAAAAATTCAACAATAAAATTGAATTGGAGTTTCCGGTGGTGGATGCCCATATTATGGCGGTCCCGGGTTCGCTTGCAATTATCCTGGAATACCTGGTCCGAAACACCATTATCCCATCCAATGAAAAATTTATTATCAGAGGATACGTTGAAGATGATGATTACCTTGCTTTTCAGTGCCTTTTGAATGAAAAGCTTTTGCCGCACAAAGATTCTATTCTTGCATTGGAACGTCTGCAAAAATCCTATAAACGTTTTAGCAACAACCCCCTCATCCAGGTAAAAGCCTACAAAGAAAATTTTATTAAATTACCAATTCTCCTGCTTAAAGAAGAGACCGAGTCCATTTCATGAGAGTAGCAATAGTAGAAGATGAAACCCCAGCAGCAGAGAAGCTTTCACGCTATCTGTTGAGATATGATGCGACTATTCAAATTTGCATCATCCTTACATCCGTCCAACAGGCGATTGGATGGTTGAAAGAAAACCATGAATCGATCGACATTATTTTTATGGATATTCAGCTAACAGATGGCAAGAGTTTTGAAATTTTCAATGCAATTGAAATCAATAAACCAGTGATTTTCACAACGGCTTTTGATGAATATGCACTGGAGGCATTTAAGGTAAATGGCATTGATTATCTACTTAAGCCCATAACATTTCCCGACATTGAGGCAACCATGCAAAAAATTAAAGCACTACGCACTCAATTAATACCCTCTGGACAAAAAATTAAAGAGGTCTTCTCACAGGGGGAATTCAAAAAATTATAAATCAAGGTTTATGGTCAAATACGGCGATCATATCCGATCCATCCCAACTACCGACATTTCACTTTTTTTTGCTGAAGGCAGAGACGTATACCTGGTAACAAAAAATGAGCGAAAATATATACTCGACTACACGTTAGAAACACTGGCTGGAATGCTTGATCCAGCTCAATATTTCAGGTTAAACCGGTCGATCATTGTCTGTATTGAAGCCATCAAAGATGTGGTAATCTATTCCAGCAGTCGCTTAAAAATAACACTTGTTCAGGCTTTTGATAAAGAGTTGATTGTGTCGCGTGAAAAAGTTCAGGCATTTAAAGAGTGGTTTGATGGATAAAAAAGTCCTTCTCGGTGATCAAAGTCACTTTTATGAGCTTACAGAGCCCTTACCTTTGTATAAAAAAATTTAATACAATGGAAATACAAACAAAAAATCAAGTGAAAAACGCTACAATCATTGATGTACGCACGGTTGCTGAATTTTATGGAGGAAGTGCATCCGGGGCGATCAATATACCGTTATCAGAAATTCAACAAAGAATAGATGAAATTAAAGCCATTGAAACACCCATAATTTTATGCTGTGCATCAGGCAATAGAAGCGGACAAGCAACTGCCTTTTTAAAATCGCAGGGAATTGAGTGCTCAAACGGGGGATCCTGGTTAGATGTAAATGGCATTAATTAAAGAAAAATGATAGCAGCATTAAAAAAATTCTTCGGTATTGTCTCAACAGCTGATTTAAAGGCACTTGCTAGTCAAGGCGCATTAATTCTGGATGTACGAACCTCGTCCGAATTTAAACAGGGACATATTCATGGTGCTACAAACATCAGTGTGGATCAACTTCCAAAGAATCTTGGCAAGCTTAATAAAAGCAAACCCGTAATTACCTGTTGTGCTTCGGGTATGCGAAGCGGAAGGGCGGCCAAATTTCTTAAGGACAATGGCTTCACTGTATTAAATGGAGGAGGCTGGGGCTCTTTGCAATACAAACTTAAGTAGACGGTATTAACCGGCAGTCCTAATTCTTTTGTTGCAATGTTGGATAAAAACCAAAAAATTATAATTCCTGTGATAGGTAAGGTTATTCCAAACGGAAGTCGAAAGTCTTCCGTTTACTCTTTTTATTTATCCACGTCACTATAAGGCCTTCGTGAAAGATATAAGAAATTATTCTTCTTTTCAGAAAAGAGATGTATCTTAACGCTCAGAGCCATCCATCGAAGAGAAGTTGAACATCTGGAAATACATCTCTAATATTGGTATCCACCCAAGCCAATCGTTTGAATTCGTACGAAAAATCCGACTAACCAATCAGCTTGCATTCATTTCTTCGCTCGTTACTTTTTTATATTTCATAATTGATTTAATTTTCTTTGAGCGAAGAGCAAATAATGATGTTCGCATTGCATTTTACGTTCATCATATTATTCTTTCATTAGTGATGTTCCCTGTATTCTGGTTAAACAGCATACAGCGATATGCTGCCAGCAGAATAGTATTAGTCCTTGCTGTTAGTGCCTTCAATCTATATACCGGAATGGTTAATGCTCAACCCTATCGTACAGAATTTTATTTATTGGTGATTGCAGCTTCATTGTTTGTGCTGTTTTCCAATCAAAAGATTATCAGTATTGTTTTTTTATTTATTGTCTTCTTATTCTGTATCTATGTCTACAATGTCTATACCGCCCTTCCTGGTTTTTTTATATTCAATGTCGGTCTTATTATTCGGATCATTATTGCTTTCTTATCTCTTTTCGCAATACTCTACTTATTACTCAAAGAAGGTAAAGAAAATCAAACTTCGATGGATTTGAAGGCACAGCTTCTGGAAGCTGAAAGAAATGAAGTTATGCGTGCTAATTTCACAAAAGATCGCGTACTTTCTGTGATCAGTCACGATCTTCGTAGCCCAATTAATTCCTTGCAGGGATTACTAACTTTGATTTCCAATAAGCAGCTTTCACAAACGGAATTTCAAAGTCATACACAAAAACTTTCAAAGCAGGTCAACCAATTGCAGCTATCAATTGAAGAATTATTAAGCTGGTCGAGATCAAAAAGTTCCCCGCTAACACCACAACCTGAATTGTTATCAGCAGATCAAATGGTATCCTCCTCCATTGGTGGTATTAAATCGCTTGCTGATGAGAAAAAAATCGATATTAAGTTTAACGAAAGTCAATTAAAAATTTATGCTGATCAAAGCATGATTCGTTCCGTAATAACGAACCTCCTTACAAATGCCATTAAATTTACCCCTTCTCTGGGACAGGTAACTATTAGTACCAAAGCACTGGGAACAAAAATGACCTGTATAATGATACACGATAATGGTGTTGGTATTCCAAAAGAAAATTTAGGCAATGTTTTTGACGGAAATTATTCCACATTAGGTACAATAAATGAAAAAGGAACGGGTATTGGGTTATCGCTTTGTAAAGATTTTATTGAAAGAAATCAGGGAACTCTGAATATAGAAAGTGAAGTCAATAAGGGCACTACATGTACCATCACATTGCCTGCCTCTTCTACCCACCAGCCTTCTTAGCCTTGTAACCTTCCTTACTAAGAATTTGTAAAACTTTCTCCCGTACATCTCCCTGGATTAGCACGTCGCCATCCTTTACCGATCCACCAACACCACATTTTGATTTTAATAACTTCCCAAGTATTGCTAAATCATCTGCTGAGCCAATAAATCCGCTCACTAACGTGACTTGCTTTCCAGCTCGCCCACTTTTATCAAGCATCACTTTAAGATTTTGTTGTTGTGCCGGAAGTGTTTCAGCCTCATGATCCTGTTGGTACTGATATTCAAAACTATCAGCAGTAGAATATACCACTCCATCTCTATTCTTCCAATTATTTTTTTTAGCCATCATTAGGAAATTTTAAGAAAGTAGAAACACAAAAGTAAAATAAAAAAAATAGTAGTTCCTAAATTAAAGGCCATGCTGACATTTTTTCTAAAATAAAAGCCCAGTGTAGACAACACCAACAATATGATGGGAGCGAAAATAAAGTTCCCGAAAATGGTAACCGGAACCCGGACCGAGAAGTACGCACCATCAGCAACACGAATCGGAATATTTTGGATTCTGGTGTAGCTCACAAAAATAACCTTACCATCTTCCAATGGCCCTGTGCTTTCAAGGTCGATTTCGAATGTTGTACCCGTATTGGTGTAGATGATATCCGAACTATGGTAACTCCTCCCCCTGCTTCGGGCGATATGAGAACGTTTATCGATCACTATTTCTTCCTGTACCCTTTTCGGTAAGACCAAATCGAGGATAAGAAAACCACAAAAAAACAGGGAGAAGTAAATCAATTTGGTCACATATGGCATACATTGCTGCATCATCAAATACTGGCTGCTCACAGCTGGTTTACGATGGGTTCTAGTACGATGATAGGCTGGATCGCGATGTGGACGCGTGGTTTGCTGCTGAAAAACTAAATTACTTCGCTGATAATCATATTGAATTTTCTTATTTGGATCACCCAATACATCATACGCTTCATTAATCTCCCGAATACGGGATGCTGCCTCCACCGTGTTGTTTTTATCCGGGTGATACTGCACAACGAGTTGTCTAAACCGGGTCTTAATTTCCGCTGCAGATGCTGCAGCGTTTAAGCCCAATACCTGATAATAATCTTTCATCTTCCAGCTAAGGATACACGAGACTTTAAAAATCAAAAACCCCGGTTGTTACCGGGGTTTTTATTTGGGCTCCAGGCTACCTTATTTTTTTCTGTGTTTGGTAACAAACGTTAAAACGGGACGCTTTGAATGACTTACAACATCTTCCGCAATGCTTCCTGCCAGTACATGCGCAAACCCTGTTCTGCCATGCGTTGCCATTGCAATCATGTCGGCATTAATGGAATCAGCAAAGTAAATGATACCCTCTTCCTCAGAAACATCATTAAACACATTGATCGTGTAATTGGTCAGCTTTAATTTCTTGGCAAATTCCTCCATATACTTTCGAACCACTGCATCCCGCTGAAAGTTTCCAGGCGTATTGATTCGAACTAAATGGATAGTAGAGTTATAGAGCGCCTGTGCACTTTTTACAATTCTGGAAAAGACTTCTTCATCTTTCCCCATGCCACTTGCATAAACGATGTCTTTGAAATTTGAACTGGCAGGCTTTTTATGTACCGTTAATACTGGACAATGCGCCAACCGAACAACTTTCTCAGTATTTGAACCGATAATCATTTCGTCCAATTTGTTTTTTCCGGAAGTCCCCATCACAACAAGGTCAACTTTATTCTCCGTAATAATGGCGTGCATTCCATGATAGGGTGTTCCAATTCTAAGAATAGGTTTCACCTTGACTCCTTTTTCTTTAAGTTCCTCGACTGTTTTGGCCATCAACTTCTTGGACCGCTCAATCAACTTTAGTGTAAACAGGCTATCCTCAAAGTTATTGCCGCGAGAAACTTCTCCTTCGATATTAAAAGAACCGCTAACAGCTTCTTCTATAATATGTAATAAAATAAGTTCTGATTTCGCTTTTTTCGCAATGTCTAACGCTACCTCAGTTGCAATTTGAGCAGGTTTAGAAAAATCGGTAGGAACGAGTATTTTTTTCATAATTTCTTTAAAGGGTTTTGCTTTGATTTAAAATTATAACTTTTATCAAACAAACAATCAACTATTACCAATTATTATACGAATATTCAGCTGGTTAGTCGTTGAGGTACGACCAATACTGGAATTTTTAATTTATCAAGAAAATTCTCAATTCCTGCCTTTTTAACTTCCTCATTATTTTGCGCCAATTGCTGACCGATTACCAATAAATCTACTTCATTTTTTCGAATATAGGATTCGAGGCGATCGGATAAGAAGCCAACCTCGGCCCGAAACTCATAGGAAATCTGACCGTTCATCAAAAGTTTTTCTTCAAAAGATTTAAACTTCCTGGCGGCCTCATCTTCAACTTCTTTTTTACTAAGGAAAACATCACCATCCCCAATTAATTGATTTAGCCGGTAGGAAAACAGAATGGTAAGATGCTCTTTTAAGTTAGCAGCCATATCAGCAGCTACTTCAACAACACCGCGGGAATCGTCTGTTAAATCTACTGCACACAATATTGATTTCGCCATAACAAAATTAAATCATTCACGAACATAGCGGTTGCCCGGGAGGGAAAGAGCATGTCTTTATCAGATAAAAAAATGATTTTTGTCATAATGAAGCGATTCGTAAATTCACACCTTGTGAGCAAGCAGAAAACCATCGAATCGATACCAATCATTAGTAATTCCACTTTTCGCGAGATTTTTCAAGGATCGGCAGAAGGGATCATTATCGTGAATAAGGCGGGCGCCATTCTTATGGCCAATAAAGTGGCCGAAGAAATGTTTGGATATTCCCCCAATGAGCTAAACGATAAATCAATTGACAATCTGTTACCGGCCAAGTTCCGAAAAGGCCATACCGCCCACCGCGCGGATTACTATAATAATCCTCAACCCCGGAGAATGGGAATTGGCCGTGATTTGGTGGGACTTCGGAAGGATGAAACTGAGTTTCCGGTGGAGGTCAGCCTTAGTCATAAAGAAGTTGACGGTCATTTTCTGATTATGGCCTTCATTATAGACATTTCAGAGCGAAAAAAGGCTGAAGAAGCCCTCCGGCAAAGTGAAGAGCAACTGATCGTATATGCGGCTGAACTGGAAAAAAAGGTGCAAGCCAGGACCGAAGCACTCAATGAATCCATAATCAAACTGGAAGCCACTAATCAGGACTTACAGGAACAAATTGCGGAACGGAAGAAAGCCGAGGAAGAAACACGACGGGCATTGGAGCGGGAAAAAGAATTAAATGAACTTAAATCAAGGTTTGTTTCCACTGCTTCTCATGAATTCAGAACGCCACTGAGTACGATCCTAAGTTCCGCCTCGCTGGTTGATAGATACAAAGACTTCAGCGAAACCGAAAAAATAGGGAAGCATATTAAACGGATTAAATCCTCGGTTACACATCTCACGGGAATTCTGAATGACTTCTTATCACTTGGAAAATTGGAAGAGGGGAAAATTGAAACGACATTAGAAGAAATCAATATCGAAGCCTTCATTAACGAAACATATGAAGAAGTGATGCCGACCCTATTGGAAGGACAAAAAATAAGCATTGACTGTCAGTGTCAGCAAGAATTCATTGAAACGGATCCACGAATTCTTCGAAACATCCTGTTCAACCTCCTGTCGAATGCGAGCAAATATTCACCGATAAACAAAACCATTTACCTACGATGTGTCTGCGAGAAAACTGTTCTTGTCCTTGAGGTTCGGGATGAAGGAATTGGTATTCCCTCAACGGATATTAAACATATTACCGAACGTTTTTTTCGTGCCGGCAACGTTATCAATATTCAGGGATCCGGATTGGGGCTAAATATTGTTAAGCGCTATATTGAATTGTTGGGTGGTAATGTTACTTTCGTAAGTGAGGAAGGTATCGGTACTACTTTCACGGTTACATTGCCAATTAGCTGAAAAAAATGAAAAAAATACTATTGATTGAAGATAACCCGGAAGTTCGTGAGAATACGAGTGAAATTTTAACGTTGGCCAATTTTACGGTATTTGAGGCCGAAAATGGGAAAAAGGGCGTAGAGATTGCCAATAAAGAATTACCCGACCTCATTCTTTGCGATATTATGATGCCAGAATTGGATGGATATGGGGTGTTGCACATCCTTAGTAAGAAACCGGATACAGCAAGAATACCCTTCATCTTCATGACAGCCAAAACTGAAAAGAGTGATATCCGAAAAGGGATGGCACTGGGAGCAGACGATTACCTCACTAAACCCTTTGACGATACTGACTTATTAAATGCCATTGAAGCTCGTATAAAGAAGTATACCTTAATTAAGAACACCTATGCGGAAGGCGTTGATGGACTCAATGCTTTTATTGAAGATGCACAGAAAGCCCTGGATCTGAAAGATTTATGTCAGGATAAAAAGCATAAAACGTACAAGAAAAAAGGGATGATTTTCATGGAGGGCGAAACTCCCAGCGCCATATTCTTTGTGCTCTCCGGTAGTGTAAAAACTTTTCGATCACATCCTGATGGAAAAGAGTTTATTACCAACTTGTATCAGCCGAATGATTTTTTTGGATACGAAGCAATTCTACAGGGGCATGCATTTGATGAGTCTGCCATTGCTCTGGAGGATTCAGAGTTGATTCTTATTCCCAAACTGGATTTCCTGACACTGATTCAAAAACATCCAAAAGTTTCAGCCGGATTTATTTCAATGCTTTGCAAGAAGGTCGATGAAAAAGAATCTCAATTATTAAATCTGGCTTATAATTCAGTGCGCCAGCGTACTGCCGAATCCTTGTTGAAACTTCATGAACTGAGAAAGGATGATGAGTATATGCGTATCTCTCGGGAAGATCTATCTAAAATGGTAGGGACTGCTTCTGAGTCTGTGATTCGTGTACTATCCGACTTCAGGGAAGAAAAACTCATCGAAATTGAAAGCGGGAAAATAAAAGTGAGCAACCCGGCTAAGCTTGAAAAAGTTGTGCGCTGGAATGTCGCTTTACGATAACGGTTGGATTATTCACAGATTATTTCGGATTGAGCAATTTCACCACGTTGCCATAGCTCATGCTGAAGACCCCGGCCAATCATAATAACTGCAATCACTACCAATACGATTTGTTGAATTTTTTTCCATGAAAAAGGCAATACCTGTTGAATCCGCTTAAATGAATACGCTGTAAGCAGCAGCGCAGGTATAGTACCTAAGCCAAAAAACAACATCACCCCGGCACTATTTAATACAGACTGTTGCACTACTGCAACAGCGATTGCGGCGTAAACAAGTCCACAGGGTAAAAACCCATTGAACACTCCGGTGGCAAATGCTGAATACATCCTCGCCCCTTTTCGGTGTTCAAGAAATGATCGCTTTAACCGGCCAATCATTTTATTAAAAAGTGAGATGAATACGGGCTGTGATTTATAGAACAAAACAAATACAAGTATGGAGACACCAATTACAATGGAGAAAATATTCTGGATCCCGCCCACTTTGGCAAATGTTCCGACCATCCCAATCAGGGCACCCAGGAGCATGTAGGTAATGGTTCTCCCTGCATTATAGGCCAATCGATTAAGTAGCACAGCCTCCGGGTTGCGACCGGATATCATCACTGCCAACGGACCACACATCCCAATGCAATGCAAACTTCCCGCAAATCCGAGTAAAAATGCAGCCGACCAGATCATTTTATATTGAAATTATTTCTTCCAAATAATATTCCTTCCCATTCATCTTCCATTCCAACTTCACCTTATACATCCCTTTATCGAGCGGGCGAACGTTAAATTGCTGAATACTGTCCGATGCAGAACGCAGGGTAAACCGTTGATCTAATGCCGCATCAGAAGGTCGGAACAACTGGACGCTACCCTCCTCAACTTCCATATTGGGGAAATAGATATTTAAATAGTTGCCCTCATGAATCTGGAAGGATGGTTTAACCGGTAACTGGCTCGTGTTGTTGATGCGTTCAATCTGATCCTGATATTGAAGTTCTTGCTGATAGTAATCACTTGCCACCAGATTTACATCCTGTCGCATGGCGATCACCACCAATACGCCAATGAATGTAGCGAAAGCCAAAAATGAAACTATGATCCATCGTCCCCAATTCATAACTATTGTTTTAAAGGTACAGGTCCAAGAAATTTGGTTGTCACCGTCTCTATCCGCTCATCACCACGATAAATTCCTAGTGTAACATCGGTTCGGGCGCTGGTTAGATCTTCGGGTTTAATTTTAATAAAGTATACTCCTTTCAACATTTCTTCCGCAGGAATAATTTCAGCCTGATTGCCGACCCGGCTTAAAATCGCAGTACCGGGAGATTCTATCCGTATACTGACCTCAATCTCGTCAAAAGTTTTATTAACAAATTCGATGTTGTATAAATTGGTGATATACCCGTCATCCGTTTTTTGATACAAGGTTCCACGCACTTTCAACACCGTTGTTTCTATTTCTGTCCGGGTAAAAATCAGGAAACTTAAAAGACTTAATAAACCAATCATCACAACAGAATAGGCAATCAGACGCGGATTTACCAATTTCTGAATTCCCTCCTTTATGGAGTTGTAGGAGGCATAGCGTATCAATCCTTTCGGCTTATTGACCTTTACCATTACTTCATCACAGGCATCCATGCAGGCCGTACAATTCACACATTCCAATTGTGTTCCATTTCGGATATCAATCCCCGTCGGGCAAACATGAACACACAATTTGCAATCAATACAATCTCCCTGATCGGAAGTGATTTCACTCTTCTTTATTTTTCCGCGCGGCTCACCCCGCAACCAATCATACGCTACAACAATGGATTCTTTAACCAACAATACACCTTGTAACCTTCCATACGGACAAACTGCAATACAGGCTTGCTCCCGAAATTTAGCAAACACTCCATAAAATATACCGGTAAAGGCCATTAATCCAATAAACCCCGCAGGGCGATTCATGGGGTTGTCCTGAATGATTTCCAGTGTTTCACCTACTCCTACCAAATACGCCATCACCGTATGGGAAATCAATAGGGAGATCACAATAAATATCAATTGCTTTGTTCCCTTCTTAACAATTTTATCTCCTGTCCAGGGGGCTTCATTAAGCTTTCGCTGGGCTCCTGCATCTCCTTCAATGGCATATTCAATCTTGCGAAAGACCATCTCTAAAAATAAAGTCTGCGGGCACGCCCAGCCACACCAAACCCGACCAAAAGCAACTGTAAACAGAATTATAAAAACAAAAAATGTAATCGCGGTGACAGCCAATAACACAAAATCCTGAGGCCAGAAGGGTTGACCGAACAAAATAAATTTCCGCTCGAATACATTAAACAGCATGAAGGGCTGCCCGCCAATTCTGATAAAAGGACCCGCAAAAAAATTGAGAGTAGGAGAACCGTAACCCCTATTCGTAAGCGATGGTAATAGCCACCCGGCTTTTTAGGATACACCCAGATTCGTTTACCCTTTTCATCAACCGTTGCGATGGTATCCCGAAACTCCTCATCATACTGATATAACTCGTCTGTTGAATTCACGTGCAGCTTTCGTTCATTTGCCTATTTCGTTCTTCCCGGAACCAGAATCATCCTAAATTACTAAAATCCTCACAGGCGCACATTAAAGCGATGCCTGAACGCTGTCTACCGGTACGGGGGTGTTGTCGGCCGGAACCGCACCAGGAACCTCCGCAGGAACATATTTTTCCCCTTGTGGTGCTTTTGGATTTGCCGGTGTAGTTCCCCTGATCGACATAATATAAAAAGAAACTTCCTTGATCTGTTCCGGACTCAAAACTCCTTTCCATGAAATCATTCCTTTTTCAGGTACACCCACTTCTATGGTGGTATAAATATCCTGTATCCCCCCTCCATGCAGCCAATACTCATCTACTAAATTAGGGCCGATCATTCCACCGCCATCGGCTAAATGGCAGGATGCACATTGACCATCAAATATCTTCTTTCCTGCAGCAATAATATCGGCATCATCCGAATATTCCATTGCTGAGACATCTACTGCTGCTTCTGTAGGTTGCGAAGCTTTATACTTTGCAATTTGAACCTCCGCTGCAGCTACTTCCGCCTGGTATTCATCCGTTTGTAATGGCAACCATCCGCCTACATGATAAACAATCAAATACCCGATTCCCCAAATGATACATCCGTAGAATAACGCTTTCCACCAGGGTGGCAAGTGATTATCCAATTCACGGATTCCATCATAATTATGATCGAGGACAATCGTGTTTTCCTTTTCAATCGGCACCGCACCGGTGAGTACTTCCCGATCAAACCTTGACCACCAACTGGGTTCGGGTACATATTCTCTTCCCTCCTTGGCAGCTTTTTCCTCCGCTTCCTTTCGCACAAACATGTTCAGAATTTTTATCATGTATGCTGCAACAATAATCACCAGCAGGGCAACGATAAAGATAAACCCAATCACGATATACAATGGAAGCAGTGGATCCGCTAATGGGTTGTCCCAAAAACTGCCGGCTGCTTCCGTCGCATCTTGTGCAGTAGCAACTCCAGAAACAAAAAGGGATACTAGTAGAGTGACTATTTTTTTCATCGTAGGGTGCTATTTAAGTGAGCGTTCTTTTCGGTTGGTGTTGTGTCATCCATCGGTATTTTTTTCATCCGGTTGATATACTCTTTATCTGCCGTATAGACATACCAAAGCAACCCGATAAAAAACAAAAAGAAAATAATAAACGAGATCATGGGCCAGATGGCGATGTTATCGATTCCTTGTAATACGTTTTTGTACATGACGATTTAGTTTGAGGTGGCTACTTTATCTCCTTTAATATCCGTGCCCAGGCGTTGGAGATAGGCAATGAGTGCAATAATTTCTGCATCAGGAGCGGCATTTTCAATGCCTTCATCTTTCAATCCGCTCACAATTTTTGCCGCCTGTTTTTCTAAATCTGCATTGGCTGTTTCCTCATACCCATCCGCATAGGGAACCCCAATTGTTCTTAGTGCTTTTATTTTTCCAGCCGTTGCATCTTTATCAATTGCATTCTCAAATAACCATGGATAGGCAGGCATGATCGAACCTGTACTTACAACGCCTGGTGCCAGCATATGATCGTAGTGCCACCGGTTTGAATACCTTCCGCCTACGCGGTGCAAGTCAGGACCGGTGCGCTTAGATCCCCACAAAAACGGATGATCATACACAAACTCACCCGCCTTTGAATAATCTCCATAGCGTTCAGTCTCCGACCGGAAAGGTCGAACCATTTGGGAATGGCAACTTACACACCCTTCCCGAATGTATATATCTCTTCCATGTAATTCAAGTGGCGTATAAGGCTTGACACTTGCAATCGTTGGAACATTTGATTTTATTAAGAAGGTCGGTACCAGCTCAATCACACCGCCGATAATGATTGCAACCAGTGCAAGGGCAGTAAACATAATCGGTTTGCTTTCCAATACATGATGCCAGTCGCCAGTAGCTTCCGCTTTCGACATTGGTGCGGCTTCCGCCTCCTCATTGGCAATGAATGTACCGGCATACGCCGTCTTAATCAGGTTATAGGTCATGATGATCGCACCGGTCAGGTACATAAACCCACCAATTGCACGAAGTAAGTGAAGTGGAATTATTTGAACAGTTGTCTCAAGGAAGTTTTTATAAACCAACAACCCATCACCACCAAACTCTTTCCACATTAAGCTTTGTACTACGCCGGCAGTATACATGGGCAAGGCATAGAAAATAATCCCCAGCGTTCCGATCCAGAAGTGAACATTCGCCAATTGGGTTGAATACAATTTTGTTCCCCACATGCGCGGAATCAACCAGTACAACATGCCAAAGATTAAGAAGCCATTCCATCCCAACCCCCCCACGTGTACGTGCGCTACAATCCAGTCGGTAAAGTGCGCTATTGCATTCACGTTCTTTAACGAAAGCAGCGGACCTTCCAGTGTGGCCATACCATATGCGGTTACAGCTACCACCATAAATTTCAAAACAGGATCTTCCCGAACACGATCCCATGCACCACGGAGGGTTAGTAAACCATTTAGCATACCACCCCAGGAAGGAGCAATCAACATGATGGAGAACACTACTCCCAACGATTGTGCCCAATCGGGCAATGAGCTATACAATAAATGGTGGGGACCAGCCCAGATGTAAATAAATATGAGTGACCAGAAGTGAATAATCGAAAGTTTATAAGAATACACCGGCCGATTGGCTGCCTTGGGAAGATAATAATACATCAATCCCAGAAATGGGGTAGTGAGAAAAAAGGCGACTGCATTGTGTCCGTACCACCACTGCACCAGAGCATCCTGTACACCGGCATACCAGCTATAACTTTTGAAGAAAGTAACTGGCATCTCAAAGGAGTTCACCAGGTGCAAAACGGCAACCGTTACAAATGTGGCAATGTAAAACCAGATCGCCACGTACATATGCTTTTCCCTTCGTTTGATGATCGTACCAATCATGTTCCATCCAAACACAACCCAGATCACCGTAATAGCAATATCAATCGGCCATTCGAGTTCCGCATATTCTTTGGAGGTAGTCATTCCTAAAGGAAGGGAGATAGCAGCAGCCAGGATAATCAGTTGCCATCCCCAGAAATTAATCCAGCTCAGGGTATCATTAAACATCCGGGTTTTTAATAACCGCTGCATAGAGTAGTATACCCCGGCGAACATGGCATTCCCTACAAATGCGAAAATGATGGCATTGGTATGCAGGGGCCTGATTCTACCAAACGTCGTATACGGTAAATCAAAATTAAGAATTGGGTATACGAGCTGCAATGCGATGGTTAGCCCTACCAGCATACCTACCAATCCAAAAATGACGGTGGCGATGATAAAGGCTTTGACAATTTTATTGTCGTAACTGAAGCGTTCTAGTTCCATAAGCTAGGATTGGGTTTGGAATAAATTCGAGTAAAATTAAACCCACCCCTTATAGCGTGAACTGATGAAGATTGTTTGAAATACTGATTATTGTCAGGAAAACTTCCTGCTAAAACCAATACAGCGTTTGCTAAATATTATAGTATTGCAGTG
>CALOAV010000121.1:0-7312 GCA_942491425.1 uncultured Cytophagales bacterium
AATACCAGGTTTTGCTCGATTACTGGAATGGAATTGGAGAAAAGCCATCTGCTGCCTATGCAAAATCGGCCCTGATGGCAACAGCTGATAACATGAAAATTGAAAACTGCATTTACCAAAAGGATGTGATTGACGCCATGTTCAGGCAACCCTATACGGATGCAACTATTCCTTTTAACACACAACAAATTCCGGGAATTGTTTATTCAACTGATTTTGATATGGGAATTGCAGGCTCGGCCTATTTTGATACCGACATTGCCAATTACCAGGTTTCAACAGGCAATTATACAGCATGGAACAGGGGTTGGGCCTACCGCAACGACGGTGTTGATATTGAAATGTCGGAAGACAATGTGAATTCCAACGGCTACAACATTGGGTTTGTAGCTGCCGGAGAATGGATGCAATACGATGTTGAAGTGGCCGCAAGTGCAGTTTACGAAGTTAAAGTTAGAGTAGCATCCGAATCTACTGAGGGTTCTTTTCATTTTGGAATTGGTGATGCTGATGTTTCTGATGTTACAGCAGTTCCTTCAACGGGTGGCTGGCAATCCTGGCAAACAGTCACTATTCCCGAAATCATTTTAACACCTTCTGATAAAAAATTAAGGTTTTGATCGATAAAAAAGAGTTTAACCTTGGTAGTTTTGAGTTTATTCAGAAAGGTGCTTCAACTTCTGTAGCCACCGAATACCTCTCTTCATTCACCTTGGATAATAAAAACCATCCAAATAAATATTAACAAGCCCTTGTCAGGTCCTCTGCCGGTTCGTACCAGCTGACTTCACGGTTTACGTCAATGGTACTCAGACAGCGATAACCCAGGTTGAACAAGGAAGCAATGCAAGAATCGTCACCATTGAAATAGATCACGTTATCAAATCCTCAGAAGAAATAAAAGTATCCTACAACGGGAGTGAAATCATGGCACAGGACGGAACCATGCTTGAGACTTTCAGCTTAAAAGTGGTTCAGAATAATGTGGCCATAACTCATGGCTGTTCCGGAAAAATTCAGGCTGAAGACTTTTTTGATCAGTCAGGGATTGAACTGGAAGACTGCACTGATGATGGTGGCGGTCAAAATATCGGTTACCTTGATGAAGGTGATTATTGCGATTACTACATCGATGTAGCCCAAAACGGAACCTACAGGGTTGACTACCGCACAGCTTCTGAAAGTGCAGGTGGAGCAATTCAATTGCAACTAATTGATGATGAAGGAGAAGCGACAACACTGCACTCAGTAAACTTTCCGGCAACAGGCGGATGGCAAACCTGGGAAACAACAAGCAAAAACCTTTCGTTAACTGCCGGTCAGCATCGCTTACGACTTTTAATAACCCAACCCTTATTTAATGTCAACTGGTTCCAGCTTACCTTTTTAACCTCCATAGAAGAGCAGAATCAAATCCCGGATCTCAACATTTTCCCGAATCCGTTTAAAAACACTTTTACCGTAAAAGGAACTTTAAAAAGTCCGCAGAAAGTGAGGATAGAGGTTTACAATTCAATGGGACAACAACTTTACAACAAAGCAATTCAACCATTTTCTTCTTTTGATGAAAGAATCGATTTAGGCAAATTGCCCCCAGGAAATTATTACCTCACTATTCTTCTTGAAAACGGAGATACATACAGGGAAAAATTGATACTTATCGGTGATTAGAATAGAAATTGAAAAGCATAAATAAGTAAAGCCATGAAAAAATTAGTAGTCGTTAGTTTGATAATTTTAATGGGATTTTGCATGAACGCACAAAATCAGGTTGATCAAAAAGCAATTCAGGAAAAAGCTGCCCAATTGGTAACTGAGCTTACCCTCGAAGAAAAAGCATCGCTTTGTTCCGGTCGCGATGACTGGAGCACAAAACCAATCGAACGTTTGGACATTCCTTGGATTTGGGTTTCCGATGGCCCACATGGACTACGCGGGCCCCAAAAACTAACGTTCCGGGTTATGGCGATCAGTTGCCTGCCACCTGTTTCCTACTGCCTCGGCTCTTGCCGCAACCTGGGATTTAGATTTGGTTTACAAAGTTGGGCAAGCGCTTGGCGTAGAATGCCAGGCTCTTGATGTAAACGTTTTACTCGGTCCTGGTGTTAATATCAAACGATCTGTCCTTGGCGGGAGAAATTTTGAATTTTTCTCCGAAGACCCTGTCCTTTCAGGCGAAATGGGCGCGGCCTTCATCAATGGAGTGCAAAGCCAGGGTGTTGGTACTTCTTTAAAACATTACGTAGCCAACAATGTGGAAACCCAGCGTATGTGGATGAACTCAGATGTGGATACCCGAACCTTAAACGAAATTTACCTGACCCCTTTTGAAATTGCTGTAAAAAAATCCAATCCATGGACGGTGATGGCCTGTTACAATCAGGGTTCAGGGAATTTATGGAACTCAATCGCCGTACTTGCTAACCGAAGTACTTAGAGACGAATGGGGTTATGAAGGAATTGTTATTTCCGACTGGTTTGCCGTTGTTGACCGAGTTGAAGGCGTTAAAGCCGGGATGAACATTGAAATGCCCTTCGTGAGTGGAGTTAACGATTCACTGATTGTTGAAGCAGTTAAAAACGGCACGCTGGATGAAGGTGTTCTGGACGAACTTGTTGAGCAAATCCTTTTCATTGTTTTAAAAGCCCAGGCTCTTGAAAAAGAAGGCGTTGACCAAAACATCGAGGCGCACAATTTATTTGCCCGCGAGGTTGCCGCCGAAGCTGCTACCTTGTTAAAGAATGACAACGAAATTCTGCCTTTAACAAAAGACAAGTATAAAAAAGTAGCCATTATTGGTGAGTTTGCAAAAAATCCACGTTACCAGGGAAATGGAAGCTCGGAAGTGAAACCCACCATGCTGGATAACATTTTGGATGTGCTGGATGAAGAATACGGCAAAACCTATAAATTCAATTACTATCAGGGTTACAAACTAAGCGATGACAATGATCTTTCCTTGATTGGAGAGGCAAAAGATGCAGCAGCAAAAGCCGACATCGCGCTTGTTTTTGCAGGACTCCCGTTGCAGTACGAGTCAGAAGGAATTGATCGTACACACATCGACATGCCGGCGTCGCACAACAAATTAATCAGCGAAGTAGCCTCAGTTCAGGCAAATACAGTTGTTGTTTTAACCAACGGAAGTGCTGTTGCCATGCCCTGGAAAAATGAAGTTTCGGGCATACTGGAAACATGGCTGGGTGGACAGGCCGGAGCTGGTGGAACTGCCGATGTTTTGTTTGGCAAAGGTTAACCCTTCCGGAAAGATTCGCCGAAACCTTTCCTTAAAACTGGAAGATACACCTGCTTATTTTAATTTTCCCGGCGAAGAAGGCAACGCGCTTTACGGTGAACGCATTTTTGTTGGTTACCGCTACTACGATGAAAAGAAAATTGAGCCGATGTTTCCTTTTGGATACGGTCTTTCGTATACCAGTTTTGAATACGGTGATATCACAGTTTCCTCAAAAAACATCACCGATGCAGAAGGCCTGACTGTTTCACTCAAAATTAAAAACACCGGAAAAGTAAAAGGAAAGGAAGTTGTTCAGTTGTATGTTTCTGACCACAAAAGCAGGCTCATCCGTCCCAAAAATGAATTGAAGAAATTTACAAAAATTGAATTGGAACCGGGACAGGAACAAGAAGTCACCTTCAAACTGGATGGCCGCGATTTCTCTTATTACGACTCAAAACGCAAGATGTGGATTGCTGAAAGTGGTGAGTTCACCATCAACGTGGGTGCTTCTTCGCGCGATATTCGCCAGGCAGAAACAATTAACCTGCAATCAACACAAAAAGTGCCACTGGCGTTTGATGAGTACACCTTTTTCACCGAATACTGGGACAACAAGCAAACCCGTGAGTTGGTCAAAAAAATCATGCCCAACTTTATCAAATTCTGGACTCCCGAAGGAAAAACACCTGATGATGCCGTTGTGATGGGCTTCATCAGCGACCATCCGATTATCAAATTCCCTATATCTCAAAGGTGAAATAACTCACGAACAAGTGATGGAGTTGGTTGACACAATGTAAAGATTTTACCTACACACCATGGTTTCCGGTGAGATGAAAATTGAGCACCTGGCAATTTGGGTCAAGGATCTGGAAAAAATGAAAAACTTCTACACGAAGTATTTCGGGATGAAATGCAGTGAAAAATACACCAATCCCGAAAAGCATTTTTCATCCTATTTTCTTTCCTTCCCGGAAGGTGCAAGGCTTAGAGATCATGCATCGGACCGACATCAATTCCGGTAAGGAAGATCACAAAACACACTTTGACATAGCCCATTTTGCCATTTCAGTTAAGAGTAGCAAGAAATTAGATGAGCTAACGAGAGCTTTTCGGCGGGATGGCTTTCAGGATAGTTGGAGAGCCAAGAACAACAGGCGATGGCTATTACGAAAGTGTAATCCTCGACCCGGAAGGAAACCGGGTAGAAATTACAGAGTAATTATTAATTTTATTACTAACATAAAAACCAATTTGTAAAACAGTAAAATTTAAAAACTGCTAACCAAGATGAAGAAAAATATTTTTTGGCTCCTTTTAATCGCTGTTTCAATTGGTGCTCGCCAGCCAGAGAAAGAGAGGTTGCCAGGAAGTGATGAGATTCAACTCAACCAGCTGGGTTACTACCCCAAATCCGTCAAGCAATTTGCGGTTGTGGACACAGAAGCGAAAACTTTTGCAGTAGTTGACGACGATGGAGATAAGGTTACGAAAGGAAAGCTGTCCGACAATGGTTTCTGGATCATGTCGGGAGAGAAAGTGTTGATGGGCGATTTCAGCGCTTTTAACAAACCTGGCGAATACTCCATACCGATCCGATGATTCACTTCAATCATATTCCCTTTTGAAATTAAAGAAGGATTGTACAAAGACGCCTTGAATGCAGCCATCAAAAGTTGCTACTTTCAAGGACCTCCTTGCCCGTCGAAGAGCAATACGGTGGGATCTACAAACGCGCAGCAGGCTATCCCGATACGAACTGTCAATTCCATCCTTCAAGCGGTCACGAAAGTGGAACACTAAATTCTCCGGGCGGTTGGTACGATGCCGGTGATTATGGAAAATACACTGTCAACGCAGCCTTGTCTGTTGGACAAATGTTGCTTTTGCTGGATCAATTTCCAGAAGCAATTACTGACGGCCAACTCAACATTCCTGAAAGCGGAAACGGTCAAAGCGATTTATGGGATGAATTGAAACCGACTCGACTGGCTGCTGACGTGCAGGATAAAGATGGTGGTGTTTTTCACAAACTAACCGCCAAAAATTTCAGTGGTTTTGTGATGCCCGAAGATTATGACCTCGAAAGAATGATCATCGGAAAAGGGACAGCAGCTACCCTGGATTTCGCTGCTGTGATGGCACAAGCGTCACGTCTTTCAATAAATATTGATCGAAGTGGTCTGCAGCGGCTCAGGTTGCCGCTGTAACAGCATTTAACTGGGCTATAAAAAATGATAGTGTTCCCTACTCAAATCCTGAAGATGTTTCAACAGGCGCTTATGGTGACGATGTGTTTACAGATGATTTTTACTGGGCTGCAGCCGAACTTTACCTGACCACCCAAAATGTAGCTGACTTAGGATACGTCTATGCAAAATCAGCAACCTTATGTCCACCAGCTGGACCAACAGCTGGAAATTTTTTATCAGGAACAATGGCTTTCATTCCTTGCTTGAAAACAGTGATATGCTGGACGAGGCCTATGCAAATGCGTTAAAGGAGAATCATCTGATTCTGGCAGATGCCATACTGGAACAAATTTATGTTAATCCATACAAAATTGCCTTAAATGTCTTCGAATGGGGCTCAAACAGCGACATCCTTAACCAGGCTGTGATTTTATGCATGGCTCACCGCTTAACCGGAGACGAAAAATACCTGGTTGGTGCTGAACAAATTACCGATTACATTTTCGGTAAAAACGCAACCGGCTATTGCTTTTTAACCGGTTTTGGCTCTAAACAAGCCATGAATATCCATCGCCCAAGCGGGGCTGACAGAATTGTTGAGCCCATTCCCGGTTTTATTGTCGGTGGGCCGAATGGAGATAAGCAGGATCAAAATTGGGTGGATTATGTCTCAGTTTTTCCTGCCCAATCCTACATGGATGTTGAAGAAAGTTATGCTTCAAACGAGGTTTGCATCAACTGGAATGCACCGGCTGTTTTTGTGCTGGGCTACCTTAATCATGCAAGAAAATGAAAACGGAAATAATTAGGATACAATTAAAAGAAAGAAATGCGTTAATCACGGGCTCAAGCCGTGGTATAGGACAACAAATAGCAATAGGCCTGGCCAAACTGGGCTGCAATATTATTGTGCATGGCCGAACGAAGGAAAGTTGCGCAAAAACGCTGGAGTTACTGGAAAGAATATCCTGTGAAGACCTATAGTGTGTATGGTGAACTGTCTGACGAAAAGATGGTAAACCATTTAATAAACCAGGTGAAGGATTTAAAAATCCCAGTGGATATTTTATACAACAATGCGGCTATCATGACACCAGCCCATGAAAACATTTGGGAACATAGCTGGGAAGAATGGATGAAGACTTTTAAAGTAAATGTTTTTGCCATGTATAGTTTGTGTGGAGCCTTTATTCCTGCCATGATCGACAATGGCTTTGGAAGGGTGATCAACCTTTCGTCAGGAATAAAAGACAAACCTGAACTTGCACCTTATGGTGCTTCAAAATGGGCCGTTAACAAACTAACTGATGATATTGCTTCAACACTCGAAAATACGAGGTAAGAGCAAATTTCCTTGATCCGGGCTGGTTACGCACGGATATGGGTGGAGAAAATGCCGAACACCCTGTTGAAGCTGTTTTGCCTGGCGCTTTAGCTCCTGCTTTGGTGGAGGATGACGGGCCGAATGGGCAGTTTTTTTCAGCGATTGATCATGATCTCGATTAAGGCGACGGCTTTTTAAGCACTGACAGCTAATTTGGTTTTTTAGACCTTATATTCACCATTATATAATGAGCATAAATAGTATTCACATTTGCCGTAGCTTGATAATTGCATAAATTTGGATGAATAAACATACTCGCATAGTGCGAATAAAAGTAATTGTTTTTATTTGGACATTTTTACTTAACCAAACCTAACTTGAACATTTTAAAGAAAATACTATTTCCAATATTCTCACTTTTTCTATGCTATAGATCTATTGACTTAATGAGAAGTTTAATTTCATCAGAACCAAACGAATACAGCAACATTGAGGTCTTGATAATATCATTTCTATTAACAATTTTCATTACAGGAATTTTTGCATTTATAGGC
>CALOAV010000122.1:0-1348 GCA_942491425.1 uncultured Cytophagales bacterium
CACCAAGCCGCTCCCGCAATCAAAAAATACTAAAGGCAATAATTATTAACCTGGCGAGTAAATAAACCATCTGACATCGACTCGCATGTCATTCATGTGAAGGCGGGATTGACGAGTTTAGGGCCAGGTTAATAATGGAAAGGATACACAGGAGTGATTTGAAAATCAACAATGCATTGAAAAACTTAGTTCGCTTCGCTCACCATCGGAATGATGGAACAATGGAATGATGGAATCATGGGTTCTGGAATATTGGAGTGGTGGATTTAGAAGTTCATCAAAACGAAAAATATAATTATATTTATTTTTTTCTCGTAATACTGGCATATTTTCTGGGTGAAAGCAGAAAATTGATGTCGCTCCGCTCCGCAATTTAATTTCATTTATCTTTAAAGATCCGATGTCAAACTTTGAATGACGATTTCTGTGTCTTTATCTTTTCCCATTCAACATTCGATGTTTGACGTTCGATGTTCGATGTTCATCTTTTTCACTAACCCTTCCAGAGTGCCCGGTGCAAAGATAGCTTAGCGGTTATGGAGGCAACCCTCTAGCCGATGGTGTTTCTCCAGTAACGATCCCGATCACACTTTTCGGGATCAAGCAGCTTTACAAACGCCACCGCATCTTTAACCGCATGATCGCCGTCAATTCCGCTAACCACGATAACCGGTGTGTCTTTTAATTCTTTGTCCTTTCTCAGTCTGCGGTAAAATCTGGGTCCCCATTCGCCAGGCAATTGCAGATCCAGGGTAATCAGATCGGGTTTTCCCTTACGAACAACATCCAGTCCTTCTGCGGTGTTGCCTGCCGTACAGGTTGCATATCCATTGTCACTGAAAACGGCTTGCAGGTATTTGGCGATCGCAGGGTCATCCTCAATGGTTCCGATTTTTTTGGCATGCCGGACCTCACAAAAAATAAGTTATTGGTTATATGTTATTAGAAGAAAGTGATCGTTTCGCGTATAAGCATTCTAAGTTGAATTGCTTGTAAAAATGGAGTTCAATCCACTTCAACTATTAACCAATAACGAATAACAATTAACTCCCATTTTGGTATCCAACTCAATCGGAATAAAAGTTAGTTCGCTTCGCTCACAATTGGAATGATGGAGCAATGGAATAGTGGAGTAATGGGTTCTGGCCTACGGATCGGAGAGGATAATGCAATGTTGTATTAATAGTCCCGCCACCGTCGGGATTACCGATAAAATTAAAATGGCTATTATCCTTTTGAAAACCAATATTCCAGCGTTCCACCATTCCATTATTCCATTTTCGGGGTAAATTCGGAAACCCCAAAAAATATCTATATTCTCAGTGGGTTGTAGAAATTCCGATACATT
>CALOAV010000123.1:0-12102 GCA_942491425.1 uncultured Cytophagales bacterium
TACTTCGTTCCAGTTGCAGCCAGCGCTGGGATGATCCCAGTGCAGGACACCGTGCAGGGTGCCGTGGAGTCGAAAGCGCCATCGACTCCCGCATCAACGCCGCGAGCTGCGGGACAGGTACTCCAGCATTCGCACGATCCACGGTGTCGGAGTACCGGCTCGCGCGTCCCGGAACATGAAGCCCGGCTGTGCATGCGTTGGCGGTTGTCCTTACGTACCGCGTGGTCGGCATCAATCTCACTGTGCTGATCCTGCCTCTGGCGGGCGTTCAGCTCCTGCGTCTGTATGAAAGTGCCCTGGTGCGCCAGACCGAATCCGCGTTGATCGCTCAGGGTGCCGATTGTCGCCGCCTTCTACCGCTCGCTGGTACTGGAGCAGCTGCCGCGTGATCTCGATCCCGGTGAGGTCGCCCAATCGGTCGCAGTCGGCGCTGGCAGGACGGCCGGTTGTCGCCGCGTCCGCGGAGCTGGATCTGGCGAGTCGGCGTGTTGCCGCCGTTCCCGGATGGCCGTGTGGATCGCGCCGCGGATGCGCGTTTGCAGGGCGAGTGGGTGAACGGCTGATGCCGGTGCTGAAGGATGCCCAACCTTGCCTGGCTGGCATCCGGGTCACGGATCCCTGGGGCATCATCATCGCCAGCACCGGCGATGACGTTGGCCGGAGCATCGTTGATGGCGAGGAAATCGCCGAAGCGCTGCGTACGCCCGGCAGCCGGCTGCGCTACCGCAGCGACCAGTCCAGAGACGCACCGATCGATTCGATCAGCCGGGTCAGCGGCCTGCGGGTGTTCGTCTCGGCGCCCATCGTATTGCAGGGCAGGCTGATCGGCGCGGTCATGCTCTCGCGCACCCCGCCCGGTATTGTTCAGGCCCTCTATGCGAAGCGCTGGCTGCTGCTGCAGGCACTGGCGCTGCTGCTGGTGCTGGTAGTGGTGATGTCGCTGCTCACGTTCGGTTGATCGCCCGACCGATCACCCAACTGGCGGAGCGGGCGAGCCGCATCAGTCGCGGCGAGATGGGCGCGGCGTCGAAGCGCCGGGGCGCGGGGTTCGGTCGAGCTGCAGACACGGGAAATCGCGCGGCTGGAGGCGGCGATGAACATGGCCACGGCCACTCAGACCCGTGCCAACACGCAGGAGTTTTCCCACGGCATGTGTCCCATGAATTCAAGACGCCGATCGCAGCATCCAGGCGGCAATTGAAGTGCTGCAGGATCATGAGGAGATGACAGATGAACGGCGACTCAAGTTTCTGAACGCGCATCGGCGCCGAGCGCCGGGCCGGCTGCGGCGTCTGACCGAGCAGTTGCTGTGGAACTGACCGGGCGGAGATACAGCAGTCGGGTCCGGTGGATTGCCTGGTACGGGATGTGCTCGCGGGGTGATGCGTGTTCCGGGGAAAACAGGCCCGTTTCATTACCGAGGGCGTCGATGAGGCTACGATCGTGCGCGGACGACCGGAGGTGCTCAAAGCGGTGCTCCAGATCCTGTTCGAGAACGCGCAGCAGGGCGCGACCGAGTTGACGCTGTGGTCACTCCGCGAAGGCGAAGCGGTTTCACTCGGTGTTCAGGACAATGGCCGCGGCGTTGCCAACAATCGCGACAAGATCTTCGATCCCTTCTTCACCACACAACGCGAAAGCGGCACCGGCCTCGGCCTCACGATCGCCGCGGCGATGCTGAAGTCCTGTCAGGGTCGTATCGAGCTCGTCGGCGATCTGCTTTGGCTGAAAAAGGAAAATTACTTGCGGAATACAAAAATCAATTTTGAGATTGAGTTGATCCAGTCGAAAAAGAATCTGTTGGATACCCGCTATCGCCTAACCAGAAAGAAAAGGGCTTATGAACAGAACAAGGAACTTTATGAAGAAGAGTTGATTTCGAAAGAAGATTATTTGCAATCGAAAGAGGATTATGAATATGAAGTAAGTATGCTTGAAATTAACAAACTAAAAGCAAAGAATGATTCATTGATCAGGGCAACCTCAATGATTACATTGGAAAATGACCTTGAAAAAATGCGTGAAACGCTAAAATTGGTTCATGAACGTCTTGATAATTTGAATGTAAAAGCTCCTGTAGATGGTCAGTTGGGAATGCTGGATGCTGAAATAGGACAGTCTATTGGTCAGGGACAACGTATCGGACTAATTCACGTGCTTACAAACTATAAAGTAGAAGCATTAATCGATGAACATTATATTGATCGGGTACGCCGCAATTTATCTGCTTCATTTGATCGTAATAATGAAGATTATGCCCTAAATGTTAAAAAGGTATATCCTGAAGTTCGTGACGGACAGTTCGAAATAGATATGGTTTTCAAAGGTGAGAAACCTGACAATATCCGTACCGGGCAAACTTATCACATAAAACTACAATTGGGACAGTCGGAAGAGGCCGTATTAATTTCCAAAGGTGGATTCTTCCAGAGTACCGGTGGGCAATGGGTGTATGTATTGAATGAGAATGAAACAGAAGCCACCAAGCGGAGCATCCGTATCGGCAAACAAAACCCGCAATATTATGAAGTTTTGGAAGGATTAGAAGCGGGGGAGAAAGTTATTACTTCCAGTTATGACCTGTTTGGTGACAATGATAAAATAGTATTCAAGTAAAAAGTCAAAAGATAAAAGTCAAAAAATATATAAATACAGTAGCTATGATTAGAACAGCAGATTTAACAAAAGTGTTCCGCACGGAAGAAATTGAAACCAGTGCGTTAAATAAAGTAAGCCTTCATGTAAAGAAAGGCGAGTTTGTGGCCATCATGGGTCCATCGGGTTGTGGTAAATCAACCTTGTTGAACATTATCGGCTTGTTGGATAACCCATCAGGTGGTGAGTATTATTTCGATGGTGAAGAAGTTGGCCAGTTAAAAGAGCGTAACCGTACTTTATTACGCAAAGGAAACATTGGTTTTGTATTCCAGAGTTTTAACCTGATTGATGAATTAAACGTGTATGAAAATGTAGAACTTCCATTGATCTATCTGAAACTAAAAGCCCGCGAACGTAAGGAAATGGTTGAGAAAGTTCTGGAAAGAATGAAAATCAGCCACCGTAAAAAACATTTCCCTCAACAATTGTCAGGTGGTCAGCAACAACGTGTTGCAATTGCACGTGCAGTTGTAGCAAATCCAAAGTTAATACTTGCCGATGAGCCTACCGGTAACCTTGACTCAAAAAATGGTTTGGAGGTAATGAACCTGCTAACTGAATTGAACCGTGAGGGAACCACCATTGTAATGGTAACACACTCCTTACACGATTCAGAATTTGCTCACCGTGTTGTGAACCTGTTCGACGGACAAATTATTACCGAAGAGGTAAAAAAACAAATGGGCGAGGTTCTATTGTAGAATCTTCCTTTTAGTCTGGGTTTCATTCTAAATGAAGCCCAGATTAAATAGCACAATAAAGAAGCTTCATTCAGAAAACAGAAACAGAAAACAAATAGAATGAAACTTTAAAAATAGAGTGCCATGATTAAACATTTTCTAATTACAAGTTGGAGAAATTTGCTGAAAAACAGATCGAATTCAGCAATTAATATTTTCGGATTATCGGTGGGAATTGCGGTATTCCTGGTCATTGTTATGTTTGTTTCTTATGAATTAAGTTACGACAAGTTTTATAGCAATGCGGAGAGGATTTATCGTTTGGAATATGCGAATAACAATCCGTGGATGAATTCGGCAGATGGTCCTGTTTTATTTGAAGAGTTGCCGGAGGTTGTTCAATGTGTCAGGTTTAAACCATGGACTGATGTATTGGTAAAGAACGAGAACACAGGCGGTGATATTATTAAAACACAGGTCAGTTCTTTTGCCTTGGCCGATTCCAGTCTTTTTGATGTGTTCGATTTTAAATTTATTCAGGGAAGTGCAAAAGGGGCATTAAACAATGAGTTTGAAATTGTACTGACAGAATCGGTTAACCAACGTTTGTTTGGAAACGAACCAAGCCTTGGGAAACTGGTAAATGCCGGAGGCCGAAATTATACAGTTACAGGAGTTGTTGAAGACCTGAGGCCCAATACCCATTTAAGTTATGAGGTGTTTGGCTCCTTTGTTTCTTTGGCAAAAATCAGAAGCCAAAAAAATGTTCTAAAAAATTATACAACGCAGCAATATTCCACCTATTTGTTAGTGCCTGAGATTCATGATGTAGATAAGATTGCAGATAAAGCTACGGCCTACGTTAAAAAAAATTACCCTGAGGTTTTTAATGCTGAAGGCGCCGATGTTAGTGATGAGGTATATTATTTGAGGCCACTCACAAAGGTTTATTTAACAGGAGAACCCATTGCTTCAGACAAAAGTAATGAAGCTAAATTTGTATATACATTATTGTTTATTGCCATCCTGATTATTGTTATCGCCGGTATTAATTACGTGAACTTAACCACGGCATTATTCTCCACAAAATACCTTGAACTCGGAATTAAAAAAGTAATTGGGGCAAGGGCAATTACCATTTTTCAGCAGATGTTTAGCGAATCAGTAATGATTACCTTCATTTCTGGTGCCATTGCCATTGTTTTATCACTGATTTTACTGCCGTATTTCAACAACATTGTTGGGACGAGTTTAAATTTGGCTTATTTTCTGACGGCTCAAAATATTTTCATTTTTATTGCTGGTTTGTTTTTGGTTGGAATTATTGCAGGAAGCTACCCATCCTTGTTTGCCAATCGTTTAAATTCAGTTCAGATTATTAAAGGTGAAACTGTAAAAGGCAAAAAGCAATTTTTCAGAAATGGCTTGACAATTTTCCAGTTTGGAATTTCCATCAGTTTAATTGTAGCCACTTTACTAATTGTAAAACAACTTGATTTCCTAAAAAATAAAGACCTTGGTTTTGATCAGGAGCATGTGTTAATGTTTGGGATGGAACCAGGGATAAAAAAAACATCTTTAAAAAATCACCTGTTGCAAAACCCAAACATAAAAAATGTTGGTTTTTCAAACTCTGTTCCCGGATTAATTTATAACTGGGAGCCATTAACGTTTAATGGAAGAACAATTGGAATGCCTGTGTTTGCTGCCGATCCGGATTTCTTTAAAGTATACGGATTGGATTTGGTTGATGGGCGTTTTTTTGCAAATGAATCGGTTTCAGACCAAAAACAAACATGCATTTTAAATGAAGAAGCTGTTCGCCAGTTTGAATTGGAACACCCGGTAGGCGAGGTTTTTCAGAAAGATGAATGGTACATTACTGCATTACCGACCAAAAGTGCAGAAGTGATTGGTGTGGTTAAGAATTTCCATTTTCAGTCGTTGCACAATCCGATTGGACCAATGGCTTTTGCCTGGAACGAAGACTGGGAAGGCATTGTTAGTGTAAAACTTTCGGGATATAATATCAGCGAAACAATGGATTACATCCGCGCTTTCTGGGCAACACAAACTGAATATGATTTTGATTACCGTTTTATGGATGCTTCTTTCGATCAGCAATACAAAGCCGAAGAAAAGTTGGGCAAATTAATCAGTTTTGCAGCTGGCCTTACCATTTTTATTTCCTGTCTTGGAATTTTCGGACTGGCCTTGTTTTCAATTCAACGAAGAATAAAAGAAATAGGGATCCGCAAAGTAAACGGGGCAAAAACAGGAGAAGTAATGTTGATCCTGAATAAAGATTTTATAAAATGGGTGGGAATTGCTTATGTCCTTGCTTGTCCGGCTATTTGGCTTTTTATGAATAAATGGCTCGCAAATTTTGCATACAAAACAACCTTAAGCTGGTGGATTTTCTTGGTTGCCGGTGTATTTGCACTGATGATCGCATTATTGACCGTTAGCTGGCAGTCGTACCGTGCAGCAATGAGAAATCCGGTGGAAGCTTTACGTTATGAATAACTTCTCATGGTCACCCCACTCAAAATGGGGTAACTACTAAAAACAAAACAAACAACTACCATGATACTAAAAAACATTCGAACATTTCTAAAGCATTTAGTGCAAAACAAACTTTATACGATGATCACGATTACTGGTTTTTCAGTATCGTTAATGTTTGTTATTTTGCTAAGCGTTTATATTCAGAAAGAATATTCAAGCGACCGTTTTCATGTTAATAAAGACCGGATATACCGTTTGGTTCACGATACATATTCTGGCTTTGCATGTCCGACCGGACCATTATTGAAAGATAAATATCCTGAAGTTGAAAATTATACAAGAATTTATAAACAAGAAGGATATGCAACTGTCAACACCGAAGAAAAGTTACCCATTAAATTCTTGATGGCTGATTCAGCTTTCTTTAAAATGTTTTCATTTAAGCTGATTGAAGGAATGCAGGAAAGTGTTTTAAGAACAAAGAATTCTATTGTTTTATCTGAATCTTATGCACGTAGGCTGTTTAGAGAGAAACCAATAATTGGTTCTGTAGTGAAAGTTGATGATGTTATTGAATACAAAGTGACAGGTATTATGGAAGATATGCCTGTAAATACTCACTTTGATAAAGTAGATGCCATTGTTGATTTTCCTTCACTGGCTGTAAAATGGAATCATCCTCAACTGTTGACTACCTATAGTAACAATTCCTTTGGACTATATGTAATGGCAAAAAAGAATACCTTTTTGCCTGCTAAAGCTTCGGAAATATTAGAACTTTTTAAGGAAGTTAATTGGATGTATAAACGGGAATATGCAAAGGAAGTAGTTTTTGAACCCTTGACCGATATTTATTTTGGAACATCTTATTCGCCTGGAATTAAACAAGGTAGTAAAACCTTGTTGAAGGTACTTTCAGCTATTGTGATTATGATTTTGTTCCTTTCAATTCTGAATTATATCAACTTAACCATTGCACAATCAGGTACAAGGAGCAAGGAAATTGCCATTAAGAAATTGATGGGCAGTAAAAAAACCGGGATCCTGATCCAATATACATACGAATCGGTTTTAATTAGTTTGTTTGCCTGTGCGATTGCGTTAGTTTTAAGTTTTCTGGTTGAGCCGGTATTTAATTATTTATTGAATACTAACCTTCAGTTAAAGGAATTATTCGGAGGTCAGTTTTTAGGATTATCGTTCCTGGCTGCAACTGTGATTGGTATTGTTTCAGGTATTATCCCGGCAATTACCATTTCAAAATTTGACCCGATTGATGTAGTTAAAGGTGTTTTCAGGATGAAAAGCAAGGCTTCTTATTCTAAGGTGCTTATTTCATTTCAGTACCTGATAATAATTACATTGATTACCAGTGCAATTTTCATTAATAAGCAAACACAATACCTCAGGAACTTTGATTTGGGTTACCAGAAAGACCAGGTTTTATGCATTACCAATAATATAGATCCAAAGCAACAGCAATCATTTAAATCGATATTAGAAGAAATGCCTGGTGTTGAGCATGTGTGTTTGGTAAGTGGGAATCCGGTTGATGGAGGAAATAATAATTCTTTTGAATACAAAGGTAAGTCGCTTAGCTTCCAGACATTTGTGGTTGATACATCTTTTTTTACAATGATGGGAATGGACGTGAAACCAACAGGTGCAGCATTAGCAGACAATGCTGTTTGGTTAAACGAAACCGCTGTAAAAGAAATGGAACTGGAAGAAGGTTTTACATCGGTTAAGATTTACGACAATGAAGTACCTGTTTATGGTGTGGTAAAAGATTTTCATTTCAGAAATTTGAAAGAAGTTATTGGACCGGCATACTTTAAATTATTAAAACCTGGAAATTACGCATGGAGTACTTTGGTAAAAGTATCAGATAAAAATGTGTTAGCTACTGTAGATAAAATTAAGATAGCATTCGACCAATATACACATGGACTTCCGTTAACAATGTCGTTTATGGATGAAACCATTAACAAATGGTACGAAAGGGAAGAAAGAATAGGAAAAATGGTAAAGTACTTTACCATTCTTACCATCATTATTTCCGTAATGGGACTGTTTGCCATGTCGTTGTATTACGTTCAGCAAAAAACAAAGGAGATTGGTGTTCGTAAAGTAAACGGTGCTAAAGTTTCTGAAGTACTGGCAATGCTCAATAAAGACTTTTTAAAGTGGGTAATAATTGCTTTTGTCCTGGCCTGTCCGCTATCGTATTATGCACTAAATAAATGGTTAGAAGGTTTTGCCTATAAATCAAACCTGGATTGGTGGATTTTTGCTTTGGCAGGGGCGATTGCACTTGGTATAGCGCTACTAACAGTTAGCTGGCAAAGCTGGAGGGCTGCTAATAGAAATCCGGTAGAGGCATTGAGATACGAATAACTTTTACTTAATACGGAGTGACCACTAGAAAAACTAAACATCATGATAAAACATCACATTAAAATTGCTGTAAAAAGTGCAATTAAAAATAAACAGTCGACTTTTATAAATATTGTAGGACTGGCAATGGGCTTGGCTTGTGCTATCCTTATTTATATTTGGGTAGGCGATGAATTAAGCATTGAAAAACAGCATAAAAATGCTGATCAGATTTGCCAGGTTTATTTAAAAGGTACCAGTGGAAACAATGTGTCGTTTCAGTCAACTACCCCTCCGCTTATTCCTCAAAAAATAAAAAACAGTTATCCGGAAATTCTTGATTTTACAAGAATATATACCATCAATGAAGTGGTTTTAAAACACAACGAACGTATTTTTAATGAAACACGCGGAGTTGCTGCAGACCAGAGTGTATTTGATATTTTTAGCTATGGAATACTTTCAGGGATTAAAGAAAATGCATTACAGGATCCTTATTCAATTGTGTTAACCAAATCGTATGCTGAGAAATATTTTGGAAAGGAAAACCCAATTGGTAAAAATATTACTGCCAACAATCAATTCAGTTTTAAAGTTACAGCCGTAATTGAAGATTTTCCGAAAAATGCCTATCGGCCATTTGACTTTATTATTCCCTTTGGTTTTCTCAATAACATTGGTGAAAATACCGAAGGAGGCGATTTCTTTCCTTGCAGATATTTAAACTATTTCAAGATACATGAAAACACCGACCTGCTTGCTTTAAATGAAAAGTTGAAAAGGGATATCAGCATGGAAAATGATGTCATAAAATTTGAATATGAACTGGTGCCAATCAAGGAAACGTATATGTTGGAAACCGGCGGAAGTTCAAGGCTTTTTATCTTTTCGCTAATGGCAGTTGTTGTTCTTTTGCTGGCATGTATCAATTATACCAATTTATCGATTGGCTATCTGGTTTCTCGGGTCCGCGAGATTAGTATTAAACGTGTTATTGGTGCATTTAAAAGGCAACTTATTACCCAATTAATTACTGAAAGTGTAGTTGTTGCATTTATGGCCTTGTTGCTGGCAGTTATAATAGTTAGTCTCTTACTTAATCCGTTTAATGCAATTACCAATAAACAAATTGCCTTAAATTTTCTGGATTATAAATTTGTATTGTTTCTTTTGTTGGTAACAGTTGTTACAGGTTTAATTTCAGGTCTGGTACCAGCTATTAAATTCGCACGCGTTAAAACAGCTGACATTCTAAAGAACCAGATTTCATCGAAAACCAGTATCGGTAATTTCAGAAAAGGTTTGGTGGTTTTTCAGTTTGTAATTACAGTTTTCTTCCTGATTTCGACAATAGTAATTTACCGCCAGTCGAATTTTGTGCAGGACTTTAATTTTGGTTATAACAAAGACAATGTTTACTATGTGCGCTTGCAGGGCGATATCCAGGACAAGATACCAAATTTAAAGAATGAACTTCTTCAAAACCCTCAGGTTTTAAATGTTGCTTCTGCTTCAGTATTACCAAATAATATCGTTAACGGCTCGTATTTCTCTTGGGGTGTTGAAGGTAATATTTCTGAAAGAAGGATGTGCCAGGTAAATGTTGATTACGATTATCTGGAATTATTTGGAATGGAATTGAAAGATGGCCGGTTTTTTTCCAAAGAGTTTCCTGCTGATGCCCGGAAATCAATAATTCTGAATGAAGCTGCTTTTACTCAATTGCAAAAAGATGATGCAATTGGAAAGCCAATTAAATTTGACAATAGTGATTTAAATCTGGTGGGGGTTATCAGGGATTTTCAACATGCTTCGCCGTTGGCTTCGGCCCCAAACGCTATTTCATTTCATTTGAGTGAGAATGGGAATGGTTACCTGTTTGTAAAAATAAATCCGGCAGTTACTGATTTGTTTACCATTGATGAAACAGTAAAATTCATTCATTCAGTTTGTGATAGATACAGTCCTGAGAGACCTTTGCATTATAGTTATCTCAATGATTTGAGTTACAATATTGAAAACATTTTTCAAGCACGAAGTAAACTAATATTTATTGGCACATTGTTGGCCATTCTTATTTCAATTATCGGACTGTTCGGACTCGTTTTTATGTCGGTAAAACACCGGATAAAAGAAATTGGGATCCGGAAAGTAAACGGGGCAACAGTTGTTGAGATAATGAACCTGATCTCGAAAGAATATTTAAAACTGATTGTAATTTCGTTATTTCTGGCGATTCCGCTTGCCTGGTATGCCATGTCACAGTTACTTCAAATATTTGCGAACAAAGTGGACCTGAGCTGGTGGGTATTTTTATTGGCAGGAATTTTGGCCATTTCCATTGCTTTACTGACTGTTAGCTGGCAAAGCTGGCGAGCAGCAACACGAAACCCGGTGGAGGCTTTGCGGTATGAATAAAATTATTTGATCTGAATCATGAAATACAATAAAATATTTGAAATAAAAACGACTTTGATTTTGCTAATGACGTTTATTAATATTAATGGCGTTTACTCTCAGTCAAAAGTTGATTATTTGGATTGTAATATGATCACATATAGTCAGAAACGTAATATTGAAATTGATTCAATATCCATTATTTGGGGAAATCAAGTGATAAAAGATTTACAATTGCATGGATTAACAAATACTGAGAAAGCAGAAAGAATTAATGACTTTATCCACAAAGAATTTAAATACAATTCGAAACGTCGAAGAGAAATTTCTGAAATTATCGAAAAGAAAGATGGTTTTTGTATATCACATGCATTAATAAGTATTTTTTTGCTTCGATTAGCAGATGTGCCTGCAAAATTTGCCCATGAAGTTCACATTATTAAAAGAAAAACAATCATGAGTTTAATAATTGGCAGATATGCAAAAAAGAATAATGATGGGATTAATAGTTATTGGCACAACGACCATGTTTGGGTTTGGTTTAAGACCAAGAAAGGATGGTTACCTTTTGATTCAGCATTAGGAATATGCGGGTTTGAAGATTTTTTCAATAAACGGTATTTAAAGCATAAAGAACTCAGGCATGGTATTATTGAAAAGTGGACTGGTCCTCCGTTTGTTATTTGGGAAGAAAATAGTCTGGGATTAGATAGTATGAAGAATGTTTCTTCAAAGGTATGGGAAAATGAGGCATTTGATAAGAATGCTGTATTGAGATCAGAATGGATGGAATTAGTGAAAATTTTTGAATCATGGGAATCGGAAAGATTTTATAAAGCATATCTGGATGAACAAAGGTTGGAAAAAGTAAGAAATGTTTCTATCGGATGGTTTAAAGCAAATTAGATGACCGTTTTAGGGAAATATGAAATCAGTATAAATTTTTCAGATATGAAATGTTTTAGTTAATATCTTATGTATTTATAAGATATTGGCGGTATAATCTGTAAATACTTGAAACAATGATTAAACATTATATACTAGTTGCCTGGCGAAATTTTAAAAGTAAAAAATCGCTTTCGTTTATTCAGGTTTTGTGCCTGTCAATTGGTATTGCAGCATTTTTGTTAATCGCGCGCTACATTCAATATGAAAAAGACTGGGATAAATTTAATGTGAATTTCGATCGTATTTATCGTGTTCAGTCATATAAAATAAGCGACCGGATGGATGATGCCAACCAGGTTCCGGTGCCGTTGAGCAAACACATCCTGGAGAATGTTCCCGAAGTAGAGAATGCAATTATTCTTAGGGAAGTATGGGGTGAATACTTATCGTCAGATAGCGAGAATACTTTTTATGAAGAAGATGGTTTTTTTGGACCTAGCGATGTGTTCAATATTTTTTCTTTCGAATTGATTCGGGGAAATAAAAATACAGTACTTGACCAACCCAATTCAATTGTACTTAACCAAACATTAGC
>CALOAV010000124.1:0-34573 GCA_942491425.1 uncultured Cytophagales bacterium
TTATTATCAGCAAAAATATGGGTCATCATAGGTGGCTTTCCTCCTAATGGATACTCGTGAACGAGTTCGTAATAGGGACGTTGGTCATTTTGTTGTATGTCTTTATAGGCTTGATGCAATGCCACTTCCATGGGGTCAAATGGAATCGGCTCACTGGCCCACATGGCGATTTCTATTGGTTTCTTTTCACTTGCGTTTAATTCAGCCTCCAGAGTAACAATTTTGTTGGTATTCAATGTAAACAGTTTAGCCAAACTCATTTTGTTTTCTGTAATCGTTCCTGTTTTATCGACACAGATTACTGTAGCACTTCCAAGTGTCTCTACCGTTTTTGTTTGCTTCACAACAATCCCCATTTTCATTAAACGCCACGCACCTAATGCCATAAATGTGGTAAATGCAACGGGAATCTCCTCGGGAAATATGCTCATTGCCAGGGTAAGTGACTGCAATAAGCTGTTCAATACATTTTGCGACTGCCAATAATTAATGATCCAAACGAAAACAAAAACAATTGTCCCGGTAATGGCCATCCATTTTACAAAATTGGATATCTGAATTTCCAAAGGTGTTTTTTCTTCACGAATGCCCTCTAAACTCTTTCCGATTTTGCCCAATTTGGTTTCATTGCCAATGGCGGTAATTTCAGCAAGGGCTAAGCCGCTGGCTACATGGGTACCACTATAAATAAACTTATCATCTTTGTCTTTATCCTTATAAACCGATAATGATTCTCCTGTGAGTATTGATTCATTTACTGAAAAATCATTTGAATGAATGATGACACCATCTGCAGTAATAGATGTACCTTCTTCCACGACCAAAAAGTCACCAATCACTAGCTCTTCACTTACTATTTCTTCAACTTTCCCATTCCGAATGACTTTGCAATGCGGTTGTGATAGCGCCTTTAATTTTTCCAGTGCATTTTTACTCCGGGAATCCTGATATAAAGAAATAGAAGCGATAAATAGAATAGCGACAACCATAAAAACTCCGTTACCAGTTTCGTCGCTAACAAAATAGATAGTTGAAGCAACCAACAATAAAATTGTCATTGGCTCTCCGACAATACGCAATACGGTTTCTAAGAAACTATTTTCTTTTTTATAGTGAAGTCTATTTAGCCCAAATTTTTCTCTGGATAGAATTACTTGCTTGCTATCTAAGCCTTGAATTTTGAATTTATTTATAGACATTTTCAAAGACAGCTTTTATTGGCTGATGATTGATCGCAATCCTTGATTAAGTCATCATTATCGTTATCTGAATTTTCTAAAGGAATAGTTGTCCCGTTTACGATTTCTGTATGTCTTATTTGACCACCTAAGTAGTCTGTTCTTGCAACTAGTCCGCAAGAAATTAATGAAATAAGTAAAATCACAATGCTGTTTTTTTGTTAAGGTCGTCTTTATTTCCAGATGTTAACATGATACTTGTCACTTATAATAATAGCTTTTAACAGTAAAGTATAGCTGTTCCTTAGGATGACTTAAAATCATCGTTTATCAAGAAATTCAAGAATTTCGCAACCATTTTATCGACAAATACGAATAATACAAGAGTTGATCACACAAAGCTTATGAAAGGAGACAACCTCGGTGAATTGGAAGAGTTAATTTTGCTCACTGTATGTGCCCAGCATCCGGATGCGTATGGGGTGTCCATCCGCGAAGAACTGCTCAAGCAACGCTCCATCACCCTCAGTACCATCCATGCTGTGCTTCACCGTCTCGAAGAAAAGGGGTATCTGCGCAGCGCACTGGGGGAGGCCACCGCCAAACGCGGCGGCAAACGTCCACGGTTATTTTTCATCACGCCATACGGCGTTAAAACATTGCAGTCCGCCCGCGAATACCGTGAGCGACTCTGGCAATCCATCCCCAACGTAATTTTTCAAAAAGGATGAAAGCGCCCCAACTCGCACCACCCAGATTCGCTGTAAGGTTCTTGCACTGGTTTTGCAAACCCGCTCTTGTCGATGAAATTGAAGGCGACTTGTATGAAGAGTTTTCCCGCCGCTATGAACACCGCGGCAGATTCTATGCTACTTGCTTTTACTGGATCGATGTCATCACCTTTTTCAAACCCTTTGCTCTACGCGTCTTCACCACCACAAATCCTTTTGCTATGTTTCAAAATTACTTACGGGTCGCCCTGCGCAGCATGAACAAACAACGGTTGTTCACCGGTATCAATATCGTCGGACTGGCGTTCAGCATGCTGGTCGGATTAGTAATCATCACCGTGGTGGTGGATCAGTCCACCTTTGACCGCTTTCACAAAAACCGGGACCGGATCTATCGGGTGATTTCTACCAGCAAATACATGCACTTTGAACGTACCCGCCTCGCCACGGCACCGGTACCACTGGCAGCAGAATTGAATCAAGACAATATTGAAAAAGCCATTGTCATCCGAAGAACCTTGTCCACGGATGTAACCTATAAGGAAAATACATTTGAGATCTCCGGCCACTATGCCAGCAAAGATTTTCTAACAGCCTTCACCTTTCCATTGGTGTCCGGAAATCCGGAGACGGCTCTGGATAAATCCAACACGCTGGTATTAACACAGACTGCTGCCAGCAGAATTTTTGGAAAAGGTACCGCCATAGGAGAGACCGTTACACTCAAAGATCTGGGTGAGTTTACCATCACCGGTGTGCTCGAAGACATTCCGCGCACGTCGCACATGCAATTTGAAGCACTGGTTTCTTTTGCTACCGTTGCAAGACTTGAGCGTGAAGAGAGGGTGTGGCCCTCAATTGATAACTGGCAAAATTATTCTTCAAGCTATGTCTACCTCCAGTTAAAAGAGAATGCATCACCTGCCACCATCCAGCAGGAGTTGGATCAGATTGCAGCTGCTACCTATGCGGACTTTCCGGAACTGGATGTTACGTTTGCATTGCAATCGCTGAATGATATTAACCCCGGACCGGATTTATCTAATCAGATTGGTCCGATGGTGGAGATTGAGTTTGTCTATGTCTGCCTGGTGCTGGCGCTGGTGGTGTTGATATCTGCCAGCTTTAATTATACCAACTTGTCGATTGCGCGTTCGCTGCGGCGGGCAAAAGAAATCGGCATCCGCAAAGTGCAGGGTGGAAGTCGCTATGGCGTGTTTTCCCAGTTTATGCTCGAGTCGATGGTCGTCTCATTGCTTTCGCTGGTGGTGGCCGTACTGATATTTCAATTACTGAAGCCAACACTTCAGCCATTCATGCCTAACGAATTTGTCTCGCTGGATTTCACCGCACCGACAGTTACACTGTTTATTCTGTTTGCCATGTTCACGGGTGTCGTGGCAGGCTTTCTTCCAGCGTTTCTATTGTCAAAGGTCCAGTCCCTGCAGGTGCTCAAAGGAACATCTTCGTTACGGATTTTTGGCGGCATGGGCTTTAAAAAAGGATTACTCGTAGCACAGTTTGCGCTTTCCATGGTTTTTATTGTCGTCACCATTACGGCGTATCGTCAGTATGTTTTCTCATTGGAATATGATATGGGGTTCCGGAAGGAAAACATCGTCAATGTACAATTGCAGGGAATGGCTCCGGAAGTATTTTCTCAAAAGTATAGTCAATTGGCGGAGGTGGAAAAGATTTCGTTCTCTTCGTTTACCATGGCGACCGGAACTATCAATAACACCTGGGTAAAACTGGATGATCCGCAGGATTCTGTCATCGTAAACCGGCTGGTGGTCGATGAAAATTTTGACAGCGTGCATGATCTGGAAATCATCGCAGGGAAGGGTTTCAATTCACAATATGGATCAGGGCAGGTGATGGTCAATGCTTATCTTGCCAACCGGTTGGGCTATGCTGATGTGAGTGAAATTATTGGAAAGAAAATATTGGAAAGTAGCGGAGAAGAACTGATGATCACGGGTGTGCTAAAAGATTTTCATTATGCCAAAATTAAAAGTCTGAGGGAAGGATTCTTTTTACAATACGGACCGGAGCGTACGAATATTGCGAATATTTTATTTAGTCAAAACACTGATTGGAGTACCCTGTACCCAAAAATGAAAAGTATCTGGAGTGAAGTGGATCAGGACGTGCATGAATTTTCTGCCGAATTATATACCACTCAGTTAAAAGATGCCTACTCCGATATGGTGTTTGTGATGAAGCTGATCGGATCGATCGCCTTTATGGTGATCCTGATTGCCAGTCTCGGGTTGTTGGGCATGGTGGTGTACACGGTAGATACGAGGGTGCGAGAGATCGGTATTCGCAAAGTATTGGGTGCTGCCGAGTTCCAATTGGTGCGGTTGTTATCCACCGGTTTTCTTCGGATGATTTTATTGGCAGGAGTGATTGCCTCTTCGATCGCGTACCTGATTGTTTTTCAGGTGTTGTTGCCGCAGATGGCGTACAAAACAGAAATTGGGGTGGTAGATTTTCTGATGGGCTTTGGTGCACTAGTGCTGCCCGGACTACTTTTTATATTTCCGGCGGTGATCAAGGCATCGCGGACGAATCCGGCGGAGACGTTGAAGTATGAATGATGGATAAAACGCAAAGGCGCTAAGACGCTAAGGCTAAACAATTTTCTTGCAAATGGGCCTTTAGTGTAAGTCGAGACGGACAAGTTTTAATTTTGCAAAAAAAAATAGTTGTAACGCCAGCCTGCGCGTAGCTTCGGCGAAGGCAGGCAAAGTTTCACAGAGTGCTTTGGTGCTTCCGGGGCTAACTTAAGTCTATTGAATTGCGGGAAGGATGCGGGTGACTTAAGCTTTTATATAAAATGAAGTTTTTAACTTAATTTTTAGGACTAAACACAGTTGCAAACTGCATATTATTAATAAGGCTTCAGGTCCGAACTGAAGCCAGAGTAGGCACTATTTGGCAGCAGGGTCTTTTAATAAGCTAAATAGTTATTGTCAGATTCTTCGCTAACGCTCAGAATGCCGCACGGATGAACAATAGAAGCACCCGTCACTCTGAGCGCTAGCGAAGAGTCTCCTCCCAAACTGAAGCCGGGGCTAGCGTAAGTCTATTGAATTGCGGGAAGGATGTGGGTGACTTCACCTTATATATAAAATGAAGTTTTTAACTTAATTTTTAGGACTAAACACAGTTGCAAACTGCTTATTATAGATAAGGCTCCAGTTACAAACTGAAATCAGAGTAGGCACTATTTGGCAGCAGGGTCTTTTAATAAGCTAAATAGTAATTGTCAGATTCGCTAACGCTCTGAATGCCGCACGGATGAACAATAGAAGCACTCGTCACTCTGAGCGTTAGCGAAGAGTCTCCTCCAGAATCTTAAGTACTCCATAAGTACATCCTCACAAATCACTATTCAATTAATGGAAGAATAGCTGTACCGCAAAGTTACGCAGAGGTGCCACAAAGTTTCACAGAGTATTTCGTTAGCTCCGAATCAGCTAGCACCCAATACCTACCGCCTAATACCTAAAAACACGGATCAATTAATATCCGCCTGACCACTATTCAGCTGCCTGAGATTCATCAGGATCTTGTAACGAAACCGGCTGCAATCCTGTTACATAATTTTCCTTGTCGTACACACTTTTCAGTTGGCAAAGTAATCCCAGGATGAGTGCCCAGCAATCTAATCCGAGGTCAAAGAATTCGTTAAATATTTGTTTGCCGGGAAAAAGGAATTTCAATGATAAAAAAAGTGAGCTGATGATGATCAGTATAACAATGCTGGTCAATAATAGGACACTTATTTTTTTTGCCAGTCTCGTTGATTGAAACCGTTCCCGTTCTTTTGCGGAAATTTTTTCGATATCGCTTAAACTTTCAAAACCCAGTTGAATTCCTGTAAGGAAGATGATGATCCCGATAATAGAAATTAAATTTTCAGGAAGGGCAATGAAGCAATAAAGGATAAGAATTACCTGGGCGATTAGAAATATCCATTTCAGGTGGCTGATGGAGTGCAATGTTTTTTTTAAGTCCATTGAGTAGGGGGTGTATGCTACTACTAACTTAGGGAAATACGGGTTAATTTGATAATTTGATAATTAGCTGACGTGCAGATGGGCTTCAGTGTAAGCCTGACGGACAAGTTTCACTTTGACAAAAAAAAGTAGTTGTACCGCAAAGTTACACAGAGCACTTCGTTGGCTCCGAATCAGCTAACGCCTAATACCTAATACCCAAACCCAACATTCCTTTAATTTTTAAAATAAATAAAACCATTCAGGGAGGTTGCAATAAGCAACCATACAAAATAGGGGAGGATGAAAAAAGATTTGCTTTTTAGTTCAGCATAAAAACCAAAAAGAAAGTAGCCGACCAAAATAGTTAACAGAGTGATGACAATCAGTGCAGGAAAGACTGCATGATATTTAAAAAAGACAGGATTCCATAAGACATTAAGAAACCATTGGATGCAAAATAATCCAATGAGGAGTCGTTTGTTATCGCTCGTTTCCCAATTATACATCATGTAAAATGAAAAACTAACCATGATGGTGGTCCATGCAGCACCAAATACCCAGCCCGGCGGTGTCCAGGGCGCCTGATTCAGGTTTTGGTACCAGCTGGAAGAAACGCCTTTGCTGGTGAATATACTCCCAACACCCAGTGCGGCAAAATTGATAACGAGGAATATAATAAAACGAAGTATCATTCTTTTTTCATGAGAAGTTGAATCTCTTTTTGAATTTCATCTGCTTCCGCATATTTTACATCACTTGCTGTGCGATTAATTTTTGAAAGTTTGAAAGCTTCTTCCATTACCTTTTTGTATTTCGCTTCCAAAGCAGATGTTGCTGATTTCTTTTTAAACAAATTAAACATAATCATTAAATTTTTAAAGTTGACATTCCTCCATCAACGGATAGCACCTGGCCGGTGATCCATTTTCCGGAAGTTAATAAGTAGGCTGCCAGGGAAGCAATGTCGCTGGCTTCACCAACAACTTTTAGCGGATGTCGATTTGCATTGGCCTCCATTTTCTCGGGGCTATTCAGTAAGCCGGATGCCAATGGTGTATTGGTAATGGAAGGAGCGATGCAGTTTACACGGACAGTTGGTGCCAGTTCTGCTGCCAGCGCACGGGTTAACCCTTCAAGCGCACCTTTTGAGGCCGAGACTTTGCTATGAAAAGGAAATCCGGTTTGAACCGCCACGGTTGAAAATAATACGATCCCCGACTGGCCTGCTTTCTTGAGTGCTGGTAACGCTGCCTGAATGATTTGAACTGCACCCATTACCTGTAATTTATAATCATCGATAAAACTCTCCGGTTTCATCCGGGCAAAAGGTTTCAGATCAATAGCGCCCGGACAATATGCGATCCCATGGATCTCATCCGGTAAAAAACTTAATTTCGGATTTTCTGCCAATGCATCGTAGTGATGGTATTGAATTCCGGCATCACTTTCTGTCGGATGCGTGTTATACGTGGCGATAACGGAAGTATCCGCGGTGGCAAGAGATTCGGCAAGTGCTTTTCCAATGCCTGACGACCCACCGATGATCACATAATTTTTCATGCTTAGTAAACAGTATTCCGGTCAGATGGTTTACGTTAATTAGCCAATTAGCTGATTTGTAAATGTGCAAATGGAGAATAGCTGTAACGCAAAGTTCCCCGGGGCTAGCTTAAGGTGTGTCACGAAAGGAATAGAGCAGAAGGTTCTATTGTCCCCGCTGTATGAAAGATGATAGTAGGTCTATCGCATACGCTCATCAGAGAGAGTTTGCAAACCACTCTTTGGTGCTGGTGCTGCAAAGCATTGGTGCTGAACGAAAGAGAAAAGGCTCCCTGAGGAGTCAGGTAAGTGTAAAGAAGCTGAATGAAAATGAATCACTGTTGAAGTGTCGAAAAAGTAACTAGTAAGCAAAAGCAATCATATCTTAAGATGGTTGCGACAGACTTTGGCGGACAATCTGATTTACTGGCCAAAGGCTTACCGGCATGGAAGGTGGCAGGATCTTTACACAGGCTTTTATACGGAACGTGAGAGGCCGCTTTGTTGATGCGTGATAAAACTCTGCAAGAAAAACTCAAAGAGTTCAGATTGCAGCTCAACTCCGATGCAATAGGAGGATGCAACAAGCGGAGTCGGACTAAGTCATAGTAGTGAAGAAGTTCTTGTAATGAGGATGGAGCGAAGGGCTTAGGTTATTCAAGTAATAGTAAGATGAAACAACCAATGAAATTGGGATGAAATCAGAAGAAATTACAAAAACATTACCTGTTACGAAACGCATGGTATGGGAAGCCTATAAGCAGGTTAAACGCAACGGAGGGAGTGCTGGCATCGACAAGGAAAGCATCGAGAAATTTGATGAGGACCTGTCAAAGAACCTGTACAAAATCTGGAACCGTATGGCCAGTGGCAGCTATTTTCCACCAGCAGTTCGCACGGTTCTTATTCCAAAGAAGCAAGGAGGCAGTCGACCGCTGGGAATACCTACGGTAAGCGACCGCATTGCACAAACAGTGTTAAAGCAACACGTAGAACCAGGGTTAGACCGCATTTTTCACAACAGTTCGTATGGTTATCGTCCAGGCAAGAATGCCCATCAAGCAGTGAAGCAGTGTGAACTGCACTGTCGGGAATATGCGTGGGTAATTGATTTAGACATCAAAGGATTCTTTGATAATATAGATCATACGATCATGATGGAACTTGTGGAGAAACACACGCTAGAGAAATGGGTACCTATGTACATTGGCAGGTGGCTCAAAGCCCCAGTAGAACAATTGGATGGAAGCCTGTTGGAGCGAGAGAAAGGCACACCACAAGGAGGCGTAGCGAGCCCGTTGCTGGCAAACCTTTACCTGCACCATGCATTCGATCAATGGATGCAAGCGGAACACAGCCGAAGTCCATTTGAACGCTACGCAGATGACATTATAATTCATTGTCGAACGCGGGAAGAAGCGGAACAACTGCTGGAATCGGTCAGGGACAGAATGCTGCAATACAAGCTGGAGTTACATCCCGAAAAGACAAAGATTGTATACTGTCAGGATTACAGAAGGAAGGACAAGCAAGAGAACAGGAGTTTTACATTTCTGGGCTTTAGCCTCCAACCACGTACAATGCATAGTCAACGAGGAGGATTCTTTCTGGTATTCAGAGCAGCCATCTGCGAACGAGCCAAGAAGAACATACGTGCAGCACTGGCAGACGTTGTTAAACCTTCACGATACAAACATTCTATTGTATGGATGGCTGAAAAGCTAAATGCGCGAATCAGAGGTTGGATCAACTACTATGCTGCTTTTAGCAAATGGGAAACGTTGGAAGTATTTAGTTATCTGAATGGACTATTAATGAGATGGGTAAGAAACGTATATAAAATATACGGGAAGAAGAAAGCATTCGGAAAACTGGAGAGAGATTCAGCGGCAATTACCAAACCTGTTTTATCATTGGCAATTTGGAATAAGAGGATGATGAATAACAAGAGCCGTATGAAGGGAGACTTTCACGTACGGATCTGTGAGAAGCTTGGGCTGAAATGCCCTTGCTTACTCGACTCTATTGAATGTGGGAAGGATGCAGGTGACTTAAGCTTTAGGTAATTGGAAGTTTTCAACTTCAATTTTAAGACTAAATACAGTTTCAAACTGCTTATTATTAATAAGGCTTCAGTTGTAAACTGAAGCTAGAGCAGGCTTCGAATCCGCTAACACCAATACCTAATACCTAATTCACCAATCAATTAATGTGCATAGCGGCCTGACGGATGCAGCGCATCAGGCCTTATGCAGCAATTCGTTTACACATTCCCCGAAAGATAACTTCATGAAAGGGGAGGACGGAATACCAGTACAATCGCCCGAAAATTCCCAATGGTCGGAATGTTGCTGTTTGCACCAGTTCGTTGTCCTGAATTTTAAATTCCAGCCACGCCTCACCGGGAAGTTTCATTTCTGCATAGAGCAGTAATCTTTTTTCATTTTTATTGGCATAGATAACGCGCCAAAAGTCAAGCGCATCGCCGGCATAGATTTCGGTTGGACTCTTCCTGCCTCTTCGTAATCCGACGCCCCCCACTGCCTTATCTAAAAAACCCCGGAATCTCCATAGCCAGTTCGCGTAGTACCAGCCGGTGCCACCACCGATGGACCAGATTTTTGCAAGGGTAGTGGATTCATCCTGGATCGGTTGCGTTCGCTTATCATGAACACAGCCATACGTTGGGATGTTGATCAATGAATCAATTCCTGTCTTTAAGGATGCGCTGGATTGCGCGTCCGTCCAGCTGGAGAGCACATCCTGTTGTTCAATTTTGTCAAATGCCAAACGGACCGCATCTTCGTAGATGAGTAGGTCGATATTCAAATGCTCCCGTAAAGAGTTCGGGCTACAGATGATTTCAACTTTCATACTGTCGACCAGGTTGGATGCGAGTTTGAAAGACGTAGACGTTATGAAGTACAACCAGTAGGAAGAAAGTTTGGGTGTCATCACCGGTACGTTAAAAATACTGCGCTTGAGTTTCCGTACGGCAGCAAAACGGAGGAGCATATCCCGGTAGGTGAGGATCTCCGGGCCACCAATATCAAAACTTGAGTTGTAGGTAAATTCATTTCCGATGACACCAGTAAGATATTGTAACACGTTGCGGATGGCGATGGGTTGGGATCGGGTCATCAGCCATTTCGGGGCGATCATCACCGGAAGTTTTTCAACAAGATCACGGATAATTTCGAAAGAGGCACTTCCGGAGCCGACAATAATGCCGGCACGAAGGGTGGTGAGTGCAAAGGTCCCGACGGAAAGTACATCTTCAACGGATTTTCTTGAGGAGAGATGTTGCGAGAGCCCCGAGGTATTGGTAATCCCGCTCAGGTAGATTACCTGTTTTGCTGTAGTTCCGGATAAGTGGTCCTTAAAATTGGTGGCGGACTTTTTTTCAAGTGCTGCAAAATTCTCCACGGGCGATGACATGGAGTGGATGAGGTAATAGGCAACGTCCAGATCGTGTGGGATAACGGACAGCGTAGATTTTTCAAGGAAATCAACCTGTAGAATGGTCAGGTTGGATTGCGGGAGGCCAGATACATCGAAACGCTGTTGATCCCGAACACAACAATACACCTGGTGGCCCTGGTTTAACAGGATCGGGAGTAATCTTTTACCAACATATCCGGTGGCGCCGGTAAGGAGAATTTTCATCTGTGTATTAGGAGTTTTTATTGGATTGTGCCCTATCTAACACGTAGATTGGATTTTAGTTATTGGTGGCTCGAAGGTAATTAGCTTGATTAGATAATTTGCTGATGTGCAAATGAGCCTTACTGTAGTCCGTGACGGACAAGTTTCAATTTGGAAGAAAAGTTGTACCAAAAAGTTCACAGAGGCCTTCGTTGGCTCCGATTCAGCTAACACCCAACACCTAAAACCTAATACACAAATTAACAAATTAGCGAATTGACCAATTAGCAATGCAACCATCTCCTGAAATCGGACGTCATAGAACAAACCAGCGTTCCTAACTATGTTTAGTAATTATTTTAAGATCGTTCTTCGCTCTATCCGGCGGCAAAAGTTTTACTTCTTCATTAATATTTTCGGATTGTCCATTGGGATGGCGTCCACGATTTTAATTTTGTTGTATGTACTGGATGAACTCAGCTACGATCGTTTCCACAGTGATTCCGATCGCATTTATCGGGTAGGAATTACGGGTAAATTAGCCGGGCAGGAGTTTAATGGATGTACCTCACCTGCACCCATGGCAGGGGCCTTATCCGATGAGATTCCGGATATTGAAGATGCGGTACGGTTGAATGTATGGACAAATGTGATTGCGAAATTTGATGAGAATAGTTTTAATGAGCCATCTCTGTTGTTGGCGGATTCTAATTTTTTCAGTTTCTTCTCTTTTCAATTACTGGAAGGGAACCCGGATGAAGTTTTAAAAGGGCCCGACAAACTGGTGATCACGGAATCGAGTGCGAAGAAATATTTTGGGTATATACGTGGTCAATCCGAATCACCCATCGGTAAAATGATACAGATTGGAAATGGTGATCGCACCTGCATGGTTGTCGGTATTGCTCAAGATCCTCCAACCAATTCACATTTTCATTTTGATATGATCATGTCGATGGACTCATGGGATCGGTCACGCGATACCTATTGGACCAGCAATAGTTTTTATACCTACTATAAGGTAAACAAAAATGCGACCTTACCCTTAACCGATAAATTTGAAGGATTGGTCCAGAAGTTTGTCGGACCCGAGATTGAGCAATTCTTGGGGATCGATTTGGCGGAGTTTCGGAAACGCGGTGGAAATTATGAATACAAAACAGAGCGCTTAACCGACATTCACCTGAAATCCACCCTTGATGAACAGATTGAGCCAGGGGGGAATATGGATTACCTCTACATCTTTAGCTCGATCGCCCTCTTTATTATTTTGATCGCCTGCATTAATTTTATGAACCTCTCCACAGCACGTGCTGCCAATCGGGCGAAAGAGGTGGGTATCCGAAAAACCATTGGTGCCATGCGCGGAAGACTTATCCGGCAGTTCTTTACCGAGTCAATCTTCTATGCGGTTATTTCATTAGTCGTGGCCATCATCATTGTGGGTATCGCATTACCTTCTTTTAATTTACTGGCAGGAAAAACACTTGCCTGGCAAACCTTGCTACAACCCGAATATGTGTTTCTATTTTTTGGACTCACTGTTTTGGTGGGGATTGGTGCGGGTTCATACCCTGCATTTTATCTCACTTCATTTCAACCTGTTGAAGTACTAAAAGGAAAAATACGCGCAGGATTTAAAAGTAGCGGTATTCGAAGCGTACTGGTCGTGGCACAGTTTTCGATTTCCATTGGATTAATTATCAGTACCCTGTTGGTTTTCGAACAGCTGGATTTCATGCAAAATAAAAATCTGGGCTTCAATAAGGAAAACGTTATTGTGCTGGATAATATGTCGTTACTGGGGTCCAATCGTAAAGTTTTTAAAGATTGGCTGGTGCAACAGGATGGGGTCATGACGGCCAGTTATTCCAATATGGTATCTCCGCATTTAAATAACAATTCTGTTTTCAAACCCCTTGGTGAAAATGCTGAAGAAAATATTTTCTTCTTTTACTGGTCGGATGAGGATCATCTCGAAACTATGGGAATGGAGATGGTGGAAGGTCGGTATTTTTCAAAAGACTTCGCTTCTGATTCTGCTGCCGTAATTCTGAATGAAGCTGCGATGAAGCAATTGGGTTGGGAGTCGTATGAAAATCAGCAACTACTTTCATTCTTTGATTCTGAAGAAGGAAAACCGCTGCATGCCATAGGAGTAGTGAAAGATTTTAATTTTGAGTCGCTGAAGAGTAATGTACGTCCGTTATTATTGCTGTACCGACCGATTTCAGGGATGATGACCATTCGGGTAGATTCTGACGATGTTCGTTCTACCATTACGGTGGTTGAGGATAAGTGGAAAGAACTATCCAATAATGCACCCTTTGAATATGTATTTCTGGACAACGATTTTGATGCATTATTTCGTGCGGAACAACGAATGGGTTCTGTTTTTTCAGTATTCACCATTCTGGCAATTACAATCGCCAGTCTTGGATTGTTAGGACTCGCGTCCTTCACCACCGAACAACGCGCGAAAGAAATTGGTATTCGTAAAACCATGGGTGCGTCCGTACCGCAGGTAGTTGGATTATTATCGGGTAGTTTTACCCGGCTTGTCATCATCGCTTTTATAATCACCGCACCGCTGACCTACTATGGAATGAATCAATGGCTAAACGGTTTTGCGTATCGGATTGATATTGGAATGATTACCCTTTTAATCGGCGGGATGGCGGCGTTACTGGTGAGCTGGATCACGATAAGTTTCCAGAGTGTGAAAGCGGCACGCGCTAATCCAATTCATTCATTACGCTCGGAATAATCATTAAGTTAATTGGCAAATTTTGTTTTTCCTTTAACCCCAACATAAATGTCGGGGTTATCCGTTCTCCTTCGTACTGTCGGATCTTCAATACTGGTGCTGTCGGGTCTTTCGACCCTACAATTCCAGACCGGTACTACTGTGACTGATCACGGGTTGGTAAGTGTCAGGTCGTAAGACCTGACACCACAGTCAACCATAGTCAACCACAGTCAATGAAAAATATCGGTAATATCTTTTTCGATACGGTGGGGGCGATACGTTTTTGCATCCAGCAGACACCAAAGAGTTTTGGATTCAATGATTATTTTTTGGGTTTGAATATTGATGATTTCTACTGCCCGTTCTGATTTTACGCCGGCAGATTCAGTGACCCAGGTTTTTAGCAGGAGTTTATCATTTAAAAATGCCTGGCTGCGGTAATCAATTTCATGGCGCAGTACCATCCAGATGTATTTTTCGGTTAAGGCTTTCGGTGCAATGGCCAGCCAGTGGGCCTTGGCGATATCCTGAATCCATTGAAGGTAGACCACGTTGTTGACATGGTTCAACTCATCAATATCTTTTTTTGTTACGGTCAATTCAAGTTCAAATACTATCACTGATAAGGTTTAGATCGGTTTCCAATATAACCTTTTTGAAGTATAATATTAATTTCAAAAGATACGTATTGGTATAAAATGGCTTCGCTCAATCTTGGGATATGGATTGCTGGTTTCTTGTTTTTCCGTTCGTATATCTGAATAACTTTCTAATTTGGTGCTGCAACGTTGAGTCCAATCTTCAATTTTATCAGATTTTATGTTGCGAAAAGAAGTCATCAAGGCTTTAATACTCTTTACGAATGCTTTCATGCTCGTAATTGTTTTTTCGATACCTCAATATTCAGGAAGTTTTCAAGTTCATAAATAGACAATTTTGGTGATTCCTCTTGAACGAAATGTCCGCTCGGAATTAGTCGCACATGAGCATCAGGGATTAGTCTATTCCATTTCGATAATGACTGCAGTGTTAAAAAAGTATCTTTTGTTCCCCATAAAATTAACCAGGGTTTACCCTTCAGGGATGTTATTTTTTTAGATTGGCGTTCATACCACGCAGAAGATCCTAAGAGCGATTTGGCAAGTTTTAGCAATGACATTCGATCATTTTTTTTTGAAAAGGGATGCAGGTAATGAGCATGGATTTCCGATCGTAAGATTTGTTTATTGTAAAAACCCTGTTTAAAGAGCACTTTGGGTGAGAAATTGAAATTTTTATAGAGTACTTTCCCAATCCAACTGTTCACTATTTTGTTAATTTTTTGTACCGATGGATCTGATTTTGTTTCCCATAGCCATGTATTGAAAAGTACTATGCGATCGAATTTTTCCGGAGTACAATTTGCAGCAGCAAGGCCAATAGGTCCGCCAAAATCATGGACGACCAGGGTGATATTTCTTAAGCTTAATCGCTCGATAAACTCAATCAGGTTCCTGGAATGACTTTCCGGGGTACCATCAAATGCTGACGGTTTATCGGATAACCCAAATCCTAAATGGTCAATAGCAATACATCGATAATCTTTGCTAAAGTGTTTGATAAATTCCCGATACAAAAAAGACCAGGTAGGTGTTCCATGGATAAATAAAATTACATCTCCCACACCTTCATCGAGATAATGCATGGTTCCATTTTTCAAGGGCAGAAACCGTGACTTAAATGGATACTGGTCAGTATCGAGCCATTGAGGCGTTTTTATTGTTGATTCCATATTTTTAGAATTAGAAATTGGTGTTCAATTCGTTAAGCAGTCGCTACGGTTACAAAGGACCTATAAATGATACGGATAAGAATTGGTCTAAACCAAGATTTGTTGGAGGCTGCTAATTATGGGTATAGTCAATTGGTCATGCCAAATTGAGTAATATGGATTGTGAAATTCCTGCTATTGGTATGATTCGCTTGCTGATAGACGCTACACTTTAATGGAATTGATCAATTTGCTAAAATTGGAGGCGTCAATTCGTAAGTAAGAGGCCAGGTCTTTATGAGGTATGATGTTTAGTAATTTAGGACTACGCTTACAAAAGGAGCGGAAACGCTCCTCAATCGTAAGCGACATCAGTTCACCATATCGATCCAGAACACCAACAAGTAAAAGTTCTCCTGCTTTCCTGAACAGGGTTTCAAGCGGTCTGTATTTTTCAAGAAGATCAAGGTGAGTAGTATACTTTATACGAATCATCTTGCAGGGTGTTATACACTCAACAAAGACATCGGATGGTGTCTGTGTATATAATGATTTCGGATTGCCGGAAAATGACCCGGGATGGGCAAACGCGATGATATATTCCTTTTCTTCCTTTAAGAAATAAGATTTCTGAACACCCTCCATGGTAAAGTACAGGTATCTTTCAATTTGTTCCGGAACAATCAAAAATTCTTTTCTCTTAAATGTTACCTCATTCCAATGACTCAGGTATTCATTTAATATTTCTTTTTCGACTGGATGAATTTTTAAAAGTGTTTCTTCAAGCATCATTTTCTTTGAGGAATCGAAAAGTTGGTTTGAACCAAGAATGAGCACTACTATTGTTTATTCCTTTGCAAAATAAGATATACAAATTCTGTAACAATTAAATCAAACTTATGAGAACACAGGAAAATTTATTGGTCCTGTTAGTTATTGTTCGTGCACTGATGGGATTGTCTAATCTCTCGTATGCGCAATCTCAATCATTTTCTGAAACTATCCCGTTCAGTGAATGGGTACCCTGTGCAAATAATGGAGAAGGTGAAATGGTTAGTGGAAGTATTACTCTTCACGCTGTATTACACCTTGATAAGAAGGATTTCTTTACCAAATTACATTTTCAGCCACAATCAACTGACTTGGTTGGAGAGACGACAGGTAAACGCTATACTGTAAACGGAGCAGATAATTTCATGCGGAATAGTTATTATACGCTTGGTGCAGTTGTGTATACTTCTATTAGCAGATTTCATATAGTTGGTGATGGTATTCAATTTATGAAAAAGGAAACTTATCACTTCACCGTGAACGATAATGGAGAGCTATCATCCAGTGTCGAATCGGAGGGTGTTACTTGTAAGTAAGATGCTATGCGATACCGAAAAAAGGCCCTCAAGGGTCTTTTTTTTTAATTAAATTATTGGTTTTGGAAAATTCAGATAAAAAGATGTACCCCTCTCAGGAGTTGATTCAACTCTAATTGACCCCCCATGCAAGTGCATAATTTGTTTGGATAAACTCAACCCGATTCCTGAACCTTCCTTCTTTGTTGAGTAGAAGGGAACAAATATCTCGGGAAGCACTTCTGGTGGAATTCCTTTTCCATTGTCCTTAACGACAATCATTACTTTGTTACCTTTCTGAGCGGCTGTTAATTGAATAGCCGGTTGTTCAATTCCTTCAAGTGCATGACTACTGTTGGTGATCAGGTTAATTAATACCTGTTCAATTAATTTCTCATCCAGGTTGGCTTCCAGATCGACGGGATCCACCAGGATATTCACTTCAATCTTTCTGGTTTCCAGGTCACCTTTCATTAACCGATGAATAGAGGTTATTAGCTGGTGAACAGAAATGCTTGTTTTGCTGGGAATGGGAATCTTTGTCAGTTTCCGATACGTCTCCACAAAACCCAACAGCCCTTCACTTCGCTTGTGAATGGTTTCAATTGAAAAGCGTAAATCAGCAATCGTTTCTTCTCCAATTTCTTTTTTAACTTTTTGCTTACCACCTCTATCCTCCAGCATCCCTTTCATGGTTTCCGTCAGCGAAGAAATGGGGGTTACAGAATTCATGATCTCATGGGTAAGAATTCGGATCAACCTGTTCCAGGCTTCGAATTCTTTTTGTTCCAGTTCGTTATTAATATCCTGAAAGGTGATTAGTACCACAGGCTTTTCAAGAATCAGCAGCGTGCGTACATCCAACGCCAGTACTTTATTTTGCTGATGATGCTGGAGCGTTACCAGTTTCCGGCCTTCTCCGCCTAAATTATTTACTTCGTTGTAGAATTCCGGATTCAGTTGTTTCACGAGGTTCCAGTTTTTCACGCCCTTCATTTGATGAAGAGATTCAGCGGTCGGGTTAATGAGCACGATATCTGAATCATTTTCAAGGGTGATGATTCCGATGTGTAATTGACGTACCAGCATTTGCAAAAATTGAAATTGCGCTTCCTTTTCGATCTTTACCTGCTTAAAGGATTGAATCAGGCCGGCAATGCTCTCCTGAAGGTAATGGAATGATTTTCCACGATCGGCTTGCTGAAAGGAAGCCGAGAAATCTTCATGTTTTACGGCGAGGAAAAGTCGTGCCAATTCCCGGTTCGTGTGGTTGACATACCGGATAAACTCCAGCGTTTGGAGCACGAGTAAAATCCCGACAATGATTTGATTAAAGAAAAGTCGTTCATCGCCAAAAATAAAACCAAAGACCAACGTACTGGCCACCAGTAAAAGCACCCGGATGATTACCTGAATGTAAAATCGTTTGTAGACCATTACAGATTGTGTTTTTTCATCCTTCTATACAGTGCCGTGCGGGTAAGCCCCAGCTTCTTTGCCGTCTGACTTACATTTCCATCCTGTTCATCCAATGACTGTAAAATGAAATGTTTTTCCATTTCATCCAGTGTTCGCGCTTCATGCGCCTGCTTCTGATTTTTATTGGTATTGCTGATTAATACTTCCGGAGATGAAATTTTCTTTCCATCATTCAATATCACGGTCCGCTCAATAGCGTGTTGAAGTTCGCGAATATTACCCGGCCAGTGATACTTCTGGATTTTCGTCATTACTGATTTCTCTATCTGGAGCATTGGCTTTTTATATTTCTTGCAGAATACCTCCAGGAAATAGTTGGCCAACAGCGGAATGTCTTCTTCACGTTCCCGTAAAGGAGGCACCCTGATTTCAACGGTATTAATTCGGTAGAGCAAATCCTGGCGGAATGATTTTTCAGTAATCATATCATACAAGGGCATGTTGGTAGCACTCAGCAACCGGATGTCAATGGGTATTTCCTGATTAGATCCAACGCGTTGGATTTTTCGTTGCTGAATGGCGGTCAACAATTTAGACTGTAAGGGTAGGGAGAGGTTTCCAATCTCATCCAGGAAGAGTGTTCCTCCGGATGCAATTTCAAATCGGCCAGGTTTATCCTGTCGGGCATCTGTAAAGGCACCCTTAACATGGCCGAACAATTCACTTTCAAAGAGCGTTTCGGTAATGCCGCCCAGATCAACACTGATGAACGCATTTTCCTTCCGGTTTGATTTGCGATGAATGGCACGCGCTACTAATTCTTTACCCGTTCCGTTTTCGCCAAGGATTAAAACATCTGCTTCGGTGCCGGCTACGCGGTCGATTAATTCACGAACCCGGTTAATGGCAGTCGATTCACCGATGAAGTCGCTAAACGATTGATCAACATCCTGGCTGAGTTTTTCCCGAACCGCATTTACTTTTTGCAATTCGCGTTTTGACTTTCGTAATTGAATGGCCGCATGGATGGTTGCCAGTAGCTTTTGATTTTTCCAGGGCTTTAGTACAAAATCAATGGCGCCTTGTTTCATAGCTTTTACGGCGATGTCCACTTCACCATAAGCGGTGATCAGAATAACGACCGCATCCGGATCGATGGTGATAATCCGATTGAGCCAGAAGAAACCTTCATGGCCATCGTTAACACCACGCTTGAAATTCATGTCGAGTAAGATCGCATCGAAGCTGTGTTTTTGGAGTAGTGCCGGGATTTGTTCAGGATCACTTTCAATAATGATGTCTTTAAATTCCTGCTTTAAAAACATTTTCGCAGTTTCAAGAACATCGGTATCATCGTCTATGATGAGTATTTTTGCTGCAACCATTGCTGTTCCGTTTACTCCAAAGCTAGGAGAGTGTAACGAAATCAACTAATGGTGTGTATCATTTTCGATACATATTTTATTCGTATATGTTGTAATATGTATGATTATCAGCAAATTACGGTAATGGTATGGGCTTTGGTATACTGGTCACAAAATTAATGGTATGATCCGCAATTATCTGATTACTGCATTCCGTAATTTCTTCAGAACCAAGTCCTACACACTGCTTAATATTCTGGGCCTTTCGGTTGGAGTAACGGCCTGTATTTTGATTTTTCTGATCATCACCAATGAGGTGGAATTTGATACCCAGCACTCAAAATATGATCATATATATCGTGTAGTGCGGGAATCCACCAATGCTTCCGGCGTGGAGTACACAGCGGTAACGCCATATCCTTTTACAAAAGCCTTCCGAAACGATGTAGATGATATACTAATCACCCAAATTCATTACGAAGGCTCAACGCTGTTATCGATTGGCCAGGACAAGCGGTTAATTGATGATGTCATCTTTGCGGATTCTTTGTTTTTTGAAGTTTTTGATTTTGAAGTAATATCCGGTAACCCCCGGGTTGCCCTTGGCAGACCCGGTAGTGTTTTTCTTACCGAATCACTGGCAGAAAAGTTAGGACCGATTGATCCACAGGCAAAAATTAGGCTTGGAAATAAAATCGAACTTTCCGTTGAAGGGATTATCAAAGACCCTCCAGGGAATTCACATATTCAATTTTCGATGATCGCTTCCATGCCTTCATTTAACGGAGATTTTTTGGGACTTCCAATTGATGAATGGGGTATGTCGATTTCCGGATTTAATTATGTAGTGTTACCGGAGGCGGTCAGCACGGAATCGGTCAACGAACGGCTGAGACATTTAATAGATAAAGAATTAAAGCCGGAGGATGCCAAAGGGGAGCATTACTATCTTCAACCCTTGTCGGCTATTCATTTTACTTCACAGTTTCCGGATAATCCATCATCGATAAATAGCGTTTCTTCAAATGACCTTATTGTTTTAGCCTTAATCGGAATTTTCATCCTGCTGGTAGCATGTGTGAATTTTGTCAACTTGTCGACTGCCATGGCGATTAAAAAATCCAAAGAAATTGGTATTCGTAAAACACTCGGAGCACAACGCCATCAATTGGTTTCCTATTTTCTGGGTGAAACTTTTATTTTAATTCTACTGACGGTATTCATTTCGTTGTGTCTGGTGGAGTGGATTCTTCCATGGCTCAACCTATTCCTTGAAAAGTCATTGGAGCTGGCCTTGTTTACGAGCCCTCAAATAATGGTATTTCTGGTGATCCTTATTTTTGCTACCACATTATTATCCGGCTTTTATCCGGCGTTGATTCTTTCAGGAGTTAGTCCGAATGTGGTTCTTAAAAATAAAATCACAGGGACAGGTTCTTCGGGTTCTTTTCTACGCAAAGCCCTGGTGGTATTTCAGTTTTTTATTGCACAAGCGTTAATCATTGGAACCCTTGTGGTGTCGCAACAAATGGATTATTTTAAAAGTAAACCATTGGGCTTTGATAAGGATTTTATCATCGATGTACAGATGCCCGACAATAACAGCATTTCCATGAAGCGTTTTCAAGAACGTTTAGAGACGAATGCGGATATTGCTAATGTGAGTTTTTCCGTCGGTGCGCCTTCCAGCGAGAATTCGATCAGTACTTCCTATTTTATGACGGATAGGGGCAGTACCGAACAATTTGATGTGAGCCTCAAAGTGACCGATCGAAATTATCTCGAGACGTATGGATTGAAATTAGTGGCAGGTGAATGGTTTTCAGAATCACAGGAAAAACAGACTGACGATGAAATCCCTGAAGACGAAAGAAGTTACGTATTGGTGATCAATAGCACGGCAGCCCGGCAAATGGGATTTCCAAATCCTGAAGATATCATTGGGAAGAAATTAACGATTGGCCTAAACCGCATTAATGCACCGGTGATCGGTGTGGTGGAAGATTTTCATGTCACTTCCCTTCATAAGCCGATTGACCCGGTGGTGATGATCAATTTCCCTTATTTTTATTACAATGCTGGTATCCGACTTTCGCCTAACCGTGTAAAGGAAACAATGGCGTTTGTTGAAAAAAACTGGAAAGAGATTTACCCGGAATATTATTATAAGGCAACTTTTCTGGATGATGAACTCAGGGACTTTTACAAGGCCGAAGACCAGCTCTTTACTTTGTTCTCGATCTTTGCAGCCATTGCCATTTTTATCAGCTGTCTTGGTCTGTATGGCCTGGTTTCCTTTATGACTACCCAGCGAATGAAAGAAGTGGGCGTTCGAAAAGTGTTGGGCGCTTCAGTATCCAGTATTACGTTGTTATTCTCCAAAGATTTTTTATTCCTTGTTGTAGTCGCTTTTACTGTTGCAGCACCACTTAGTTGGTGGGCTATGCATCAGTGGCTTCAGTCATTCGCCTACCGAATTGACATTGGGTTGAATGTTTTTGCTTTAGGAATCATTATTACGCTTGTGTTAACCTTTCTAACCGTGAGTTACCGTTCTATAAAAGCTGCGATGGTAAATCCGGCATCCATTATCCGAAACGAATAGATATGTTAAGAAATTATTTTACTTCTGCCATTCGAAATATTTTGCGTGAGCGCTATTTTGCGGTGATCAATGTAATTGGACTGGCACTAGGTCTGGCTGTTTGTTTATTGATTACGAGTTTCATTCGCTATGAAACCAGTTATGATAAAACGCATCCGGATTTGGATCAGTTGTATCGGGTGGATCAGACCTTGATCTGGGCACCTGAAGGGGGGATCATGAGTTCCAGTGGTCCACAGTTAGCCCATGCATTGCGTGAAGAATTTCCCGAAGTAGAAAAAGTTTTGCGCATCAATACTCCGGGTTCCTACCTTGTCCGGTATCAAAAGAATGACGGACAGGTCTTGGTGTTCAATGAAGACAATGTTTTAGGAGCGGATTCTACCTTCTTTGATTTCTTTGATTTTCCCTTAAATGAAGGCGATCCGGCTACTGCATTGGTGGGCATTAATAAGGTTGTAATCTCCGCAGAAGTAGCGACAAAACTTTTTGGCAATGAACCAGCTTTGGGGAGAATATTGCTTCTCGGAGATGAAAAAATTCCGGTAGAAATTACCGGTGTTGCGGAAAAGCAACCTGATAATTTGCATTTACACTTTGATTATTTAATCTCCATATACACCAATCCTGGTATCAAGCGGTTTGACAGGAGTTGGATATGGACACAAGTGGTTACGTATGTGAAACTAAAACCCGGAGCATCCGCACCTGCTTTCGAAGAAAAAATTCAATCCAATGTCGAGTCACGTGTAAAGCCTTCATTTGCTACTGATCTGGGAATGGACTTCGATGAATTTATGAAAGGAAAGGGGGACTGGAAATTTCAACTCATACCCGTTGGAAGGATTCATCTTTATGGTGGAGATAATCGAATAGGAACAGTTCGCGATATCCGGTATCTGTACATATTTGGAATCGTTGCTTTGTTTGTTTTGATCATCGCCGTGATTAACTATGTAAATCTTGCAACAGCACGTTCACAATCAAGGGCCAAAGAAGTTGGAGTAAAAAAGGTACTGGGTGCATTGCGCCATAATTTGTTTATTCAATTTCAACTGGAGTCGGTTTTACTTGCCATTGTTGCAACGATTTTGGGTTTGGGAATTCTGGAGTTGTTGCGCATTCTGATTGCTACTTTCTTTGATCTGCAATTAAATTTTTCAATTTGGAATGATCCGTTATTGATATGGTTGATTCCGGTCCTTCCTTTTTTTATTGGGGGAATAGCCGGACTTTATCCTGCGCTTTACCTCACCTCTTTTCAGCCTGCCAGGGTATTGAAAGGGAGAGCATCAGGTATAAAGGGTGCTGCCATGCGCAATGGATTGGTGGGTCTGCAATACGTTATTTCTATCGTATTCATGGTTGTTACTGTCGTGGTTTACAATCAGCTTGAGTTTTTTAGAAATGCTGATGTCGGTTTTAATCGTGAAAGCGTATTAGTTATTGGCAATGCTGAGAAGCTTGGAGATCAGTTGATATCATTTCGTGAAGCGTTAAAAAATTACTCAGGTGTCGAAACGGCTTCTATCGCGATGAGCGTTCCGGGCAGGGGTTCATTTGAAGATATTTTTGGGGATGAAGGAGGAGCGATGAAAATTTCAATCAGCCAGGTAAAGATTGATGAACATTACTTTGACGCACTGGGACTCAAGTTGGTGGCCGGGAGAATGTTCGAAAAGGAACGGGAATATGACAAATATAAAGTTGTTATCACAGAATCTACCGGACGAGCATTTGGATGGTCACCAGAAGATGCTATAGGAAAAAACATTACAGACTATACAGGAAAATTGGAAGTAATCGGAGTAGTAAAGGATTATCATTATACTTCCCTTCATCGAGCTATTGCACCTGCCATGTTTACCCATATTGATTCACCGTTATGGGGAGATTTTCGGGTTGTTGTTTTAAAAGTAAAGGGAGGACAGACATCTTCTGTTATTAAAGCAATTGAGAAGGAGTGGAAAGTAATGGCGGATCATACACCCCTTGAATATTCTTTTCTGGATGAAGAATGGGAGAAGCAGTATCAGGAAGAAGTTCGAATGGGTGGTTTATTTTCACTGTTTACCACCTTGTCCATTTTGATTGCCTCCATCGGATTAGTCGGTCTGGTAACGTATGCCGGAGAGAAACGGAAGAAAGAAATTGGTGTTCGCAAAGTTGTGGGTGCTTCTTCATCGCAGGTAGTGATGCTGCTGAATAAGAATTTCACCCGTCTGATTGTGATCGCGTTTGTGATTGCAGTTCCGATAGCGTGGTATACCATTCAGCAATGGCTTAGTCAGTTTGCCTATCAGGTTGAAGTAGGGCTGTGGCCATTTGTTGTTGCAGGTATTGCAGTATTATTTATTACCTGGATTACCGTTAGTTATCAATCCTTTAAAGCATCCCGTGTAAATCCAGTAGACGTATTAAAATCAGAATAATATGATGATTAAGAATTATTTCCTTATTGCCTTACGCAATATTAAACGTAGTCTGGGGTATACAGTAGTGAATATCCTGGGGCTTGCATTAGGCATTTCCTGTAGCCTGGTGCTTTTTTTAATGATCAGTTTTCTTCTTAGCTACGACGACTATCATACCAATCGTGATCGTATTTACCGGGTAGTAACGTCCTCTACGTACCAGGGGAAAGTCAGTCATGGTGCAGGCGTTCCTTCGCCTTTTGCTGAAGCCTTTGAGAAAGAAATTTCAGGGTTGGATGATGTGTTATTTATTTCGGGGGCACATAACAATACCATCATTGTACAGGATGGAGATAACAAGCGAATTTTTGAAGAAGACGAGGGACTGGCTTTTACAACCAGCAACTATTTTAATTTTTTCGACCGGGCAATTGTAGCAGGTGAACGAACTGCACTCCTGGACGAACCGAATCAGGCCATTATTTCATCATCCATGGCAAAAAAACTGTTTGGTGAAGAAAATCCGATTGGTAAAACTTTTAGTGTTGATAACCGGTACGAGATGACGGTTTCGGCAGTCATGGAAGATCATCCCAGAAACACCGATTTTCCTTTCAAGGCATTGTTTTCTTACAAAACAATCGAAGAAGAAAAAGCATCAAGAGGGTGGCAAAGTGTGTATAGCGACGATCAATGTTATATCCTCTTGTCGGAAGGAGTTTTGGCGGACGATGTAAAAGCATTGATGAAGGATTTTGATATAAAGTATATAGGCGAAGAAAATGCAAAAGAGCAAACCCGTGATTTGCAGCCGATGAGTGATTTTCATTTTAATAGCGATTACAGCAATTTTAATTATAAGACGGTAAGCCGTGAATCGATTTGGGCGATGGCAGTAGTAGGTATTCTATTGATTGTTACTGCATGCATCAATTTTGTGAACCTCGCTACTTCTGTTGCAGTCAAGCGTTCGAAAGAAGTCGGAATACGAAAAGTTCTTGGAGGTCAGCGACTTGAATTGATGGGACAATATTTAAGTGAAACCTTCATGATAACGGCCCTTGCTATTTTAGTGGGTACCGGGCTTGGAGAACTTGGTTTGATCAATCTGAATTCATTTCTTGGGTTAGACCTTCACGTGAATGGAAATGTATGGCAAACGGGAATTTTTCTGTTGGGGTTATGGGTGGTAGTTGGACTGTTATCGGGATTGTATCCTGCATTTGTGCTCTCAGGCTATCGACCTGTCCATGCGTTAAAAAATAAAATTTCAAACAGGGGAAGTGGTGGATTTTTGCTGAGAAGAATTTTAGTAGTACTTCAATTTTTCTTTTCACAGTTGCTTATTATTTGTACAATTATTTTGATAAGCCAAATGGATTATTTCAGTACTAAAGATTTGGGCTTTACTAAGGACGCTATTGTGATGGTACCCATACCGGAAGCACGCAACTTGGAAAAGAAGTTGGTACTAAAAAAAGAAGTAGAGCGATTAGCAGGAGTTGAGTTGGTAAGCCTTTGTATGACACCACCCTCCAGCGGATCCGTATCGGTAACCGATTTTGACGTCGATGGGATTGAAGGTGATTTTTTAACCCAGGTAAAATTGGCGGACGCCGGGTACTTCAACGTATTTGAATTGGATTTGCTGGCAGGAAAACCTTATCAACCCAGTGATTCGGCTTTGGGTTTTGTTGTAAACGAGCAGCTTGTAAAATCAATTGGATTAAAAAATCCGGAGGACATTATCGGTCGAAACTTAAAAGTATGGGGGAAGACCTATCCGGTCACAGGTGTGGTAAAGGATTTTCATACCTTATCCCTCGATGAAGAGGTAGGACCCACAGTTTTGTTTTCACAAATAAATGATTATTACGAATTGGCGATTAAAATTAATTCCAATAATCCACTGGCGGTAATCAAAGAAGTAGAGAAATCATGGAATGCGCAATACGATAATTTCTTGTTTCACTATCAATTTCTGGATGAACAAATTGCGGAATTTTATGAGGGTGAGAAGAAAATGACTTCTTTACTTTCTATTTTTTCAGGCATCGCGATTTTCATAGGGTGTATAGGACTGTATGGTTTAGTATCCTTTATGGCATCGGAGCGGGAAAAAGAAATTGGTGTACGTAAGGTCCTGGGTGCATCTACATCACAAATACTGGTGCTCTTTTCACGTGAATTTGTACTGCTTATCATTATCGCGTTTGCATTTGCGGCTCCATTAAGCGGATATGCAATGGGGAAATGGCTGGAAAAATTTGCATATCGTATCGAGTTGAGTTCTTACATGTTCGTAACCGGCATTGGGGTCACGTTATTCATTGCACTGGCAACCGTTAGTTATCAGGCGATACGTGCATCCTTAACCAATCCGGTTGATGTGCTGAAAGACGAGTAACAATAAAAAAAGTCAGCCTGAAATCGGCTGACTTTCTTTAAATTGAGCAGGTGTTATTTTTTTACACCCGTAAGTGAGACACCAAAATTCTTGAGTTGCAATTTAATTCCAGCGACCCCTTCTTTGGTTTCATAATTTAAAATCATGGATCCATCTGTTGAAACAAAAGTGGATGCATCCTGAGGAAGCATGAAGCCACTAACTCCGGCATTTGTAATTTCCAATGCTAACACACCATCTTCCATAGATAGAATTACATCTACCGGAAATTCCTTTGCCGTATACGTTCCTAAAATTTCTTTGTTAAAATTGAATTTTTTGAAACGTTCTGCAAGGGAAGGAAAGTAGTTATCGATTTCATTAAAATCAGGAAAATCTGAATTTACTGTAAGGGTTTTCACCTGACTGGCATTTGGGATATCCAGTGTATACGTCCGGTTATTATTTTTCCAAACGGATGTACTGACCATGGTGCGATACTCCTGGGGTTTACCCTCTTTAACATTTTCGTATTCCACATATACACTTACCGGAATGGGACGATCACCGGTTCTTTTGATGACTAGTTTTCCTTTGTCAAAAGACTGGATTCCGACATCCGGATACCCCATTTGAAAATACCATGAATTCCAGAGCCAGCTAAGATCTTCACCACTCACATTTTCAAAGGTGTAAAAGAAATCATATGGTGTGGGAGATTTCTTTGCCCATCGGTTGATGTATTCCCGCCAGGCCTTCAGAAATTTCTCTTCACCCAGATGTTGATAAAGCAGGGCATAGGTAAAAGCAGGAAGGCTATAGGAATGATAACCATAGTTATCACCCATATATTGTGAAGATGTAACAGTGGGTAAGTCCCCGATGCTGCCGATCATTCCCTGCATCCCAGGCTTCATGCTGCTGTAGAATGAACTTTCATCACCCTCTTTTTTGAAATACTTATGTGTGACCAACGAGGTTGCAAAGTCTGCCCAACCTTCGTCCATCCAGGCGAATCTTCGTTCATTGACGCGAACATACATGGGGAAGTAGGTGTGAAACATTTCGTGAATGGTTACTCCCTGTCCGGGACCGGCATTGTTTGCCATCATCGGGAATTCCATTCCACCACCCCGGAGTCCAATAAAGGTAGTGAACGCGGGATATGGGTAGGGTATGCCCGGTACATCCTCTGAAAAATGCTTCATCGTTTTTTGTTGAATTTTGGTCACCTCCGTATACTTATCGGCCTGTGCTGCGGGGAATGCGGTACCGATCAGTACATCTTTACCGGATACTTTTTGTGACAACGCATCCCATGCATAGTGGTCACTGATGGCAAAAGCAAAATCAGAAACTTCACTTGCTTTATAGTGCCAGGTGCCGCTCTTTAATTTTAAGGTCTTCAGCTCTTCAGGGGTTACGACATTGATGACCTCTTTGGAAGTTCTGGCTTGTGTAAGCTTTTTATGAATATTGTCTGGCAGAACGGATTGACTATTCTCGAAGATGCCGGTGGCCCACACCAGAAAATTATCCGGTGCAGTAATATGAACATCAAAGTTGGCCAGGTTATTATAAAATTCCGTATCGAATGTGTAAGTAATACCATCCCATCCAAAAACATCATCATATACTGAGACTTGAGGGTACCAATACGCTACAAAAAATGAAGTGCTGTCAATCGCACCTGTTCTTCTTACCGTCAGCGGAACTTTTTGCGCCCATTCAAAACCCAGGCTGACTTTTTCTCCTGTCTTTAATGGTGCGGGAAGAGTAACCACCATATTGGTTCCCTGCCGTCTTATCAACTTGCGATCCATCAGGTCGTAAGCAGTGCCGTTAACGGATACCGCTTTGATGTCAACACCCTCTCCAATATCTTCTTCGATGACCTGCATTCCCCTTTCATTCCCCTTCTTAAATACATCGTAGTACAACCTGATGACTACCGAGGATAGGTCATCCGGACTATTATTCGTGAAAACCACAGTTTCTTTTCCATCAATGCCCCGGGTTTCCGGTGTTACAGTAACATCAATGTTATAGTCTACAAAATTTTGCCAATATTTCGGGCCGGGTTTACCATCTTTTGAACGTGTCCCTGACTTATAGGCTTTTTGTATTTCTTTTGGGATATGCAGGTTGCTTTGTGCAAATCCGAAAAATGAAACCAGGAGCAGGCATAGTCCTGCCATGCTAATTTTAATTCTCATAACTAGTGTTTTTTATAGTGATAACGATGCGTGAATTTAAAATACATCCGTCAGAATGAAATTGTGGTGTAAGATAGTAAACAATTTTATTTTTTAATTTCATTTTGAAAGCCGGGATAGGTGTTTTAACAGATAATGAATGGATTGCTATTGCCAGTTGTAGTGAGACTCGTAACGAGACGCTATAATCACAGGAGGAAGAGTAAGAAACTCCAAGCCGGAAGTTAACTTTTGGAAAGGCGGAGAATTTCGCCTTCGCTTAATGGCCGGTTATACACTCGAAGTTTATTGTTCTTCAAACTCCAGAATCAAACTCACGGTGATCGTTCCGGGCAGTCCAAATAGTGCTCCTGGTAATTCAGCATCAATTAGTTCACCGGTAAGCAATCCAAATGATAGATCAGCATTTTCAATGACTAAAGTGAAACCGGCCGGGTAAGGCGGACTTGAAAAAGTGATACTAATCTCATTCGTATTCGAATTTCCGGTCCATGTTCCGGCAGCTGTTTCGTTGTTTGGCCCAAGACAAACAAAGGCAAGCGCTCCGGTGAATTTTAAGTCCATTGCCCTGTCGGCAGGATCACCACAGGCAACTACATCAAAAAGTCCCTGGGCATCATCGGTTACATCACTGCCAACAGTATACAATTCTCCGTCGATGGTTACTTCCTCGGAGATCTCTGCGAGTGTTAGTTTGTAAACTCCCGTATATGCCATTGCTGAAATAATGATAGTCTTCGTTTCAACATCATTCAATGTTTCATTGGTAGCAGTTAAGGTCACGGTGTATTCACCCGGAGCGGTATAAGTATGAACCGGACTCGTGGTTGCAGAGGTAGGCGACCCATCACCAAAATCCCAGACTACACTTGCCGCATTGGTTGAGGTGTTGGTAAACGTGATGGTGGAGGCAGCAATATATCCGTTATTGGAAGCATGGGTAAATGCCGCAACTGGTTGGAAAGGCGTGATTTGAATAACCACCATTTTCTCATTGGAAAGTGCGCCTTTTGAAGCGGTCAACTTAACCGTATACGAACCAGTGGCAGAATAGGAGTGTGCCGGGTTTTGCGCGGTGGAGGTTGAGCCGTCACCAAAATCCCATAAATAGGTATCGGCATGCTGAGAGGTATTGGTAAAGGTAATGATCGATGGTGTATGATATCCATTGTTGGATGCATGTGTAAAATCTGCAACCGGTTCAAATTGGGTAATCTCAATAGTTTCGGATTTCTCATCGGTTAAGCTTTCATTTGTAACCGTTAGTTTAACCGTATACGATCCTGCAGTTGAAAAGGTATGTGCAGGATTTTGAGCGGTTGAAGTGGTCCCATCACCAAAATCCCATAAATAGGAAGCTGCATGTTCGGATGTATTCGTAAAGGTGATGATTGACGGTTCATGATACCCATTGTTGGAGGCATGTGTAAAATTAGCTACCGGCTGAAATGGTGTGATCTCTATCGTTTCTGTTTTTTGATTGGTTAAGGTTTCATTGGTGGCAGTAAGTGTTACTGTGTAGCTTCCGGAGGTCGAATAGGTGTGGACTGGATTTTCGTCGGTTGAGGTGGCACTGCCATCACCAAAATCCCACTCATACGACATCGCTGATGTGGAAGTATTGGTGAAGGTTATTTCTGATGGTGTATGAAAATCATTGTTGGAAACAAAGGTAAAGTTAGCTACAGGATCCTCCGGGGTTATGGTTATTGCTGCGGTTTCGGTATCCGTCTTGCTTCCGTTTGTGGCGATAAGTGTCACTGTATAATCTCCTGTGGCAGCATAGGTATGCACCGGATTTTCGTCCGTTACATGATCACTGCCATCTCCAAAATCCCAATCATACGATACGGCATTGGAGGAGGTATTTGTAAATGTGATTTCTGACGGGGTTGTGAAATTATTATTTGATTCATATGTAAAAGATGCCACCGGTGTTGGATCCACAATCGTGATGGTGGTAGTGGCTGAATTACTTTGTGTATCTTTTTTTGCAATTAACGTAACTGTATAACTTCCTGTATTCTGGAATAAATGGACTGGATTTTCAGTAGTGACTTTTGCGCTTCCATCCCCAAAATCCCATTCGTAGGTGGTGGCATTTGTGGAAGTGTTTGTAAAGGTTATAGAGGAAGGTGCTTCAAACCCATTGTCGGAAGCAACCGTAAATTTTGCCACTGGAGGCACAGCTGGTTCATCTTTATCCTTACAATTTTGAAAAACTACCAAAACACTTAGGAATAGTAATGAGCTTGAAATCTTGAAATAATTTTTCATGATAATTTTATATTCATATTATGCTAATGTACAAGCCCCTAAGTCAACTCGAACTACGGACCCGGTGCTAAAGTTATACCAACTTATCTAAAATTCAATGATTATTTAGCTTAAATGGTGAAAATGGATAGGTAGGGTCAAATCAATAAGCAATAGTTTTTAGGTAATGGAAGTATGAATTGTTCGAAAATTTTTACCTTTGTTCATCGTAGCTCGTTGTCAGCATATTGAGGGTGCCCACTACCATGGCAGAATTTCCGGTGAAAAATCGGTGCGCACATCGCCGATTTCCAGCCCGGCCAGCGGTTATCAGGCGGGTGAAACTGGCGCTCGCCGAATTGCCGATTTCGCGCTGCTGCTCGACATCTTCCGCAAAGATAGAGGGGGCGATCAGGATCAATTGCTGGTCAAACTCCGTGAATTCTGCCGGGTTGAACCTATGTACTCGACCATCGCATCCAGCCGCGCACGTTGGTGGTGATTGACGGCCATCAACAGGGCGAGCATGTGGGTTCGGACTGGTTGTACAGTCGGGAGATGCTTGGGAGCCGCCCAGCAGTGCATGCTTGTTGCTGTAATGGCTAGAGTGCTTCGGGCCCGTCCGCCTCCGCAGATCTGCTCGATGCTGGTATCCTCTATGCCCTGCCGCCGGAACAGGCGTGCGCGTATCTCTGTCAAGACGGATTTCGAGCTTGCGCTTCTCCCGCCGTCCAAGTGGTGCCACAGCTGTGTTCATGAATATCTCACCCGAGTGTTGCAATCGCCGGACCGTTAAACTAGATTAGTATACATATGTGCAAGTTTGCTCATCTGGCCCCTTCCCCACGGGGGTGGTTTACAGGGTGGGCGGCTTGCTTGTCTTTTACAACCAGTAATGGCCAAACGACCAGTCAGGGCAGAGCATGTCAATCCAGCTAGATGCGTGTGAATCCAAAACCAGTATGACGCCGGAATTCCCGATGGGGTGGTTCTCGGTGTCGCCCTGATCATGAACTGCATGTCGGAGAGTGGCAGGTACAGGCATTCGACCGGGAGCTGGTGCTGTACCGCACCCGCAACGGGGTGCCGGTATTGCAGGACACCTATTGTCCCACCTCGGGGCCAACCTGGCCGTGGGTGGCCGGGTGATCGGCGGAGTCAATTCGATGCGCCCCTTTCACGGCTGGCGCTTCGGCACTGAAGGCAAGTGTGAGGAGATTCCCTACTGCGAGGAGATCCCCGAGCGGGCCCGCCCTCACGGACCTGGCACAGGAAAAGAACGGCTGGAAGGTCTACGTCTGGTTTCACCCGAATACGGCGCCCCAATGGGAGTTACCCGAACTGCCCGGAACTGGGCGATCAACTGGGCCTCGCCCGCTACGTGAATTCCTGGTGCCCGCCCATGTCCAGGACATCGCCGAGAATTCCTGTGATCCCGTGCATTTTCAGTATGTCCATCGCCAGCCGGATGTGCCGCCGTCGAAGGTGACGATCAGCAGGCGAATATGGATCCGCGCTTGCGCTCAAGGCCTTGCGCCGTGCCTATTCCCAGCCAGCTTCGCAGCCGTCTTCAACCCGGGCTTTGCCCTGGTGCACCGGCAACTATGGCCAGGGCGAGATGATCGTGTACAACAGCGCGCAACAAGTCAACCGGCATGAAACGAAAATGCGTGGACCTTGACCGTACGTCGCGAGATCGAGGACCTGGCGGGGGAGACGATGTGATGCAGGGCATCATTGACGGCCTCGGCGATGACTACCCGATCTGGGCCAACAAGGTTACAAGCACGAGCCGGTGTTCGCAAGGAAGACAAGACGCTGGTGCTGTTCCGCAAGTGGAGTGCGCCAGTTCTACATGAAAAGACAAGCGGGAGATCGCGTAAACATGCAGGACTTCAATAACAAGGTGGCTGTTATCACCGGCGGCTCCAGCGGCGTCGGCCGCTCCCTGGCCTTTGCCACCGGGCGGGCTCGGCGCGGTGGTGGTGAACGTGGACAAGGCCGCCTTGGCCCGGATCGATCCGGACCTGGCCGCAGAAGAGCATTGAAGCCCTGGTGGAGCGCAAGCCGTCACTTCGGGCAACTGGACGCCCTCGCCGACAAGGCGGAGCAGGCATTTGGCGCCATTCACCTGGTCTTTGCCAATGCCGGGTATCATGCGCGGGTGAATCCGGGGCGTGCTGGGAATATTCTCGCAAAAGAACTGGCAGTGGTGCCGAACATGAATCATGTGGGGGTGCAGGTCAATGCCATGAGCGCCTTTATGCCGGGCTGGTGGCGGCGAACCAGGAAGCGCATTTCGTGATGACCCGGCTCGGTAACGGCGCGCTGCTGGTCTACCCCGACCAACCGTACACCGCCAACAAAGCGGCGGTGCATCTCATCACCGAAAACCTGCACTACCAGGTCCGGCAGCCAGTAGCCCGGTCAAGGTCAGCGCCCTGTTCCCGGGCGCGCATGTAGTCGATACGGTTGACCTGGGCCGGTCAGGTGCGTCGCGAGCTGAAGAGGTGGAAGCCAGCCCGCACTCCGGTATCAGCTCGGTGGATGACGCGAAGAAAATGGCCGCCGAATGGGGTATCCGGCTACCAGACGACCCACCCGGACGAAGTCGCGCAAATGGCGGTGGAAGTTTGCGCAAGCACTTTCTGGCTACAGCACACCCCGGAAACCAAACAGGAAAATCCGGGCGAGGGCGGACGCGATACTCAGTCCGCCAGACCCCCGTAGCCAACATGGTAGGCGCCTGACGCCCCGGCCGACATCTATCAACTATAAGGAGTCGGCCATGAAGGCCAGCGCCCCGTCATCAGGGGGTACACCCCAAGACGATCCCGTAATCTCCGTCAATTGGCCGGCATAAAGATCATTTTACCGGACTGACCCGGACAAAATCGCCGGCCACTGCTGCCGCAGGTATAGAGCCAGCCTTCCCGTGGTAGCGACTCTACAACTACCGTGCCCG